>JBEBWV010000019.1:0-63309 GCA_040391965.1 Achromobacter deleyi | reverse complement strand
AGAACTGATTGCAGAGGGCTTGCGGACGGGGGTTCAATTCCCCCCGGCTCCACCAGAATACCTAGCAATATCAAAACGTCGTAAATGGCCAACCTTTCAGGTTGGCCATTTTTTTTGGCCTGCACGGTGCCAGAGAAATGTCGCGCCTGCCTGAGCAAACGCGACTAATCACCCTACTCTCGAATCTCGATTTGATCGTAAAACCGCCCCCCTTCGTGTCGTCAGGGGAGATGTCGGTCATATACCTGCTCAAGCTTCCAACGCGGTGATGGCATAGCCCATGCGGTCGGCCAACAACTCAGCTTGCAGCCTGACAGGCCAGAAGTTCCTTGTCAGTAATTTCCCAGCGGTCCGAACCTTTAATTGCGACATCTTCAAGCACGCACTTGTCGCCGTCCTCGTCCACCACCATCACATCCCAGGTGCCGGGCTTCACGTCTGACAACGTCAGTGAGTCACCTTTTTGCAGCACTTCCTTGTCCAGATGATCTTCACCCCAATCACTTTTCTTGGACTGAGAGAAATAAATCTCATGAATTTCCCAGGAAGATTTGTTCAAAAACACGACATTCGCCGCCGACGCGATCATTGGAACACTGGCAAATGCAGCCACAGCGTAACGCAAAGCTTTCATTACTGCCCCTTAGCAGGAAGAAGGAATTTTCCAATAGGAAATAAAACAAGACAAGATATGTCGTTTTATTATCGCACTAAGTTCGCTCTCCGCGCCTTCGCTCACTGATTAAACGAACGCCAACAGCCTAAACGTATGGGTTGGCATCCGGTCGCAAATGGCCATCTTTCCCTTGGCCATTTTTTTTATTGTTTTCGGTGGAGTACATCGTCAAACCGATGTTTTTGCGATCCACTCAGATGAAAAAACCGGCTTGTATTTGCATACAAGCCGGTTTTTTTTACGCAATAAATCTTGCGATAACTATCCCAATTTGCCCAGAAGTCCCGACAACGAACCCAGCAAATCAGCTGGATTGAAGGATGGGTTGTTAGGCACTTCACCGTCTGGTGTTGCTTTGTCGACCACGTGAGGCAAGATAGTGCTCAAGGTGCTCAGCACTGAACTTGGATCTTGACCCGTTTTGGCAGCCAGATCGTTCACGACATTCGGATCAAGCACCGCACCCAGTTGGTCAGGCGAAACCGGCTGATTTTGACCAGTTCCGACCCATGAGGCAACGACCTCACCCAAACCGCCCTTCTGAAAGCTCGCAATCAGGGCTGTAAATCCACCCGGATATTTGTTCAATTGCTCGATTAGCGCAGGCAACATCGATGCAGAGCCCGACGCCCCAGACTGATTACCGCCGGCCATTGAGGCCAATGTATCTAACAGACTCATCGCAGCCCTCCTGAAAGTGAGATTTTCAGTATAGGCCTCAGTCTAGCCAAACAATAAGTCTATTGAAACTACGCGTGTCTGGAGGCCGCAAATTTACAATTCTTGTATGGTTCTACGGCTATTTGGAGTTGCGCAAGGCTTGCAAGGTTTTCATGCCTGCCCGACCATCCGCTGGCAGGCCAAGCTGGCGCTGCACCGTTTGAAGCGCAAGACGCGTGCGCGTGCCGATCATGCCATCTGCCTCGCCGACATCGAACCCTCGGGCTATTAACAGGGTTTGGACCTCACGACGTTGGACGCGCGACAGACCGGGGTCATCGGTTGGCCATGCCTGCACGAACGGCTTTGCGCCCCGCAGACGATCTGATAAATGCGCAATCGCCAGGGCATAGCTCTCGGCGGCGTTATACGAATAGAGCGCATCGAAGTTGCGCGTCACCAGGAAAGCCGGGCCGTTGCGACCGGCAGGCAATAGCAGTGCAACCGGCGTGTCCCCCTTGGGCATTGGCTGACCATCTGCCCGTGTGACCCCTTGGGCGACCCAGCTCGAGATGGCGCGTTTGTTGCGCCGCCCCGCCGTGCTGGTGTCCAGACCGGCGGGCAGCAGAACTTCATAGCCCCAGGCCAACCGATCATCCCAACCGGCGCGCTTGAGAAAGTTGGCGGTGGACGCCAAGGCGTCCGGCACGCTGTCCACCAGGTCACGACGGCCATCGCCATCGAAATCGACAGCAAGACGCAAGTAGGTAGACGGCATGAATTGGGTTTGGCCAAAGGCTCCTGCCCACGACCCATTGAGACGATCAGGCGTTATGTGCTCGTCCTGGATAATTTTTAAGGTCGAGAAGAATTCGCCACGAAAGTAGGCTTGACGACGTCCGAAGCAAGACAAGGTCGACAGCGAGGTCAGCAATGGCCGCCCCCCCAGGTTCTTACCGAAGTTGCTCTCCACGCCCCAGACAGCGACCACGGTTGCGGGATCGACGCCATATTGGCCGTGTGCACGCGTCAGCTCCGCCTGCCAGCGTTGCATGCCAGCGCGCCCGTCAGTGACGCGCTCTTCGTCTACCAAACCAGCCAGATAGTCCCAAATAGGAGTCTTGAATTCCGGCTGGGCGTCCAGCAAGGTAATCACGTCCATGTCGGGCACGAGACCTGCCGTATAGGTGTCAAAAGTGACATTCGACACGCCAGCGCGCGCCGCCGCAGGGCGCAATTGCGCCACGCAGGAAGTGAATACAGGGTCAGCCGCCTGCGCGCTTGTGGCAGCGACAGCCAGCAATGCACCGGCAAGAAAGACGGAATTGAATCGGGCGGGATATCGGCATGGGCTCATGAAGCGAATTCTACGACGCCGTCATGAGAACGGCGTGTTCAGGTGCCCTGCCCACCTTCTAATCGCCTTGCCCAATCTTCCACTTCTCCCAAGCGAGCACGTTTTTCAAATAACGTTCGCCAGCTCGGGGACAACGCCGGAAGTGCAGCCAGCGTTTGGAGCACATCAAGATCGAGGATGCGTCGATTCAGGATATCTTGCACCCGGACCAACGACCACTCAGCATGCGGGCGCTCTTTCAGTACCAATGTATCGCCGACCTGAATTCGGCCCTCTTGCAGCACGCGGTAATACCAGCCCGTGCGCCCTGTCGTTTGCACACGCGCTGCCATGCCGCGCTTCGCAAAGCGGTAATCGAGTTTCCAACAAGGCTGACGCGCTTGAGAGATCTGCACGACTGCCGTGCCCAGTTCAAATATATCGCCGATGCAAACGTCGGCCTCTGTCATGCCGTGTGTGGCTATATTTTCGCCAAACGCACCAGGTGCTCTGAGCACGGCGCATTCCTCCAACTCGTCGCGCCAACGGGGGTAATGGTCCTGGGCATAGTGATGCAAGGCCTTCTCGACGCCACCGTGAAATCGCCGATCAGCTTGCTCATCCCCACTCAAACCTTCAATGCCCAGCCAACACGATTCAGCAATGGAGTGTTTATCGATGGCACTCGAGCGCCCTGAGTCACCCAGGGGATGCACCTGACCAATCAGCAATGCCTCAATAATGATTTCCATGATGAGGTGTTGCTCGCTATGCCTGTAACGCGGCCAATTCGGCCTCATCAAAACCCGCTGCACGTCGCGCAGGCAGGTTAAAGGGACCTCGCAGTTTCGGTGCCTCGTAGCGCGTTGCCAATTCGGCATAGCAAGCGACGGGCTCCAGCCCCTCTTGGCCACATAGATACTTAAACCAGTAGTTGCCGATAGCGACATGGCCAATCTCGTCGCGCAAGATGATGTCAATGATGGCGGCCCCCTGCTGATCGCCAACACCCGCCAGTTTGTTTCGTATAGCCGGAGACGCATCCAAACCTCGCGCTTCCAGCGTGCGCGGCACCAGGGCGAGTCGGGCGAGCAAATTCTCGCGAGTGACCTCTGCCATGTCCCACAGCCCGTTATGCGCGGGGAAGTCACCGTAAGACTGCCCGAGCGACTGAAGATGTCGATTGAGCAAATCGAAATGGTAGGCTTCCTCGCGCGCGACGTTGAGCCAATCTCGATAGAACGCGTCGGGCATGCCTGCAAAACGCCACATGATGTCGAGCGCGAGGTTCACGGCATTGAATTCGATGTGTGCAAGCGCGTGCACGAGTGCTGCCCGGCCTTCTTGCGTGGCCATCGAGCGATGTTTAACGTCGCCTGGCGGCACCATTTGCGGAGCGGCAGGACGACCTGGCAAGTTCCCCAAGGCCACCAGTGGCTGATCAGGCGCAACGGGCGCCGCGTCGGAAATGGCGTGGACTGCGGCAAGTTTGTCGGGCCAGTTCGTTGCCGCCAGAGCCGCCAGCGCCAACTCTCGAATGGACGCCGTCATGACGCAAGCCCTTGTAGGCGGTTCGTCCTGCGAGCCAAGATGTATTGCCAGACCATAAAAATCCTGATGCGCCGGACGGCGCTTTCCGTGCCAAAAAAATTAAATACAGGCCACCAACAGCAGCGCGCCTCGTTCAGACTTTATCATTCGCTCATGGAATCACCCCAACGTTTAAGTGTCGAGACAGGTTTGGCGCGCATTGCGCCTGAGCAATGGAATGCCCTGACTGCTGGCCAGCCCATGTTGCAGCACGCGTTCTTGTCCGCAATGCATGACACTGGCTGCGCCACACCGGCCACTGGCTGGGCACCTCATTTTCTGGCGCTTTGGCGCGATGCGCAGCTAGTGGGCGCTGTGCCGCTCTATTTGAAATCACATTCTCGCGGCGAGTATGTGTTCGATTACGCGTGGGCCGAGGCTTTCGAGCGCCATGGTTTGCGTTACTACCCCAAACTTTTATCTGCCGTGCCGTTCACACCCGTGTCGGGACCCAGGCTATTAGCCACGCAGCACGCTGACCGCGTTTTGCTCGCTCGTGGCTTGATTGCCTTCGCACAAGACGTGAAGGTGTCGTCATTGCATGTGCTTTTTCCGAACGAAGACGATCTGCTCGCGCTGAAAGAAGCAGGATTCATGCTGCGCGAAAGCGTGCAGTTTCATTGGACAAACCCGGGCTACGAAAATTTTGAAGCGTTCCTGGCCTCGATGAGTCACGACAAGCGCAAGAAGATTCGCCAGGACAGAAAGAAGGTAGATACAGCCGGTATTTCTCTGCGCTGTTTGCATGGCACGCAAATAACAGCGACAGCCCTGGATTTTTTCTATGACTGCTATTGCCGCACCTATTTCAGCCACGGCAACCCGCCTTATCTAAGTCGGGATTTCTTTCAACGCATTTTTGATGCGCAACCTGAATCCTTGATGCTTGTGCTCGCATTGCGCGACGATACGCCAGTGGCGGCGGCACTGAATCTGCTCGGTGGTGATTCTTTGTATGGGCGCTATTGGGGCACCACAGAGTTTGTATCTGGCCTGCACTTTGAGACGTGTTATCTCCAGGCCATCGACTTCTGCATTACTCACGGCATTAAGTACTTCGAGGGTGGTGCGCAAGGAGAGCACAAAATGGCGCGAGGCCTATTGCCTACACCGACCTGGTCAGCCCACTGGATAGCCGACGCACGCTTTGCCCATGCTATTGAAGATTTTCTGAATGAAGAAACGGCGGCAGTCGGTGAGTACCTGGGTGAGTTGGAATCACATTCTCCATTTAAACCAGCGCAGTAATTTTCACGCACGCGCCAATTGAATACAGACCTCTCCATGAAAAAAACCCACATCTTGTGGGTTTTTTTCATGGAGCCTTACAGGAATCGATCGAGCATCTTTCGGCTGTGTTTGTCCAACGACTGAATATCGCGCACCAAATAGAAAATGCCGTGGCTGTCAGCGATCAAGAGTGTTTGCGGGCTGAGCCTACGAATATCTTCCTCGCCGCGCAAGGTAAAGGCGCATGGTCCTCTGTCGGTTTCCACCGTCCAGGTTGTAGGTGTTGCGTAGGAAGAAACGCCAACAATGCGCTGGATCTCTGGCATGAATTCGCGCCCTGCGAGTTCTTCCTCGATGAGTCCACGTGCGGGCTCAGGCACATCGCTTAGTTCTTCTATCCAAACCAGCTCATGGCCGTCCGCGCTAACCAACGAGAGCCCTCGACTGGGATCACTGATGGGAAACGCTCGTACGGGCGTGATTCCTTCATGCATATCACCGGAAGCCGAGAGGTACACCAGGCGGCCAAAGGCGTTGCGGTGAAGCTGAAAAAAGGGAAGCGTCATGGCAGTGTCTCGAATCTAGGTCAGGCGACGGCCGCCAGGCTTTCACTATCCGAAGACTGCGCATCCGCATCGGCTTCGGCTTGACGCGCCTGGGCTTGATAGAGTCGGTAGTAAGCCCCTTCGCGCTCCATCAAATCTTCGTGCTGGCCTTGTTCGATGATTTTTCCATGATCCAGAACGACCAAACGATCTGCGCGCCGCAATGTGCTTAGACGGTGCGCAATGGCAATGGTGGTTCGACCACGCACGAGATTATCCAGCGCTTTCTGGATTTCTTTCTCTGTCGTGGTGTCGACCGAGGACGTGGCCTCATCAAGAATCAAGATGCGCGGATCAATCAGCAATGCGCGTGCAATCGAAATCCGTTGGCGCTCACCACCCGATAATGCCTGACCTCGCTCGCCCACTAAAGAATCATAGCCATGGGGCAAGCGCAAAATAAATTCATGAGCATGCGCTGCACGAGCGGCGCCCATGATTTCTTCACGTGTCGCACCGGGCTTGCCGTAAGCGATGTTGTCCGCAATCGTGCCGAAAAAGAGGAATGGCTCTTGCAATACCAAACCGATATTGCGACGGTAATCAGAGACGCGCAATGACCGGATATCGGCGCCATCCACCAGAATGGCACCTTCCGAAACATCGTAGAACCGGCAAATCAGATTAATCAGTGTGCTCTTGCCCGAACCGCTGTGACCGACCAAACCGATCATTTCACCGGGTTCAATTTTCAGGCTCAAACCACGCATAACCGAACGATTTCCGTAGCGGAATCCGACATCACGCAATTCGATGCGGCCTTGAACCTGCGCGAGATGCACCGGGTTCTGTGGTTCCGGAACGCTTGATACGTGATCAAGAATATCGAAAATCCGCTTGGCCCCTGCCGCGGCTTTCTGCGTCACGGACACGATACGGCTCATGGAGTCGAGCCGTAAATAGAAGCGTCCGATGTAGGCCAGGAAGGCTGCCAGCACACCCACAGTGATCTGTTTTTGTGACACTTGCCAAATACCAAAAATCCAGACGACCAATAATCCTAATTCAGTTAACAAGGTAACGGTAGGCGAAAATAATGCCCAGACGGTGTTGACCCGATCGTTGACCTCGAGGTTGCGATTATTGGCTTCACGAAAACGCTGCACTTCACGTTTTTCTTGTGCGAATGCCTTTACCACCCGAATACCGGGGATGGTGTCGGTCAACACATTGGTGATCTCGGACCATATGCGATCGACCTTTTCAAAGCCATGACGCAGACGATCCCGAACGGCGTGGATCATCCAGATAATGAAAGGAAGCGGTAATAAGGTAATAAGCGCAAGCCATGGATTAATAGACACCAGGATGACTGCCGTCATCACAATCATCAGGATGTCTGTCGCGAAATCCAATAAGTGAAGCGACAGAAACACACAGATGCGATCTGTCTCGCTACCAATACGCGACACCAGATCGCCCGTGCGTTTACCACCGAAATATTCAAGCGAAAGCTGCTGCAAGTGCTCATAGGTAGCGGTTCGCAGGTCTGCACCAATACGTTCGCTGACCCAGGCAAGAATATAGGTTCGAGCCCAACCGAGAGACCACGCTACCAGCGCAGACGCAACCAACCCGCCCAGGTACAGACGCACCTTGTTGTAGTCGATGGGGGTGCCATTCTGGAACGGAATGAGCACCTCATCCATGAGGGGCATGGTCAAGTAAGGCGGCACCAGGGTCGCCGCTGTCGCCAGTAAGGTGAGCAGAAAGCCGACCAAAAGGGGCAAGCGATAGGGGCGTGCAAAACGCCACAGGCGCAGAAGTGCCCAGGTGGAAGACGGTGCCGCGGGTTCTGGATTACAAGCGGGACACTCGTCCTGCCCTGCAGGAATGGGTGCGTGGCAAATGCTGCACGTCTGTTCTTCGTCGGCTTCGGCCATCTTGCCAGACAGGCGCATGGCTTGTTGCGACTCGAATTGCGCAACCAGCCGCAAGGCGGCCGGATTACGCGCCAGCGTAAACCGCCAGATGGCCAGGCGCGACGCCGCATCGTGTAACTCAAGCACTGCAGCACCCGCGTGATCCGTCAGAGACAGGATCAGGCCGGGCGCATAGGGCCAGCTCTGCCAGTTTTTGCCCTCCTGATCCCCGGCCAGCAAGCGCTGGTCAGTAAGAAGGATTAAGCTGGGACGGAACTTGAGCCGCGAATCCAAGTCAATCTCTAACCAGGCAAGTATGGATTCGCCAGTTTTCAATTGTGCATGGACATCATCCCGCCAGCGGGCAGGATAAGTATTATCTGTGGGGCCTGAAAGTAGGTCTGGTTTTTTCATTAAAACGCATTCCGGGCCATATACCGGCCCTACAAGGCGGCCACCAGTTTTCGGCCACCGGCTGAAAACGTGTCCCTTCCTTACAACACAACGAGTTCACGCCCGTAAAGGCGTCGTATAGTATCAGCCGATTTTTCTAATTAGGATTATCTGGGATCCCCCAGGATTTGGCGTTATCTTTCAGTGCATTCCCCAGCAAATTCGCGGCACTACGCGGGGTACCCACGCTGGCCAACTCGCCCTTCAAGCAAATTAAAACATGAAAAAGAAAGACATTGAATTTCTCGATGTCGTGGCTTTGCGCGGCCCGAACATTTGGACCTACCGCCCCGTCCTTGAAGCGTGGGTGGATATCGGTGAATTGGAGGACTTCCCCTCCAACACAATCCCCGGTTTTTACGAGCGCTTGACCACCTGGTTGCCCAGTCTGATCGAACATCGTTGCAGCCCAGGCGTGCGCGGTGGCTTCCTTCAGCGTCTGCGTGAAGGGACCTGGCCCGGACATATCCTGGAGCACGTCACCCTTGAACTGCAGAACCTGGCTGGCCTGCGGGGCGGCTTTGGCAAAGCGCGTGAGACGTCTACCCGAGGCGTCTACAAGGTCGTTGTGCGCGCTTGGCAAGAGCAAGTGACACGCACGGCGCTCAATGAAGCCCGCGATTTGGTCATGGCTGGCATTGAAGACCGCCCGTTTGACGTCGCACGCGCCGTGTCGCGTCTGCGTGGCATGGTCGATTCGCTCTGCCTGGGCCCCAGCACGGCCTGCATCGTGGATGCAGCGGATGATCGCGACATTCCTTATATCCGGCTGTTTGAAGGCAATCTCGTCCAATTTGGCTATGGGGCACAACAGCGACGTATCTGGACGGCAGAAACCGACAAAACGAGCGCCATCGCCGAAGGGATCTCGCGCGATAAAGATTTGACTAAGGAATTATTGTCAAATTGTGGCGTACCGGTGCCGGAAGGTCGGCTGACTGAAAGTGAGGAAGACGCCTGGGACGCCGCCCAGGATATTGGCCTGCCTGTGGTCGTCAAACCCTATGACGGCAACCATGGCCGTGGCGTATTCACCAATCTGACCTCGCGCGAAGAAGTGGTTTCGGCCTATCGCGTTGCCATCGAAGAAGGCAATGGGGTGATCGTCGAGCGATTCGTGCAGGGTAACGAGCACCGCCTGCTGGTTGTTGGCAACCGTATGGTTGCGGCTGCCGCTGGCGAACCCGCATGGATAACCGGCGATGGAAAATCGACGATCTCCGAATTGATCGCCAGCCAGATCAACATTGACCCCCGACGCGGACGCACGGAAAACCATCCCTTGAATCTGGTTCGGCTGGATTCCGCCGCGCGTCTGGAAATTGCGCGTCAGGGATTGACCGCTGATAGCGTGCCCGAGCTGGATCAGCGCGTTTTGGTGCAGCGCAGCGGCAACGTCGCATTTGACGTGACTGACCGAGTTCACCCCAGCGTCGCCGCCGCCGTTACCTTGGCAGCCCGCGTGGTGGGACTGGATATCGCCGGCGTTGACCTGGTGGCCCAAGATATCTCACGCCCCCTGGAAGAGCAACGCGGTGCCATCGTGGAAGTCAATGCTGGCCCGGGCTTGCTGATGCACCTGAAACCGGCTGATGGCACGCCCCGCCCGGTTGGACGCGCCATTGTCGACCACCTCTTTCCTGATGGCGAAGATGGTCGTATTCCGATCGTGGGTGTCACTGGTACAAACGGCAAGACCGTGGTGGCGCGATTGGTCGCTCGACTGCTTCATATTTGGGGCAAACGCACTGGCCTCGCGTGCAGTGAAGGCCTTTACCTGGATAAACGACTCATGCAAAAAGGCGACCGTGCCGATTGGGCATCGGGTCGCCGTCTTTTGATGAATCGTTCGGTGGATGCCGCCGTCATCGAGAACGACAGTGGTGTCATTCTCGGCCAAGGATTGGCCTATGACCGCTGCCATGTCGGCGTCGTTACCAACATCGAAGACGCGGACCACCTTGGTGACTACGACATCAACGAAACAGAGCGCATGTTCAATGTGTTCCGTACGCAAGTTGATGTGGTCCTGCCGACAGGTGCCGCCGTGCTCAATGCTCGCGATCCGAGCGTCGTTGCAATGGCAGAGCTTTGCGACGGTGACGTCATTTTCTTTGGCATTGATCCCGCCCTGCCCGCCATTACCGCACACCTGCAAGAGGGCAAACGTGCCGTCCTGATCCGTGACGGTCAAATCATGCTCGCACACGGCAATCAGGAACAAAAGATTGCGAATATCGCCACGATTCCGCTGACTTACGGCGGACGTGTGGCGTTCCAGGTAGAAAACGTGCTGGCTGCCGTCGGTGCCGCCTGGGCGTTGGACGTTCCCGTGGAGATCATCCGTGCGGGCATCGAAACGTTTGACATTGACCAGGCCGACGCACCCTGGCAGTTCACCGTTTTCGAGCGCAACGCCAGCACCGTTGTCGTGGACGACGTGCACAACGCCTCCGCACTGCGCGCCCTTATCTCCGCCATTGAGCATTTCCCCAGCGCCACGCGGACCGCGGTCTATTCTGCCGGTGCTGACCGACGCGATGAAGACTTGATCGAGCAAGGACGACTTTTGGGCAATGCGTTTGACCGGGTTGTGCTGTATGACGACACGACGGTTCGCAGCAAGCGTCCTGAAGGTCAGGCACGCGCGCTGTTGCGCCAAGGACTGACGGAAGGACTGCGCGTCAAACAGATCGACGATGAACCCGACCACGGCCGCGCAATCGAAAGCGTGCTGGATAGTCTGACGCCGGACACGTTCGTTCTGCTGCAATCCGACGAAGCCTTTTCGGGTCCGACGATTGATCTGGTTCGCCGCTGGATTCAGCAACACTGACAACACTCTGCGCGCACCGGGCACTGCCCGGTGCGCGATCGACAGGAATACCTGCCATGGAAGTTTCCCGTATCCGAGCGCTGCGCGGTCCCAATCTGTGGACCAAGAACACGGCTATTGAAGCCATCGTTTCTTGCGCCGACGCAGAATGCTCTATTGATAACATTCCCGACTTCGAGGCGCGGCTGCGCGCCCGGTTTCCGCAGACGGGGCAACTGCGCCCTGACGGTCACCAGGAAGCGGTGTCAATTGCACACGTGCTGCAAAATGCCGCATTGACCCTGCAGTCCCGTGCCGGCTGCCCCGTAACGTTTGGCCGCACCTCCGCGACAATCGAGCCAGGCGTCTTTCAAGTGGTTGTCGAGTACAGCGAAGAAGTGGTCGGCAAGCTGGCCATGGAACTTGCCCAAACGCTGGTTCGCTCCGCTCTCGATGACACTCCGTTCGATCTGGCGGACGCCCTCAAGCGTCTGCGCGATCTCGATGAAGACACTCGCCTTGGGCCCAGCACGGGTTCCATCGTCAACGCGGGCGTTGTGCGCGGCATTCCTTACCGCCGCCTCACACAAGGAAGCATGGTGCAGTTTGGCTGGGGCAGCAAACAGCGCCGTATTCAAGCCGCCGAAACTGACAGCACCAGCGCAATTTCGGAATCCATTGCGCAAGACAAAGACCTGACCAAGATGCTGCTGGATCTGGCGGGCGTGCCTGTACCGCTCGGGCGTTCGGTGACCACTGCCGAAGACGCGTGGCTAGCCGCGCAAGAGCTCAATGGCCCGGTGGTCATCAAGCCACGCGATGGCAGCCAGGGGCGAGGCGTAGCGGTGAACATCGAAACCCGTGAGCGCGTGATGGAAGCGTTTGCGGCAGCGGAAGAGATCAGCTCTGAAGTCATCGTGGAACGCTACATTCCCGGCCATGATTTCCGCTTGCTCGTAGTGGGCGACACGCTTGTTGCAGCATCGCGACGCGACCCGCCCCAAGTGACCGGAGATGGGCAGCAGACGATTCGACAACTGGTCGATCAAGTGAATGCAGACCCATTGCGTGGTGACGGCCATGCCACCTCCCTGACCAAGATCAGGTTCGACGATATCGCGCTCGCAACACTTAAGAAGCAAGGCTACGAGGCTGACTCTGTTCCGCCCCCTGGCACGCTGATTTTTCTGCGCAACAACGCCAACCTGAGCACAGGTGGCTCGGCCACAGACGTGACTGACGAAGTGCATCCCGAACTGGCCGCCAGTGCCGTGGTGGCTGCTCGCATGATCGGCCTGGATATCTGCGGTGTGGATGTCGTGGCCGAAAGTGTGCATTTGCCGCTGGAAGATCAGCACGGTGGTGTGGTCGAAGTGAATGCCGCCCCTGGTTTGCGTATGCATTTGAGTCCCTCGTTTGGCAAAGGCCGAGCGGTGGGGGAAGCCATCATTTCGAGCATATTCGAGGATGGCAACGATGGGCGTATTCCCGTAGTCGCCGTGGCCGGTACCAATGGCAAAACGACAACGGTTCGCCTCACGGCGCATATCTTGGGATGCGCGGGCAATCGCGTCGGAATGACAAACTCCGACGGCGTATATGTCGACAATCTGCGCATCGATACAGGTGATTGCAGCGGCCCGCGCAGCGCGCGCAGCATACTGATGCATCCTGACGTGGATGCAGCCGTTTTCGAAACCGCCCGTGGCGGTATCTTGCGCGAAGGCTTGGCGTTCGACCGCTGCAACGTGGCCGTGGTGACGAACATTGGCATGGGCGATCACCTGGGGCTGGGCTATATCAGCACGGTCGAAGACCTGGCTGTCGTGAAGCGCGTCATTGTTCAACACGTGCATCCCAGTGGCATGGCCGTACTGAATGCCGCAGACCCGATGGTCGCGGAAATGGCGAACAGTTGCCCAGGCTCGATTACGTATTTTGCGGAGGATCGCAACCACCCAGTGCTGTCGATGCATCGCGCGCAGGGTTCGCGTGTCGTGTATCGAAGCGGTGACGCGATTATCGCTGAGCAAAGCGGAGAAGAAGTCTCCATCGCCCTGACCGACATTCCTCTCACGCGCAATGGCACCATCTCGTTTCAAGTGGAGAACGCCATGGCTTCGGTTGCCGCGGTCTGGGCGTTGGGCCTGAACTGGGACGTTATCCGCCGCGGCCTGGCTACCTTCATCAATGATGCGCAAACAGCGCCGGGACGCTTCAATGTGTTCGACCATCGAGGAGCCACCGTCATTGCCGACTATGGCCATAACCCCGATGCGATCCTGGCACTGGTTCGCGCCGTTGAGGCCATGCCGGCGAAACGTCGTTCGGTGGTGATCAGCGGTGCCGGCGATCGGCGTGACGAAGATATCCGGATGCAAACCGAGATATTGGGCGACGCCTTCGACGACGTCTTGCTCTATCAGGACCAATGTCAACGTGGCCGCGAAGATGGCGAAGTCCTGGCCCTGTTGCAAGAAGGCCTGGTGAACGCCAAGCGCACGCAACACATCCAGGAAATTCACGGCGAATTTCTGGCCATTGATACCGCGTTGGACAGGCTGAACCCGGGAGACTTGTGTCTGATTCTCGTGGATCAAGTCGAAGAAGCGTTGGCTCATATCGCTTCGCGCATCAAGAACGGCTAATTCCGAGTGGTTCCCCCGCCCGTCATTAACGCGCAGCGTTGATGACGGACGGGGTCAGCGCTGTGCACGCTCGTGCGAAGCAAACCTGTCCCATATTTACTTCCCTCCCCGGTTTTCGCCAAAAATTGAACACAACTCAGTAAATTGAGCCATGTGAACAAGGCTGGTCGCGGCCAATTGATCTATCAAAAGACGAAAAATGAGGAGAACTCAGTTACGAACTGACCTCAAAGATAGACAATTTCTACCATATATGTAACAGCGACACCGGTGTGATTGAGACCTGCCTGCCCTCGACCAGGGGGACAATTTTCTGCAGGTCATCCCCTTACATTTCCCCACACCCCAGGTTTGACAGGGCTTGCTCCAGGCCCGTATTGTGGATTCAACGCTGATCAGTGCACATCCATAAACGGCGCGGACATCTGCTCATGGCCATGAACAGAACATCTGCGTCACAGAAGAAGGAGTCACCATGAACAACGACATCATTGCAGGCAAGTGGAAGCAACTGTCGGGCAAGGCGAAAGCCGCCTGGGGTGATCTGACTGACGATGAACTCACTAAAAGCGAAGGCAACGCTGAGCGTCTGGCTGGCTTGATTCAAGAGCGCTACGGCAAGACGAAAGAGCAAGCGCAAAAAGAAGTCCGAGACTTCTTTGATCGCAATCCTTGAAGCCCATCAATAACCAGGAGAAGTAAACATGTTGCACTATGCCGTTGTTTTCTTCGTTATCGCGATTATCGCGGCCGTCCTGGGCTTTGGTGGCATCGCCGCTGGTGCCGCAGGCATCGCCAAGATCCTATTTTTCGTATTTCTGGTTCTGGCGCTACTGTCGATATTGAGTGGCGCACTACGCAAGAAATAGCAGCCCTCGAATCACGAGATTCGCTAGCTGCACGCAGGTTTGGCTGAGTGCGCTTGGCGCACGCAGCCCTTGAATAACTCTAAGGAGAATGCCTTGAAAATTCGCAATCTGATCGCCGCCACCGCAATTGGCTCGAGTGTTGTGTTCACCTCAATGGCGTTTGCAGCGCAAGGCGATAAGCCCAAGCAGTCCGTCGGCGAATACACCTCTGACGCCGCTGTCACCACCAAGATCAAAGCTGCCATCGTTGCCGACAAGAAATTGAGCGCTTTGGAGATCGCCGTGGAGACCAATAACGGGGTTGCCACCCTGACAGGTTCAGTGGGCACAGCCGCAGAAGCGGATCATGCAGCGACTGTGACCCGCGGTGTGGAAGGCGTCAAGCAAGTGAAAAATGAACTGAAGGTTGTTCCTGCCAAGGCCAAGTAATTTAGCCTCGCAATCAGTCTTCAAACCCTCCGCTCAAACGCGGAGGGTTTTTTCATTGTGCGACCACACGATTTGTGTGGCCCTCAAATCGTGATGGTGCCTCGTCCGATTTCAAGGGCGCGACCGCCGACTTGAATCTTGCCCTCGGCCGTCACGTCGAGCAGCAATCGGCAGGGTCGGTCGATCTGGTCGCCTTGCTCCACGAGAATGCTTGCCGGCATCGCGGCTCCGGTAGCCAGTAACCAACCACCAAGATTGGCGCAAGCAGAGCCTGTGCCTGGGTCTTCGCTGACACCACTTCCTGATTTAGAGAAGAAATATCGTGCCGTCACAATCTGGCGCGGCGTGGTGGCGTGGCCCTCGTTAAATGCAAAAACATAGGCTGTTTTGCGTCCGAGACTGCTGGCTTCCCAGTGTTCAAGCTGGTTTGCGTCTGGCGCGGCACGGCGCACTGCTTCCGGCGAATTGACGGGCACCAGCAACTGATCTGCGCCGGTGTCTACCCAGATGGGGTCGCCCAGCAAATCGCTCAGTTCCAAGCCCAGCATGCTGGCGATGCGTTCGCGGCTCATTTTTGGCGCGGCTGTTTTCACGCCACCTGGGCAAGGCGCGGTAAATGTCCAGACATTACCGTCGGCGGTGACGGGCACCACACCTGCCTTGAATTCGAGTGTGAGCGTGTTACCCAAGCATTGCAGGTCACGCACCACCTGGGCAGTGCCAAGAGTGGGGTGGCCAGCAAACTTCATCTCATAGCCAGGCGTGAAGATACGCACTCGAGCATTGGCATGCTCTGAGGGAAGAATAAATGTGGTTTCGGACAGGTTGAACTGGACGGCAAGGTTTTGCATGGTCTCGTCATCCATTCCGCGTGCGTCTTCAAAGACACACAAAGGATTCCCGCTGAAGGGGGCAGATGCGAAGACGTTAAGTAGTCGAAAGTCGTAAGCGGCCACGATATGTGCTCAGAAGCAGTTGGACTAAAACCATATCGCAAAACCGCTCACTCTGACCAGAGGCAAATTACCAGATCGCGAAGAACAGAACCCAGGCTGTGCAAAATGGTACCAAGCCTGCTGCCAAAACGATCCAGGCCGTCAGTTTGCGTGTCGTGCCGACTTCTCGCTGAGCCAAAAGGCGCCAGAACAAACGCAGGGTCCAAAGCACCGCCAGCGTCAACAAAGTGAATCGCAGAGGGCCGGCCCACGCAGTTTTCATGCCTTCATGCTTGAGCAGGTTAACGGTGGTTGCCGACAAGCCCAGGAACACGCCAATGCCAGCGCTTGGAATCAGGCCTTGCGCCAGTTTGTGCAAACCCGGGCGCCCCATGGAGGAGGCGGCATCATCGTCGGTGGCGCGTGCGGGTGCAATACGGTCGGCTATCCACAATGACAAGTAGGACACGCCACCTACGCAAATAGTGGCACCCACCACAAACATCAATATTCCTGCGCCATCCAGCCAGGAGAAGCTGTCGTTGACGTCGGGGTAATGGGTCAGGATGAACCAGGGCGCGTTATCCATCAGCGGCCACAATATATCGTGCTCGACCAGCCAGGTGGCCGCCCACTGCTTCGCCATCACATACCAGGGGCTCGCGCTCCAGAGGAAGGCGCCAATGGCAATGCCCATGAGACCAAAGCAAAGCAACGCGGTCTGCCAGGCATCGCCCGAGGTGACATGAACAATTTCTTCTTCTGGCGAACGTGGTGTGAGCGCTATGGCCCCACGATAGCCGCTGCAACGACCACAAACGTGGCAATCGCCTGCGCCCTTCATGTGGCGCAAGGGAACCAGCGGTGCACAATTAATAGATTCAATACGAATGACTGGATGCCGCCATGCCTCTTCGTTGACTTTGAAATGCCAGGGCGCCAATTTGGCCAAGAGGTTGAACACGCCATTGACCGGGCACAGATATTTGCACCATACGCGCTTGCTGCGCCCATAGCGCCAGCCCACAATCATGGCGGCAACGGTCGAACCGCCCAGCACGGCGAGCACGGCAAGCGGGTACTGGTACACGCTGACGAGCTGGCCATAGATGGTGGTCAGTGCGAAAGCCATAAATGGCCAACCACCCCATCGCATCCATTTTGGAATGGCGCGGCCTTGCCCGCGTTCGCTCATCCACTCGGTAAGCATGCCTTCCGGGCACAACAAGCCACACCAGGCGCGGCCCAGAAGTGGCATGGAAACCAACACAAACGGCCACCAGACGCCCCAGAAAGCAAACTGCGCGACGATAGTCAGATTGTTGAATACCGATGCCGTGTTGTCCGGCAACGGCAGCATGACCGGCACAATCAACAAGAACGCATACAACCCAACAATGCCCCACTGCAGCTTGCGCAGCAGAGGGGCATGGTCACGTAAAAAGTCGGCGATACGGGAAGTTGCCCTCCCGAGTGCAGCAGCCATGATTCAGACCTTCATTTCATCAATTCCGGAGCACCATCACGATGAGATGGTCGACCCGCGGGGTACTGACACCCGCTTTGGTGATCCACCGATCCAGCGCAAAAGTGCCAGGACCAACACCCAATATGCGACCCACAGCAGGACCGAGATCAATGCAGGCATTGCCCGATAGCCCGCGAAATCGGCCAGGATCTTGCCCACGCCGTGACTATCGCTCAACAGCCAGGAGCTATCCCAGATCGGATCGACGATTGTCGGCAGGACATCGAGCGAAATCAAGTGATCCAAGCCACCTACCAGGAGCGAACCAGCCAGAAGCAACAGGAGAATTTCGGTGATCTGAAAGAAACGGCGCCACGTAATGAGCTTGCCACCCAGTTGCAGCAGCCAGAACGTCAGCAGAGCAATGCCAAAACCCGCCAGGCCAGCCAATGCCAGTTTGAACATGTCACTGCCAGCTTCACCGGCGGCGATCGTGCCATACAGAAACACAACGGTTTCGCTGCCCTCACGGGCGACGGCGATGGCTACCAAAATCAGCAAGCCCCACCAGTTGTCGCTGGCGACCGTCTGGCGTGCGCCGGTTTCCAATTCATTCTTAAGCGTGCGGCCATGTTTTTTCATCCAGGCGACCATCTGCACGACTAGCGCGCACGCCACCAATGCCATGATCGCTTGGAACCACTCCTGCCCTTCATCGCTTAGCCAGGACGACACGCCCAGCAGCACCAGCGCCAACATGACCGCAAGTCCAAGACCCACCGCCACGCCACCCCAGAGATAGGGCATGCCACGCTTGCCTTCGGGGCTGGCTCGCAACCACGAATACAAGATGCCCACTACCAAAAGGGCTTCGACGCATTCGCGCCAAACAATAAACGTTACCTGTTCCATTCGCTACCGGATCAGTCTTTAGGCTTTACAACCAGGGTGCCTTTCACGTTTTGGTGAAAGTCATCGAAGAAGGGGTACTCGCCGGGGCGTGAAATGGTGATGACCACAAAGGACTTCACACCGGGCCCCAGGACTTTCTCCTTACGAAGCGGAATACTCTCGAATTCCACTGGCTCATTACTTGCGTTGATCAGTTCAATCTTGAAACGGCCCGCGGGCACCTCGAGTCTTGCTGGCTCGAAGGTGCCATCAGGCTTGAATGTCAGTGTGAAAGTGGGCAACTCATCCGCCTGAGCAAGCCCCAGGCTAGCCAGGCTGATCGAGGCTGCAATCAGGATGCTATACAGGCGGCGCACGATCAGTAACCGCCCTTCTTGCCGGTGCCGGCGAAGACGAATTCATATTCCAGATCAAAGGGTTCGAACCAGGGACCCACACCGGTTTCTTTATCGATGTGGCGACCGAAATGGTTCATTTTGTTCGCCGTCGGCGGCAAGATAGAGTATTTCAGCTTGTACTTGCCCGGGCCGTCCAACTTGACGTTGTCGCCGTAGTGCGGGCCGTCGTTGGCGACCATCGGCATGAACGTACCTTTTTGCACGTTCTGGCTACCGACCTTCTGAATTTCGTAGTTCACCACCAAGTAAGGCACCCACTCGCCTTCCGGGAAGCCCGTGGTGTTACCCGCCAGCGCGTGAATATCCGCCTCAAGGTGGACATCCGAATCTTTGGCCGGGCGCATCATTCCGGGGGGATCCATCTCGATAGGCTGCAGATACACCGCACCAATCTCCATTCCGCCCTTTTGTGCCGGTTTGCCTATCGGGTATTCAGCAGCATGCGCTGCGGCAGATACGGTCAACCCAAATATGGTCAACGCCAGGGCTTTCTTGATCATGTGACGAGTCCTCAAGACAGAAACGAAGATTAGTTCAAAGCGATATACAAACAAGAACGGTTTTCATTAATGTAGCTGATGATAACTGACATTTTCCTGAAGAAAGCCAGCAGAATGTGCGGCCTTTTGCGCATACGCAAAACGTTAAAAAGCCGGAGCAGCCTACGCCACGCCGGCCCATCGCAGAAGAGGAGTTGCTTCCTCTTTCCTAAGGTACTAGCCGTTACTTGCGTCCCGGAGGGACCGTTCCGGGAGGAAACGGAAAGGTCGAGAACATGGCACGGGTTTGGTCCTGCATCTTGTCTTGCATCTGCACGAACAGATTTTTGCTCTGATCGATATAGTTGTTCATCATGTTCTGCAACATGGGGGCCTGCCCATTCATGAACTGGGTCCAGGCCTCTGGGCCGAACTGGTTACCGACCACGCCACCGGACTGCTCCGCCATGCGCTGCTGAATCTCAATGAACGCCTGAATGTTCTTTTCCAGATACGAACCCATGACGCCTTGCATCGAGTGCCCGTAAAACCGGATGATTTGCGACAACATCGTGGACGAGAACATAGGCATGCCGCCACTCTCTTCTTCGAGAATGATCTGCAGCAAGATGCTACGAGTCAGGTCCTCGCCACTTTTGGCGTCCAGAACCTGAAATTCCTCATTGGCCAAAACCAACTGTTTGACGTCTACCAGCGTGATGTATGTGCTGGTTTGGGTGTCATACAGACGTCGGTTAGGATATTTTTTAATAAGGCGCAGACCGCCGCCTGTTTGTGCTTGCGTCATGAATGTCCCCAGGATCGGGCGATCTCTAAGACTTTGAATATTGAAGTGTAATGCCGGAAGGCCCCGTTTCCGGGGCCGTCCGGCTCGATGAGTTGCGCAGTGACAACCCCAATGGCCTGACTTCAGCCCATATGCAAGCCACCGTTGAGCGAAAAATCGGCGCCAGTGGAAAAGCCCGATTCATCAGAGGCCAACCATGATGTCATGGAAGCAATTTCCTGGGGTGTTCCCAGGCGACGCACCGGAATGGTTGCGACGATTTTTTCCAGGACATCAGGGCGGATCGCACGAACCATATCTGTGCCGATATAGCCCGGCGAAATGGTGTTGACGGTGACGCCTTTGCTGGCAACCTCTTGAGCCAGCGCCATGGTGAATCCGTGAATCCCTGCCTTGGCGGTCGAGTAGTTGGTCTGCCCGAACTGGCCTTTCTGACCATTGACCGAGCTAATGTTGATAACTCGGCCCCAATTGCGCTCGACCATGCCTTCAATAACTTGCTTGGTCACGTTGAACAAGCTGTTCAAGTTGGTGTCGATCACCGTGCGCCAGTCATCCGCCGTCATTTTGCGGAACAGGCCATCCCGGGTAATACCCGCATTGTTGACCAACACGTCAACAGGCCCCAGCTCTTCGACCACCCGCTGAAAAGCAGCGACAGTGGAGTCCCAGTCTGAGACATTGCCTACGGATGCCACGAACGAATAGCCGAGTGCGGCCTGCTCGTCGAGCCATTGTTGATAATTTCGGCTGGGTCCGCAGCCTGCCACGACGCGAAAGCCATCTTTGGCCAGGCGTTGACAAATTGAGGTGCCTATACCGCCCATCCCGCCGGTAACGTAAGCCACTTTTCCGCTCATACGACTTCCTCCTGTGTGCGACAGACGCCTCGTTGATAGAGATTCTTTGAGTTCAGGCCCGACTGCAATATGCAGCCTCAGGCAGCCCGAACCTTTACATACCTGCCAGGTGCCGGCTCGATTGGCCGATACTTGGCATTGCCCAATTTCACACGCGCACGCACTTCGCGGCCGGAATGCTCAGACAACCACTGAGTCCAGTCGGGCCACCAACTGCCTGCATGCTCGACGACCTGACCCCACCATTCGTTGGGATCACCCGGTAAGGGCTTGCCCGGCTGGCCAAGTTCGTCGGCCACCCAGAAACTACGTTTTCTTTTCGCCGGCGGATTCACCACGCCTGCAATATGGCCCGATGCCCCCAGCACGAAACGTTGGGGACCACGCAGTAGCTGCGTCGACGCATAAGCCGATTCCCAAGGAACAATGTGGTCTTCTCGCGAACCAAAGATGTAGGCTGGCATATCCAGCTTCGTCAAATCTAGTGGAACGCCTTGGGCTTGCACACGTCCAGGCACCTTGAGGTTGTTCTCAAGATAGGTGTTGCGGAAGTACCAAGAGAAGAAGGGACCGGGCAAATTTGTGCTGTCGCCATTCCAGAACAAGAGATCGAATGGCGGCGGTTTCTGACCCTTCAGGTAATTTCCAACGAAATAATTCCAGACCAATTCGTTGGGTCGCAAGAATGAAAACGTGGTGGCCAGATCACGGCCGGGCATCAAGCCGCCAGCGCCCAACTGATGGTCACGCACCATGGCATGCGCCTCGTCGACGAAAACATCGAGGATGCCGGTATCGCGGAAGTCGAGCAGTGAGGTCAGCAAGGTAAGCGACGCAACTGGATGTTCACCGCGTGCGTGTGCCAACGCAAGCGCAGAGGTGAGCATCGTGCCACCCACGCAGAACCCGAGTGCGTTGACTTTGGGTTGTTTTGTGATGTCGCTGGCCACGCGCAAGGCCTGCAACACAGCGTCTTCGAGGTAGTCGGACCAAGTTGCCCTGTCCACACCGTCAGTGTCTGTCGCAATCGGGTTGCGCCAAGAGACAAGAAAGACGGTGAAACCCTGCTCTACCGTATATCGGACGAAGGAGTTCTCTGGCTGCAAATCCAGAATGTAGAACTTGTTGATGTTCGGCGGCACGATAACGAGGGGCCGCTCATGCACGGTTGCCGTAGATGGCGTGTATTGAATCAGCTGGAAGAGTCGGTTTTCAAACACGACTTCGCCCGGCGTGATGGCCACGTTACGGCCAATTTCGAACTGGGTTTCGTCGGTTTGGGTGATGCGGCCTTTTTTCAGGTCGCCCATCAGGTTGGCGATGCCTTCGTTCAACGCGCGCCCTGCGGACTCTACGATGGACTGTTGTGCATCGGGATTGAACGCCAGGAAGTTCGATGGCGACAATGCATCAACCCACTGCATAACGGAAAACCGCAAGCGATTACGCAACGGCTCAGTCACTTGTGCGGCATCTACCATGCGCGACATGGATCGTGCCGACAGCAAGTAGGCATGCGCCATAAGCAAATGAGAGCTGTTGTTTGTCCATGCAGGACTCGCAAAACGACGATCTGCCGGCGGCGTGAGGACGCCTTGCCGGGCTGCGTCACAAAGGCGCTGCCATTCACGGGAGAAATCAGCTTGGATTTCTGCCAGTACATCCGGTGCCATACTCACCGGGACAGGCCTTTCGGCGGAGAGATTGGCATTCACTTCGACACCTTGTTATCGAGACAGCGCGATTGATGTTGCATTGCGCCTAAACAGCTGTCAATGCGGGTATACAAGGAGAACGATTCAAGCTTTGCAAAGACCATGCGCTCCGGGCATGGGAATCGGTCAGTTTGGCGCCAACCAGGCCAGCAATGCCATGCGTCCGGACACGCCGTCGCGACGATACGAGAAAAAGCGTTGTGGATCGCTAACGGTGCAAAGGCCGCTTAAGGTCACGTCATCAACCCCTGCGCGCAGCAGACGCAGTCGCGCCAGACCGGGCAAGTCGGCCAGCCATTTACCGGGCCGCTCGGGATAGGGGGTAAAGACGCCCGACGCCTTCGAATCATGGGCGCAGAACGCTTCCACCACATCGGCACCCACTTCAAATTTTTCCGGACCAATACCCGGGCCAATCCATGCACGGAACCCGCGCACGCCCGGCTCTTTTGCCCGCATCACGGCCAAGGTGTTTTCCAGTACACCTCCGGCTAATCCACGCCAGCCTGCGTGCGCAGCCCCCAGCACGCGCCCATCGATATCGGACAGCACCACGGGCAGGCAATCGGCCACCATGATCGCCAGCACCCGGTTGGGCTGATTGGTGACGCTGGCATCCAGACCGGGTTCTCCCAAGTCAGGTTGATCGGCGTCAGCCACCTCGTGCCCATGCACCTGGCGCAGCCAAAGTGGCTCGCCGGGCACGGCGGCACGCAAGCGACGTCGGTTCTCTTCAACGGTTTCTGGGAGATCGTCTGCACGACGGCCAAGATTCAGGCTTTCGTGCGGCCCAACACCTACGCCACCCGCACGTGTAGTGCAGAAGTAGTGAACACCGGCCCACATGGGGCCGGTGACGACAGGCAAACCTTGAATTACGCGTTCCATTTAATGCTTTCCTGGACCAGGATCAAGTCGGCAGGCAACGGCGCTGCGAAATTGACTTCGCCTCGGCCGCCCGGATCGTCGAAATGCAGTGCGCGGGCATGCAGCGTCTGGCGGCTTGCCCCACAAATAAGTTTGCCGCCATAGAGTACGTCGGCCAACAAGGGATGGTTCAGGCTCGCCATGTGCACACGGATCTGGTGAGTGCGCCCGGTTTCGAGCCGACATACCACTTCGGACACGCGCAGGTTGTCGTCAACCAGACCACGTCGTTCCGGTTTGTAATGCGTGATGGCGGGCTTCGGTGCGACGGGCCGTTCAACGCTCATGCGTATAGGCACCCTGGGGTCTCGGCCGATGTCGCGATCCACCTTGCCTGGCCGGAGTACCCAGCCATGGGTTAAGGCGAGATATTCCCGACCCATAGTGCGCGCCTGTAATTGGCGCACTAAATGGGTTTGTGCAATTTCGTGGCGAGCCACGACCATCAAGCCTGAGGTGTCTTTGTCCAGCCTGTGGACAATGCCCGCGCGCGCCACATGTGCCAATTCAGGGTAGCGATACAGCAGGCCATTGAGCAAGGTGCCGGTCCAATTGCCTGCGCCCGGGTGAGTGACCAGGCCAGCGGGCTTGTTCACTACGATCCAGTCGGGGCTTTCCTCGACCACACCGAACTCGACGGGTTCAGGCGCAAAGGCCAGGGACTCGGGTGCGGGTTGCGCCCAGACAGCGATGACATCGCCGGGCCCTACGACCTGGCGAATCTTGCTTGGCTCGCCATTAACATGGACATAACCAGCCTCGATCCAGCCTTGCAATCTGTTGCGGGAATGGTCAGTCAACAGACCTGCCAACACCTTGTCGAGCCGGTCGGCCCGAGTGTCGTCAGGGACCGTTACAAGTTGTGGTTCGTCGTCAAAAACAAGTTCGACGCTTGCGGGAGTAGCAGACATGGAGACAAATCATATAATCAGCCTGCCATGCTAACACCAAGGATACGATTCTCGTGATTCACCACTCCGCAGCTCCCTCGAACCCCGCATCCCGAAGCGGGCCGGTTTTGCGCGTGGTTATCGCGCTATTTGCCGTAATAGTCATCGCAGGTTGCGCCTCTAGCAACAGCAAATATGACAAGACCTCCGGTTGGAGCGCAGAACAGCTGTACGCCAGCGCCAAAGAGGAAATTGCCTCTGGTGGCTGGAAAGAAGCCCGCGAGCGCCTGACCGCCATCGAAAGTCGCTATCCATTCGGCGTCTATGCCCAGCAAGCGCTGCTTGAACTCGCCTACGTCAATTGGAAAGACGGTGAGAACGAACAGGCACTTGCTGCCATCGATCGCTTTCAACAGCTCTACCCTAACCATCCAGGAACCGATTACGCGCTTTACCTGAAAGGCCTGATCAATTTCACGCCGGCCAGCGCCTTCATGAGCCGACTCACCGGCCAAGATCCGTCTGAACGCGATCCGAAGGGTTTGCGTGCGTCTTACGACGCGTTTAACGAGCTTTTGAAGCGCTACCCCGACAGCAAGTACGCCCCTGACGCCGAAAAGCGCTTGGCCTGGCTGGTTAACACCATTGCCATGAACGAAGTTCACGTCGCCCGTTATTACTACGAGCGTGGTGCCTTCGTTGCTGCCGCCAACCGCGCGCAAACCGTGATAACGGACTTCGAAGGTGCTCCGGCAACTGAAGAAGCCTTGTATCTGTTGGTTCAGTCATACGACAAACTCAATATGACTGACCTGAAAAACGACGCGCAACGCGTTTACGACAAGAACTTCCCCAACAGCGAATTCCGCACACGTGGATTTGCTGCAGATAAAAGTTGGTGGAACCCCTTCAACTAATTTCAATTGCGCACGGCATAAAAAAACCTCGGTTACCCGAGGTTTTTTTTTAGCTTTCTTGCTTGGCCGCCTGCTTGCGCTCGTAAAACGCCAACACCTCATCCAGCTCCCGGGTTCGGGAAAACGGGGGCAAGCCACGCCACAGTCGCTTTCCGTAAGGTTTTTCGACCAAACGCGCGTCTCCCACCATCAATACGCCCCAATCAGATACGGTGCGAATCAGCCGACCTGCACCTTGTTTGAGCGAAATGGCGGCTTCGGGTAGTTGATACTCAACAAAGGGGTTACCACCATGAGCGCGGCAAGCGCGCAAGCGCGCCTCGATGACAGGATCATCGGGCGGTGCAAAAGGCAGCTTATCGATGGCGACCAGTGTCAGCACTTCTCCGGGCAGGTCAATGCCTTCCCAAAAGCTGGCACTGCCGACCAGCACAGGGTGCTTCAGCTTACAGAAGCGGTCGAGCAGATCGCGACGCGTGCCTTCCCCCTGTTTCAGCAAGGGCCAGTCATGCCCCTCGTCTTCAAACGCTTGCGCCAACAAGCCGGCAATGCGTTCAACAGCGCGCAGCGTCGTGCATAACACCAGTGTGCCGCCGGGACTTGCCGACAGCAGCGGCATCAGGGCCTCGACAAAGCGTTCGGAAAACTGCGGCGAGTGGGGTTCTGGCATGCCACGCGGCACGTACAACAAGGCTTGCTCGGGATAATCGAAAGGCGACTCCCATTTTCCTGTGCGAGCGCCGTCCAAACCGAGTTGGCTGGTGAAATGCGAAAACTCGCCGTTCACGGACAACGTGGCGGAGGTCAGGATCCAGGCCTGGCCTGGCTTGCGGTATTTTGAAAAGGCTTGCGCGACCGACAACGGGGCGGAATGCAGACGTACATGATGCAAACCGTGCTCTACCCAGCGCACAGACGGGCCTGTCCACTCCTCCCCGACGGCCGCCATCCCTTCCAGTACCGCTGTGGCGGCAGACGCGGTGTCGCCAGATGAACTCAGGGGTGATTGCGCATCGCGCCCCCAACCCTCATCGTTATTCTGCACGTCGCCCGCATGGCGACCGGGCGTGGCCCATCGCTTGAGGCGCAAGGAGATTTCTGCGCCAATGCGCGAGGTGGCCGCCAGATCAGGATGTTTTTCTGCAACCGCCCCTAGCGTTTGCGTACCAATGAGCACGGCCTCACGCAAGTTATCGAGCGCCTCATCAAACTCTTCCGGGTCTGGCACCGCGTCGAACGTGGCTTTGCGGCCAGGCATTTTCTCAAGGGGCGCACAAACCAGTCGCAATTCGCGGGCCGCGGTTTCAAGATGACGACTGATGTCGCTCCATTTAGCGGCTTCCCGCGCGTACGCCAGACCTGCCACTTCCATGGCACGACCAAAATCCATAAGTTGATGGGTGGATACGCTGCTGCCAAGAAAACGCGTCGCCGTATCGGGAAGCTGGTGGGCTTCGTCAAAAATAACCGTATCTGCTTCTGGCAGAAGATCGGTCACGCCTTCCTCGCGCAAGACCAGATCCGCCATGAACAGCGCATGATTGACGACGACCACGTCTGCTTCCTGCGCCTGCCTGCGTGCCTTGACCACGAAACAGTCCCGAATGCGCGGACACTCCTGACCCAGACAGTTCTCACGCGTGGAAGTGACGCGTTGCCAGATCTCGGCGTCTTCCGGCACTTGCGCCAGATCTGAGCGGTCTCCTGATTTCGAGATGCCTGCAAAAACCTGGATTTTGCGCAATTGCGCAATTTCAGAGCGCGACTTCAACGCGCGCTCATCGCCCTGCAGACGATCGAGATGGTAATGACACACGTAGTTGCCGCGGCCCTTGAGCAGGGCCGCGGTGACGGGCGCGGCAAGTGCCGCGCGCACACGCGGCAGATCGCGGGCAAACAACTGATCCTGCAACGTGCGGGTGCCAGTGGAGATGAGCACTTTGCCGCCTTGAATAAACGCCGGCACGAGATAGGCCCAGGTTTTTCCAATGCCTGTGCCCGCCTCAGCCACCAAGGTGCTGCGGTCTTTGATAGTCTCGCCGATGGCCTGAGACAACTCAATTTGCGACGGACGCGGCCGATAGCCCGGCATGGCAGTCGCCAGCGGGCCGTCATCGGCAAAAAATTCGGATATATCCAGGTCCAACATCGTGGCAGCCAGCAAAAGTTCGGCCCAAATGATACTCGTAAGCAGTGCTAGCCCCGGGGCAAATCGGCGGTTACAAAGGGGTATTAACGCCCCACATTGAGCCGTCTTGGGACTAACGCAATCACCTTGCCACGTTCTGTAACAGCTCCTTATGGCACAATCCGCCCCTTGTTTTTCCTTTTGCCGTCGTATCGAGATGTCTGAAAATTCTGCCACTACGAACGTCGCCACCAGCGTCGACAATGCCCGTATCGTTGCCCAGCTGGCAACTGAACTCGGCGCACGCGCCTCCCAAATCGCCTCCGCGGTTGAACTGCTGGATGACGGTGCAACCGTGCCGTTTATCTCACGTTATCGCAAGGAAGCCACTGGCGGCCTGGACGATACCGTGCTGCGTAATCTGGAGGTCCGCCTCGGCTATCTGCGCGAACTCGAGGAGCGCCGTGGCGCCATCCTTGAATCGATTTCGCAGCAAGGCAAGCTCACCCCCGCGTTGCAACAGGAGATCGGCTCGGCCGATACCAAGCAACGTCTGGAAGACTTGTACGCGCCCTACAAGGTCAAACGCCGCACGCGGGCGCAGATTGCCCGCGAGGCAGGATTGGAGCCGCTGGCAGACGCCATCACGGCCGACCTGAACTGCGATCCTGCGGCCCTGGCTGCCGGCTACCTGAATCCAGAAGCATCGATCAACGATACCAAGGCCGCCCTGGACGGCGCCCGAGATATCCTGGCCGAGCGCTACGCAGAAAACGCTAATTTGCTGGCCGACATGCGTGAGCATCTCTGGTCAACCGGTCTGCTGTATTCCAAGATGGTCGATGGCAAAGAAGAAGAAGGTGCCAACTTCCGTGACTGGTTCGACTTCAACGAGCCTCTGCGCACCCTGCCCTCGCACCGTGTGTTGGCGTTGTTGCGTGGTCGTCAGCAAGGTGTGCTGGAAGTTCGGCTGGGCCTGGAGGCTGAGTTGGAAGCGCAACTGCCCCACCCTTGCGTGGCTCGCGTTGCCAACTTCCTGAAGCTTGGCAATGGCTTGTTCGCACTGGACGCCACACCGCGTGCGCGTTGGTTAGGTGAAGTCTGCCGTTGGACCTGGCGCGTAAAGCTGCTTACGGCATTCGAAAGCGAGTTGGTGGGTCGTCTGCGTGAAAGCGCGGAAGCCGAAGCCATTCGTGTATTTGCCGCAAACCTGAAAGATCTTTTGCTGGCTGCACCTGCGGGCCCCAAGGCCGTGCTGGGTCTTGACCCCGGCATTCGAACAGGCTGCAAGCTGGCCGTCATTGACCGCACAGGCAAGGTCGTCGATACCACGACGGTTTATCCGTTCGAGCCACGCCGTGACCGCGAGGGCACGATCGCCACGCTGGCTGCATTGGTGTCGCGCCACAACATCGATTTGATCGCCATCGGCAACGGCACTGGCTCACGCGAAAGCGAAAAGCTGACAGGCGAAATGATGGAACGATTCCCTGACTTGAAGGTGACCCGCGTGGTCGTCTCCGAGGCAGGAGCTTCGGTGTACTCAGCCTCGGAAATGGCAGCGCTTGAGTTCCCCGACCTTGACGTGACCTTGCGTGGCGCCGTCTCCATTGCACGCCGCTTGCAAGATCCCCTGGCCGAGCTTGTGAAGATTGATCCCAAAGCTATTGGCGTGGGTCAGTATCAGCATGACGTGAACCAGCGCGAGCTGGCCCGTTCACTTGATGCGGTGGTGGAAGATTGCGTGAACGCCGTGGGTGTGGATGTCAACACCGCATCTGCAGCATTGCTGGCCCGCGTGTCGGGTTTGACCGCGTCCTTGGCTAAAAACATCGTTTCCTGGCGTGATGAAAACGGGGCATTCTCCACGCGCGATCTGCTGCGCAAGGTGCCACGTTTTGGCGAAAAGTCATTCGAACAGGCTGCGGGTTTTTTGCGTATTCAGAACGGCGCAAACCCGCTGGACGCATCTGCTGTTCACCCGGAAGCGTATCCCGTCGTTGAACGCATTGTGGCGAAAATCAAGGCCGAAGTGCAGCAGATTATTGGCCAGCGCGATGCCTTGAAAGGCATTTCGCCCTCTGATTTCACGGACGAGCGTTTTGGCTTGCCAACCGTGAAGGATATTTTCGCTGAACTGGAAAAACCCGGCCGCGATCCGCGGCCCGAGTTCAAGACGGCACAGTTCAAGGAAGGCGTGGAAACGCTGAAAGATCTGTACCCCGGGATGGTGCTCGAAGGCGTTGTGACCAACGTAGCCAACTTTGGCGCGTTCGTTGACATCGGCGTGCATCAAGACGGCTTGGTCCACATCTCGGCATTGGCGGAAAAATTTGTCAAAGATCCGCGTGATGTCGTGCGCGTAGGCCAAACCGTGTCTGTGAAAGTGCTTGAAGTTGACGTCGCTCGCAAGCGTGTGGCGCTAACCATGCGCATGAACGAGACCGCAGCACCCGCTCGTCGTGGCAACGATGCGGCCGCGCCTCGCAACGACCGGCCTGCTCGTCGTCCGCAAGGCGACAGCAACCGTGGAAACAGCGCAGGTGCCAGTATTGCCAACAGTGCAATGGCAGATGCCTTTTCAAAGTTGAAGCGCTAAACGCTGACTCCAGGGGTGCACGGCGCAATGCAGCACGTGCTGGCAGCCCCTTGAGAATGCGGCAAAAAAAGTAAATAAGGCGTCAGGGTCAGTACTCGCAATCGCGAATGCTGACCCTGACGCCTTTTCGCGGACGATTCTCGACGCACCGCCCTAGGACTTACCCCTACCCAAACAAATTCGTTGCGATCCCTCAAATCAAACGCCGAGAAAAGAGCGAAAATATCAAATTGTGTCTAAATGATAACAAGTCTCTATTTTCGCTCGCCACCGACGCAGGCGCCGCTGCAAACAAGAGCTAAGCCTTTTGCCGCGTGCCTGCTGGACAACCAGCATAAAAACATAGCCCTACCCTTTGAGAGCCTCGGAGACTACATCCGCCATGAGCAATACCATTACGCTTGCCGCCAGCGAAGCGGCAACCATTTCAAAAGAAGAAGCCAGCAAGTCAGGCGCTTACGAAGAGATCACCCTCGGGCAGTACTCGCACTTGATCGTGCAAGGAGCCGAGGTCACGTTCAAACACATCACCCTGGAACGTCTGGGCACTCGATGCATCGAGCTGACTGACGGTGCGCAGTTGCACGTAGGCGCCCTGGCATTTTCGAGTATGGGCGCAAGCATTACGTACCGGATCGGGCCGAACTGTTCGCTCGTGTTTGATGCCAGCCAATGGGACCCGGAAGTGGTGGCCAACACCACGTTCGAGTTCGCCAGCCAAGGGACAGGTTCGCTGAAGTATTTCCCGTTTATTAATCCGCAATGGTTCGATTGCCCGAACGTCACGGGTTATAGCGAAGGCGATTCGCTAGTTATTGCGGGTCAGGGAACGGCGCAACGATTCCAGGTGCGCGATGGGCGTATTGTGGCCAACACGAATATGGTCGCCGCAAGGGCAGGCTGAGTATTCAGCGCTACAGGCCAGGCAGCCCAATCTAGGGTGCCGATGGCACCAGGAAGACAGATGGCTTGCATGTGTCTTCCTGGTGGAACACGGGTTAGTCTTGTGTCAGTGACACCAGCGCATCGCGCACTTTGACCAACATGGCCTCTGCCTGGCTCTGCTCGAATGACGGCACACTGGCCACATCTGTGCCGTCTAACACAGCTACCAGACTATCTGCACGCACCTGCAGGATATTGTCGGGCGACTCGGATTGAAGCCGACGCATCAGGGCACCCGCCTCTTTGGGGTTGGCGAAAGCCTGCGAGCGCAAGAGCTCTTCACCGTCAGCGCCTAAAAAGCGGAATCGGAAATTGCCGTCTTCATCGCGATAGCTCACAAAGCGCGCCGCCCTGTCACCCTTCTTCGCGCCCTGGGCGGCTTTAGCGGGCCCTTGCGCGCCTTTCAAGCTACGCAGACCCACTGCCTCCCTGAGCACTTGCATAGCGGCCACAGACTCTTTACGCGCCTTCAGCGCACCAGCCTGAAGAATGTCTTCGATACGCGCCGGATTTGCCATCAGATCTACGTATTTTTCGCGCATGGGCGCCAGATCGCGTTCAAGGCGATCGCACAACGCTTGTTTGGCATCCCCCCAACCCAGACCTTCTTCGAGCTGACGACGGAACTCGGCCGACTCCGCTTGCGAAGCGAACGCGCGATACAGCGTGAACAGATGCGAACCTTCCGCCTCTTTGGGTTCGCCCGGCAAACGTGAGTCAGTGACGATTCGCATGACAGCTGCCCGCAAGGCCTTGGCCCCCCCTTCGAACAACGGAATGGTGTTGTTGTAGCTCTTGGACATCTTGCGCCCATCGAGACCGGGCAGCGTCGCCACATCTTCGGCAATAGCAACTTCCGGCAGCACGAAGTAGTCGCGCCCGTACAGATGGTTAAAACGTTGAGCGATGTCTCGTGCCATTTCCAGATGCTGAATCTGGTCGCGGCCCACCGGTACCTTATTGGCGTTGAACATCAGGATGTCCGCAGCCATCAGGATGGGGTAAGAGAAAAGCCCCATCGTGACGCCGTCATCTGGCTCTACACCCTTGGCCACGTTCTGATCGACCGACGCTTTATACGCATGGGCGCGATTCATCAGGCCCTTGGCCGTGACGCAGGTCAGCAACCAGGAGAGCTCGGGAATTTCCGGAACATCAGACTGTCGGTAGAACGTGACTCGCTCTGGATCAAGACCCACCGCCAACCAGGTGGCGGCGATTTCGAGCCGGGAACGCGCAACCCGTGCCGGGTCGTCGCATTTGATCAAGGCGTGGTAGTCCGCCAGAAAGAAAAACGCGTCTACGCCTGGCTCAGTACTTGCCTGGACCGCGGGACGAATGGCCCCAGCGTAATTGCCAAGATGGGGAGTTCCGGAAGTGGTGATGCCAGTAAGGACGCGGGTATTCATAAGGCAAACAGGCGTTTTCTAGGGGAAAAACACAGTGTAACTTGCCGCGCTTGCGTCACCAGATCGCCAACACGGGAGCGACGACCGCGCAGATGCCGCCTGCGGTCAACGCCGCACGCGGCCGATAGGTCAAAAACCAGATCAACAGCAGACCGGCAATGGTAAGAATGCCAATCCATTCCACCGTGCCATAGCTCCACCCCCAGACCGCTGCAGAAGCCCAAAGTGACAACGCCAGCGCGATCGATCCAACGACCCGCAGTGGCACCCGGTGTCGCTTGGGCAGTGCTCGATCAAAGATGTCTTCATAGTGACGGTCCATCGCCAGGCACAGTGCGGAAAAACCGGCGTAGGCCAAGCAAAAAGCAGCAAGCGTCATAGAGGCCTCACCTGGATTCAATAGCGGGATGGGAAGAGGGTTTGGTCGAGCGAGGCGCAAGCTTGGCTTGCACCTTGCGCGCTTTTGCTGACTTGCTGGCCAACCAGGCCAGAAAACCGGCCGATGCCAACATCGTCAAGTCGAATCCAGCCATGACCCAGTCGCCCGTGCGCAGCGACACGCCAAGATGCCGCGTGGTCGTCAAGGCATTGATGACAGGTACCAGCGCAAACAACGCGGCGCCCAACGCAAAGAGATCGCGCCACTTACGCCTCTGGAACACAAAGGCATAAACAAATGAAAGCCCCCACGCCACAAAAAAGGCTCGGGTTTCCCAGCGATCACGGCCGACCAGCTCTGCCGGCGCTATGCGATTTGCCAGGAAGAAAACGGGAATGGCGATGAAAAGCCCGGCGATAGTGCCGGCATTCAGGGCATCGACCAGCCGCAATGAAAATGCGTTGGCCGCTCCCTTGCCTGCCTTTTGGCGCCGCTTGGCAACCCACAACACAAGCCCTGTGCCTACCATGGCGGTGCCGGCAAGGCTGACCAGGAAATAGATCCAGCGCAGCAACGGTTCCGCGAAGAGTCCCAAATGCAAACCGACGACCACGCCTGCGGTTCGCATGACGGGGTTCATCTCTTGCTCTTCGACCTGAAGTGCACCGGTCACGCCATCAAAACGCATATAGGGCGCAAGGCGGCCATACGACACGCCATCGGCCGCATCCCGCGTGAGAACCACCGTCGCACCGGCGTCACCGGGCAGATTAACGGTGATACGTCCGACGTGCCCATCCCACCGCTGTTGCGCTTGTTCGATCAGAGGCACAAGTGGGGTCAAGGGCGCGGCTTGCTTTTTAGCCACTGGTACGGCGAACGCCGCAAAGACGTCATCGGTGTACTGTCTTTGATTCTCGTAGACAGCAAGAATACCTGCGGGCATGAGCATGGTCATGAAAAGCACCAGCCCGCTGAAAGTGATCATTAGATGAAACGGCAACCCCAACACCGACAAGGCATTGTGACCATCCATCCATGCCCGCTGACCGCCTTTGCGTGGCCGGAAGGTGAAGAAGTCAGTGAAGATTTTCTTATGCGTGATGATGCCGCTAATAATGGCCACCAGCATGAACATACCGGCAATGCTCGCGAGCCAACGGCCCCACGGAAACGCGGTTTCCAGTTCGAAATGAAATCGGTAGAAAAAATCGCCGCCGCGGGTTTCCCGTGCGCTCACGACCTCACCGGTTTGCGGGTCGAGTTTGACTCGTTTGAACCCCCGCTCACCCGGCGCCGGTTTAGGCACCAGCCACAAAATCTGGGTGGCCGGCTCTCGCGCTGACGGCGGCGTGATGAACCAGCGCCGTGCATCCGGCGCATGCTCGACCAGATATTGCTCAGCCATCTTCACGGCCTGGACGGTAGCCACCGGCTGCACGTTAATTTCAGGCTGCATCCAGCGCGTAATTTCAGGTCTGAAAAACGCCATGGAACCCGTCAGGAACATGGCAAACAGCACCCAGCCCAGAATCAATCCGGACCAGGTGTGCAACCATGACATGGATTGACGCAGCCCTTCTTGACCTTCAGCTTTATCAACCCCTGCCTTCATGCGGCCCCCGAGACACGACCTGCCCAAAAGAGCGCGCCCATCACCGCCGCCGGCACAAGAATGCCCGCCCAAGCCCGCCAGGCATTTCGGGTGGCAAACACCCAAATCACCGCGCAGGTGTAGAACACGAACGACAGCATTTGCGCTGTCACCACCGCGTCTGGCCGCTTGAGCGGCAACCAGACCGCCAGGCACGCAGCTGCGGCGGATGCCAGCAGATAGCCACCCAGAATGGCAGCCATCGCCCGCGAGGCGACGGCAAATCGATAGCGCATCAAACTTGCGCCGGCAGCAGGAGATTTCACTTGGATACGTTGAAGGTCAGAGTGGAGACATGGCGAATCTTTGCGTAGGGCTTGCCGTCCGCTTCGCCGGCTTTGTTTTCAGCATGAGCGACTTCCATGACGTACTGGCCAGGCCACGGCGTCTTGATCGTGATGCGTCCAGCCTCGTCGCTGTAGAAATTCTTTTGCCATTTCGGCGGGCCAAATACGGTGACTTCTGTCTTACCTAGCGGCTTGCCCTGGAACTGCACCACAAACGTGTCAGCATCGGCTGCCGAAGGCACCAATTCCAGATCCAGCGAGGCCTTGGTGTCTTGACGTCCTGCCTTGGCGCCAAACATCACCAAGGTGTCGCCATACAGATGCGGCTGGAGCAGGCGCACGTCGCCCTTGCCTGAGGTCGCGAAGGCGACCGAGTCAACGCCATGGCCGGAAGACTTCACCGTTTTGCCGTCTGCGCTGGTCACAACCGGGTTGACGAGTACTTTGCTCAGCAGACCATCAAACTTTTCGCGTTCGTCGTCTGCCCATTCACCGAAATAGGCGTTCGCTGCGCCATCACCGCTGCGTTCCAGCCAGACAAAGTGCGCTTGAGCCGCGCCTGCGCAACCAAGCAAAGCCAATGCAGCCAAGGTTTTACCGAATTTCATCGTGTATTCCTGTTGAAATAAATCAAACCCGGAGTTGCCCCGCAGCCCCCCCGGCAAGACGGTCATACAAATTATAACCATTCTCAATTACAAAACGCACCGTCTTTGAACGGCGCGTGGCCGACTCTTACCAGCGATAGCGCAAGCTGGCTTTAACCGAGCGCTGATACCCAAACCAGCACCAGGATTCCGATGAGCAAGATGCGATGTATTCCTTGTCGAACAAGTTCGACACGTTCAACGCAATCTGCATGCCCTTGAGTTGGGGCGACATCCGACCCAGGTCGTAGTCGAGCATCATGTCGACCAAGGTCACCGCAGGCACCTTGTAGGTGTTGGTGTCATTGACGTAGGACGAGCCGATATAGCGCACGCCCGCCCCGACGCCCAAGCCCGCCATCGCGCCGCTTTGCACCTGATAACGTGACCAAATCGAGGCCTGTTGCGATGGCACACCGACAGGCGACTTGCCTTTCAGGTTCAAGCCCGCAACGCTGGGATTCGATTTCGAGTATTCGTTGTCCATCAAGGAATAGGCCGCCACCACGCTCAAGCCGCGCATCGGTTCCGTCTTGGCTTCCAGCTCGATACCTTGGGTACGCAACTCACCTGCCTGAATAGAGCATCGTCCGCCTGCCGTACCGCATTTGTGATCCGGGTTGGGATCGGTGGTCAGCATGTTCTGGCGGCGAATATCAAAAGCGGCCACCGACAGCAATGTGGAGGAACCTGGCGGCTGATACTTGATACCGACTTCGTACTGATTACCTTCAATTGGCTTGAAGGGCTGGTTGTTCCAACCCGTGCCGGACTGCGGTTCGAATGACTCCGAATAGCTGATATAGGGTGCTACACCATTGTCGAAGTTATAGATGGCGCCAACGCGACCCGTGAACGCTTCTGCATCCAGACTTGAAGGGGTGCGCGAGCCATTGACCAAACTCTTGGACAACGTGTTCGAACGCGACCAGTCATAGCGGCCGCCCAACAGGACCGATAGACGATCAAGCTTGATCTGATCCTGGAAGTACAAACCCGTTTGAAACTGCTTCTGCGTGCGATCGGTAGTGAATGGGGGTACGGGAATATTCTGATGATTGTTGGGATTCAACACATTCAGCGCGGGCGCGGTTCCAAATCCTTCCTGCGTGTCGGTCTTGACGCGCTGATAATCGAAGCCGAACAACATCGTGTGATTGAACGGACCCGTATCGAAACGGGCCTGCAGGTTGTTATCAATCGTTAAGGCTCCCACTTCCACATCCGTGGCAATGGAAGCGCGGCTTTGATAAAGGTAACGGTTGTCCGTGTAGCCGTAATTGCTTGTCGAGGCGCCGTAGACACTTCGATAGACCGCATCGGCATGCGCCCATCTCAGGCTTTGCGTAGCCTTGAACGTGTCGTTGAATCGGTGTTCGAGCACATAGCCCAACGCGTAGCTCTTGCGATCGCTCTCTTCGAAATTGGCGTCGCCATCGTAGTAATTCGAGCGCAGGCGAATTCCATCCGGCGCGGACAACAGCGTGCGCATGGATGACACCGAGCCATAAGAACCCATCTTCGGATCGCGCTGGAAGTTGGTCAGTACCGTCAGCGAGGTATCGGCATTGGGCTTCCATGTGAAGGCAGGCGCCACAAAATAGCGGCGCTCTTGCGTGTACTTCACTTGCCCATCAGACATATAGCCAGCCCCGGTCAAGCGATAGAGGAATTTTCCTTCCTCATCGAGGGGACCACCAAAGTCCACATTGGCCCGACGAAAATCAAAGTTGCCCATTTGCAACTCGACCTCTCGCAACGCCTCTTCCGTGGGGCGCTTGCTGACCTGGTTCACCACTCCGCCCGGGCCGCCTTGTCCGTACAGCACAGAAGCAGGCCCCTTCAGCACATCAACCCGCTCCAGGCGAAATGCATCTACCTGCGGCAACGCATCGCGCCCGCCAAACACCCGCATGCCATCCAGATAGGTAGCAGCAGAAAACCCTCGCACGCTGAATTGATCCAGGCGCGTGGCGGTGGCCCCGCGGGATTCCGTAGACACGCCAGCGGTATAACGCAGCACCTGATTCAAGGTCTGCGCACCTTGTTCTGTCATCTGATCTCGGGTGATTACCGAGATTGACTGCGGCGTCTCAATAATAGGCGTGTCAGTCTTGGTGGCGCTGACGCTGGCAGTCGCCACATAGCCATGCGTAGGTGCCAAAGCGCTGTCGCTGGCCCCTGCCACGGTAACGGGTGCCAGGGTGTGCGTGTCGGCAAGAGGAGCCGGTGCCAGTGTCCAGGCATTGCCCGCCTGTGCGCGTGCTTCCAGCCCAGTGCCACCAAGGATTCGTGTAAAGCCCGCTCGCACGGAATACGTGCCTTGCAGGCCATTTGAATGCCGGCCTTGAACCAGGCGGGGATCAAATGACAGCAGGACACCCGCAGACCGCGCAAACTGCGTCAGCGTGTCAGCAAGTGGCCCAGCAGCGATCTGATACGCACGCTCTGACGGGGCAACCGCTTGTACAGCCTGCGCGCCTGCCGTAGGTGCGAATCCAAAAGCGCCCGTGCAAAACGCGGCAAGCACGGCGCATCGCCCGGCCGACAATGGCACCCGCAAGTGCGAAAAATAAATAACAGACACTACCCTCTCCTGTGCATAAGGCTTTCTTTCCTTAGCCTTTCCGCACGGGGGGCCAAAACCTGCAGCTAAAAACCGAAATTAATTTGTAACGCTCAGATTGATCCGGGGCCAGCCGAGTGCGCGCCGTCCTCGCGCGGCCCTACTTGCAGCCAATACTGAGTGTGACGCTGCACACGGATCGGCAGGGTGCGCGTCAAGGCGTTCAACGCGCGCTCCGCATCATCGATGGGAAACACGCCAGACAATTTGAGATCCGCTACGGCTGGGTCCACTTGAATCACGCCGTGCCGATAATGTTGCAGATGTCGGACAAACGCTTCCAGGCGCCAATTCTTGGCCACAATCATGCCGTCAGTCCAGGCCAGACGATCAGGGTCTGTCGCATAGCGCTGCACAAGGCCCGAGGCCTTGAATCGCAGCCCTTCGCCTTCTTCGCCCATCGTTTGCGCCCCATCCCGCACGAGCCTCACGCTGCCCGCGTACACACCGACACGCGCACCGTTCTGGCTACGATGTGCATCAAAACGGGCATGTTCCACCTGCAGCAGTCCGTAACCCGTATCCACCTGAAGCGGTACGAGTCCCGTGTTGGCCACCTGGTTCACCAGCAACTCGCCTCGAAGCAAATCAATGGCGCGGATAGTCGGGGTCATGCGAATGCGAACGGCGCTGTTGCTATTGAGCGTGAGTTCCAGCCCATTACCCAGTGACACCTGGCGTCGCTCACCAACGCCTGTGCTTTGGTCTGCCAGCAAGCGCTGCCAAGGCGTATGGTGAAAACCCACCCAACCCAGTGCACTGAAACCTGCCACGCCAAGCAAACTGCGCAACACAGCGCGACGCGTCGTGGGATGCGTTTCGGCAAGGGCGGCATGCGCTAAAGGTGAAGGCACACGGCGAGTGTCTGCCGCAATCTGGCCCAAGCGCTCCCAGGCCTCGCGATGCGCCAGGTCCCGCGCCAGCCACTCCTGACACGATGCCCGATCTGCATCGCTAGCCACGCCGGATTGCAGCGTCGCCCACCAGGTAATCGCTTCATTCACCACACGAAGAGAGGGTGCTCCCGCCGTGGATTTATTCATAGAAGACGCGATAACAAGCCGCCATGGCGCGCACCATGTATTGCTGCACGGAACTGACAGACACGTTCAACTGCTGTGCGATTTCCGGATAGGTCAGGCCATCGAGCTGCGACAACAAAAATGCCACGCGCACATTCGAGGGCAAGGCGTCGAGCAATGCATCCAGTTGCATCAACGCTTGCAACTGCTCGGCCTGCGCCTCAGGTGACGGGGCATGGTCTGCCGGCATCGTGCTCAGGTACGCAAGATACGTATGCTCAAGCGCGCAACGACGGTGGTGATCAATTACCAGTCCTCGCGCAATCGTGGTCAATAGCGCGCGCGCCTGCTCCACCCGCACGGCTTTTTGACCTTGAATAACGCGCAGAAAAACATCCTGTGCCAAATCTTCGGCGCGATGCGTGCAGCCGACTTTCTTGCGCAACCAGCCAAACAACCAGGAACGGTGTTCTCTATACAGCCCCTCGATTGGCGCCGGCGATGCGTCGTCGCGCAAAGCAATATTGGGTGTGAGCGATGTGGGCACGTTAAATAGCCGGGCATTACATAAAGTGCTCACATATTAAATGATAATGACTTGCATTAGCAATACATTGAAATAAATACCCACCGTCAGCGTTGCTCAAGTGCCAATCAGGGGATGAAAACAGGCTGCTGCGCGGCCCGGCCTGAGCAGCTCAAGTGGCGGAAGCCGTTGACGACACTCCGGTTGAACGCGAGCGCATCTTGGATGAAAGGTGCAACCGGTAGGCAGTTGAGTCGGTGCCGGTATTTCGCCAATAATTTTGTTCAAGCGAATACGGCACGTTGGGTCCGGGACAGGACTGGAATCGCGCAACATGCGTGTATAGGGATGCAACGGTCCGTCGAGCACTTGTGCAGTGGGCCCAGTCTCGATAATTCTGCCCAGATACATGACACACACCGTATCGCAGAAATGCCTGACCACGCCGAGATCGTGCGAAACGAATACGAATGAGAGGCCTCGCTGAACCTTCAAACGCTCAAGAAGTTGAAGTATCTGCGCCTGAACCGACACATCAAGCGCAGACACCGGCTCATCGGCAATGATGACCTCGGGATCCAGCACGAGCGCGCGCGCAATGCCAATACGTTGGCGTTGACCGCCCGAAAATTCGTGCGGGTATTTATCCAATGCCGTGACAGGCAGCCCAACCTCTTGAATCGTCTGCACGACTTTGTCGTCAATATCTTTGGCATTCCCCATCTGATGCACGATGAGCGGTTCTGCCAATGTCTGGCGTACCGTGCGGCGCGGGTTGAGCGACGCGTAAGGGTCCTGGAACACGATCTGCAGGCGCCGCCGCAAGACACGCAGCGCGTGCGCGTCTGCCTGGCGCAAATCGCTTCCATCAAAGATGATTTGACCTTCATCGGGCTCGATCAGGCGCAATACCGCACGTGCGACCGTAGACTTACCGCAACCGGACTCGCCGACCAGACCGATGGACTGGCCACGCTGCAAACTGAACGACACATCGTTGACGGCTCGCACGATCTGCTTGGGGCCTGACAACCATCCTCCCCCGCTCTCAAAGCATTTGACGAGATTGCGAACTTCAAGCAACGCGCTCATGCCTGCCCCCTCTTGGTTTGCACGCGCACAATGCAACGCACTTGATGTAGCGCCGTCCCCGGCAAGGTCTCTAACTCAGGGTGTGTTTGATCACAGCGCGGTTGGTGCAAAGCACATCGCGCGGCATAAGCGCAGCCGGTGGGCATATCATTGATGGCAGGCACGCTGCCCGGAATAGGCACAAGCTCGCTGCTGTCAATATCCACGCGCGGCATGGCGCGCAACAGCGCCTCCGTGTATGGATGCGCTGGCCGGGCAAACAAGGTGGCGACATCGGCAGTTTCAACGATCTCGCCGGCATACATGACCGCCACACGATCGGCAATCTGGGCCACCACGCCCAGATTGTGCGTAATGAATACGACTGCCATGCCATGCGCGGCTTTCAAATCATCGAGCAGGGTCAGTATCTGTGCCTGTATGGTGACGTCGAGCGCCGTAGTGGGTTCGTCGGCCAACAACACTTTGGGTTTACAGGCCAGGGCCATCGCGATCATGACGCGTTGGCGCATCCCACCCGAGAATTGATGCGGATAGGCATCAAATCGCTTGGCCGCGCCAGGAATTTTTACCTCTTCCAGTGCTGCCAGCGCAGCCGCACGCGCCTGCGCCCACGACACCTTGTGATGTTGACGCACCGCCTCGGCAATTTGATCCCCCACCGTCATCGTAGGGTTCAGCGAGGTCATGGGTTCTTGAAAAATCATCGCGATGGAATTGCCGCGAAGTTGCGCCATGCGTTTCTCGGAAACGCGGCTCAAGTCCTCACCTTCAAGCAGCACCGCTCCCGAACCGTGGCGGGCCCCGGTTTCCGGAAGAAGGCGCAAGATCGACAGCGCCGTGACACTCTTGCCACTGCCTGACTCCCCCACGATAGCCAGAGTCTCATTTTGCTTAACGTGGAACGACACCCCTCGCACGGCGGCATGCCAGTTGCCGCCCACGCGGAATTCAGTGCGCAACTCGCGCAGTTCCAACAAGGCACTACTGTCCATGTTCATCTTTATTCCGAACGAAGTTTGGGGTCGATGGCGTCGCGCAGGGCGTCGCCCAGCAGATTCAATGCCAGTACCGTAATGAGAATTGCCAGGCTGGGAAACACGGTCAGCCACCACGCATCGAGAATGTTCTCGAAACCTTCGCGAATCATGCTGCCCCAGGTTGCCGTGGGTGGCGGCACACCAAGACCAATAAAACTGAGCGAAGCTTCCGTGCGAATCGCAGACGCGATCCACAGTGAACCCAAGACAATGACATCGGACATCATGTTCGGAAGAATATGCACGCGCATCAATCGGAAGGGGCCAAAACCCAACGCCCTGCCCGCTTCAACGAAATCACGCTGCTTGAGCGCAATGGTGGGTGCGCGCGCCACTCGCACAAAGGGCGCAATCTCGGTGATGGCAATGGCGATGATGAGATTCTCCAGGCTGGCTCCCATCATGGCGGCAATCATCAAGCCCAGCAGCAGCGTGGGAAATGAAAGCAGCACATCGACCAGGCCCATGATGAGCTGATCGACAATGCCCCCGACGTAGCCCGCGAGAATGCCCAACGATGAGCCGATGAACATCGCAATAAAAATGGCGCCGAAACCAACCAGAAGCGAAATACGCGTGCCGTAGATCAAGCGTGACAACACATCACGCCCGAAGCTATCGGTGCCTAGCCAGAACTGCGCTGAAGGGGGTTCCAGCCGGTAGATGATGTTTTGCTCCAGCGGATCATGGGGTGCAATCCAGGGGGCAAACAGGGCGATGAATAGAATCAGGATCAGCAGACCAATACCAATCCATGACAGACGGTTCTTGCGCAGCGACAACCACAAGGCATTGGGTTTCGCGGAGGCGACGATAGCGACAGCGCTCATTTGTATTTCACCCTGGGGTCGACCAACCCGTATACGAGGTCGGTAAGCAGATTGACAACGATGACGCAGGTGGCAAACACAACCATCAATCCTTGCAGCAAGGTGTAGTCACGCGCGTTCAGTGCTCCCAGAATCAACTTCCCAAGGCCTGGCCGGTTGAACACAATTTCGGTCAGAACGGAGTTTCCGATCAAGGTGCCGAAGTACAAGCCGACGACAGTCACGATAGGAATCAAGGCATTGCGCAGTCCATGACGCAGGATGAGGCGAAGCGGACGCACGCCTTTGGCACGTGCGGTTCGAACATAGTCTTCACCTAAAACACCCAGCATTGATGAACGCGTGACACGCATCACATAAGCCATCATGATGAGACCCAAGTTAAACGCTGGAAGCACCAACGCGCGAAGCTGCGTTTCCCAATTGCTAGAGGTGGCGCTGCCGATGACGGGGAACCAACGCAACTGAATGGCGAACACGAGCAGCATGAGAATCGCCGACACAAATGCCGGAAAGGAAAGCCCCGTCAAGGACAGGACACGACCAAAATAATCCGGCCAGGCGTTGCGCCGCAATGCCGCCCAAATGCCTAATGGCAGGCCAAAGACAACGCCAATCGTGATGGCTGCGGCAGTCAGTTGAACGGTCCACGGCAGCACCAATGCGACCTCGGTCAGAACGGTGCGTCCACTCGACATCGAGACGCCGAAGTTGCCTGTGAGCATGTCGCGCAGAAAACTGAAGTACTGCACCGAAACGGGTTGATCCAAACCCATTTGCGCCCGCAACGCGGTCAGCGCCTGCGCACTGGCCTGGTCACCCAGCATGACAGCCGCTGGATCGCCTGGCACCAGTCGGACCAGAATAAAAACCACGGTCAGCATCGCCAACAAGGTTGGCACGGCCAACAGCAGTCGCTTGAAAGCAAAACGCATCATGAGGACACCTCGCCAGTAGCGCCAGACGAGCAAGCCGACGCCATGAGCCGTGCCGCTTGCAGATGTTCAATGGGACGTTTGGTGCTGCCATGCACGATCAAGTCGGTCAGCACCGCACCCACCACTGGCACCAGTTGGAAACCGTGGCCCGAAAAGCCGAACGCATGATAGAAGCCGGGAACATCACGCGCCGGGCCGACAATGGGCAACATGTCGTCAGTCTTGGCTTCCAGCCCTGCCCAAACCCGCACTATTCGAACATTGCGCACATCAGGAAAAATGTCGGTAGCAGCGTGAGCACCTTTAGCCAGTATCTGCATACGAGCCGTGGAGCTTTCGCGATCCAGATCCGGAACCCCTTGCAAGCCGCCGCCGATTACTAGCGTGCCTTGAGTAGACTGTTTGAACGACAACGATCGCCCCATGATGGCAACCACCGGCTTGATAAACGGTGCCAATCGTTCGCTAACCATCATCATGGATGACTTGGTCGACAACGGGATATCTTCACCCACCATTGCTGCAATTCGCGCCGACCAAGCGCCCGCGGCATTGACGATGACCGGTGCAATCACAAGCCCTTGTTCGCTGATCACGCACCACTCTGCCCCGCGCCGCTCAATGGCATTGACGCCGCAATGCTCTTTGACAGTCACGCCTGCGCGCTCGGCCGCTGCGCGAAAAGCGCGCAGCGTACGGTGCGGATCCGCTGCACCATCACCCCGTGCAATCGAGGCGCCCACACAATGCGGACTTAGCGCGGGCAGCAAACGCTTGAGCTCATCGGCGCCGATAATCTCCTCGTGGGTATAGCCGTCATTGCGTAATGCACCGACGTGCCGTTCCAACTTTTCCAGCCCAGCCGCATTTTCGGCCACGCAGATTTGGCTGCTGGCCTGAAAGCTGCAGTCGTCGCCAACCAGAGCTTGCATGCCATGCCACATTTCCATGGCTTCAAGCGAGAGGTCGAGTTCACCACGATCGCGATTCAGTGTGCGCACGCCAGCGGCAGACGCCCCGGATGCATGCCGCCCCGTCCAGGCGCGCTCAAGCACGATGACGCGCTTTCCAGCGCGCCCCAAGTGCATCGCGGCGGATAAACCGTGCAAGCCACCCCCGATCACAACAACGTCATAGACCGCGCTGCTCATGACTGTTCACCGTCAATATCCAGGGTGGCAAGTTCGCCAAGCGTAAGCGGTTTGAGTGGCGGTCGAATGCGATAAAAGCCAATTTCGGAGACAGGTCGATCTTGGGCTCGAGCCAGTATCTGCGCCACCGTGTGACCGCATTGGCGGCCTTGGCATGGGCCCATGCCAGCGCGTGTCATGGATTTGATTTGATTGGGGCCGGGACGACCTATAGCGGCAGCCCGGCGAATGTCCCCCGCCGTGAGCTCTTCGCAGCGACAGACGATTGTCTCGTCCAGGGGATCCAGCGCACTAGCACGCGGCGCAAACATGGCGTCAAGCAAAGGACGGGTTGAGAGCTCTCGCGCCAGCTTCTGCCTCAAGGGCTGCGCTAGTTGCTGAGCAAGTCCGGCGTCAAGTTTTCCCGCACGCAAAGCTATGCCGACCGCCGCCAGTTCACCGCGCACGCAGGCCGCGCGAGCACCACCGATACCTGTGCCGTCGCCCGCCACGAACACGCCGGATTCCGACGTTTCTCCCCAAGCATCCACTTCTGGCGCAAGACAGACCTGGTCGTCGCGCCAGACATGGCGGCAACCGATGGCTTGGGTCATGTGCACCGAGGGCACCACGCCCTCGTGCACGAGGACCAATTGTGCCGGGACCGTCACGCTGCGCCCGCCTGCCTCGACATACGTCAGACTGCTGACCCTGCCCTCACCCTCCACAGAAAACTGGTTCACATGGCGCACAATCGGAAAGCCCGCTTGACGCAGAGCGCGCGCCCACCCCCAGCCTTTGAGCAAATCACGCCAGCCGGGCAGCGCCGCCATAAGCTTCGGCCAGCCGCGCCGCAGGCTGTCTGAGGGAGACGTGTCCAGCCATCCGGCAATGCTGCCGCCCGCCCGCAATAGTTGCACCATATAAAGCAGAGGCAAAGGACCACTGCCCGCGATCCAAACCGGTTGATCCGGCACTTGACGCGAGGTCTTCAGCAGAATTTGCGCTGCGCCTACCGTCATCACCCCTGGCAAGGTCCAGCCCGGAAAGGGTGCTGGCCGTTCCTGTGCCCCGGTTGCCAGCAAGACGGCATCTGCCTGCACCACCTCCGCCTGCTGGTCACGGCTCATGTACACGTGCCAACCAGATTCAATTTGCCATACTTGGGTCTGTGGCTCATAGACGGTGCCACTCGCGCGCATGGACTGTGCCAATGCAGCACCTGAGAGATATTCATCGCCGAGCAATTTCCCGACACTCGTGCCGGAAACCGCCTCAACCGCTCGCCATATTTGGCCACCCGGGGCTGGCTGATCGTCCACGAGCAACACGCTCATGCCCAGACGGCGGGCGGCAATGGCCGCACTCATGCCTGCAGGTCCAGCACCCAAAATAAGTAGATCGAAATGACGCGTCATGCAAGCACCTTACGTTTGTCGAATTGGCGCTCGACGCGCATGCCGTCCTGCACCGTCACCAGACAGGTTTGGGTGGACGCCATGCCATCAACGATGGCAAGACATTCAAAGCACACTCCCATCATGCAATAGGGCGCGCGCGGACTCTGATTCACCGGCGTAGTGCGCGCAATCGGGTTCTTCTGGCGCAGCAACACGGCCGCCACGCTTTCGCCCGGGTCGGCGCTGACCGCGACGCCGTCTATGGTGATCGTTAGCGCCGGTTTTCCGGCATCAGGTAGTTTGCGGAACATTGAAGCGTCCATGATGAAAAGATTGCAGATCCACAGGCAAGCGTCCGTCGCTGACAGCGCGCGCCAAGTCTTGGGCATGAAAGGAGGCCAGCGTCACGCCTGAGTGACACAGGGCCAAAAAGGCGCCGGGATAGTGGGAAGATTCGGCATAGATCGGGCATCCGTCTGGCGTCATGATGCGCAGGCAGGACCATTGGCGAACCCAACGCACCTGCGAGAGTGCAGGCAGCACTCGAATGGCCTGACGGCTCATGCGCACGGCCGCAGAGGTGGTCGTAGAGAGGTCATAGCCCACCTCCTCCTGCGTGAGCCCAACCATGATTGAACCCTCGCCGGTTTGCCGAATACCGCTAGCGGGCAGGGGCAGCACGGGAGCAACACGCTCAGTCACGAGAATTTGGCCACGTTGAGGCCTCAGGGGCGCACTCAGGCCCACCATCTCCGCCAGCGCGCTCGACCCCAGTCCAGCGGCAATCACTACACGGGCGGCTTGATACTGCTGAGCGCCCGCTTGAATGTGAAAGCCACCGCCGGTCAAAGGCTGGATGTCTGAAACGGCGTGCCCTTGATGAAACGCCCCACCGCGCTTCACATAGGCGTGTTGCAACGCCGCCAGCAAGCGCAAGGGGTTGACGTGGCCATCCAGCAAACCATGAACAGCGCCCACTACATCGGGACCGTACTTGACGCCAGGAGTCAGGCGCTCTAGCGCAGCGCGTTCCAGCAACTCCGTGCAGCGCACTTGTTCAGGCGCCTGCGCGTGCCAATCTTCCATGCGTTGCGCACGCGGATCCCATTGATCCTCGCCGACGATAAAATTCAGGCCCCCGCGCTGCTCGCAATCCAGCGCCATGCCAGTTTCGTCCTGGAGCTGCTGGCAAAAAGCAGGCCATTGCGCGGCCGCCCGGCGCGACAGGCGTTGATAGTGGGGATGTCCGAACCCCTTGCCTTGCACCCAGAGCAATCCGAAGTTCGCTTTGGCCGCACGGAAGTCCGCATCAGCACCATCCAACATCAATAGGCGCTGTCCACTGGCAAGCAGGCCGTAGGCCACGGCGGCACCCACCATGCCTGCACCACAGATGGCAACGTCGAACTCTCGTCTCATCGCGCGGCCCCCAAAATCTGGGGGAACTGCGCTATGCTCAGCCGCTTGCCCTCCTTGTTCACCCGTGCGAGACGCGAGCCCCGAGAATGAAGCATCCCCTTAATCTGCGCCAGATTGAAGCCTTCAAGGCGGTCATCGAAAACGCCTCGGTGAGTCGTGCGGCGGAAGTGCTGTTCGTTTCCCAACCTGCTGTCAGCAAGTTGCTGACGCATCTTGAAGAAGAAACAGGACTCGCGTTGTTCGACCGCGTTCGCGGCAAGTTGGCCCCTACCCGCCAGGGCATGCGTCTTTACGAAGAAATCGACCGCGTTTTCTCCGGCTTGCGCCAAGTGGAAGAAGCGGTGGAGTCGATTCGCCAAGATGAAAAGCGACATTTGCGCATTGGCGTGCTGCCCGCGCTGTCGGGGTCTTTTATCCGTCGCGTCATCACGCGGTTCCTGGAGGAAAACCCCGGCGTTCGCATCACTATCGAAACGCGCAGTTCCCGATTTGTGGCGGACTGGCTGATTGCACGAAAAATCGATGTCGGTATCTTGGGCAGCGGGGTCGACAGCTCTTTTGTCGAACGCGAGGTGCTGATACGTTCGCCTCTCGTTTGCGCCATGCATACCAACCATGCCTTGAGCAATAAACGCGTCATCCGCGCTCAAGATCTTGACGGGCTTCCCTTCATTGGCTTTGACGCGACGAGTCAAACAAATACGCTGGTGCGAGACGCGTTCGAAGCCGCCGGCGCACAGCTCAATATCGTGATCGATGCGTCGACCGCGCCGACCGTCTGCGAGTTCGTCGCGGCAGGTCTGGGGGTTTCGGTGATTCATCCCTTATTCGCCTATGGATTGGAAAAGCGCCTGGTTCTGCGCCGCTTTTCCCCTGCACTTTCATTTGACTTCTATCTGTGCCGCAATGAAGCCGGACGCAATGCCAGCCTGACGGCGGCATTTATTACGCACGCCCGCCAGGTTGCCAAAGAACTTTCAACCGGTCTGCTTAAAGCGGACTGATCGTCGTCTTCTCCGTGATGGGTGGCGCCAGATTCAAAGCACCCTTCAAGTCGTAGCCATAGTTCAGGCGTTTGCTGTGCTGCCAGACCTGTTTCAAGCCGAACAAGGGCACCGCGCAGACGTCATCATGAATCTTTGTCTGAGCCTCTTTCCACAATGCCAATTGTTTGCTGACATCCGGCTCAGTACGTGCCGCACGAATCGCCTCATCGCCTACTGAGCAATGCGCAAAGTTGGACATGGCAGCCGGCGCGCCAATAGCGGCTGCAGAATCAAAGAACTCGGAAAGCCAAACGTCTGCGCTTGGATAGCGCGCCGCGCCATAAAAGACCAGAGCGCTTTGATCCTGGCGGCTCTTGGCCTGATAGGTGGCGTGGTCCACCACTTCCAGATTCAGCTTGATTCCAGCGCGGGCCAGTTGCGCTTGCACGATTTCCATAATGGGCTGTTGGGCCGAGATGTTCGAGACCACGGACTTGATCTCAATCCCGCTGGGAAAGCCCGCGTCGCTCAAGAGCTTCTTTGCGCCCGCCACATCGAATTGATAGGCACCGGCACTGCAGTCTTCCCCCAGGTAACCCACTGGCACGACCGAACAGCTCTTGATCGTTACGTCCTTACCTACGTAGCGAATGATCTCGTCGACGTTAATCGCCATGGCAATGGCGCGGCGCACGTTAACGTTGTCCAGCGGCTTCATCGTGCGATTGATGAACAAGGTGCGGAACTCTGACGGCTCGAAGATATCGACCGGCATGTCGTTCTTGCGCGCCCGCTCCACCCAACGTTGTTCACGTTTACCTGCCATCAAGTCGATTTCGTTTGATGAGAACGCCAGCTCTCGCGCAGTATCGGACGGGATCATGCGATAAGTGATCCCTGCCACCAATGGCTTGCCACGGAAGTACCGGTCGTTGGCCAACAGCTTCACGTATTGCTGCGTGACATGCTCGCCGAACATGAACGGCCCTGTACCCACCGGCGTTGCGCCGAATTTGTCGCCAAGGGATTCCGCTGCTTTCTTGCTGACAATATTGCCTCCGTGGTAATTCGAGACACGTCCCAGGAAAGCGGCATCGGGATATTTGAGCGTAAAGCGCACCGTCATCGGATCAACGGCCTCGACCTTGTCAATGATCTCGAAATTGGCGGCAAAACTTGAGCGCTTTGCGTCAGCCGCTCGCTGAATGGAATAGACCACGTCGTCAGCGGAAAGCATGCCGTAATCGCCGTGAAATGCGACGTTTGGACGCAGTTTGAAGGTCCAGACTTTGCTGTCGGGCGATGCCTCCCAGCTCAGCGCCAGATCCGGTTCAAGCGCTTTCGGATCGGCGCTGCCCGGCGGAAAGCGCACGAGGCCATTGAACATCATCTGTACGACGCCTTTGTCGTTGGTTGACGTGGCTCGATGAGGGTCCAGGTTGGTGTTGTCGTTCGCGCCGGAGCTGACGCGGATCACATTCCGTGTATCGGTCTGCGTCTGCGCGCTGACCCCACTACAGGTACCGGCAAGCAGCAATGCCAAAGTCAATGCGGACAAAATCGGACGCTTCATATTCCCCCCGGGGACGACTGTTGATCAATCTGTAGGCAACACCGTAAGATCCACGAGTCATGATGTCAAAGTCCTGTTTTTGGCCAGGCTATTCCTCCGGGTTATAAGTTCATCCGTATATGCATTCGCTGCCCCTGCGCGCGATACGCGCCTACGGGTTAGTACCGCCAAGCCACAAGGCGAAAAAAAACCGGCATCGCCAAAGACGAATGCCGGCCGGGGACTACTGGATGACTTAAGGCAAGGCGGCCGTGACGATGATTTCGACCAAGAGTTCGGGCGCTGCCAGCTTCGCTTCGCAGGTCGCACGTGTGGGCATGTAAGCGGGATCAGTCCATTCGCCCCACACGGCATTCATGCCAGCGAAATCGCGGTCAATATCCTTGAGCCAGATCTGCACTTGAAGCAGGCGTCTTTTGTCTGTTCCGGCCTTCGCCAGATAGCCATCAATTGTGCTTAGTACATCTCGGGTCTGAGTGGTGATGTCGTCACCGGCACGCGAAGTCACCCCCGCGATGTAGACCGTATTGCCGTGCACGACAATGCGCGACAAACGTTGATTGCTTTCCATTCGGACGATATCGGTCAAAGTAAAAGCTCCAGATAAGTATCGCCGCCAGATGCGTCCAGCGACATGAAGAATGCAGCACGTATGCCGCTCGAGACCTTATTTCTTGAATCGCACAACAGCCTTGCGACTGGCATCCGTTTGCGGCAAAGAAGCCAGTTCACCCAGTGAGATGGGCTTGGTCGGAAAGCGTAGTCGGTAATAGCCTACCTCAATCGGCGACACACCTCGTTCGCAAGCAATTAATTCCGTCACAGTCAGCCCGCACAAGCGGCCTTGGCAGGGTCCCATGCCGCAACGCAGAAATGCCTTCATCTGATTGGGTCCCGACACCCCCAGTTTGACGACATCCCTTACCTGCGCAGCGGTAACCTCTTCACAGCGACAGACAATCGTGTCCCCAACGGGCTGACGCAGAGAGGGTGCTGCCAGATAAAGCGCATCGATGAACTCGCGGCCGCGATTGGCACGCGCCAGCGCTGCGCGGGGTTCGGCCGACAAGTGATCGCGCTGCGCCTGATCCAGATGGCCCAATTCAAACGCGGCTTGCAATCCAGCTAGCCGCCCGCGTTCTGCTGCGGCTAGCGCACCAGCGATGCCCGCGCCGTCACCCGCAATGCCAAAATGCGGCAGATTAGTGCTGCCCCAATCATCCACGCGGGGCTCCCAGCAGGCCAGCGCATCATTCCAGTGATGCTGCACGCCTGCGGCCTGTGCCATATTGATGTTTGGCACAACGCCCTGATGAAGCAGCAGATGCGATACGGGCAAGGTCGCAGCGACGCCATCCACTTCATAGCGCACATCTGCCAGAACTCCGTTCTTGCCCACGGCTTCCAGCTTGGCGACATGCTTCACGATTGGTACAGCCGCACGCACAGAACGCAACAAGCTGACGCCCTTGGAGAAATAAGGTGAACGGAGAAAGGCCCATGCATGTCTTAGCGCGCCGCGTGTACGCCCTTTCGGCGTGGTGTCCAGGAGGGCATCAATCTTGACACCTGCATTCAGGTATTGCCACGCCAGCAAATACAGCAAGGGTCCACTACCGGCCAGCACGCATGATTCGCCCGCAGCCAGCCCCGACTGTTTAAGCAAAATCTGGGCGGCACCTGCTGTCACGACACCAGGCAAGGTCCAGCCAGGAATCGGAAATGGCCGCTCTTGCGCGCCCGTGGCCAGCAGCACATGACGCGTGTGCAGCAGTTTGGCAACGCCCGCCACAGAAAAGGCCACCTCGTAGCCGTCCCCGTTCTCCAGGGCACTGATCTGCCACACCGTGGCTCCCGGCTGATACTGGGCACCACTGGCCTTGAACTGCGCCACCAGCGCCTCGCCCTTCCAGTAGTCCTTTCCGAGAATTTTTCGATCAGTAACCGGCGTTGTCGTGATGGCACGATAGATTTGTCCGCCAGGCGCTGTCTGCTCATCCAATAGGCAAGTCTTCACGCCGCATTGTGTGGCAAGCGTTGCAGCAGCCAAACCTGCGGGCCCGGCGCCGATCACCAACAACTCAATAGAAGCTGTAGCCATCATGGCATTACCTCACGTGCGCCACATTGTTTCAGGACGACCATGCCTGCTCTTGCAGGCGTCATGCAAGCTTGCTGATTGGGTTGCCCGTCGATAGTAACCAGACAGTCATAGCAGATGCCCATCATGCAGTACGGGCCGCGTGAGACCCCGCTGACAGGAGTATCGCGCAAGGCGTCCTGCCCGTTGGCTAACAATGCTGTTGCCACGGTATCACCCAGTTGACAGGCCACCGCCTGCCCTTCGTACAGCAAGCTGATGGACGAGTGCGCATCTGCCCCAGCCTTATGCAGGCGCTTGAACATGAAACCTCCGCGTCGAAAAACAATCGAGCGCGCCATCAATGGCGCGCGCATGAATCATGGGCGCATAGCGATACACATGCGCGGCAGCCAGCGTGACGCCGCTATGACAAGTGGCCACAAAAGCTCCCGGGTGAGACGCAGACTGCTCATAAATAGGAAAACCGTCTTGCGACATGACACGCAGAGCCGACCAACTGCGCACGGCACGCACGTGCCGCAGGGCAGGCAATGTTCGCAGCGCGCGATCTGCCAGCGTCGCGATTATCGGCAAGCCCGTCACCTCGTCTTCCAGCCCAGCTTCTTCCTGCGAATCACCAATCAGCCACGTGCCCTCATCGGTTTGGCGCAGGCTGGCCAAAGGCATATCCAGGCAGCGCTGCGTGCGCTCCAGAACGATGATCTGCCCGCGTTGCGGGCGAACGGGAACCGTCATCCCAATTTGCGCGCCAAGCGTCTTGTTCGCCAGCCCCGAAGCCAGCACAAGCGTCTTTCCACGCATTACGCCACGTGGGGTGCGAACCTCGAAAACATCGCCTGTTTGCGTGATCGTTTGAACCCCGCACTCAGACTGGTAATCAATGCCACGGCCCGCAAACGACGCATGAAATGCGCGCAGCAGTTTGAGTGGGTTGACGATGCCATCGGTGGGACTCCAGGAGGCACCAAGCACGTCTGGCCCCACGCCGGGCATCAACGAGGCTAGCTCGTGGCGATCCAGCATTTTCCAGGGAAATTGCGGCATACCTGGCTGTTCCTGCAAACGCGTGAGAAACGCGACCCGGGCTTCGTACTCTTCTTCGCTCAACACGACATGCAAACCACCGCGCTGCTCCAGATGTACGTCAACGCCAGTTTCTTCCAGCAGATCATCGGCCAATTGACGCCACAGGTCGCGCGAGCTCATGGTCCATTGCCCATAACCTGGCATTCCCATGCCCTTGCTCTGCACCCAGATCAGCCCGAAATTTCCGCGCGACGCACGGAATGCGACATCACCTTCGTCGAGCACGAGAATGTCGTCCATCTGCCGGGCCAGACCGTAGGCAATTGCAGAGCCAACCAATCCACCGCCCACGACAATGGCGTCGTATATGCCTTGATGCTGACCATGCCGACGCCCGTTGCGGGCCCTGGCCGGTAATACCTGATTCATGAGACTCCCTTCACCACAACCGACGAGACAACCTTGAGTCGGCCCTGCCGCAGACCATTTGGCGCGAGGCAGGGCCGAACGATGACTTGCCGCTTATTGAGGTGTGATTCCCGCATTTCTCGCGATATCACCCCATTTTTTTGTATCTGCCTTGATGGTGTCTGCCAACGCTTGCGGGCCCGTGCCAGCCACCTCAATACCTTGCTGCAAAAGTATGGTCTTCATTTCCGGCTGTGCCAGTACCGCATCCAGTTCCCCCGCAATACGGTTCTGCAGCGCGGGCGGCATATTCGCCGGAGCCAGCACCGCAAACCAGATGATCGCCTCAAATCCGGGAATACCACGCTCTGCCACGGTGGGCACGTCAGGAAGCAATGGAGAACGTGTTTTCGAGGTCACAGCCAGTGCGCGCAGCTTGCCCGCCTTCAGGGGCTCAAGCGAGGTCATGATCACGTCCAGCATCATGTCCACATGTCCACCCAGCACATCGATCAGCGCGGGGCCAGACCCGCGGTAAGAAATGTTATTCAGCTTGATACCGGCAGCGGTCGCGAAGTAAGCGGCGCCAAGATGGCTGGACGTGCCTGTGCCCGCTGACGCGTAGGTCAGTTGGTTTGGCTGAGCTTTGGCTAACGCAATGAAATCTTCAAGCGTCTGCGCCTTGACATCAGGATTGACCACGATCAGATCGGGAATCGTGCCAATGGTCGTGATCGGAGTGAAATCCTTCACGATGTCGTAAGGCAAATTGGCCGTCACACTGGGCGCAATCGCGTGACTGGACACCGTACCCAACAAGAGTGTGTAACCGTCGGCAGGCTGCCGCGCGACGAAGGAAGAGCCAATCACCCCACTTGCACCCGCTTTGTTTTCCACGATGACGGTCTGGTTGATACGCTTGCCCAAGGCGCTGGCCACCTGGCGCGCCACCAGGTCAGTCGATCCCCCATTGGCATATGGCACGATCAAGCGTATTGGCTTTTCCGGCCAATCGGCTGCCAACGCAGAGCCCGCCAGCGAAAAGGACGCTAGCGCCAGCGCACAACGCGCTAGTTTTCTACCTATTCTCAGCACAAATTTCCCCTGAAATATTGCCATTATTCGATCATCGAACTGGCGTTTAATCGTGGTCAAATGGTACGTGCGTGGTCTGTCCTCGTCGACCAAGCGAAACTTATAAGCCCATAACCTTCACGCCATGAAACCCACAGATCTCAACCTGCTGGCGCACTTTGACGCCTTGATGAGCAACAAAAGTGTGTCTCAGGCAGGGGAAGCAATGGGTATCAGCCAGCCAGCCATGAGTTCCGCGTTGAGTCGGCTGCGCTACTTGTTTGGCGACGCGCTGCTGGTGCGCTCGGGCAACACGTGGACACCGACTGCGCGCGCGCTCGAACTGCACCGCACGTTCCAGCCCATGCTGCAAGCCTGGCAACGTTCCACGTCTCCGACTGCGGCATTCGACCCGGCCACGACCCATCACATCTTTCATCTCTATGCGAGTGACTACTTGCAATTGGCCGTGCTACCCCGCGTGCTACCGCGCCTGAAAGCAGAAGCCCCCAACGCGCAGATACGGTGCTTGCCAGCCAAAACCTCCGGCGCGCAAGACATGCTGACGGGCAACTACATTGAGCTCTACATTGGCCACTACCCCGAGCCCGCAGAGAGCTTGCGCGCACGATTTCTGTTCGAAGAAGCAAGCACCTGCCTGGTGCGGGCGGGCCATCCGGCATTAAGCAAGCCTTGGGACCTCGCCGCATTTTTGCAGTATGAGCACATGGACGCCTCTGGCTATGCGGGATATTTCAATGCCCAAATCGATGCGGCCCTGCAGGCGCAAAGCCAGCGCCGAGTGGTGGGCGCGCTATTGAGCAGCTACGTAGCTACGCCATTTGCGTTGGCAGCCACCGACATGATTTCCACCTTGCCCTCCAGTGTGGCAAGCAAGCTGGCAGAGGTGAGCAACACTGTCTTGCTGCCCACACCTCTGCCCTTACCACCATTGAGTATTTCTCTCTATTGGCACGAGCGCTACCAACACGATCCGGCTCACGCCTGGATGCGTCAGTGCATCGGTGCGGCCATGGACACCCAGTCGATCGTCTGAAAACGAGCGCATCTTTAAAAGATGTCCGGCCAGAATCACTGGCCAGACACATCGCAGCCTGCAATATCGACAGAAAACACTCAGGTGTGTGTGGCCTGCAGAGACGCCAGCGCCTGATCCACCAGGCCGCCATAGGCAAGCCGAGCCGCAGCTTCGCCCACACGTTCGTCGAGCAGATCGGACGCCAGAGCAGCCACCGAGCGTTCAGCCGGCGCGCCAAAACCACCCGCGCCAGAGGTTTCCAGGCGCACGCTCTCGCCCGGATTCAAACTGATATTGGCAGTCTTGGACGAAAGCACGTCAATGCTGCCGTCTACGTTACGCCGTTCCAAGTACGATTGCTTGCCGTCCCCACCGCCCAGCACCCCACTCGCGCGGCCCACGGTGTGGTTATCTGAGCGCACCGAAAACACAATGCCTTGACCCCGCGCCGAGATCTGACGCGCCAGTGCCATGCCCCCACGCGTGCGCCCCACCCCACCCGAATCTGGTACGAAAGCGTACTCATCGACCTGCAACGGGTATTCGTTCTCCAGGGCCTCAATGGGTAAATTCGATGAGTTCGTCATGTGCACGTGCACACCGTCCATTCCGTCCAGATCCAGACGGGCTCCAGCGCCGCCTGCCACGGTTTCCAGATACACAAAATCACCCGTACGGCGTGCCAGCTTTCCCGAGAACACGATGGCAGGACACACGTCATTGCTGGAGGCCATTATTTGCGATTCTGGCAATACCCCACGAAATGCACCAAAAATTGCACCCGCCACTTTTTGCGCCGTCAACGAACGCGCGCCAACCGCTGCGGGCGGCAGAGGATTAACGATGGTGCCCGCGGGAGCTTGAACATCCAGCAAAGAGAACAATCCCGCATTGGCAGCAATCTCTGGATCCAGCAGCGCTTTGGCTGCGTAATAGACGCAAGCATTCAAGGCGCTCAATGGCAGGTTCATCGCGCCACGTGCCTGTCCGCTGGAACCTTCGAAATCAAACTTGATACGTCCGTTCGCCACAGTGACCTCCACGTGGATTTCAACGGGATCTCCGCCACCGAGCCCATCGTCGTCCATCACGTTCATGAAGCGGTACGATCCGGGTTTCAGCTCAGCGATGCGGCGTGCCAAGCGATTGCGGGTATAGAGAATGATGTCGTCCACCGCGGTCAGCGCGCGCTCGACGCCCATTTGGGCAATCAAGCCGCCTACTGCCTGTGCGCCTCGCTTGTTCGTTGCCACCTGCACCTTCAGATCCAGTTGGCGCTCTTCCGGGTCTCGTGTGTTGTTGCAGATCAGGCGCAGCAGTTCTTCATCCAGCACGCCCTCACGCACGATGCGCACTACCGGAATGCGGATGCCTTCTTCGAACACCGTACGAAGTCCTCCGGCGATGGAGCCCGGCACAGATCCGCCCACGTCAGAGTGATGGCCCACGTTTGCGGCAAAAAATACTAATTGGCCTTCATAGAACACCGGCGTGACGATGTTGATATCCGGCAAATGGCTGCCTCCCGCCAGATATGGATCGTTACTGATGAAGGCATCGCCAACCCGGATGCTCTCCACGGGATAGGAGCTCAACACCGCGGCCATGGCGCCATTTAGCGAGCCCAAATGCAGCGGAATCTGCGTGCCTTGCGCCACCAGGCGACCAAGCCGGTCGAATAGCGCGACTGAGCAGTCTTTGCGCTCTTTGATATTGGTAGAGAAAGAAGAGCGAACCAGCGTGTTGTTCATGTCCTCCGTAATCGACAACAGCCGATTAGTGAACACTTCCATTTCTATGGGGTCGCGGATCGTATTGTTCGTCGTCATGGTGCTTATCCTTTGTACGTCACGCAATGCGCACGACGATGTTGCCGTAGTCATCAACATGCGCATGCTGGCCTGGCGCAATGACCGTCGTTGAACTCATTTCTTCGAACACAGCCGGCCCGGAGAACGTGGCGCCTCTGCCGAGTTGGTCACGGTCATACACATCGGTGGGAACCCAGCCATGCGTCGGCCCGAAATAGATATCGCGACGTGACACAGGAGCAGCAGGCGCCGCAGCAGCGATGGTGCTCAACGGCGCCTTGATCACCGCACCTACCGCCTTCACGCGGCAATTGATTACCTCGATATCGCGGTCCGGTACGTTGTAGCCATATTCGCGCAGATGGGCCTCGTGAAAACCTGTTTCGAACTCTGCGTAATCTGTGGCCGACACGTGACCAAGCGGAACCTGGACCTCGAAGTTCTGGCCCACGTATCGCGCGTCGACCACGGCTTCATACTGGCGGTTCTCGACCAGCACGCCTTCGCGCTCCAGCCAGTTCTGTGCCTCGCCTGCCAAACGGGTGAACTTTGCGGTGATGCGTGGCCACGTAGCGGCATCGATCAAGGCAATATCACTTTCTACAAAATCGAAAGAGATATTGGTCAGCAACATGCCACGTGCGCACATCGTGCCGGGTTCCTGCGGCACAACTACCACGGGAATACCGCATTCGCGTGCCACATCCATAGCATGCAAAGGCCCTGCGCCGCCGAATGCAAACAACGCAAAGTTGGACAGGTCGTAACCCCGTTCCGTAGAGACGGATCGAATGGCTCGACTCATATTGGCATTAGCAATGCGAATAATGCCTTCGGCCGCCGCTTCAATGCTCAAGCCCAAGGGCTGAGCAACTTTCTCCAGCACTGCCTGACGAGCCGCGGCCGCGTCGACCGGCATTTTTCCTTTGAGCAAGGCCTTAGGGTTCAAACGCTGCAACGCAAACATGGCGTCCGTAATCGTGGGTAAGTCTCCTCCTCGCAAGTAGCCTACGGGACCGGGCACTGCGCCTGCGCTATGCGGCCCGACTTTCAGCGAACCGGTTTCATCCAACCAGGCAATGCTGCCGCCGCCTGCGCCGATTACATGAATATCGATCATCGGCGTTTTGACCGGATAACCAGCGACCTGCCGGTTGGAAGTAAAGATCGGCTTGCCTTCGTGAATCAGCGAAACATCCGTGCTGGTGCCTCCCACATCGAAGGTCACAATCTCTGAGAATCCGGTGTACTGTCCCACCACGGCCGCACCTACCACGCCAGCAGCCGGGCCGGACAAGCAAGTACGCACGGGATAATTACGTACGGTTTCGATAGACATCAGGCCGCCATTCGAATGAATGGTGAAAGGCTCTGCGGCGATACCCGCCGTCGACACGCGATCCAGGAAACGCTGAAGATAGCGCGCCATGCGCGGCCCGACGGCCGCATTCAACGCCGTGGTCGACAGTCGCTCATACTCCCGAAACTCGGGCAGCACGTCGCTCGAAATACTAACGTAGACGTCTGGCATAATGTCGCGCACGATGTCACGAGCACGCAGCTCATGGGCCGGATTGCGGTAAGAATGAAGAAAGCAGATTGCCACGCTTTCGACTCCCGCCTCTCGCAGAATTTCTGCGGCACGGCGCAGTTCTTCTTCATCCAGCGGTGTTTGCACCTGGCCTTTAGCGTCCAGGCGCTCTGTCACTTCACGACGCAACGCGCGCGGCACCAGCGCTGGCGGCTTGCCCACGCGGTAGTCAAACAGATGAGGACGAACCTGGCGGCCGATTTCCAGCACATCGCGAAAACCGCGCGTGGTAATCAACCCGGTTTTGGCGGTCTTGCGCTCAATAATGAGATTGGTGGCAACCGTCGTACCGTGCCCGATATGCCCTATTTGGTCTGGCGTGATCGAATGCGCCGCCATCAGGCCTTCAATGCCATTATTGATGGCTTCGGACGGATCCTGCGGTGTCGATGGCACCTTGAAAAAGGCGACGCTGCCGCTCACTTCATTGACCAGCGTGAAATCCGTGAACGTACCGCCAACGTCGATACCTATTCGATACATGCTTGCTACCCCTTGTGGCTGTTCTACAAGGTTGCATGGTACGAGTGGCGCTATCAGCCGAGAAGACGGCTGGCGCTTATGCTCTTATACGCTGTACTTATGCGCATAGGTGGCGGCGGGGCGCTTGCTGCGCAAAGCCCCCCCCTTTTGCCCTGCCCGCCGAAAAAGCGCCGGCAAGCCGCAAGCAATCCAGACGGATGAAAATGCCGCTGAAGCTACAAATTGACGGTCAATCGGCGTTCTGACTCCAGGTACTCGCGAGATTGCATTTCGAGAATACGCGATACCGTGCGATGGAACTCATTGGCCAGCGCACCCTCGGTATAGAGTTCTTCAGGTTCACACTCTGCCGACATGATCAGCTTGATCTTGTGGTCATAGAACACGTCGATCAACCAGGTAAAGCGACGCGCCTCTGATGCCTGACGCGGCCCCATGCGCGGCACGCCAGACAGAATCACGGCATGAAAGCGATTGGCCAGTTCGAGGTAATCATTCTGCGAACGCGGGCCGGCACAGAGTGTGGCGAAATCAAACCACACAACCGAGCCAGCCAACGCCAGCGCACGGATTTCCCGATGCTCAATATGCAACACCGGATCTTGGGCGGGGGTATCGGCTAATCGATTAAAAGCCTCTTTTAGCGCGGCCTCGGCGTGCTCATCCAGTGGCGAGTGATAACACTGCACCTGTTCAAGCGAACGGCGCCGGTAATCTACACCAGCATCCACGTTCAGGATGTCCATGCGCTTTTTAATCAATTCAATGGCCGGCAGCACACGATCCCGGTGCAGGCCATCGGCGTACAAGGTCGAGGGTTCATAGTTGGAAGTCATCACAAATGACGTTCCGTACTCGAACAGCTTGGACAGCAAACGGTGCAGAATCATGGCGTCCGCCACATCTGACACGTGAAACTCATCAAAGCAGATCAAGCGATAACGCTTGGCAACGCGACGCGCCACTTCATCAAGCGGGTCCTGCATACCTTTGACATCTTCAAGCTCACGATGCACGCCACGCATGAACTCGTGAAAGTGCAGGCGCGTCTTGCGCACCACGGGTACCGTGGCATAGAAGGCATCCATCAGGAAGCTCTTGCCTCGCCCTACGCCACCCCACAGATACACGCCGCGCGGCACGTCCGGGCGATTCAGCAGCTTTTTCAATGCGTTCGATCGCATTGCCTTAAACGCCACCCACTCGTCGTAATAGCGTTGCAGACGATCAATCGCCAGCTTTTGCGCCGCATCGGGCGCATAGCCGCGCTCGGCCAATTCGTGTTCGTAGTATTCGCGGACGTTCATGTGGCAATGGAGAGTCAGGATAGAAAAAGGGCGGATCCGTAAACCCGCCCTCTATGGAAATGATGAGACTGCCGCCGCTGGCTGCATCAGTGCGGCGTTCACACGACTGGCGTCACGGAATCAGGCAGTCGTCATCCGCACATTAGAAGTTCAATGCGCGCTTGTCCACTGCCAACGCTGCTTCTTTCAGCGCTTCCGACAAGGTCGGGTGGGCGTGGCAGATGCGTGCGATGTCTTCGGCGGCACCACGGAATTCCATGATGGTCACCGCTTCGGAGATGAGCTCCGAGGCCATCGGGCCAATAATGTGTACGCCCAACACTTCGTCGGTCTTGGCATCGGCAATTACCTTGGCAAAGCCAGTGGTGTCACCCAATGCACGCGCACGACCGTTAGCCAGGAACGGGAAGCTGCCAGCCTTGTATTCGCGGCCTTCTTTCTTCAGTTGCTGCTCGGTCTTGCCAACCCACGCAATTTCCGGCGAGGTGTAGATAACCCACGGCACGGTGTCAAAGTTAACGTGACCATGCTGGCCGGCAATACGCTCAGCCACTGCCACGCCTTCTTCTTCAGCCTTGTGCGCAAGCATCGGGCCACGCACCACATCACCCACTGCCCACACGTTCGGCAAGTTGGTCTTGCAGTCACCGTCAACGGCCACAAAACCGCGCTCATCGAGCGTCAGACCCACGGACTCAGCGTTCAAGCCGCCGGTGTAAGGCACGCGACCAATCGAGACAATCAGCTTGTCCACAACCAGCTTTTGTTCGGCGCCCTTGGCGTCGACGTAAGGGACTGTCACCGACTTTGCCGTGGATTTGATTTCACCGATCTTCACACCCATTTGGATGTTCAGACCTTGCTTGGTGAAAGCCTTCAGCGCTTCCTTGGCCACTTGCGCGTCAGCCGCTGCCAGGAACTCAGGCATGGCTTCAAGAATGGTCACTTCCGAACCCAGACGACGCCACACGCTGCCCATTTCCAGGCCGATCACGCCAGCGCCGATCACGCCCAAGGTCTTGGGCACGCCAGCGATGTTCAGGGCGCCGTCGTTGGACAACACCATTTTCTCGTCGAACGGCAGGCCAGGCAATTCACGTGCCGACGAACCGGTAGCAACCACGACGTGCTTGGCAACCAGATCTTCTTCCGTGGTGCCGGTAACCTTGATGGCCCAACCGCCATCGACCTGGCCGCTGAATGCGCCCTTGCCGTGGAAGAAGGTGACCTTGTTCTTCTTGAACAGGTAGAGGATACCGTCGTTGTTTTGCTTAACCACCGTGTTCTTGCGACCCAACAAGGTGTCGAGCTTCAGGGTCACGCCCTTGACTTCGATGCCGTGATCAGCAAAGTGGTGATTAACTTGCTCGAAATGTTCCGACGATTGCAGCAAAGCCTTGGACGGAATGCAACCCACGTTCGTGCACGTGCCGCCAGGAGCCGGGCCGCCCTGGCCGTTTTGCCACGCGTCAATGCACGCAACCGACATACCGAGTTGTGCAGCGCGGATAGCAGCGATATAGCCGCCGGGGCCGGCACCGATGACGACGACGTCAAATTGTTTGGACATAGTGTTCTCGCGATAAGAATTTGGAGGTTCGATCCGCCACCTGCGACGGTTCGGGCTCGGATGGGCGCTGTGGACGTAGCCCACAGGGACTACCGGGCGCTACCAAAGAGGACGGGGTAATTCGGCCTGACTTACCTGGTGCACCGTGCAGTGCACCAGCCAGGCCGCCCCGTCTGACGAAAAAAACGAAGGGAGACGAAGAGAACATTTCTCTGCCGCCCTTCGCCGTTCGCCGTTTAGATGTCCAACAACATACGCTGCGGATCTTCCAGCGCGTCTTTCATGGCCACCAGGCCCAGGACGGCTTCGCGGCCGTCGATGATGCGGTGGTCATAGGACAACGCGAGGTAGTTCATCGGACGAATCACGATCTGGCCATTTTCCACAACAGCGCGATCCTTGGTGGCATGCACACCCAGAATGGCCGACTGCGGCGGGTTGATGATCGGGGTCGACAACATCGAGCCGAACACGCCACCGTTGGAGATCGAGAACGTACCGCCGGTCATTTCTTCAATGCCCAGCTTGCCATCACCAGCGCGACGACCGAAATCGGCAATCGTCTTTTCGATTTCAGCAATGGTCAGTTGATCTGCATTACGCAGGATCGGCACGACCAGACCACGCGGGCTGCCGACAGCGATACCGATGTCGAAGTAACCGTGATAGATGATGTCTTTGCCGTCGATCGATGCGTTGATCAGCGGGTACTTCTTCAGCGCAGCAACAGCAGCCTTGACGAAGAACGACATGAAGCCCAGCTTGATGCCGTGCTCTTTCTCGA
>JBEBWV010000018.1:0-63382 GCA_040391965.1 Achromobacter deleyi | reverse complement strand
CCCCCCCCCCCCCCCCCCCCCCCCCCCCCCCCCCCCCCCCCCCCCCCCCACTCAGCTCACATTTGACGTCTATCCCTGATCGCGGGCGCGAGTGGGGTTCTTGCGCTTCGTCGTCGATGCTCATACGCCAATCACGCGCAGCCCGCGCCTCCGGTATTGGCCACCCTCCAGGATATGCCTGGCGTAGAAAGTGCTTCATGCGAAGCACTCACCCCCCCAAATCTGGCCAAACGGCCTGCAATCCGTCAGAATTCGCCCAAAATACGCGAAATCATTGCCAAATTGAAACTGACGGTTTCAAAAACGCATCAAAACGTGTAATCCATGTTTCATTCTTTCAAACCCCTCTCTACACTACGCGCGCAGCAAGAAAAGCGTGATCTGGGTTTCCCGGGGTTAAACAAACAGTAGTCAGGAATCATCGGCATGGCGAAATGGGGTTTGCGCAGAAAATCGTTAATGGCGCTGTTGTTGGCATGTTTTATTGCGCTGGTGCCGGCCGTGATATTGGGCCTGCAAGTCCTGGACAATGTGCGCGAGCACTTTGGCCGCGCTTATGCAGAGAACTTTACGCAGTTGAATCGCCAGAAGATTCTGGCGCCGGTGTCGCGTGAGCTCGCCCTGTCGTTGCGCCTGTCCGATTCAGAAGTGACGCGCCGTTGGTTGCGTGACGAGAAGGACCCGGCTGCCAGAGAGCTTTTCTTCAAGGAAGCCGACGGATACCGTCGCGATATGCTGGGCCGGGCCTACTTCATAGCGAACGCCGCCAGCGGAAATTATTATTTCAATGACGACCACCCATTGTCAGACACCCCTCGCTACACCTTGGACCCCAAGGCGGCAGATGACGGCTGGTTCTACAAGTCCATTGCGTCGCCAGACCGTTACAACATCAACGTCAATCCTGATCTGAAGCTCAAGCTCACACTGATCTGGATCAACGCCCAGATTCGCGATGGCGAAAAAGTGCTGGGCTTGACTGGCTCCGGCGTGGATTTGACCGGATTCTTGCGAGATTTTCTCAATAGCGGTCGGGCGGGTGTTACCCCGATGATTATTGATGAGGACGGGGCTATTCAGGCGCACGCCGACGAATCGCTAATTGCCTATAACTCGGGCGCAAGCGGTTCAAAAGACCCCAACGCACGTGGCAAAGTCTTCAATCTGGTCAGTACACCTACCGGCCGTGAGGCGTTGCGCGCCGCGATGGCGCAGGCGCAAGCAGACCCGAAATCGGTGCAGTCGCTGTGGCTGCCCATGGATGGACGAGACCAGTTAGTGGCGGTGGCCTACATTCCTGAATTGCGTTGGCATGTGCTGACGGCGCTGGACCTGCGCGCCGCCCAAGTGTTGGATACGGCCTGGCTCTGGCCAACCGTGGCGGGCCTGGTGGCCTTGTTGGCGGCGATGTTGCTGGGCTTCGGTTATGCAGTAGAGCGTTTGATGCTGCGCCCCTTGCATCGCTTGCAGCAATCGGCGCGCGCCATTGCCAATGGCAGCTACGAGGTGAGCCTGCCGCCCGCAGGTCAGGATGAAATTGGTGACTTGAGCCGTGCATTTGGCGTAATGGCCGATAAGGTGCGCAAGCACACCGAAGAGCTGGAAAGCAAGGTGCGAGAGCGCACGTCCGCACTGGAGGATGCCAACCGCGAGATGGCGGCGGCGCACAAGAAGATTGGCGACTCTATTGATTACGCCAGCCTGATCCAACGCGCCATACTGCCAGACCGTCAACTCACCGAATCGTTGGGCGCGCACCACTTTGTGCTGTGGAAACCGCGTGATGTGGTCGGCGGAGACTTCTACGTCTTTAGGTCCGATGGCGAGAACTGCCTGCTTGGAATTATGGATTGCGCAGGTCACGGTGTGCCTGGCGCACTGATGACGATGTTGGCGCGTGCCGCTATTGACCTGGCAATTACCGAAGTCGGGCCACGCGATCCTGCTGGCATTTTGCGCCGTACCGATCAAGCAATTCGCGCCATGCTGGCGGATGCGCAACTGCCGCACTCATTGGCCACGAACACCGATGCGGGCTTGGTTTATATTGACCGACGCGCCGGGAAGATTCTTTACGCAGGTGCCAAAATCTCCTTGTACGCAAGCGACGGTGAATCTTTGCGCGAAGTGTCAGGGGACAAACGCGCCTTGGGCGACAAACGGCCAGGCACGTTCGGGAACATCGAATTGACGATGGAACCCGGCTGGACGTATTACATGGCCACGGACGGCTTTTTGGATCAGGCGGGTGGCGAGCATGGGTTCGGTTTTGGCAATACGCGCTTTGTCGCGATGCTAAAGCGCCATGCCCGACAGCCCCTGACCGAGCAGTCGGAGGCCTTTAAGCAGGCACTTTCCGAGTATCAGGGCGAAAGGCCACAACGCGATGACATCACGTTGCTCTCCTTCCGATTCGAATAAAACGTCATTAAGGCAGCAAGACCTCATGAATGCCTCCGATCTTTACGCATTGGGCGAGCGGCTTAATCAGAACCGCACCCTGCTCTGCTTTAATGGCCCTATTTCGCGCAGTCTGATTGAAGAGATTGGCAACGCGCTGAAGAACTATCTTTCGGCCGAACATGCGCGGCCGGCAGAAGCCATGGACGTGTTCTCGGTTTATATCGAGATGATCCAGAACATCCGTCAATATGCCTTGCACCAAGGCGACACGGATGCCACCGCGATTGTCGTGATCGCGCGCCGCGACGAAAGTCGTTACGTTGTGTCGGCGGGTAACCTCGTCAAGCATGTTGATGGCGTGAGTCTGCTCGCGCGTATTGGTGCGCTTGCCAAGATGGATAAGGCCGCCCTTAAGGCAGAGTACAAGGCGCAATTACACCAACCGCGTGCTCAAGGTGTCGTCTCGGGCGCCGGGTTGGGGCTCATCGATATCGCGCGTCGCGCGGGTGCGCCGCTTGAGGCCAGCCTGAGTGCTACTGATGACGATGGACGAGCGTTCTTTAGCTTGAGCGTTGTAATTTGACCGTGTACACAGATAAAAGAGCTTGAATCATGAATGATCTGAATCTTCTCGGGACGCAGTCCACCCCTGCCATTTCCGCAAATGCCGCAAGCGGCTTGCTGGAAATGCGGGGTGATTCATACCCCGAGAATTCATTTGAATTATTTGGCCCGGTCATCGATTGGGTCGAGACCTACCTGAGCGAGAAATCCGAGCCATTGCGCCTGGAGCTTGAACTGCTGTATCTGAATACCAGCAGTATCAAGTCCGTGATGGATATTTTCGATCTGCTTGAGGCCGCGCACCTTGATGGCCGCGATGTGAGTGTGATCTGGTTCTACGACATGCGTAATGAGCGCGTCGGTGAGCTGGCAGAAGAATTCAAGGAAGACTGCACCTTTGCCTTTTCGGTGGTTGGCAGGCAATGACCCGAGGTCACGACCAGCTTGAACGGCGCATCAAAGAATTGTTGGCGGACCCGCAATATGCCGGCCATCCCCTGCATGAGGCGCTGGACGCATTGTGGAAAAACACCACGGAACAAATGGAGCGCATTGAGCGCATCACCCACTTGTCCGATGCTTTTCAGTCAATGGCGCATAAGCGCGAGCTTGGTCTATATGACCGTTTCGACCGACAGTTGCGCAGAGTCAGCCGAATTGCCCGCATTTCGGATCATTATCAAAGCATGATGCGCGATCTGAATACCGCGCTCGAAGAAGCGTCTAATCGCGACCTGCTTACGGGGTTGCCCAATCGTCGGGCATTGATGGCCGGGCTTAAGCAAGAAGTGGGGCGTAGCCACCGCCAGAGCAAACCTTTTGTGGTGGCGATGCTGGATGTGGATCACTTCAAGTCGGTCAATGACCGGTTCGGCCATGAAGCCGGTGATCGGGCCTTGATTGAACTGGCCGCCGTGTTGCGGGCGCAATTGCGCGAATATGACGTGTGTGGTCGTTGGGGGGGCGAAGAGTTCCTGGTGTTGTTGCCGGAATCTACTTTGCCCGCTGCGGTGGACGTATTGGAACGTGTGGTGCAAGCGGTGCGCGTGCTGGAAATGCCGGCCGGGCAGGGCATGCTGCAACTCACGGCCAGCGTTGGTATGGCGCAGCATCGACTGGATGAAACGTTCTCTGAAACACTGAGCCGTGCGGATCAGGCGCTGTATATCGCCAAACAGGAAGGCCGTGACCGTATTGTTCTTGAGCCTGCGCAGTCTTGATGATCCCACCCAACCGCAACTTTTCAGGTGTGCAGAGCACTATGCTTTCTGAATTCAATGCCGGTGTGGCAGGGCTGTCGAACGATGCCGCCGTCGATTCTCATCCGTTCTTGAACTCATTGGACAAGGCCCTGCTGGTTTTTGAGTTTGACCTGGCTGGCCAGTTCTTGAGCGCAAACAAGAAATGCTTGCAGGCCTTTGGCTACGCGGCGAAAGACCTGTTGGCGATGACCCATGACGCGTTGTGCGACGCGATGGACGATGGCAAGGACAGCACGAATCGCGAAGCGGTTTGGGCGCGATTGCTGTCGGGTAAACATTTCTCCGGCACGTGCCGCTATCGAGCCAAGGATGGTGAGCCCATCTGGCTTGAGGCGACCTATCTGCCGATTCTCGATGCCTTGGGGGTGGTGAGCCGGATCAGTGTGGTGTCGCGCAGATCTATTGCCGATGGCGAGCGTATGGAAGAAATACGGCTCTTGTTATTAGGCATCAACGAAACGGGCAACGCGGTTGTCGTGTCGGGGGCTGATGGCAGAATCGTGTACGTCAATGATGGCTTCCAGCGCATGTTTGGTTATACGCGCGACGACGCGTTGCAGCAGGCGCTGGGTGAATTGTTGGCAGGCACGCGCGCCGATAGTGGCACACGTGAAGAGCTGAACCGCCGCGTTGCGTGCCTTGAGGGTTACCACAAGGATGTGCTGGTATTTGACCGTGCGGGCAAGCCGCTCTGGGTGTCTGTCATGGCGAACTCGGTCTTTGACGACCGGGGGGCGTTGGTTAACGTGGTGGATGTGCTGACCGACATTACCCCGACCAAAGTGCATGAAGTGTTACAGCGCCGCGTGCTGCAGGCCATGGTTAACGAAGCCTCGGTGGCCGAAGTCATGAACATGGTGTGCCGCGAGGTCGAGCGTTTGGCACCGGAAGTGGTCGCCAGTGTGCTGCGTGTGGACGAAGAGGGGCGCTTGCGCCCCTTGGCCGCCCCAGGCCTGCCGGCCTATTACGTGAATGCCATGGACGGGATCATGATTGGGCCGCAAGTTGGTGCTTGCGGCACAGCAGCCTTTCTGGGTCGACCCGTTGTGGTGCCAGAAATGGCCACAGACCCGCTGTTTGACGACTATCGAGATCTGCCTCAGCCTGAAGAGTTCAAGGCTTGCTGGGCGTCTCCTATCAAGTCCAGCGATGGTCGGGTCATTGGCACCTTCGCGTTTTACTTCCGTGAATGCCGCTTGCCCGACGAGTTTCACCACCGATTGGTTGAGGTTTGCGTATATCTATGTGCTCTGGCATTGGAGCGCGAAGAAGCCCGCGAGCGCATTCGTCAGTTGGCGTTTTATGACGAGCTGACTGGCCTGCCCAATCGCAGCTTATTGCTGGCACAGGCTGAGCAGGCCATTGCGCGTGCCGAGCTGGATCGCAAACGTGTGGCTGTGCTGTTTCTGGATCTGGATCGTTTTAAACAGGTAAACGATACCTTGGGCCACCCTATTGGTGACGCCCTGTTGCGCGAAGTGGCGCAACGTCTGCGCAGGCTGGCTGGGGCCACAGATATTGTCGGTCGCCTCTCTGGCGATGAATTCGTGATGATCCTGCCTGATTTCGAACATGGGCGGCTGACGGCAGCTGCCGAGCGCATATTGCTTGCGCTGGCCACCCCGTTCGCCGTGGACGAGGTCACGTTGAATCCCTCGGTGAGCATCGGGCTGAGCGTGTTTCCGGAAAACGGTCAGGACATGGATACGCTGTTGCGTCACGCAGATATGGCCATGTATCAGGCCAAGACTGCCGGGCGCAATCGTATTTCATTCTTCAGCTCAGAGATGAACCGCCAGGCGCAGGAGCGTCGTGCGCTGGAAGCCGCGTTGCGCGACGCGATGGAGGCGCAGGATTTGCGTTTGCATTACCAACCGCAAGTCGGTCTGAAAGACGGGCGTTTGTACGGGGTAGAGGCATTGGCGCGCTGGCGTCACCCAACCTTGGGCGATATTTCCCCTGCGCGCTTTGTGCCCCTGGCTGAAGAGTGCGGCCTGATCAAAACGCTGGGAGACTGGGCGCTGCGAGAGGCCTGCGCGCAACTGGCACGTTGGCGCGCGGCGGGCTTGCACGTGCCGTCAGTGTCGGTCAACTTGTCGGCCACCAACTTTCATAGCACCAATCTGCCTAGCCTGATCGCTGCGGCGCTTAGCGAATTCAATTTGCAACCGGTTGATTTGATGTTGGAAATCACCGAGGGCGTAGTGTTGGACGCAACCGCCGGCACCTTGCGCACTATTGCTGAGCTGCACCGCCTGGGTGTGCGTTTATCAATGGATGACTTTGGCACCGGTTACTCCAGCCTGGGCCATTTGCGCCGTCTCATCGTGGACGAACTCAAGCTGGACCGAAGCTTTGTGCAAGGGCTCGAGAGCGACGACGCTGCGCGCGCCTTGACCAGCGCCGTGATTCGTATCGGCGAGAGCCTGAGTCTGCCCGTGGTGGCAGAGGGCGTCGAGAACGAAGAACAATTGCGCTTCCTCATCGAACAGGGTTGCGCCGCAGGGCAGGGGTATTTGTTTTCCCCTCCTTTGCCTGCCGACGAATTGGAAACCTGGCTGCGCCACCGAGGCGAGATTCAGCTTTAGGATTCTGACAGCGGCCGCGCTGTTACCCGATTCTCACGCCGTCACCGGGCGTGAGAATCGGCCGGGTCATGCGTTCTGCATTGCGTCCCCATTTAAACAATCAAGCCTTCGTACTGCGGTTTTTCCCGGGTTGCGGGTCTGAGATTTCAGGTATATATTTCAAGCTTAAACTATCCAAGGTTAAAACCTGCGGCGTCCGGCTCCAGTAGTCTGGAGTGGCTCCGCCAAGCACGGAGCGCGTTCAGCAATGAAGATAGCCTGCATCGGTGGGGGCCCCGCGGGCCTGTATTTCGGCTTGTTGATGAAGCTGCAAAATCCCGACAACGAAGTCACGGTCATTGAGCGCAATCGCCCGTATGACACCTTTGGCTGGGGCGTGGTGTTTTCGGATGCCACCATGGATAACCTGCGCCTCGCCGACCCCGTTTCTGCCCAAACCATTGGAGATGCCTTCAACCATTGGGACGATATCGACATTCATGTTCATGGGCGCAGCATTCGCACCAGTGGTCACGGATTCATCGGTATTGGTCGCAAGAAAATGCTCAATATCCTGCAGGCCCGCTGCGAAGAAGTGGGGGTGAAGCTGGTGTTTGAGAATCTGGTTCAGGACGATCAGGCCATCGCGCGCGAATACGACGCCGATTTGGTGATCGCTTCGGACGGCATCAACAGCCAGGTTCGTACGCGCTACGCCGACACGTTCAATCCGGACATTGATGAGCGCCGTTGCCGCTTCGTCTGGTTAGGCTGCACGAAAGTGTTTGACGCCTTTACCTTCGCGTTCGTGCAGACCGAACACGGCTGGTTTCAGGCGCATGCCTATCGGTTCGAAGACGGCATGTCCACGTTCATCGTGGAGACGCCGGAAGAAACCTGGCAGGCCTCTGGCATCCAGGACATGAGTCAGGAAGAGGGCATTGCATTTTGCGAGAATCTCTTCGCCCCTTGGCTTGATGGCCACAAACTCGTTACGAATGCCACGCATTTGCGAGGCTCGGCCATCTGGATTCGCTTTCCGCGCGTCATCTGCAACACATGGGTGCACTGGAATACGCTGGAAACCCCGAGCGGCATGCGCCGCGTGCCGGTGGTGCTGATGGGCGACGCCGCCCATACCGCCCACTTTTCCATCGGTTCAGGCACCAAGCTTGCGCTGGAAGATTCAATCGAGCTGGCACGCTGCCTGAGTGGTGCCGAGGGCAGCATTGAAGCTGGCTTGAAGCACTATCAAGATGTACGCAGCATTGAAGTGCTCAAAATTCAGAACGCCGCCAGAAACTCCACGGAATGGTTCGAGAACGTGGCACGTTATGCCGAGCTTGAGCCGGAACAATTCGCGTATTCGCTCTTGACCCGTTCGCAGCGTATTTCACATGAAAATTTGCGCGTGCGAGATCCCGCTTGGCTGGAAGGGTTTGAACGCTGGATCGCCGAGCACGCCAACGCACCTGCCAAACCTGATGCGCGCGCGCCGATGCCCATGCTTACGCCGTATCAAGCACGTGGCGTGACACTGAAGAATCGCATTGTGGTTTCGCCGATGGCGATGTATTCCTGCGTTGATGGTGTGCCCGGCGACTTTCACATGGTGCATCTGGGCAGTCGTGCCATGGGCGGCGCGGGTCTGGTCATGGTTGAAATGACCTGCACCTCTCCCGACGCCCGCATTACCCCGGGATGCCCCGGCTTGTGGAATGATGAGCAAGGCCATGCGTTCAAGCGCATTGTGGACTTCGTGCACAGCAATAGCGACGCGTGCATTGGCATGCAGTTGGGCCACGCGGGCCGCAAAGGCTCGACACAGCTCGGCTGGGAAAAAATTGACTATCCGTTGGCAGAAGGAAACTGGCCTGTGCTGTCGGCGTCGGCGTTACCCTTTATGCCGGGCGTATCCCAGACTCCTCGTGCCATGACGCGCGAAGATATGAACCGCGTACGCGATGAGTTCGTTGCCGCCACACGCCGAGCAGCCGATGCAGGATTCGATTGGTTGGAACTGCATTGCGCGCACGGTTACCTGCTCAACAGCTTCATTTCGCCGCTGACCAACGTGCGCACCGATGAATACGGTGGCAGCCTCGAAAACCGCCTGCGTTATCCGCTGGAGGTGTTTCACGCCGTTCGCGAGGTGTGGCCGCAAGATAAACCGATTTCCGTTCGTATCTCGGCCCACGATTGGGTCGAAGGCGGCATTACGCCTGACGATGCCGTGGACATTGCGCGAGCGTTCAAGGCGGCGGGTGCAGACATGATCGACTGCTCTTCGGGTCAAGTCAGCCCGGATCAGCGTCCCGTGTTTGGTCGTATGTTCCAAACGCCTTTTTCGGATCGTGTCCGTAACGAAGCCGGGATTCCGACGATCGCGGTGGGTGCGATTTTCGAGGCCGATCATGCCAACGGCATCATCGCGTCGGGGCGGGCTGACCTGTGCGCACTGGCCCGGCCACATTTGGCCGACGCAGCCTGGACGCTGCGTGAGGCGGCAAAAGTTGGCTATACCGATGTCGGCTGGCCTCGTCAGTACGCGGCAGGTAAACGCCAGCTGGAAACCAACTTTGAGCGCGCAGCAAGCATTGCGAATGCGCAGATGGAACAGAAATGAGTCAGACGCTACAGGTACTCGCGGGCCGCCATGCTTTGATTACCGGCGGTGCCCGTGGCATTGGCCTGGCGGTGGCCCGTGCGTTATTGCTGCGTGGTGCCCGCGTGACCCTGCTTGGCCGTGATGGTGCTGCCCTGGATTCGGCGGTCGATTCCTTAGCCGTACTGGGACAGGTGCAGGCCGTAAACGCCGACATCACGAACGAAGCTTCGGTGCGTGCGGCATTTGAGCAAGCGGCCCGAGAGTTCGGGCCGGTGCTGATTCTGGTGAACAACGCAGGTCAGGCTGTCAGCCAGCGATTTGACCGCACTGACGCCGCCACCTGGGCATCCATGCTTGCCGTCAACTTGACAGGCACATTCCACTGCATTCAGGCGGCGTTGCCGGGCATGCTGGCCGAAGGCTGGGGCCGGGTGATTAACGTAGCCAGCACCGCCGGGTTGATTGGCTATTCCTATGTCAGCGCCTACTGCGCGGCCAAGCATGGCGTGATCGGGCTGACGCGTTCGCTAGCGCTGGAGACGGCGCAAAAAGGCATCACGGTGAATGCCGTGTGCCCAGGCTATACCGAGACCGACATCGTGCGCGGCGCCGTCTCGAATATTGTTGAGAAAACAGGTATGACGGCCGAGGCGGCGCGCGCCAAGCTGGCTGAGCGCAATCCACAGGGGCGTTTGGTTCAGCCCGAGGAAGTGGCCGAAACCGTGGCCTGGTTAGCGTTGCCGGCCTCGTCGTCGGTGAATGGCCAGGCCATCGCCGTTGACGGCGGCGAAGTGATGACAGGCTGAGCCAAGCGCAGCCCAACAACCCCTAATTCAAGCACGGAGACACCATGAGCACCACGCCGATCGAGCACACCATGAAGCATCACCGACGTCCCATGGCGGATTACCAGGCCAAGACATTTCTGTGGGAAGTTTCTGAGGACGGCAAGGTCGCCACGGTGACGCTTAACCGGCCTGAGCGCAAAAATCCGCTGACGTTTGATTCCTATGCGGAGTTGCGCGACCTGTTTCGCGCGCTGGTGTATGCAAGCGACATCAAAGTAGTGGTGGTGACGGGCGCGGGCGGCAATTTCTGCTCGGGTGGTGATGTGCATGAAATCATCGGTCCACTGACCAAAATGAGCATGCCAGAGCTGCTGGATTTCACGCGTATGACGGGTGACCTGGTCAAAGCGATGCGCGCCTGCCCTCAGCCCATCGTGGCCGCGCTTGACGGCATTTGCGCGGGTGCTGGCGCCATGGTGGCGCTGGCCAGTGATATGCGCCTGGGCACGCCAGAGGCACGCACGGCATTTCTCTTTACCCGAGTGGGCCTGGCCGGCGCGGATATGGGGGCGTGCACCTTGCTGCCTCGCATGATTGGCCAGGGGCGTGCCAGCGAATTGCTGTACACGGGCCGCGCCATGACTGCCGACGAGGGGATGCACTGGGGATTTTTTAACGCCCTGCATGCCTCCGATGCCTTGCAGGATGCGGCCCGAAAGCTTGCGGATCAATTGGCCGCGGGCCCGACCTTCGCGCATGGTGTCACGAAGAAACTGCTGCATCAAGAATGGAACATGGGCGTGGATGAGGCCATTGAGGCCGAAGCCGAGGCACAGGCCATCTGCATGCAAACCCGCGATTTTCATCGCGCTTATGAAGCCTTCGTGGCCAAGCGCAAGCCGGTATTCGAAGGAAACTGAGATGCGCGATTCAAGCTGGTTAGACTGGCCCTTCTTCAACGACGCGCACCGCAAGCTGGCGCATGATCTTGATGCCTGGTGCGCCACAGAGTTGAACGACGTCGACCACCACGACGCTGACGCGGCATGCAAAAAACTGGTGCGCGCCATGGGCAAGGCGGGTTGGCTGCGTTATGCGGTGGCGTCAGGCCCGAATGGTGCCTGGGGCGGTGCGTTACCCGAGGTGGATTCGCGTGCCGTGTGCATTATTCGTGAAACGCTTGCCCGCCACGAAGGGCTGGCCGATTTCGCCTTCGCGATGCAAGGTTTGGGCAGCGGTGCCATTTCTCTGATGGGTTCGGACGATCTGCGCCAACGTTACTTGCCGCGAGTGGCGCGCGGAGAGGCCATTGCGGCCTTTGCCTTGTCAGAGCCTGACGCCGGGTCTGATGTCGCCGCGCTGGCCTGCGAGGCACGCCTGGAGGGCGATCACTACGTGCTCAACGGCGCGAAAACCTGGATCTCCAACGGCGGCATTGCCGACTTCTACTGCGTCTTTGCTCGTACTGGCGATGCGCCAGGCGCACGCGGTATCAGTGCGTTTGTGGTGGACGCTGACACGCCGGGTTTTTCAGTGTCAGAGCGTATTGAGCTGATTGCGCCCCATCCTTTGGCCACCATTACGTTCGAGAACTGCCGCATTCCCGTGTCGCAACGTCTTGGTGATAGTGGTCAAGGTTTCAAGTTGGCCATGATGACGCTCGATATTTTTCGGGCCTCTGTGGCGGCGGCGGCGTTGGGGTTTGCGCGCCGCGCGCTTGACGAAGGACTTGAGCGCGCAAAAACACGTCGTATGTTCGGCCAGTTGCTTGCCGATTTGCAGCTGACACAAGCGGCGCTGGGAGACATGGCAACTGCCATTGATGCCTCATCGCTGCTGACGTATCGCGCCGCCTGGATGCGCGACGTGCAGCGCGTGCGCACGACTCGCGAAGCGGCGATGGCCAAAATGATGGCTACCGAGTCTGCACAAACGGTCATTGACCGTGCGCTTCAGATGTTCGGGGGGGCAGGCGTGGTGTCCGGAATGCCGGTAGAGAAACTTTACCGAGAAATCAGAGCGCTACGTATCTACGAAGGCGCCACAGAAGTGCAGAAGTTGATCATTGCTCGAGAACTGCTGAAGGCCTGAGAGCCTGAGCTACCCACGAATAAGCACAGCAAGGGGAACACCATGGAACCATCCGGACACGTAGACACATTTACACGGGACAACTTGCCGCCGCCCGAACAATGGCCTGAACTATTGCTGGACGGCCCCGATGTGGCCTACCCCAAGCGGATGAACTGCGCTGTGGAATTGGTTGACGCCATGGTCAACAAGGGCCACGGTGCGCGTGTGGCAATACGTTGGCTGGATGGCGATCGCCCTGCGTCCATGACGTATCTTGAGCTTCAAATTCTGACCAACCGCATGGCGCAGGTTCTGTTGCAAGACATGAAACTCGTGCCGGGTAATCGACTGTTATTGCGCGGGCCGAATAACCCATTAATGGCGGCCGCCTGGCTGGCGGCCATCAAGGCGGGTTTGGTGACGGTGCCCACCATGCCGCTTTTGCGCGCTAAAGAACTTAAGCAGATTATCGAGAAAGCGAACATCCATGCCGTGCTGTGCGATGAGCGCTTGAAAGATGAGGTGCTTTTTTGCATGCAAGCCGAGCATGAGCATTACTGTGCCGGCTTGACGCAAGTCATGCTGTTCAACGACGCATCCCCTGACTCGTTGGATACCTTGCTGAAGACCAAGTCAGAGACGTTCGCGGCGTGCGATACATCTGCTGATGACGTGTGCTTGATTGCTTTTACCAGCGGCACAACCGGCTCGCCCAAAGGCTGCATGCACTTCCATCGTGATGTCTTGGCGATGTGTGACCTGTTCCCCAAGCATGTCATCAAGCCCGGCCCTGACGATATTTTTTGTGGCACGCCACCCCTGGCGTTTACGTTCGGACTGGGTGGCTTGCTTTGCTTCCCGTTGCGCGTGGGTGCAAGCACGGTGCTGGTCGAGAGGCTCACGCCCGAGAGCCTTTTGGCGCTGATTCAAACGTTTCATGCCACCATCGTATTCACAGCCCCTACGTTCTATCGCCAGATGTCGGCACTGGTGGACAAATTTGATTTGTCGTCCTTGCGAGTCAGTGTGTCGGCGGGTGAAGCCTTGCCTGATGCAACGCGCCAGCTCTGGAAAAGCGCGAGCGGACTGGAAATGATCGATGGCATCGGCGGCACGGAGATGATTCACGTGTTTGTGTCCAGTCCACCCGACGCGGTGCGGCGCGGTGCCATTGGCAAAGTCGTGCCCGGCTATCTGGCGCAAATTGTCGACGACAACATGCAGCCCGTGCCGTGTGGCACGATCGGTCGACTCGCTATCAAGGGCCCCACAGGGTGCCGATATCTTGCTGATGAACGTCAATTGCGTTTCGTGCAAGATGGCTGGAATTTGCCGGGCGACACCTTTGTGCAAGATGTGGATGGCTATTTTTTCTATCAGGCGCGCAACGACGACATGATCGTTTCGGCGGGCTACAACATTGCGGGGCCGGAGGTGGAAGATGCCTTGCTACGCCACGACGCGGTGGCCGAGTGTGGGGTGGTGGGTGCGCACGATGAAGAGCGAGGTCAGTTGGTGAAGGCTTTTGTGGTGCTCAAACCCGGTTTTGAGGCAAGTAGCGAGTTGGTTCGCGCCTTGCAGACCTTCGTGAAAGAGACGATTGCTCCGTACAAGTATCCGCGCTCCATTGAGTTTGTTGACACCCTGCCGCGCACGGAAACTGGAAAACTGCAGCGCGCTGCTTTGCGCAAGAACGCCTAAAGGAAGCACGCATGGCCGCCCCATTTACGAGTCAGGTAGAAGTGCTTTTCCGGCATTGCGACCCCGCCGGCATCGTGTTCTATCCGCGCTACTTTGAAATGATCAATGACTTTGTTGAACAGTGGTTCGACAAAGGCATGGGCCTGTCTTTTCATACGTTGCACGTAGATCGTTATATCGGTACGCCGACGGTGTCGGTGCAATGCGATTTCAGCGCACCCAGTCGCTGGCATGACAATTTGCATCAGGTGCTGGAGGTGCGCCATCTCGGCGGAGCTTCATTTCGTGCCCACATCCGGTTCGAAGGCGAAGACGGCAAGCTTCGGCTAGCTGCTGTGGTCACCATCGTCACCATGGACCTGCGCACGATGAAGGCCATACCCATGCCAGAAGATCTGCGCACGCGTATGCAGGCATTCCTGATTCCCGACGAAACCGTCGGGACAAATTAATTTTGTTTTTCTAAATAGGATGACGTTATGAAAATTCTGCAACCGCCGGATTGGATGGCGCCCCGTGGTTATTCGAATGGCACGATGGCCGAGATGCAAATCGGCTCAAAGCTTGTTTTCGTGGGGGGGCAGGTGGGGTGGAATGGGCAGCAACAGTTCGAGACCGATGATTTCGCCGAACAAGTACGTCAGACCTTGGCCAACATCGTGGCGATTCTCGCCGAAGGTGGTGGCAAGCCTGAGCACATCGTGCGTATGACCTGGTACGTGAAGAACAAAGAAGAGTACGTGGCGTCTTACCCGGCAATTGGTAAACACTATCGCGAACTCATTGGCCGTCATTTCCCATCGATGACTGCGGTACAAGTGGCAGACCTGATCGAAGATCGGGCCAAAGTGGAAATAGAAGTCACGGCGGTCATTCCGGCGGCTTAAGAACGCGGTAGCACTCGTTTTGTTCGAGCAAGGCAGTTGGGGCGTCACGGTGTGGCCAAATCCCAACTGCCTTTTCCTATTCGAAAGCGTGTGGCGTAAAGGGAATTGGCGTTTTCTATACGGTGCAAAGACAGGCTGTCGCTACCTTCCGAATACCTGGCCGTTTTACCGCTAAGGGTTCACGGAATGGCATGTGTCCTGCGGTGAAGAACGGTCGTAAGCTCCGGAAATTCGGAGCAATGACTCAGAGGTCTCGTATGACTATCACCAAACCCGCCATATCACCCACGGAGATCGCTTCTGTGCTTCGCGTGTATGACAGTGTTTCTATCGGTTCCGCATCCGGTCGCACTATATCGCGTGAGTCCGCCTCATTGACGCCTGTTGAGCGCTGCGCACAAGAATTGCAGTCTGTAGGCAAGCTATCTGCCGATGGCCCGCAAGCTCGTGCCAGCACGGATGTAGCGGCTCGTGTCTACGAGCGCTTTGACAGCATCAGCAGTACAAACACGAGCGCAAGTACGCGGTCGAACACAAGTTCGATTTCATTCGAGGCCCACGGCAAGATTCGCGGGAAAATAAAGAAAAAACACTTGTCTGTCACCCTGCGTGCAGTGCGCAGCCTTGAAAATATTCGAGACCTTAAACATAAAGTGCTTGCCGCCGAGCGCGCATTCCTCAAGGGGCGTGGCCTGGATATCAAGGGGCAGCGCGCATTGGAGGGCATGATGGGTGAACTGGAGCGCGCGCGCGCAGGTGTGCAACTGTGCCAAGGCCATATACCCCTGACCAAGAACGCGCTTATCTATAAGTCCCTGCACAAGGCGAACAGTGTGTTGCTCACGGCAAATAACATGGAAATAGATTGGCGCGCCCGTCAGGTGGTACTGCGCCAGAAGTCTGTTCCCACGCTCTTGGTTCCTGAGGGATCGAGTATTAAAGCCCGTTCCGCTTCGCTCACGCTGACAGAACGAGAAGGTGACAATAAGCGTTACGCGGGGCAGTACGAATCTAGTGCCTCATTGCCAATGCAGCGGCAAGATTCGGTTCAAACGGCGAGCAGCCTGCCAGACTTGCGTGACGACGCCAGCCAGCCTGGGCCGTCCTCCGACCTGACTCCCAAGACGATCCGTGGTCAGGCTGGGGAGGCCACGTCATTTGTACAGGCGGAACGCGATGGCGTAGAGACCTCTCCTCGGCCTCACTTTACGGCTGGTGAATCGAATACATCATTGACGCCACCACCACCCCCACCACCTCCGCCGTTCCCGGATTCTGATGACGTAGTGGCGGCGGCCGTGAAGCGGGGGGTTGCCAAGACAAGCACGCCTCGGCGCCGTGCAGACTCTGACGACGGGCCTCCCGCAAAGATGAAGCCCTCATCGCTTGATTCGGACCATATGAATGGAAAAAGCGAGAATTTCAATAAGGAACTTGCAGAGCGGATGGTAACGATGCGCAGGAGGCAAGATCAGCGCGCACAAGAAGAGGCTGCACAAGCAAAGAGCAGTAGTAGTGCGTAAGCCTGGTTCTGAACCCTAGGCCCTGGCCGTATCACGCGGCAGCTCACCAAAGCGCGCTCGGTAATACTCCGAAAATCGGCCTAGATGTGCAAAACCGACCGCCAGCGCGACTTCTGTCACGCTGGCGGTTCGCGTTTGGCCTTGTGGTCGGCTCAGGCGGAGGCGGGCGGCATCCAGGCGCATGGAGCGCAACGCGTTCATGGGGCTGGTGGAACGGTGAGTTTGAAACATACGAGTCAAGGCGCTTTGGCTGGCACCGGCGTGCTGGGCAATATCGGCCAAGGTGATGGCGGCAGCCAGATGCTGACGCATATAGGTTTCGGCAATGATTAGCCGTCGTGGTGCGGCAGGCACCGTTTCCGAGCTTCTGGCCAGCCACGAGTTCGGCTGGTTATGCAGCAAATGCAAGATGATGGTGTCTTCTAAATGCGCCAGCCACGCGGTAGGTGGGCGCTGCTTGGCGTCGTCCAGGGTGGGTAGCAAGTGAATCAGGCCGGCGATCAAATAGCGCCAGGCGGCGCCCGTTGGCGTGTCCAGGCGTAGGGCGGGCATGAAGTCCAGCGGATGCCTGGCCACTGCGCCAAAGGTAGTCAGGCCAACGGCCTCAAGTTTTGCGCGGGGAATTTTCAATAGCAATTGCTCGCATCCGGCTTCCCATTGGAGTTTGAGTGCGCGCCGGGGGGCAATCACGACGCCGCAACTGGGATTGGCGTCAATACAGTCGGCTCCGCATTCGATACGGGCGCGGCCCCGCAACGGGACCTGCACCAACATAAAGTCTTCCAGGCAATCCGGCTCAATGCTGACTTCCGCGCCGTAGCGCAACGTACAGACTGTAAGTGAGCCAAACCGGGCGCGGTTCAACTGCGCATCAACGGGACCGCGCTTCCACGTCAATCGGTGTTCTTTAAGGGCTTCGGACACCAGGACGCGTGTTTCGTCTTGCTCGGTAGAGCTGAAAACGCGTCGTTCAAGCAGCGGCGCGAGCTCGCGTCGAGACCAGCCGTGCATGGTTGCCTCCCGGGCAGGGTATTGCAGGTGTCGGCTGGCAGATTAATGTAAATGGCGAAAGATGGGAATTAAGTGAATCCCGGATAAGGCTGCCTGAATATGGATAGAACCCGGGTGCACTCTGGCCTATCTTAGGGGCTGTTCAAGACGCACTTACCGGGGATGTTGATGAACGCCAACCTATGGCGCCGGCACACGCTGGCAGCAGTTTTCTGTTTGTTGTCGGGAGCGAGCGCACACGCTGCCGACAAGATCAAAGTAGGCTTGCTGACCACCTTGTCGGGGCCAGGCGCGGCTTTGGGCAATGAAATTCGCGATGGTTTTAATCTTGCGTTGACGCACACGGGCGGCAAGCTGGGCGGCTTGCCTGCTGAAGTCGTGGTGGCCGACGACCAGCAAAAGGCAGACACCGGGCGTCAGGCGGTCGAGCGCCTGCTCAAGCGTGATCGCGTCGATGTGATGACGGGCATCGTGTTCTCAAACGTGTTGCTACCTGTCATGCCCGCAATTTTGCAGTCCGGTACAATTTATCTAAGCAGCAATACGGGCCCGGAAAATTACGCGGGTGCGGGCTGCCAACCGAATTTCTTTGCGGTGGCGTGGCAGAACGAGGATATTCCCGCTGCTATGGGCAAGTACGCCGCCGATAAGGGCTACAAGCGCGTCGCCCTCATCGCGCCGGACTACCCCGGTGGTCGCGAGTCATTAAACGGGTTCAAGCGCTTGTATAAGGGCGGCTTGTCCGAAGAGATTTATACGCAACTCGGTCAGTTGGACTATGGCGTCGAACTGACACGCCTGCGGGCCAGCAAACCGGATGCGGTGTTTTTCTTCCTGCCGGGCGGCATGGGTGTGAACTTCATCAAGCAATTCAATAGTGCGGGTCTGGCCAAGGACATGGCGCTATTGGCACCAGGCTTTTCGGGTGATGAGGACACGATTGCGGCTGTGGGCGCTCCCATTGAGGGTCTGCGCAACACATCGCAGTGGGCGACAGATCTGGACAATGCGGCGAACAAGCGCTTTGTCGCGGATTTCCGCAAGACCTATGGGCGCACGCCTACGTTGTACGCCTCGCAGGGCTACGACACCGCCATGTTGTTGGATAGTGCAGTGCGTCAAACCAAGGGCAAGGTAGATGCTGACTCACTGCGACCGGCCTTGCGCCGAGCCGATTTCAAGTCGGTACGCGGTGATTTCAAATTCAACCGCAACCAATACCCCATTCAAAACTATTACTTGCGCACGGTAGAGCGCGGGGCCGATGGCACGCTGGCGAATAAGTTGGAGGGCACTGTGCTGACGCAATACCAGGACCCCTTCGCCGCCACCTGCCAGATGCAGTAAGGTCAATCACGTTGCGCACGGGTGACACATCGTGCTGCACGACACCTTAACTCGGAGATTTGCATGAGCTCGCATGTACAGAGTCGCACGGTAACGATTGCTGCCCAGGATGGCGGAAAGTTCGACGCCTATCTGGCTATTCCCGCCTGTGGCAGTGGCCCCGGTTTGGTGCTGTGCCAGGAAATTTTCGGCGTGAATGATTTCATGCGGCGCACGGCTCAATTGTTGGCCGAAGAAGGCTACGTGGTAATGGTGCCGGACTTGTTCTGGCGCCAGCAACCGGGCATTCAATTGACCGATGGCCCTGCAGATATGCCAAAGGCGTTTGCGCTCTACCAAGGGTTTGACGAGAACCTGGGCGTGCAAGACGTCATCAGCACTATTGCTGCCCTTCGTGCGCTGCCCGAACAGAACGGTGGGACGGGCGTATTGGGTTATTGCCTGGGTGGAAAACTGGCCTATTTGACGGCATGTCGCAGCGATGTGGATGTGGCCGTGGGGTATTACGGCGTTGGCATTGAGAACAGTCTGGACGACGCGGCCACGATCAAGGGCCGTCTGGTGCTGCACATTGCCGAGCAAGATGGATATTGCCCGCCTGCGGCCCGTGCCCGGATTATGGAGACTCTGGCTGGCAAGCCTGGGGTGGAACTCTATGTTTATCCCGGTGTTGACCACGCTTTCGCACGCACGGGCGGTGACCACTTTGATAAACCTTCCGCGCTAATGGCACATCAGCGCAGCATTGCGGCACTCAAGCGCGTCATTGGTCCGGAATACGATTATTCAGCGTTGTGGGACAAGCATTGCGAATATGAGTTTGGCACGCGTGATGTGGCCGCCACCATGGCCACCATGGTGGCCGAGCCCTACGTGAACCATATCCCCACCATGACAGGTGGCGTGGGCTTCAAGCAACTCAGCCGTTTCTATCAACACCATTTCGTCAACAGCAATCCTCCCGACACGCATCTGGTGCCCTTGTCGCGCACGATAGGTGCAACTCAAATTGTCGATGAGATGCTGTTTTGCTTTACGCACACAACGGAAATTGACTGGTTGCTGCCGGGTGTGGCACCCACCGGGAAATATGTCGAGATACCCTTGGTCGCCATTGTGAAGTTCCGGGGCGACAAGCTGTTTCACGAGCACATCTATTGGGATCAAGCGAGCGTGCTGGTGCAGATTGGTTTGCTTGACCCCAGAGGTTTGCCCGTGGCTGGCCGGGAAACGGCGCAAAAGTTGTTGGATGAGAATTTGCCATCGAACACCTTGATGGCTCGTTGGAAAGACAGCGAGCACGCGGCTTAGGCGCGCTCGGCATCATCGTCAGGAGAATGGAAATGTCCTACACAGATGAACAATTGAGCGCGCTGGTTCGCGTGGACAGTGTTCACAAGAGTGTCTACACCGATCCCGAAATCTTTGCGCTTGAAATGGAGCGCATCTATGGCCGTGCGTGGGTCTATGTAGGGCATGAAAGCCAGGTTCCCAAGACGGGCGACTATCACACGTCGCGCCTGGGAGACCAGGATGTCTTTATGGTGCGCGCCTCTGATGGTCGGGTGCATGTGCTGTACAACCGCTGCCCGCACAAGGGCGCAAAAGTGGTGGCCGATGGTGACGGTTGTGCGGGTAAATTTATCCGCTGTCCGTATCATGCGTGGACTTTCAAGCTGGATGGCAGCCACTTGGGTGTGCCGCTCAAACAAGGCCTAGAAGGCACCAACTACGATCCCAAAGACCCCGCGTTTTCCATGCGGCGTCTGGCGCGCGTGGAAAGTTATCGCGGCTTTGTGTTCGCCAGCCAATCAAAAGAGGGCGTGCCGCTTGAGACCTTTCTTGGAGGCGTGCGTTCTTCCATTGATAACCTGTGCGATCGTTCGCCAGTGGGTGAGGTTGAAGTGGCCGGTGGCGTGTTTAAGGTCATGCAGCGTTCCAACTGGAAGGTGTTCTACGAAAACCTGCACGACACAATGCATGCGCGTGTCACGCATGAGTCGTCTTTCGCCGCCGCGCGCGACGAGGCGAAGGAAATCGGAGACATGCCGTTTGAGCTGCACATCATGGACGGCAACGGCGAGCCTTACGAGTTCTGGGAAAAGCTGGAGCTGCGAGCCTATGACTTGGGGCACGGCTATATGGAAGGCATTTTCAACCCCGGTGCAGCCGAACGAGACCCGGTGTCGCGTGCGCATTTTGACGCATTGAATGAGGCTTACGGCGAAGAGCGTGCGCGCGAGATCATGGGCATGAATCGGCATAACACCGTGATCTACGGCAGTGGCTCGCCTCATACGGTGTTTCAGCAGTTTCGTGTGATTCGTCCCATCGCGGTGGATCGCACCTTGATCGAGATTCAGACATTCCGATTGAAAGGGGCGCCAGATGGCGTGTTCAAGCGCGCCATGCTTTATGCCAACGTGATTAATTCACCGTCTTCCAACGTAATGCCGGACGACATCGAGCTGTACAACCGTTGTCAGGAAGGTAATGCCACCCGAGGCGGTGAGTGGGTCAGCATGCATCGCTACTATGGCACGGATCGCGAGGACGACGAAGGGAAGTTCTCGGTGAACGGTACCAGTGAGTTGCCGATGCGTAATCAGTTTCGTGCCTGGAAGGCGTATATGGAAGTCGGGGCAAGCCCAACGCCGGTGGTAATGCCGTCAGCTCACACGGCAGGAGAAAAGGCATGCTGTTAGATCTGGATTTTGATGTTGACGTTAGCAATCTGACGCCTGCGGATGTGCCTGTCGACACCTATCATGCCATCACGCAATTTTTATACAGCGAAGCGCGAATGCTTGATGAGCGGCGTTATGCGCCATGGCAGGATTTGTGGACGGAAGACGGCATGTATTGGATGCCACACAAGATTGACCAACAAAGCCCTTACGATCATGTGTCCTTGTTTTGGGAAGACCGGATGATGCGCGAGGTGCGTATTCGGCGCCTGGAACATCCGCGCAATTGGTCTCAGCAACCACCTACGCGCACAGCCAGGCTGGTGGGTGCCGTGCAAATTGAAGGGATGGATGCGGGGGGGAATCTGGTGGTGCACTCCTCTTTTCAAATGACGGAATGGCGCAAGCGTCAGCCGCGACAACTGGCAGGCCGCTATACGCACAAGCTGGTGGCGCAAGACGGTGGCTGGCGCATCCGAATGAAGCGGGTGGATCTCATGAACTGCGATGATATCCACGATGCCTTCGAGGTGTTCGTGTGAGCCAGGACTCGGTGGCCGTTTTGGCGCTGCATTATCAAAACGATGTGCTGCATGCGGACGGAAAAATCCGTGTGGGCATGGATGCGCAAAGCGATGCGCGGCACAGGGTTCTGCGTGCGGCGCAGGAGTTGTTGGCCGGGGCACGCGCGCAACAGTTGCCGATTGTGCATGTGCGCATTGCCTTTCGTCCTGACTACGCCGATCTGTTGGCCAATTGTGCCGTTTTTCGCAGTGTGAAGCGCATCGGCGCTGTGCAAGAAGGGCAGTGGGGCAGTGCGTTTTATGAGGGCCTTGAGCCGCAAGCAGACAATCCGCGCGAGTTTGTTGTGAAGCACACGCGTATTAGCGCTTTCTATGGCACGCCGTTGGAGGAGATTTTGCGAACCTTGCGCGTGAATCGGCTCATTGTGGCGGGCGTGGCAACCCATTCAGTGGTGGAGGGCACGGTGCGCCACGCGGCCGACATCGGGTTTGAACTGATGGTGGCTGAAGACGCCTGCGCGTCGGCGGATATGACGGTGCATGAGGCGTCACTGGCGAGCATGCAATTGATTGCACAGCGTGGCAGTGTTGACGACGCATTGCGTTGGGCACGACATGGAGATCAGGGATGAGCAAGGCTCCCGGAAGTACCGGCATGGCAGGCCTGGCGGGCAAGACTGCCATTGTGACGGGCAGCACGCAAGGGCTTGGCGCAGACATCGCTCGCGGCATGGTTCAAGCGGGTGCCAACGTGGTGCTCGTCGGACGCAATGTGGCAGCGGGTGTTGCGTTGGCCGATGAGCTTGGGAGCCAGGCGCTTTATTGCGAAACCGATATCGGACAAGACGACCAGATTGAGCGCTGTGTGGCGCGAGCCCGGACGCATTTCGGTGCCTTGAATATTCTGGTGAACAACGCCTGCCAATATGCTGACCGAGGTCTGGCGTCTTCCCGGGAAGAATGGCATCGCACGCTGGACACCAACTTGATTTCGGCGGCCATGTTTACGCAGTTTGCCGCGCCTCATTTGCCGCATGGCGGTGTGGTGGTGAACATGGGCAGTACGGGTGGAAAATTCGGTGCCGCCGGGCGGGCGTTGTACCCAGCGTCGAAGGCGGCTTTGTTGCAGATCACCAAGAATTTCGCTGTTGAGCTGGCCCCCAGAGGGATTCGGGTACTGGCGGTTTCGCCAGCCTGGACGTGGTCGCCGTCTGTGGAACAACTTGCCAAGGGTTCACGTAGCGCAGCGGATGCGGTGGGTGCGCATTTTCACCCCTTGGGTCGCGTGGGATCGGGCAGTGAAGTTGCCGCGGCCGTATGCTTTGTATGCTCAGACGCAGCATCCTGGATGACCGGTGTGGATATTCCCGTGGACGGCGGATTCTCCATTCTTGGACCGGATCAAGGCATTTCTCCACGCACGTGGTTTGAAAAACTGGGGTAGGGGCGTCTTTTGCGTGCTTGCTTTGGAGAGACAGAAAATTACTGTCTCGCCTTGGTTCTTAACGCGCGAAGCGTAGGTGGAGTTCTTGCGCTTCGAACTACGCGTTTCTCGGCCTCGAAAGATCTTGCAGGGCTGCCATAGAGATCCACTCCACATCGCACAGTAGCGTGGGTGGAGCGCGATCAAACACGGGCCAGAACACCGGCTGCAATCGCGCGTAACCCGCGATCAAGCACAGGCGAGAACACCGACCGGAGTCGCGCGTAACCCGCGATCAAGCACAGGCCAGAACACCGACCGGAATCGCGCGTAACCCGCGATCAAACACAGGCCAGAACACCGACCGGAATCGCAGGTACCCCGCGATTCCCGGCCCGCATATGCGTTGCGCGCTTCAACCCCGCCGAAAAAACATCCGGTATATTTGACGCCTAGCGAATCACCAACTGATTTGCCTCTACTGCCGCCGTGCCACCCACCTGGTCTTCCAGGAAGTCTTGAATTTTCACGCCCACTTGCACACGAACCCCGCTACAAAAGCGCTTGCTTGCCTTCACGCTGGCATCGGGAATGGGTTGCAGCAGCTGTGCCAATTGCGCTTCTTCTTCGTCCAGACCACTTAGATCCTGGCAAATTTTGGTATGCGTGTTGCGGGCACGTTCGTTCAAACCGGGCGCCGCCTTCTCGGGGTGCATGTTCAGAAAAATCAGCAACTGTTCCAGCTTTGCTTTCTCTTCGCCCAGCTTCTGACGTTTTTGACCCAACGCGCTGCGCTTCATGTCGGCATGCGGATCCAGCCCCGCTTGCACATGGGTAGGAATGCCAGAGGGGGCGCCAATGGTGCCAGCGCGTATGGCGTGTAGCGCACGGGTTTGGCCGCCCGTTATGACGCCTTGGTGGCTTCCTGGTGGCCCCACGCTGACATACCCACCCGAGGCCACATTGCTTTGGCGGATTTCGCGTTCGATATCCACGTTTTGGCCGGTGTTGATGACTGCGTTCTCGATAAACCGGGCTTTGAGTGATCCGTCGCAGCTCACGTGGGCCGCGCGTGCTGTGCTGGCGTCGGTGTCTTGTGCGTTATCGGTAATGCCGATGATGCCGCCGTTCACGGTAATGCTGCCACCGGCATGCACGAAGGCCGCTTCAATGGTGCCGTCCACAACGATGTCGCCAGTTACACGCACTTCCATCGTCGCGGTCACATCACCTTTGACCTGAAGAGATCCATCAAATGTGATGTTTCCGGTACTCAGGTTAACGCCGCTGACTTCCACCACTGGATTTACGCGAACGCCATGCAAAACGACGCTCGGCGCACCGGCCATGGTCGCACGCAGCAACATCGGATCTTCGGAGTCTATTTCTGCGCCCAACAGGCTGTTGGCAAATGGCGTATCGGCAAGCTCGACGGCGGGCACGGGCTGCCCCCACACGTTAATGCCCGCAGTACCAGGCTGGGGTGGCGTACGACGCATCAAGGGCGTGCCGGGAGACACGAGGTGCAAACTGCCCAGGTTGCGGTAATCAACCGGGGCGAGTTCGTCGATGTCTTCCTCGAGGTCGGACTCCGGACGATCCAGCAGGCTCTCAAACTGTGTGGGTGTGCCTGGCGTGGGTGGCGTGCCGGTAGCCACCTCTACGGTGACGGCTCGACCGTCGAGCAAGGCCTGAACCAATTGCGTCTCTTGCAAGCCGTACACGATGCCTTGGTCAGCCATGGCGGCAAGCACGGTGGACATCTTCACGGCACGCCCGCCTTTAGGCGGGCTTAGGTTGACATGCGCCGCGTGGCCCTCGGCGTCAGTCTCCAGAGTGAAGCTGCCATCTCGCACTTCGCCCACATCCGCTTGTACCAGCTCAGTTGCCCCGCGGCACAAGGCGATGAAGGCCATCGTGGCGCGTTCATCCAAGGCGTCGGGTGTCCAGCCTTGAGCATGCACCGCCGCAAGCACTGATTCCCAACTGGGCAGATTGGCGTGCTCGTCGATCACTTGGGGCGACGGCAAATCGTCTTCACCAGCGTCATGGCTCGAATCCATTGGCGCAACATCAGCTGTGGAGTCAAGCGCTGCGGGCACATGGCCTGCGCCGTCAGGCGGGGTGTAGATTGCCCTGAGAGCTTGCGTGCCTGCATCCAGCTTGAGTTCAAGCGTGTTGTCGTCGCCCATGAATTTCCTCCAATGCGCATGGCCGCCTTGCGATGCGCCCGGCGTCCAGCTTTGTGATCTGTAATTTATGGAAATATTACGTCATATTTGGGTAATAAGGATGGATTTTAGGGACAGCACTAGGCCATAGGCCTGAGCGACAAACCCGCCCGCGGCACGCAGTATGAGGACTTCTGATCAAGACCTGTCCCGAGCTCAAGCGTTATGGATAAGCCATTGCCTGCCATGAAGCACCCACTGCGCACCGCGCTGCAACGTGGTGCGTGCGCAATCGGCTTGACGCTGATCGCCATAGTGGTGTCTCCGTCGAGCCAGGCGGCAGACATCTATCGCTACCGGGACCCGTTCGGTATCTGGCGCTCGATGAAAGTGCCTACGGGCTATGCAAAGTATTACCAGCGAGCGCAGGCCAAGCTTGCGGGACGCTCAGGCATTCGGGTCTGTCTTGCTTGTGACCGAGCGGGCAGCGGTGCGATGGCCTTTAGTGATGTCACGGCGAACATGGCTCGCATAGACCGATTGGAGGCAAGCGGTTTGGAAGTGGGGCATGGCCCCTTGATTGCGCTGGCGGCAAAGGATTCAGGGGTGGATCGGGCACTGCTGACCGCGGTTATAGCCATTGAGTCAGGGTTTCGATCTGACGCCCGATCACCGAAAGGGGCCTTGGGCCTGATGCAGTTAATGCCTGCCACCGCTGCGCCGTTGTTAGGCGTGGATGATGTGGCAACGGCGTTGGTAGATCCGGCTACAAATGTGCGTGTGGGGTCACGCCATTTGCGCCGATTGATTGACCAGTACCCAGGGCGCCTTGACTTGGCTCTGGCCGCCTATAACGCGGGAGAAGGGGCTGTGCGCAAGTACGACAACGTGCCACCTTATGCTGAAACCCAGCAATATGTGCGAGATGTCACGGCGCTGTATGCGCGCTATAAGAAACCCTGATTGATGTTACTGGTTTGAGCCGCTTCAACGTGCGATGTTGTTGATTAGCATTTCCGCAATGCGCTGTTCATGACGCAAGGCACTGGAGAGGGCCTGCAGCAGCACGTTGAAGTCGGCCTGTTTTTGATGCAGCGTGGCCAATTCCAGAGATCCGGACGGCGCCAGCGTGAGCTTTGACGCGGCGATGTCTCTTTCTTGTCTGGTTTGATTAATGGCGGGCAGCATCTTATCGCCGATTTTGGTGAAGGTGGTGTCAATGGGAAGGACGCCTATATCTTGCAGCAACGACGTTAGTTTTTCTGCGTTGACGATAGAGTCTTCAAGTCGACGTCGAGCTTCGACGGGGTCGCTCGTAACACCACCCCTGAAATGTATGACTTCGTGTGCAATGGCACCGCGAGCCGGTGCCCATCCCCCCTGTTGCGCCTTTGCACTGGCAGCAACAAGTGTTTGAACGTGTGCGGTCGCATTGGGTGACAGCGTGATTCGCGCTGCGGCGGTATTCATTGCGGTCAATAAACCACTTCGCTGGTCCTCCAGCACTTTAAGCCTGGCGCGTATGTTGAGGCTGGTCCCCCGTTGATGCTGGAGCGTCAGGATGGCGAATTCTCGAAGGTTCTCGCTGAGGGCGGAAATTTCTTTGTAAAGCGGATGGTTTGGCTCAATAGGTGTGATCACTGTCAGTGTGATCGGCCCTGCCAGCTTTTCCCGGTCCTTCGCGAGCGGCGGTATGGTGGGGCCAGCGAGTGTTTGCAAAGACGGCTTCTCTTGCGCGACCGCTTCATGGAAGCGATTTTCCTTCGTACGCGCGCCCTTGAGGTTTCCCTCATCGACATGAGCCTCTTGTTCAAGTGAATGCTCTGTAAGTCGAAGCGTGGCACTGAACAGGAGCTGGCCTAAGGCGGGCCGGGCTAACGGCGTAATCTGCTTGAGGTACTGCTGCAAATCATCTTGCAAACCCACCTGCAACGTGTCCCGAGCAGGAGATGCAGGTAACGCGTCACGAACCGCGCGCCCCATGGCGTTGCTCACGGCAACTTGATGTCGAACAAGCCATGCTTCGCTGGTTTTCTCATCCGCTGCTGTCGGGATCTGTAAATAGTTCAGCAGCGCATCTGTGGCGTGCGCATCGTTTGTCATTCCCGAGCCACTCATCAGTTTTTCGGCAAGCAGATCTAGCACCCTTTGGTGCTGAGCACCGTCTGACGCAACGCTGGCCCGCGTTTGCGCGGGTGGTTCTGACGGCTCTGCGATGCCAGTGGCGTCGTTCTGGCGTGCACCTGCCAAGACAATGGGAAGCGCATTTGCGGACAGAGCAATGGAATGAGTCACGATGCGGCTGATGAATAAGGGAAGCAGGCAGTGTAGGAGGCCCATTTACCTTGCCATTGCCGAAAATGGCTACGTCATGCCGTGCCAGACGAAAAAAAGCGCGCGATGTGGATCGCGCGCTTTTTTCCAACAGCCCGTCGGACGGGCAGGAACACCTGGTTTAACGCTTCATGCCGGCAAACACGGATTCCGCGATATCCAGAGTGCGGTTAATGACGGCATCATCGTGCGTTGCCGAGACAAAGCCGGCTTCGAAAGCCGAGGGGGCAAAGTGCACGCCTTGGTCCAGCATGCCATGAAAGAAGTGCTTGAACGCCTCGGTGTCGCAGGTCGACACTTCGGCAAACGAGGTGGGCACTTTTTCGCTGAAATACAGACCGAACATGCCGCCAATGGAGTCGGCGCTGACGCTGAGGCCAGCGGCGCGTGCGCGGGCTTGCAGACCTTGGGCCAGTTTGGCCGTTTGGGCGGACAAATGCTCGTAAAAGCCCGGTGCGGCGATGAGGCGCAGTGTGGCCAGGCCAGCGGCCACGGCAACCGGGTTGCCAGACAAGGTGCCTGCCTGATACACGCCTCCCAAGGGGGCGATGTGCTTCATGATGGCTTTGCTGCCACCAAAAGCGCCTACCGGCATGCCGCCGCCAATGACTTTGGCCAGGGTCGTGATGTCTGGCTGAACGCCGGTCAGGCCTTGCACGCCTTGCGGGCCGACCCGAAATCCGGTCATGACTTCATCAAAAATGAGCAATGCGCCATATTGCGTGCAGACCTCGCGCAGGCCTTCCAGGAAACCCGGGGCAGGCTTGATGAGGTTCATGTTGCCGGCGACCGGCTCTACGATGATGCAAGCGATGTCGGCGCCGTGCTGGGCAAACGCTTCACGCACGGCATCGAGGTTGTTGTAGTCAAGCGTAAGCGTATGCGCGACGAATTCCGGCGGCACGCCCGCCGAGCTGGGGTTGCCGAAGGTCATCAGGCCTGAGCCAGCTTTGACCAGCAGACTGTCTGAGTGGCCGTGATAGCAGCCTTCAAATTTCACGATCTTGGCGCGACCCGTGGCACCACGCGCCAGGCGGATAGCCGTCATGGTGGCCTCGGTGCCAGAGCTGACCAGGCGCACCTGCTCAAGCGAAGGCAGACGCGCAATCAGCACTTCAGCCAATTCGACTTCGGCTTCGGTGGGGGCGCCAAATGACAAGCCGTTGACGGCTGCTTCCTGCACCGCACGCACGACTTCCGGGTGTGCATGTCCAAGAATGGCCGGGCCCCAGGAACCGACATAGTCGATGTATTGCTTGTCTTCGGCATCCCAGATGTAGGGGCCTTGCGCGCGTTGGATGAAACGCGGCGTACCGCCCACGGAACGGAAGGCACGCACGGGCGAATTGACGCCGCCGGGAATGCTTTGGCAGGCGCGTTCAAAGAGTTGGGCGTTACGAGACATAGGCTTCAATGCTTGCTGTGAGGTTGAACGAGATAGGGCGCCGAGCAGGCCGCCGCGGCGGCACGAATGCTGGGTGCTTCGAAAAGACCACTGATAACAGCGATAGCGTCTGCGCCGGCCTGTGCGACCAGTGACGCGTTTTCTGGCGTGATGCCGCCGATGGCCACGATAGCGGGCCGGGGCGCATCACGGGTTTCGACCAGCTGGCGCGCCTGCGTGAGCACCTCAAAAGAGGCGCGCACAGCTTCTGGCTTGGTGGGCGAGGCGAACATGGCGCCAAAGGCGATGTAATCGGCACCCGCATCAAGTAGTTGGCGTGCGCGGTCCAGGTCGTTATAGCAAGATCCGCCAATGATCAGGTCGGGTCCGGCTTGGGCTCGCACGGTAGCCAGGTCTTCATCGTCGCGCCCAACGTGTGCGCCATCTGCACCGACCTCGAGCGCCAGGCGCCAGTCATCGTTGATAAGAAACACCACGGCAAGTTCACGGCAAACGGGCGCCAATGCTCTTGCCTGCGCGGCGCGCGCGGCGTCCGAAACTTTTTTTCGTCGCAACTGCAATGAACGCATTCCGCCAGAAGCGGCGGCACGAACGGCGGCGATCAAGCGTTCGGTGTCATCCCAGTCAGGGGTGACACCATAAAGACCCCGCGGAAAGCGCAGCGCTTTCATATCGGCGACACGCGATTGGGAATACGTCGGCCCATGCCGGGTAAAAAGGCCGTCGCAATGCCCGCCTCGGCATGTTCCAGACCGAATTTAACGGCCTCAGGGGTCTCTAGCCCGCGAGCCAGGAACGCGGTAATGGCCGCCGATACCAGACCGCCCATGTCGCTGTTGCGATCTGGTGGTGCGCGCCAGGGCCAACTGGTTGTCTGGCCGCTGGGGCCCAGCAACAGGTTGGCGCGGTGACCGACACGAATGGGGCTGCCCAGAACAAGCACCCATTGCGCACCGGCTGACAATAAGGCGTGCATGGCAGTGGGAGCGTCGCCAATGTCGATGTCGCCATCGGCATACCACTGAGCCAGCCGGGCATGTTCGACAATCACCAGATGAGCTTGAGGCAGCACCAGTTCCAGCGTGGCCGCCAGTAAATCATCGGCGTCATCCTGGTCGGCGGCGTCGTTTGGCACTGGGGCGCGCTGGCCTAAATGCAATACAACTGGCACCTGGCTGTAGTCAGCGGCGATCTGTGCGGCAACGCTTGCCGTCTCGGTGGTGTAAAGTCCGCCCACTTTGATGGCCTGCACTGGCATGTCTTCGAGCAGACAACGGGCCTGATCGTCTAGCATGTCCGGCGAAACAGGGTGGATTTCTTCGATGCCTGCGGTATCTTGCACGGTAAGGGCAGTCACGGCGGAAAGCGCATGACAGCCCAGGCGGGCGCAAGTAACGGCATCTGCGGTAACACCGTCCGAGCCGGAGGGGTCAACGGAGCCAAATACCAAAACGAGAGGGGGATTAACTGAAGCCACTTGGACAGCACATGAAGAGGGGAAACCCCGATTCATTTGAGGTGAATCAGCGCATCCCCTATTGGGTTTGGGTAAGATTGTCCCCATTCTAATAGATGCCCCCCTCCTTTGCCCTGCGGCCAAGGATCGGCGTGATCTGGCCCTTCACGGGATTTTGAGTTAAGAGAGAACTATGCGTACTTGGATGTGTCTTATTTGTGGTTGGGTCTACGATGAAGAATCTGGCCTGCCCGAAGAGGGAATTGCCCCTGGCACCCTTTGGGAAGACGTACCCCCGAATTGGGTCTGTCCCGAATGCGGCGCTCGCAAAGAGGATTTCGAGTTGATGGAAATCTAAGTATTTCTCCCGACGTAATCTGGCCGCGCGCTGCGCGGCTACTATCGCCGGCTCCGTGTACGCTCATACTGCCCCAGGGGGGATCATGACGGAACAACACAACAACGCCGACGACGACAGCCATGCCGCCTCCGCTACCTCCACCACGAATCTGTCGAATCAGTTCCTGATCGCGATGCCTGGCATGGTTGAGGGGAGCTTGTCGGGCTCGGTTATCTTTGTTTGCGAACATAGCGAACGGGGTGCGCTTGGTCTTGTGATCAATCGCCCCACCGACCTCACGCTTGGCGTGCTGTTTGAGCGCATTGACCTGAAGCTGGAAATCGGACCCATCAAGGACACCCTGGTTTACTTTGGCGGTCCGGTGCAAACAGATCGCGGGTTTGTGTTGCATGAACCCGCAGGCGACTACAGTTCCACCATCAAGATGGGTGGCATGGCACTCACCACCTCGCGCGACGTGCTGCAGGCAGTGGCCGACGGAAATGGCCCGACAAAAATGCTGATCACGCTGGGTTATGCCGGTTGGGGCGCGGGCCAGTTGGAAAATGAAATGGCGCAAAACGCATGGTTGAGCGTCGGCGCGGCCGCGCACATCATTTTCGATGTGCCGCCCGAAGACCGCTACCCTGCTGCAATCAAATTGCTGGGCATCGACCCGATTATGTTGGCGGGTGACGCAGGACATGCTTGAAGAAACTTTGCTGGCTTTTGATTTTGGCGAAAAGAAAATCGGCGTGGCCATTGGCAATACGCTGACCGGTCACGCCCGGCCCCTGGAAATCATTTTTGGTGAAACCCGCGACGTGCGCTTTGGCCGCATCGCGGAATTGCTCAAAGAATGGGGGCCGCATCGCGTTATTGTGGGCCTGGCCCTGGCCACCGACGGCGGCGAACAGCCAGCCACGGCCCGTTGCCGACGTTTTGCCAATCAGTTGCATGGCCGCTTTGGTGTCGCCGTCGAGCTTGTCGACGAACGCGGCTCGAGCATGCAGGCGCAACAGATCCTGGGTACTCACGCGGCCGACGACGCCATGGCGGCTGCGGTTATTCTTCAACGCTATCTGGATCAGCCTAAACCCTGACCTGCGCACGGCGGGCCTCCCCATGTTCAACCCGCAATTCAATCGCTACGGCGAACTCACGCACCTCCTTACTACCGAAGGCTTGCCGCGGCGAATCCTGGAGCAAATCCTCGATGCCGCGCAAGCCTTTGTGCCTGAGGCGGGTGCGACGCCTCAGGCAAACACATCACTGCAAGGTCGACGCGTATTCACGCTGTTTTGCGAGTCATCGCGTCAGGCCCTGCCAAGTCCCACCCAAGACAGCTTCACCATTGCCGCACAAGGCTTGTCGGCAGAGGTGCTTGATGTGAATGACGCAGGTGCCTGCCAAGGCGGCACCTTGCTTGAGACGCTACGACGCTTGCCCGCAACCCCCGATGATCTGCTTGTGCTGCGCCACGGCGCCAGCGGGGCGGCCTACACGGTGTTGACCCACAACGTTTGCCCGGCTCATATCATCAACGCCGGGGATGGTCGTCACGCTCATCCCACGCAAGCCTTGATAGACATGCTTGGCATCCGGCGCATCAAACACGATTTCACGACGCTGACAGTCGCCATTGTGGGAGACATTCTCCATTCCGGTCTGGCACGCTCGACCATTCACGCCCTGACGACGCTGGGTGCGCCTGAATTGAGGGTAGTCGCTCCGATGGCGCTATTGCCGGAAGGCTTGCCTCAGCTCGGCGTGCGGGCTTGTGCGTCGGTGGAAGAGGGCTTGGCCGACGCCGATGTGATTATTCTGCTGCATCCCGGGCGTGCGCTTGAAGGCACCAGTCAATGGCCTTCCAAACTTGCGTATCACCGCGATTACGCGTTGACGCCCGAGCGCTTGGCTCATGCAAAGCCCGACGCACTGGTCTTGCACGCAGGCCCTAAGGACGTGGGCGTTGATCCCGCCGGCCACGCCTTAGCGCTGCGCTTGCAACAGCCGGTTCTTGCGCTGGCCTTGCGTCAGGCCGTCATGTGTCAGTTGGCGGGGGCACAAACATGAAGCTTCTTATCGCGAATGGTCGCTTAATTGATCCCGCGCACGGGGTGGATGCACATCAGAACCTATACGTGCTTGATGGCGTCGTGGTCGCGATCGGGCCTTGCCCTGATGGTTTTGCACCAGACCGCGTGCTTGACGCGACGGGCTTGGCTGTCATTCCCGGGCTTGTCGATGTGGCAGCGCGCTTGTGCGCTGCTGACGACACGACAGGGCAGCCACAGCGTTCCGAATTGACCGCCGCTGCGGCAGGCGGGGTGACGCGTCTGGTTGACGTGGGCCACGCTGACATGGCGCGGCAAGACATGCCGAATGGCGTGCACGTGCATGCATTGGCGAACCTGATGGACCAAGACACTGAGGATGCGTCTTGGGCGAATCTGGCCGGGTACTCGCTGCCCGATGACGCCACGGCGAATCCGCGCAGACTCTTGCGTGCCATGCAATACGCCAAAACACGCAATCAAACCTTGTGGCTGCGTCCTGAAGAGCCCAGTTTGGCGCAAGACGGTGTAGCGGCGAGTGGAGCATACGCGTCGCGTCTGGGGTTGAAGGGCATTCCAGTTCAGGCGGAAACCATCGCCCTGCACACTATTTTTGAGCTGCAGCGCGTCACGGGTGCACGCGTGCATTTGCGCCACTTGTCCAGTGCTGCGGGTGTGGCCCTACTGCGTGCCGCGCGTCGGGAGGGCCTGCCCGTCACGAGTGATGTGTCGGTCAATAATTTGCATCTGACGGACAACGATATCGGGTTTTTTGACAGTAACTACCATCTGCGGCCTCCCTTAAGAGGGCAGCGTGACCGCGATGCGCTACAAGCGGCGCTGCGAGAGGGGGTTATTGACGCCATCAGCTCGGGTCACACGCCGGTGCGTGCGTCGGGCAAGCAGGTGCCGTTCGCCATGTCTTCCCCCGGCGCAACAGGGCTTGAGCTGTTGCTTTCTCTCACGTTGAAGTGGGCGCGAGACCATCGTCTGGATCTGCTCGATGCCTTGGCACGGGTCACGAGCGGACCTGCTGCGATACTGGCCAGTGGTGCCAAGCCCTCGCTCTCCTGCGGTCACTTGGGGGTGGCTGCGGTGGCCGACATGGCCTTGGTTGACTTGGACGCCGAGTGGATTGTGGGTCCGCAGACCCTGCAAAGTCTGAGCTCGCAGACGCCTTTCGCGGGTATGATTCTGCCCGGCCGTCTATGCACCACTCTGACGGGTGGTCGCCCCATCTGGGAGAACTCTGCTTGAACTTTTTACGCTTCGTCCCCCGTATTTTTATGGTCGTGCCGCTGATTGTTTTCGGTCTGATTTGCGTGGGTACGGTGTATCCGTTGATGGGCACCCGGGCGCGGGATGCGCTCAATCGCACCTGGTCCCGCTGCCTGATGTTCTCCTGCGGCCTCAAGGTCGTCTACAAAGGCACGCCGAAGATGCGGGGTCCGGTGCTTTTCGTAGCGAACCACGTTTCCTGGATCGATATTTTTGTCCTGAACTCCGCTCGCGCCACGTCCTTTGTTGCCAAGAGCGAAATTCGCTCGTGGCCGATTATCGGTTGGTTGGTGGCGGGTGCCGGCACACTGTTCATTGAGCGGGGACAGCGCCATGCGGTGCACGCCATGGGCGAAGCCATGCGTGTTCGGTTTCAGGCGGGTGATGCCGTAGGTTTGTTCGCGGAAGGCACCACGACCGAGGGCTTCGATCTGCTGCCTTTTCATGCCAGCCTGTTCGAGCCGGCACGTGCCAATGCCATTGATATTCAGCCGGTCGCGCTACGGTTTCTGCAACATGGCAAGCGCAGTGGCTTTGCCGCCTTTGTGGGCGAAGAGTCGCTGGTGGCCAATTTGTGGCGTGTCCTGGGCTCGACGGGTTTGTCAGTAGAGGTGGTGTATTTGTCAGTGCTGCCCACCCGCAATGCAGACGGTAGTCTGCCCACGCGTATCGAATTATCGAATCAAGCGCGCGCGGCCATTCATTCTCAGTTGTGAAGTGGCATGCAGGCCATTTGGCCTGCAGCCCTGGCTTAGGACGCCACGCTACTCAGAAAGCGGGTCCTGAAACTGTGAGCACTTGATTTGCACCAGCTTGCGGTCTTGCAGACGCAACGCCGTTAATGAGCCACCCCACACGCAACCGGTATCCAGGCAAATGACATCCTGGCGTTGCAATAAACCCAGCGTAGACCAGTGACCAAACACGATGGTCACGTCGCGCGTGGCGCGATTAGGCACGTCAAACCAAGGCACCAGGCCCGGTGGCCAGGCACCAGGTACCACTTTCGTGGCGAACTCCATGTGGCCAGCCGGCGTGCATAAACGAATGCGTGTCAGTGCATTGATGATGACGCGCAACCGTTTGGCACCCTTGTGATCGTCTTTCCAGGTGGACGGCTCGTTGCCGTACATTTTTTGCAGCGCTTTTTGCCAGTTCGGGCCGCGCAAGGCGTCTTGAACTTCCGCTGCAACGGACAGCGTCTTGGCGACATCCCATTTGGCCAGCGTGCCCGCATGCACCATTAAATGGCCATGCTCGAAGTGAGCGAGAGGCCGGAACCGCAGCCAATCGATAAGTTCTGCCGCGTCAGGCGCGCGCAGAATTTCGTCCAGCGTGTCTGATTTTGACGGTTTGCGAACGCCTGCGGCGGCGGCCAGCAGATGAAGGTCGTGATTGCCAAGCACGGCAGTCGCGCGATCACCCAAAGCCATAATGCGGCGCAACGTGGCGAGCGACTGCGGGCCCCGATTGACGAGATCGCCCGCAAACCAGAAGCGCGAGTTGGGCTCCCCGACGAGGTCAGGGTGGGCCAATAAACGTTCTAACGGCGCGCAACAACCTTGCACATCGCCGATCATCCAGATATCACCGCCGTTCATGCAGGGCTCTTACTCCAAGGCCAGCGCTGTGCCACAAAACGCGTCACGATGTGCTTGTATTCCATGTAGGACATGGCAGCCAGACCGCACAGCAGTGCGCCTATGTTCGGACCGAGGGCAGTTACCCAGGGTTGCCACTTGCCCAACATGCCTACGTTCAATGCCAGTTGGTTAATCATGAAGAAACCAACGCCCAGCAAGATGCCGAGGAACACCTTGGCACCTACACCGCCTCGACGCGTTTGCATCAAGCCGATGGGGGCGGCAATGGTCATCATTACCAGCAACGTGAAGGGATACGCCAGTTTGCGCCAGAGGGCGACTAACTGTCGACCATATTGCAGTTGGTTGTCTCGCAAATAGCTCACATAGTCTAGAAGTGTGACGATAGACATACGTTCTGGAGTGAGAACGCGGGCGATCAGGCGCTCTTGCGTCAGAGAGGTGTCGATGACGCGCTCGGGCACTTTCACGACAGTGGCAGGCGGATGCTCCGGATTGCGCGCATTGGCCAATGCATCTGCCGCTTTGGGATCCAGGCGGGTTTCGGTGACGTTCTTGAGCAGTAAATCGTTTTTGGTGAATTGGCCGGAGTCTGCGGTGGACAAGGTGGAGAGCGTCAACCCCTTGTCGAACTCATACATTGTGATGCCCGAGACTTCGCTATTTCCGTTCAGGGTGGCGATGTTGATGATGCGTGTGCCACCGCTGGCGGTCGGTTCTTTGAACCAATAACCGCTTTTGAGTCGTTCACCACCGGCTTTGCCTCGGAAGGTGAGGCTGGCTTCACCACTTTTTATTTCAGCCCAGGGCGTCACGTATTCGGACAGCAGTGTTGCGCCGATCATCAGGGGAATGGTTACGATCCAGAGGGTACGCAACAAGCGCATGCCACTGACACCAGACACGCGCAGGATGACCAATTCGTTGCGCTGGGCAAGACCTGCCAGCGCCAGAATGGCACCGATCAACAAGCCGATAGGCAGCAAATCGTACAGACGCGTTGGAATAGCCAGTGCCTGCATGTAGAGCAGGGCCATCATGGTGAACTTGTCACCCACGTTATCGAGATCGTCGACGAGTGCGAAGAACGTGAAAAGGCCCAACAGGGCCAGAAGAACCACTGTGCAGGAGCGATAAATTTCGCGGGCCAGGTAACGACGTGCTGTACGCATGAAAATTGAGGAAGAGCGCCGCAGCGCGTGAACCTGAAAGCTTAACAAATCCCACCGCGATCGGCGGGGACGAAATCTAGCATGTATCTGTTTCCGGATTGCCTTGTCCGGTTCCTCAAGATCAGCCCGGAAGGGCGCTCATCAAGGAATATCAACCATTGGCATGCGGCGAGTGAGTATGCCCACGCGCGAATTCAAATAGTTGCTGCTGCGTTGGCGGTCGTAGAACCTCGGGTTGGGCAACATGGCGGCCAAACGGGCCGACTGGCTGGCGCTGAGATTAGCAGCATTCGTGTTGAAGTAATGTCGGGCCGCGGCTTGAGCGCCAAAGACGCCCACACCCCATTCAGCCACGTTCAGGTAGAGTTCCAGAATGCGCTCTTTGGGCATGACGTGTTCGATCATAAAGGTCAGCACGAGCTCCTGCCCCTTGCGCAGGTAGCTGCGCGAACTGGAAAGAAATAAATTTTTTGCCAACTGTTGCGTGATGGTCGAGCCGCCGCGCATTTTCTGACGTCCGGCTTCTTCCTGGCGCTTATTGTATTCCCACGCTTTGCGTATGGCGTCCCACTCTATGCCGTCGTGTTCTGTGAAGTTGGAATCTTCCGACGCGATGACAGCGCGTTTGAGCGACGTGCTGATCTTATCGTAGGGCACCCATTCATACTTGAGCTTCACATCGGGGTCCGTTTCGCGCAGACGGGATAGTTCTTCGCGCATGACTGCGCTGCTGCTCGGGTTCTGGTAGGCATACCAGACGACCAGACTGAACATCCATAACTGATACAGGATGATGGCGCACAGCAACGCCATCATGACGCCGGTTGCGATCCGGAACCATGAGCGGCGACCTGCGGATTTGCCGCGCCAGGCCATCAGCGTTCAGGCTCCTGCCAAAAGGGCCTCGCGCAGGGCGGCCAGAACGGGGGCCGTATCCGGGCGCACGCCGTGCCAGATGAAAAAACTTTCTGCGGCCTGGCCGACCAACATACCCAAGCCATCGGCGGTGTGCGCGGCGGCGTCGGTTTGCGCCTGGCGCATGAAGGCGGTGGGTTGCGCGCCGTACATCATGTCGTAGGCGGTGGCACCCGGGGAATACAAGGCACCGGGCAGGTCCGGAGCGGCATTCTGAAGGCCGCTGGCTGTGGCGTTTATGACAAGATGCCAACCGCCGGGAATGGCGGCGCTGTCGAGCGTTCCTGCGGTCACCTCGGTGGAGGGAGCCAGGCCACTAGCGACCCAACCGGCCACCAGGGCGGTCGCGCGTTCAACCGTGCGGTTGACGATATGAATACGGGCACAACCGGCGTGGGCCAACGGTTCCAGCACACCGCGGGATGCGCCGCCGGCTCCCACCAACAAGATGCGGGCGCCATCGAGTGTTACCCCGAGGCGTCGCAGGTCGCTAACCAACCCGACACCGTCTGTATTGCAGCCATGCCAGACACCATCGCGCCAGGACAAGGTGTTGACGGCGCCCGCCAGGCGAGCACGGTTTGAGATGTGGTCGGCCGCCAGGGCATAGGCCTCCTGTTTGAACGGCACGGTCACGTTCAAGCCCAGTCCGCCATTGCGAGCGAAGACGCTAGCGGTGTCCGAAAACCCATCTATCGGCGCTGGCAAGCGCTCATAGCGCAGCGGTTTTCCGGTTTGTTCGGAGAACATGGCGTGAATCTGGGGGGAACGGCTGTGGGCAACGGGGTTGCCTATGACGGCGTAGCGGGGGAGGGCGATCGCCTCGGTCATTGGGCTTGTGTTTCCAGAGTGTCGTTGACGAAGTTCCAGGTGCGCGTGATGACCAGCTCATCCGTGTCGCGCGCCAGATCCGGCGGGAAGGGCGCAAAGGGGGCCGCCATCTGAACAATACGCCGAGCCGCCTGGTTCAAAACGGCGTGCGGCGAGGGCTGGTCGATTTCAACGTTCGCAATACTGCCGTCAGCGCGAACGGTGACGGTGATGCGCAAGGAGCCATAAATACGGCCCCGAGCTTCTTCAGGGTAATACTGAGTCCCGATGGCCTCAATGCGGGTGCGCCATGCATCCAGGTAAGCGGCATAACGCGAGGCTTCGGCGGACGGAGCCACAAACTGTTTGCGCGGCTCGGCGTTATACGTTTGCACACGAGACGCCAGCGCGGCGATCTGGGCATTCTGGAGCACGCTGTCTTGTTCGTCGGCATCCTGACCCACCTCAGAGGCGTCTGGATACGGATTGACTGCCTGACGTTCTTCGCCAGTGCGGTCTTGGGCTTTTAACTGCGTCATCAGGCGGCTTTGTTCTGCTTCCAATTGAGTTTGACGTCGCCGCATGGCGTCAAGCACGATGGTTTCCGCAGACACGCCTGTTTGTGGCAGAGGCGTCGTGGCCATGCCTTGCTCGGCATTGCCCCCGCCTTCCATTTGGTTTTGAGCTTGCGCGCGCGGGTTTTCCGGCGGCGTTTCGCTGCGCGCATTAAGCAGCACGACTTCCAGCGCGATTTGCGGCGCCCGCGTAAAGGTGGGCGCGCCAAACCGCCATGCGAGCGCACCAGCATGCAGGAGCAGAGAGATGGCGATGCCGATACGAAGGTAATGCTGGGCGGGTGCGCCCAACCATCCGATGTAACGATTCAGCCGCGAAGGAGAGTCAGCGTAAGGTTGCACTTGCACATTTTAGTCGTGCCGGCGCGCTTTGGCCTAGTCGGGTTGTTCCAGGGCTTGTTCAAATGCGTGGTGTGTGACAGTTGAACAGGCCCCGGGTCCTTTTGTATGGCGTGTTCAGGCGGCTGTACGGGGGAACACCCAGACCTGGTTGGGTGGCAACGCCAGGCGGGCCGGGCCTGGGCTGCGTGCCTCAGTGCCATAGGCGCGCAAGGCCAGCGTGTTGGCCGGGTCAGCATCTGGAGTACGGAACAAGTATTCCCACTTGTCGCCCAGATACATGCTGGTCACCAACGGCATGTCGATATGATTGCCATCGGGTTCCTCGGCCAGACGTACCTGTTCCACGCGGATAACTGCCGTGGCATCTTGCCCTTCGACAAGTCCGGCACCGGCTTTGCCCCACAGTACCCAGCCTCGGCCTTCAATTCGAGCCTGGTTGCCACGCAACTCCGTGACACGGCCTTCCAGCCGATTGTTGCTGCCCATGAATTCGGCGGTAAATAAGGTGGCCGGGGACCCATACATTTCTTGTGGCGTGCCCTGTTGCTCAATTTTTCCGTTATTTAGCAGCAAGATGCGGTCAGAAATGGCCATGGCCTCACCCTGGTCATGGGTAACCATGAGTGCGGACAAGCCCAGGCGGATAATCAGCTCGCGCAAGAAAGCGCGTGCTTCTTCGCGTAACTTCGCGTCCAGGTTCGACAGTGGCTCATCCAGCAAAATAACTGGTGGGCTATAGACAAGCGCACGTCCAATGGCCACGCGCTGCTGCTGGCCGCCTGACAAGGCGTGGGGATGGCGATGACCCAACTTGCCCAGGCCCAATTGATCCAGCACGCTTTGCACACGGTCGCGCATTTCGGCGGTAGGTGTCTTGCGAAGCTTGAGCGGGTAGGCAACGTTTTCGAAAACTGTCTTGTGGGGCCATAGCGCATAGGACTGGAACACCAGACCAAGATTGCGCTCTTCCGCAGGAATTTCTTTGCGTGAGGTGCTGTCATAGACAGCACGGTCGCCAATGGTGATGCGCCCTTTTTTGGGCCCTTCCAAGCCGGCTACTGCACGCAGCAAGGTGGTCTTGCCACTACCGGACGGGCCGAGCAGGGACACAACTTCACCCTGGCGCAACTCCATGGATACGCCCTTCAGGACCGGGTTGTCGCCGTAATCCAGGTGCAGGTCTTCTACCGTAAGCTCAATCATGAAGTTTCACTCCGAATCGCAGGGCGATGCCCAGGCCGATGACGACCAGAACAATATTGATAAAGGAAAGTGCAGCCACAATGTCTATGGCGCCCGAGGCCCACAAAGACACGAGCATGGAGCCGATGGTTTCCGTACCGGGTGACAAGAGATAAACGCCGGTGGAATATTCGCGCTCGAAGATCAGGAACATCAGCAACCACGCACCGATCAGGCCATAGCGCGCAAGCGGAATGGTCACGTGGCGCGTTACCTGACCACGTCGGGCACCCGCCGAACGTGCGGCCTCTTCCAGTTCAGGACCCACCTGCAATAGCGTTGACGAAATTAAACGCAAGCCGTAGGCCATCCAGACCACTGTGTAGGCGATCCACACACTGAAGATAGTGCTGCGCATGGCACGCAACCATTCGACAAAGTTCTCACGCAGCCATTCGGCCATGGGCAACGTGGATAACCAGCCATCTTCAAGTGAGTTATCCAGCCACATGGGCACAAACAGGAACACCCACAAGAAGGCCAGACCCGCCAAGAGGCCGGGCACGGCACGCGGCACGAGCACGCTGTAGTCCAAAAAACGCGTCGTGTTGTCCGGCTTGCGGTGCATAGCCAGGCCGATGAACATGTAGCAGATCACTGCCAAGGCACCGCCGATCACACCAATGGCAACCGAGTTAACGATGGCGCGCATGAGGTTGGGCTGAGCGAATACGGTGCGAAATGCGTCAAGGGTGAGCACGTCGAACAGCGACACCCCCATGCCCCAGTTCGACACGAAGGCACGCAGCAACACACCGGTCAGCGGCACCACAATCGTGACAAACAACCACAGCCCCACCACCGCGCCCGCTGCAAAGCGCCACTTGCCCAGCGGCAAGGCACGAGCACGCGACGCCTTGCCTTTAAGTGTGACGAATCGATTGGCCGTGCGCATCAAGCGACGCTGCAACATCACCAGGGGAATGGTCATGCAGATAAGCACCACGGCAACGGCGGCCATCAGGTGATAGGAAGGGATGCCAAGCTTATTGGTCAACTTGTACAAATAGGTTGCCAGCACCAGGTTGCCTTCAGGATCACCCAGCACCAGCACCAGACCGAATACTTCCAGACCCAGGAAGAACAACAGCACCGACGCGTAGAGAATGGCGGGTCGCACCATGGGCAGACTGACCGACACCATCACTTGCAATGGCGAAGCGCCTGTCACGCGGGCGGCTTCTTCCACATCTGAGCCCATGCTGCGCAGGGCCGACGAAATATACAAATAGGCGTGTGGCACGTGCGTCAGGCCAGCAATGATGACAATGCTGGTCAGGGAATAGACGTTCCAGGGTACGAAACCGAGCAGGCTCTGTGCCCACAGGGAGAAAAATCCCACCGGGCCGGCGGCTACAACATAACCAAAGCCCAGCACCATCGGTGACACAAACACCGGGACCAGAATCAGCGGCTCAATCCAGCGGCGACCCGGCAGATCGGTGCGGATCATCAGGAAGGCCAGCATGCCTCCTAGCGGGATGGCGATAATTGCCAGGCCGAACGCCAGAATGAAGCCGCTACGAAGCGCCTTGTAGAAGTCCGGATCGGCAAAAATGAAACGGAACGCGTCCAGACTGAAAACCTTGGACGGAGAGAAAAAGGGCGCCGACAGGAAAGCCTGAATGATGATGAACGACAGCGGCACGTAAATGGCCAGTGTCGTGATCAGCACCACCGTGGCGCGCGGCAGGGACTGCCATTTTCTGCGCAATGACTGCATGGGGGAATCCTGTTTTCTAATGGGTGCGGCGAAGGCGCGGCGGTAGTCGATGGAGATGGCGGTGTGAGACCTCACATGACGGCATCTGCAAGACGATCTGGCTGCACCCATCCAACGATTTGAGGCAGTGTTTCAGCGCGTCGGACACGGCGAGCGCCGCATTTGAAAAATGGGGTGCTCGCCTACGTGACTAGTCCGATGTTTCAGGGGCAGGCTTGGCAGGCTGCGTGGTAGCGCGCCAAGCCTTCACCCCTCGCCGTCTTTAGCCGTTTACTTGCCGGCTGCTGCGCGCCAATCTTTGATGAACTGCAGGCGCTTGGTTTGCTCCAGGTAGTCCAGCAGCGTTTCGTCGACCGGAATCGGCTTGAGCGATGCGCCCAGCTTCTTGGTCATGCCGTCAACGTCGTTATCGCCCGGGATGTCGTCACGAATCGAAGCCAGGTCAGCCTGGTTCGCGATGATGTCCTGACCCTTTTCCGACAACATGTAATCCATCCACAGCTTGGCGGCGTTCTTGTTCTTGGCCTTCTTGCTGATGAACGCAACACGCGACAACACCAGAGCGTAGTCAGTTGGGTATGCAATGCCCAGCGACGGATCGGTCTTGGCACGGGTTTCTGCATACGAACCCAGGATGTTGTAGCCAATCAGGTTTTCGCCCGATGACACGCGTTCCATCATGGTGCCGGTAGAAGACTGCACGACCAGACCACCCTTGGCCATGTTGCGCAGGTCTTCGAAGTAGTTAGGATCATTGGCCTTGTCTTGCACGGCCAGCATGAAACCTACAGCGGACTTCTCGATGTCGTAGGTGGTGACTTTATTCTTGTACTTGTCCGGCTGGCTGGCAATCAGTTTGGCCAGCGCCGAGTGCGTCGTCGGCACTTCGGCTTGCGGAATCAGGCGCTTGTTGTAGATGAACACAGCGGGTTCATATGTGGTGCCGTAAGCGGAATCCTTCCAGACAGCCCACTTCGGGAGTTTGCTGATTTCAGGCGATTTGTACTGCATGGCGTAGTCGGTAGCCAGCTTCAGCGCGGAGTCCATGGAGGAGCTCCAGACGACGTCGCCACTCGAACCACCTGCGGCTTGCTCGCTGATGTAGCGGTTGTACAGCTCCGTGCTGTTCATGTCGTTGTATTCGACTTTGATGCCGGGGTACATCGCCTCAAAGCCCTTGATGATGGGGCCGGCTGCTTTCGTGTCGGTGGTCGAGTAGATCACCACTTTGCCTTCTTTCTTGGCGCCGTCGAGAATCGTTTGGTAGTCAGCGGGGTAGCCGGCCGGAACGGCCTGTGCCACGGCGCTACCTGCTGCGAGGGTGAATACGGCTGCGCAGGCGGCCGCCAGTGTTGACTTGGCAAGCATGGGTGTCTTCTCCATTTGGAATGTGAAACTGGGTCTTTGTCCAGCCTGCAGGCATCTTAGGAGGCACCATCTGTCGTCGTCCTGTCAGCAGCGCGATTTGAGTCTAGGGGAAATCCCGGGGGCGGCTGACAGTAAATAAGACCTGCTTGCTACTTTCCGGGCGTATCGGTCACCAGCCGGATCCATGTTTCCACAAAACGCGCATGGCGGCGCTGATCAAGCCCGACCAGCAAGGTCGGGCCCAACACCACAGGTTGCACAATGCCGATGGCGCGTGCGACCACGGCTTCCGAGGTCCAACGTCCGGGCGTACCTTCCATGATGGAACCTAACGCGGCATGACTTGAGGCCACTTCCTGGCCCGCCGGCGACAGCAGCCAGTCAACGAATTCGCGAGCGAGGTCCGGGCTTGGCGCCTTGCGGGCAATGAGAACGGAGCGCGTCAATACCAACACATAGTCTTGCGGAAACACCACGCCAATGTTGCTGCCGGCCGCCTGTCGCGAAAGCGCGTATGAACCCAGTACGTTATAGCCAAGGTCCAGCTCGTCGCGCTCGATGGCATCCAGTATTTCCGCACTGGTAGCGGCAAGCTTCACACCGACCTGGCCCATGGCGTTGGCCAGTCCCCAGAAATTCGAAGACACCAGTTCGTCTTGTTCGGCCAACAGATACCCCACGCTGCTTCGCGCAATATCGTAGGTGCCCACGCGTCCGCGCAGCTTCACCTGATCGTGCTCAAGCGTGCGCAGAAAATCCTGGCGTGAGCGGGGCACTGTCGCCTCGGTGTAGCGCTTGGGGTTGTAGACAATGACGGCGGGTTCGAACGTAAAGCCAAACACTTCATTGCGCCAGCGAGCCCAGGTGGGTAGCTTGGCCGCATAGGGCGAGTTGTAGCTCAGCGCAAAGCCGTCGTTGGCCAGTCGAATCTGCAGGTCAGTCGCCGAGCTGATCAATGCGTCCACGTCTTTGAGCTGCCCGGCGCGAGCGGCCTCATCGAGTTCTCGAGTGCCTATTTCCCGATACACCACCGTGACGTCTGGCCGCGCGGATTGAAACCCCAGAATGAGCGGCGTAATGACAGGCGTGTCAGTCGGGCCTGCAATGCTCAACACGCGCTTCGATGGTTGCGGGGCGGGAAAGCGCGTGAGTATTTCTCCGGAAATTTCTCCCGGCGCGGCGGCTCGGCTGTCGTTTGGATACGCACCGATCAGGCTTGCCGCCAGCACCACCGCGCCAAGCAGCGTCGCTACGCCGCGCGCGACCGTTTGCCGCGCCAAGGGCAGCGTTACCCGAGCGATCAGGCCGCCACCGGGACGGTCTTGCAACCATAACGACCCACCATGTGCCAGCGCAACCGTGCGCACAATGGCCAATCCCAAGCCAGAGCCCGGCATATCTTGCGTGGCCTGTCCGCGCTTGAACCGTTGTTGCACGATCTCTTTCTCCTCATCGGGAATGCCAGGACCGCGATCTGATACGACGAGTGCCACGCGAAACCCGGCAACAGGCATGGCGTGAATTTCTACCGGGCCTTCAGGTGCATAGCGCAAGGCGTTATCGACCAAGTTGCGCAACATCTCGCGCAGCGCCACGCGATCTCCTGCAATTCGGGCGCGGCGCACTTCTGGCGCAATCGAGATCTGTAAACGCTGCGATTCCAGGGGGCCGATACGTCGTCGTGTTTCATTAATCGTTTCGGCCACGCCAACCGGGGCGCGCTCTCCTGTGCCAAGGCGGTGCGTAATGGTGGCATCCATCAACAACTGATTGATCAGCTGGCTGGCGTGGGTGGCGTTCAGGTGAATACGCTCAATGCGCTCGTGCAGGCGAACAGGATCGGTTTCCTCCAGCGCTACTTCCGCTTGCGCCCGCAACGACGCCAAGGGCGTACGCACCTGATGCGCTGCGTCCGCAACCAATGTATTTAATGTGCCCATGACGCCGGCTAGTCGTCGCATGAAGCCGTTCAATGCTTCGACCAGGCGTTTCACTTCTTTCGGTACAGGCATCTCAAGAGGTGCCAGATCATCGGGGGCGCGATGGCGCAGTTCGCGCTCAACGAGTTTGAGCGGGGCGAAGGCCAGTTGCACGCCAAACCAGAGCAAACCCAGGGCCACTAGGGCCACCACAATTAAAGGCAATACGCTACGGCCCAGAATTTCATCGGCCAGCTCTTGCCGCGCACCTAAGGTTTCGGCCACGCGCACGGTGACCCATCCCGCGTGCTGACTGGCAGAAACCAGCCTGCCTACCGTCGCCACGCGAACCGGGTCATCGTGGTAGCTCAAATAGGTAAATGCCGGCGTGGACGACGTTGCCAAAGCCAAGCCTGGCGCCAGATCCGCGTAGCCGGTAATTAAGCGTCCGCCCGATGTGCGGGCTTCGTAGAACACACGTTCGTTGACGGGCAACATGGCCAGCGCGGAGAACGGGGGTTCTACAGTGACGCCGTTTTCGTCAATCTGGACCGAGCCTGCAATCGTAAGTGCCGATGCGGCAAGCAAGCGGTCAAATGCTTGTTCGGCAGCACGTTGCGCGTAGCCACGCAGGAAGAACACCAAGCCGATCAGAGCGCAGGCCAGGAGCGTCAAGCCCAGGACGAAGACCCGACGGCGAATGGAGAAAGTGCTAGGTCGGCTCATGGTCGCGGGCTAAATAGCCCACACCGCGCACAGTGACGATATCAACGGAGGCACCACTCAGTTTCTTGCGCAAGCGCGAGATGAGCAATTCCAATGCGTTGAGGGTGCCGTCATCGGCATCGAAAATCTGGTTCATCAGCCGTTCTTTGGCAACGGTCTGGCCAAAACGGCCCAACAGAATCTCCAGCAAGCGAAATTCACGGCGTCCCAGCTCCAAGGGGGCTCCGCCCAGGGTAACAACGCGGCCTGCCAAGTCCAGGCTCAAATTGCCGTAGGCAGTAAGGCTGCTGGTTTGGCCCGCTGGTCGGCGCATCAAGGCTCGCAGTCGGGCCTCCAGCTCACGCAAATCAAAGGGCTTGACCAGGTAGTCGTCTGCGCCCAGATCGAGCATGTCGATTTTGTCTTCGATTTCTGCGCGAGCAGTGACCACCAGTACGGGCGCTTCCACGCCCGCCGCCCGCAGTTCTCGAATGACGGTAAAGCCGTCTTTGCCGGGCAAATTAATGTCCAGCACCAAGGCGTCCCAGGGCTCGTTCAGCCCCCAACGCAGTGCAGCTTCGCCATCGCGCACCCATTGCACACTGTGCCCGGCCCGGCGTAACTTGCTCTCGACGGCATCACCCAGGTCGAAGTTGTCCTCGACCAGCAAAATCCGCATGTACTCCTCCAGTCGTTATGTTTTTTCAGGAGTGTACCGGCAGCTTGCTGACATTTTGCTCTGCGTGCAGCGCGCAGACCTTACCGAATTGGCTGGATGAGTGGGTCAGCCCACTGGCCAACCCACCTTAAAAGCCGTTTACGCCTCAGGGCTTGTGACAGCCTCTGCGACAGCGACCTGGCCCACGTAGCGGCAATCCAGCTCCAGGGTCAGTTCATCCATCCCTAGAATGTCGATTTCAACGGCCGCACCGCGCTCCAGCTCGGGCATGCCGCCCACGCGTGTCACCAGGGGCGCATTGCCCAGGCGCACGAGATCATCGCGCAACACATTGGCCACAATGCGTGTGGCGCCTTGCTGTTTCAACCAGCGCAGGCACCAATAGCGTTCCATAATGCCCTGGAACTCGGACCAGGCCGCGTACTGCGCGTCGAACGCGCCGATGATGGCGAACAAATCGGGATCACGGGGCTTGAAAGGCGCGACCAGTCGTGCCGACACACCATGTTCGACGGCGGCAATCAATTGCCACTGGTTCACCAAATCGACATAACGGCGCAACGGCGACGTGCTCCAGGCGTACTGCGGCACACCAATCGCTTCATGCGGCAAGGCCTGCGTACTCATGCGCACGCGACCCGCTTGTTGGGAACGATAAATGCCTGGCACACCGTGTTGCTGCAGCAAGCCGCCCCACTGGTTATTCGCCAGAATCATGTATTCGGCCACCATGCGATCCAGAGGTGCGTTGCGTTGGCGCGGAACCAGGCGCACCGGCGTATCCGGATCGTCAGAGCTGCCATCCAGATAGAAGCTGTATTCCACCCGGGAATTATTTTCCGGCTTGCCACGCACGGCCTCGCGCTGAGCAGATAAGGCCAAGGCCATCTTCCAGAGCGGTCGCAGCCAATGTGCATAAGGCAACGGGGAGTCAGGGTCGACCAGACTGGCTTCGGTGACTTGCGAATCGAGCATGTTGTGGCGCAGGTTCTCGCGCACCACAATGCGCTCAAGACGCGTCTCGGTCTCCAGAATTTCGCCGGTTTCCGGGTCCGCTGTTACGTATAGAGAAAGGGCAGGCGCCTCGCGCCCGGCATCCAGCGAGAATGCCTGAATAACGCTATCCGGCTGCATGGGAATCTTGTCGCCGGGCATGTACACGGTAGATAGTCGAGCACGGGCAAGCTTGTCCAGCTCGCTGTCGCGTGTGACCGTCAGGCCGGGGGCGGCGACGTGAATTCCAATGCGCAAACGTCCATCGGGTAGCGTTGTGACTGACAGCGCGTCATCGATTTCCGTGGTCGTGATGTCGTCAACCGAATAGATTTCGGCGTCTGACAGCGGTAACTCGCGGTCAATGGGCGGCAATTCAATATCTGGAAACGCCAGGCCGCGCGGGAAATACACAGCCAGAAAGCGTCGTTTATGCAGCGCGAGCGCGCTGGGCCATGCGCCCAACTCGAGCAGCAAACGATCCGGGCTTTTCTGCAACTTCGCGCAAGCCGCCTCCAAAGCCTTCCATTGCTGCGAGTTCTTGTCGGGTCTGACCAAGAGCGACTCGGCAACCTGAGCGATGGGTTCGGGCAATCTGCCCGCGGCCATTTCATCAACCCACTCTTGCTGCTGATCTGCCTGGCGTTGCTTTTTCTCAAGCGCACCAAGTGCTGCCGCCAGAATGTCGGGCGGAGCAGGGCGGTAACGGCCCTTGCCACGACGATGAAAGTACGCGGGCGCACTATGCAGGCGCATCAAGAGCGCGGCTTGTTCAACCGGGCTGGGGGCATGGCCGAAATAGTCCGCTGCCAATTGAGGCGAATCGAAGTCTTCCTGCGGCGCGCATTCCCAAAGAAATTGCAGGTCCAGTGTCTCGGCCAGCGCGGCGGCTTGCGCCATCAGGGCTGATGGCTCGGGAGACGGGAACGTGAATAAGGTGTTAGCGCGCTTGATTTTGCTGCGCTTGCCGGACTCCGACTCAACCTGAAGGCTGGCATCGGTTTCGGACATGATATGGCCGGCTTTGAAACTGCCGTCATCTTCGTAAAACACATACATAGTGGGGGTCCATCCTGGCCGCGGCGGCAGTGATGCGTGCCGGGTCCTTCGCAGGGCTGTCTATAGTATTAGTGATTAGTGGGGCGCACCGAGGGCAAACTCGAGCACTTCGGGCATCCATTGGGCAAAATCGGACAGTCCGTGGTCACTGCCTTGCACAATGCGTTGGCGACAACCGTCGAAACGATCACGCATTTCGCGCCAATCCAGGACTTCATCACCGGTGGCCGCCAATAGAAAATAGCGGTCTGGTCGGGTAATTTTATCGATTTCGATGGCGCTCAATTCATCCACATATTCGGGTAGGAATATGAATGGCGCTTCGGAATGATACATGCGGTGCTCGCCCACCTGTGTGGCAAGGTCTCGCGGGGCATAGACCGCTGGATTTAACAGCACCGCCTTGCAGCCGAATTTCTCAGCCAGCCACGTCGCGTAATAGCCACCGAGCGACGAGCCGATGATGGTCAGTTCGCTGGCAGACGTCGATCTCGCCAACTGCCGACGGGCAATATTCGACGCCAACGCAATGGCTTCCCCCGGGCTGGCAGGCAACTGAGGGCACGCCCAATCTTGAGTCAGGCCCCGTTCTTCCATGGCTTGCGCCATCAACTTCGCCTTGAACGAATCGGGGCTGGAACGAAAACCATGCAAATAGAGAATCATGCGGTGGACTCTTGGCAAAGTAGGAAGAGGATCAGGCGGTTCGCGCCAAAGCGTTCAGCAATTTTCCGTGAATGCCACCAAACCCACCGTTGCTCATGACCAGCACTTGGTCGCCGGGGCGCGCAGCGCTTGCCACGGCCTGTACCAAGGTGTCGATGTCGGAATAGCTGCTGGCGCGCGCACCAAGCGGGGCCAAGACCTCGGTCGGGTCCCAACCCAAGGCGTGCTTGCCTTCGTGGGCGCCGAAACAAAACACCAGATCGGCATCCTGCAGCGCCTGAGGAAGTCGGGCCGCCATGGCACCCAGCTTCATGGTGTTCGAGCGCGGCTCAAGCACGGCGAGAATGCGGGCGCTGCCGACCTGGCGGCGCAAGCCTTCAAGCGTGGTCGCAACGGCCGTGGGGTGGTGAGCAAAATCGTCAAACACCGTGATGCCATTGACCGTGCCCCGATTTTCCATACGGCGCTTGACGCCAGCGAACTGGCTCAAGGCCTCGATGCCTGCCGCAGGGCTTGCACCAACGTGCTCGGCGGCGGCTAGAGCCGCCAAGGCATTCAGCCGGTTGTGTTCGCCCGAAAGCGACCAGCGCACCGTGCCCACGACCTCGTTGGCCCTGCGCACTTCAAATGCGCCATCGGCATCGGGCATGCCAGCCTGCCAGACGCCATGATCACCAAACGTGACGCGTTCTGACCAGCATCCTCGTGCAAGCACCCGGTCTAGCGCCACAGAGTGCGAGGGGTGAACAATGCGGCCATTGCTCGGGATGGTTCTTACCAAATGATGGAATTGCGTCTCGATGGCGGCAAGATCAGGGAAGATGTCCGCATGGTCGTACTCCAGGTTGTTCAGAATGGCCGTGCGCGGGCGGTAATGGACAAATTTGGAGCGTTTATCGAAAAATGCGGTGTCGTACTCGTCGGCTTCGATCACGAAAGGGCGCTGTGCAGGGTCATAGCGCGCCGACACTTTCAAATCTTGCGCTACACCACCAATAAGGAAGTTGGGTCGCATGCCCGCAGATTCGAGAATCCAGGCAAGCATCGCGCTGGTGGTCGTCTTGCCGTGCGTGCCTGCTACGGCGAGCACATGCGCGCCGGGCAGAATATTGTCGCCTAGCCATTGCGGGCCAGAAACATAGCGGGCACCCGAGTTCAAAATGGCTTCCATCAGCGGATTGCCACGCGTCACGACGTTGCCGATCACGAACAAATCGGGATTCAGCGCGAGCTGTTCGCTGCCGAAGCCTTCGATTAACTCGATGCCTTGTTCGGCAAGCTGGGTGCTCATCGGGGGGTAAACGCCCGCGTCGCAGCCAGTAACTTTATGGCCGGCGGCGCGGGCAATCAGCGCCAATCCGCCCATGAAGGTGCCGCATATGCCAAGAATGTGCAGGTGCATTGAAATTCTCCTGAACACATTGTAGAGGCAGAAAAAGTGGGGCGTTGTCGTAAGCACCCACGCAGAAAGTTGGGCGCGCGCTCAGCCTGCGGTTATGATCGCCCCATGAATCGACGTCTCTTACTGTCTGCCGGTTTCGCGGTCGTGGCTACGATCTCGGGTGCGTACACGCTCATGGGTCGCAAGCGCGGGGCGCCCGCCGATGTGCCAGCTTCGGGCGCTGCGGGTGATCCCATCGCAGCGCTGCTGACTATGCCCCTGCCTGACTTGAGCGGGGCAACTCACACCTTGGCGGCCTGGAAAGGGCAGCCGATGGTGGTCAATTTCTGGGCAACCTGGTGCGCACCTTGTGTGCGGGAAATGCCTGAACTCGATGCGTTGCAGAAAAAACATCCAAAAGTGCGCTTTGTTGGCATTGGTGTTGATACTGCTGATAATATTCGCAAATTCGGCGAGAAAGTGTCGGTATCGTACCCGCTGTGGGTGATAGGTGCCGGTGCTATTGATACCTTGCGTAGCCTTGGTAATCCGGCCGGTGGCCTGCCTTTTACCCTGGTTTTCAATGCAGATGGCAGCATTAACCGGAAAATACTGGGTGAAGTCCAAGTCGACGATCTCGAAAAAACGATTTCGACATTGTCGACATAAGTCTGTTGGACAAATAATGGGAATTGGCGTAAAAAGCTGGTTTATCGATAGTTTTGCCAACAATTTGGCAAGCCTTCAAACGGCAAGCGCATGGCGCAACACATACTGGTATTGCATGGCCCGAATCTAAACCTGCTTGGCACCCGGGAACCTCACATCTATGGCAGCCTCACGCTGACACAGATCAATGAGCATCTCGAGTTGCTTGCGGGTGAGCTGGGTGCCAGCCTCTCGGCGTGGCAGAGCAATCACGAGGGTGCATTGGTGGACCGTATTCAAGCGGCTCGCCTCGATGGCACGGACTTCATCATCATCAACGCGGCGGCTTATACGCACACCAGCGTCGCGGTGCGTGATGCCCTGGCTGGCGTGGCGATCCCCTTTATTGAAGTACATTTGTCCAATCTTTATAAGCGCGAGCCGTTCCGGCATCACTCTTATCTGTCTGACTTGGCTGTGGGCCTTATTTGCGGCCTGGGCGCTGATGGATATGAGGCAGCGCTGCGTTACGCGGTGCGGCACTGACTCCGCGCTAAATTTCGGCTTTTACATCTATATATACGGCGCGGACCGGACGCTCGGGCGCCGTCAACACTATCGGGAAGCAGCTTCTATGGACCTCCGAAAACTCAAAACACTGATCGACCTCGTCGCCGAATCAGGCATCGCCGAACTCGAAATCACGGAAGGCGAAGGCAAAGTACGGATCGTCAAGTTCTCGCAGACATTGCAACCGGTGGCCTACCACCAGGCTGACGCTGGTCATCCGGCGGCAGCACCTGCTCCTGCCGCCGCGCCCGTGCCTGAAGCCGCTCCGGTCATCCAGGGTCATGTCGTGAAGGCTCCCATGGTCGGCACGTTTTATCGCTCGCCGAATCCTGGCTCGTCGCCATTCATCGAAGTGGGTGCTGTTGTCAAAGAAGGCGACCCCCTGTGCATCATTGAAGCTATGAAGTTGCTCAATGAAATTGAAGCTGACAAAGCTGGCGTCGTTAAAGAAATTCTTGTTGAGAACGGCGAGCCCGTCGAGTACGGTCAACCCTTGTTCGTCATTGGCTGATAGCTAAATATGTTCGAAAAAATCCTGATCGCCAATCGGGGCGAAATCGCCCTGCGCATTCAGCGCGCTTGCCGCGAGCTGGGCATCAAGACCGTGGTCGTGCACTCCGAGGCTGACCGCGAAGCCAAGTACGTGCGCCTGGCCGATGAATCCGTGTGCATCGGGCCCGCGCCGTCGCGTGAAAGCTACCTGAACATGCCGGCCATCATTTCGGCGGCCGAAGTCACGGATTCCGAGGCAATCCACCCGGGTTACGGGTTCTTGTCCGAAAATGCCGACTTCGCCGATCGCGTCGAAAAGAGCGGCTTCGTCTTCATCGGCCCGCGCCCCGACACCATCCGCCTGATGGGCGACAAGGTCAGCGCCAAGCGCGCCATGATCGAAGCCGGCGTGCCGGTGGTGCCGGGTTCGGAAGGCGCTTTGCCCGACGATCCGCAGGAAATCATCCGTATTGCGCGCGAAGTCGGCTATCCGGTCATCATCAAGGCCGCAGGCGGCGGCGGTGGCCGCGGCATGCGCGTGGTGTACACCGAGGCCGCGCTGCTGAACGCCGTCACCATGACGCGTTCGGAAGCGGGCGCCGCGTTCAACAACCCGGAAGTCTATATGGAGAAGTTCCTCGAGAACCCTCGCCATGTGGAAATCCAGGTGCTGGCCGATGGCGGCCGCAACGCCGTCTGGCTGGGCGAACGCGACTGCTCCATGCAGCGCCGCCACCAGAAAGTCATCGAAGAAGCACCGGCTCCCGGCATCGCCCGCCGAGCCATCGAGCGCATTGGCGACCGCTGCGCCGACGCTTGCCGCAAGATGGGTTACCGTGGCGCGGGCACGTTCGAATTCCTGTTTGAAAACGGCGAGTTCTATTTCATTGAAATGAACACCCGCATCCAGGTAGAGCACCCCGTCACTGAACTGACGACCGGTATTGACCTGGTGCAAGCGCAAATTCGTATTGCCGCAGGCGAGAAGTTCACCTTGCGTCAGCGCGATATCGTCTTCAAGGGCCATTCGATTGAATGCCGCATCAACGCAGAAGATCCTTTCCGCTTTGTGCCCAGCCCAGGCCGGATTACCAACTGGCACGTGCCAGGCGGCCCCGGTGTTCGCATCGATTCGCATGCTTACAACGGCTATTTCGTGCCGCCGAACTATGATTCGATGATCGCCAAGGTTATTACCTACGGCGACACGCGCGATCAGGCTTTGGCGCGTATGCGTATTGCGTTGTCTGAAATGGTCGTGGAAGGTATCTCGACGAATATCCAGTTGCACCGTGAGTTGCTGCAAGATGCCCGCTTCATTGAAGGTGGCACCAGCATTCATTATCTGGAAAACAAGTTGGCTCAGCGTCCCTGACCAAATCCTAGGGGCCTTCTTGGCCCCTTTTTTGTGGTTCTCGGGCCGCAGCCATGGCTGCGGCCCGTTAGCCAGATGGAAGAACTGTTATGCGTGAACTCGTGCTCCACTGCCTAGAAGCGCAGGCTGAAGCGTTGTCTGATGCCCTGCTTGAGGCAGGTGTGCTCTCCGTTTCCGTGGAAGATGCCGACTTCGGTACTGAAGTCGAGCGCCCGCTGTTTGGCGAGCCTGGCACAGAGCCCGATGTGCAAGCTTGGGATCGCAACGTCGTCGTGGCCTTGTTGCCCGATGGTGCGGACCCCGCCCAAATTCTGACCCAAGCCGTCTCCGAGAGCGGCTTGGATGCATCCTTGCTGGCAAACTGGTCATTGCGAGACGTGCCCGATGCCGACTGGGTGCGCTTGACCCAATCTCAATTTGGCCCGATTCATATCGCCGAACGGCTCTGGATCGTGCCTAGCTGGCATCGCGACGACCCGGCTGTGCCGGGGGTGGATGCTTTGCCGGGGCAGGACGGTGCCATTCATATCGAACTCGACCCCGGTCTTGCATTTGGCACCGGTAGCCATCCGACCACGCACTTGTGCCTGGCCTGGCTTGAGGCAGAATTGCCTAAGGGTGCCACCGTGCTCGACTACGGTTGCGGCTCCGGCATTTTGGCCATTGCTGCTCGTAAGTTGGGCGCTGGCAAAACGCTGGCAGTGGATATCGACGCACAAGCCGTGCAAAGCTCGATCTACAACGCCGACGTCAATAAGGTTGAGTTGCACGCCATGTTGCCAGACGCCTTGGAAAACGGCACCTTTGATGTCGTGGTGGCTAACATCTTGTCGAATCCTTTGAAGGTCTTGGCGCCGATGCTCTGCGCACGCGTGGCCGATGGTGGTCATTTGGTGTTGTCGGGCGTGCTCGAACGGCAAGCAGAAGAAGTGGCAGCCGCCTATACACCCTGGATGAAAATGTCTGTCTGGCGTGCACGTGACGGTTGGGTTTGCCTGCATGGCCAAAAGGCCTGAGGCGCAATTGTTGCGATACCTCGCGCCATGGCCCTGACTACACGTTGCCCTCAGTGTGGCACCGCATTCAATGTGGTGCCGGATCAACTGCGCGTGCGCAATGGTCTGGTGCGCTGTGGGGTGTGCAATACCGTATTTGATGGGCGTGCTTGCCTGGTAAGTGAAGAAGCGGCGATCCCGACGCTAGTCGAATTGCCCGCCGTGCCAGAGGCACCACGGCCAGTGGTGCCATCGGTCACGCCCACCTTGCCAGCCAAGGTGGTGCCTGCTGTGGCACCTGCAGTGTCACCGCCCGCCGTTCTGCGTGGTCGCACGCAGATTCAGCGTGAGGCCCCCAAAGTTATTGATGAGCCGGCAGACTACGCCGAGCTCGACGATGATTCGCCCGTAGATTTTTACGCAGACGATGTAATTGTTGCAAACCCCTGGCGTGAGGATCCGCCGTCGGCCTTGGCGCCCACCTCGCGTGTTGCGCCAAAGGAAACGCAAGCTGAGCATCCAGTTGCGCCGCCTGCGCCGGTTTGGCACGACACGCCCATTCGGGCGCGCGAGCCAGACGTGGTCAAGCCTGACGTCGTCAAGCCGATACGCGCGGAGCATGGTCGCGAAGATCCTGTATTCACGGTATCCAGTCGTGATGACGCTGAACCCGACCTCGATGATCCGGATCAAGATGATCTCGACGATGATTACATCGAGCCGGTGTTGGGCGAGGCTCGTACCCGCTTCTCCAGCGCGACCGATGTCGGTCGAGCGCCGCCTGAATTCCTGGACGAAGATCGTCTGGGACGGGGGCGTCTCATGCGCAAAGTGTGGGGCTACGCCTGCCTGATTGGTCTCGTCGCGCTGGCTTTGCAACTGGTTTTTGTCTATCGCACCAGCATTGCAAATACGGTGCCGGCCTTGCGTCCCGTGATGGAACTGGCGTGCCAGTCCTTGGGTTGCACGGTCGGGTATGCGCGTCGTCTGGAGCGCATTTCGATCACCTCGTCGTCTCTGCAACCACCGGCGGGGGCCTCGGCGCTCGATGACGGGCAGGCCCGTTTGGTGCTCAATCTGGTCTTGCGTAATCGCTACAACAAACCTCAGCACTGGCCTGCGCTGGTGCTCGATCTCAAAGATCTCTCTGATACTGTCGTAGTGCGAAAAGTGCTGATGCCGGAGAATTACCTGACGCCTGAGCAGGCGCGCGGGCCTTTTGGGCCTGATGGCGAACTCAAGATTTCGGTGCCTTTCGAGGTGACGGGCGTTCAGGTCAACGGCTACCAACTCGACAAATTTTTCCCGTAAAGGATTATGAAAATGGCAGCTCCCGTTCTGGTTTGTGGCTCGATGGCGTTTGACACCATTGCCGTATTTGAAGGCCGCTTCAAGGATCACATCCTGGCCGAGCGCATTCAATCGCTCAGCGTGTCGTTTCTCGTGCCGACCATGCGCAAGGAATACGGCGGTTGCGCTGGCAACATCGCCTATAACCTCAACTTGCTCGGTGGTAACCCGATTCCGGTTGCTACTGTGGGTGAAGATGCTGGTGAATACCTGGACCGTCTGACCAAGTTGGGCATCAATGTCAGCATGGTTAAAGTCGTGCCTGACACCTTTACGGCGCAGTGCTATATCACCACTGACCACGATGACAACCAGATCGCCGCTTTCCATCCGGGTGCCATGGAGTTTTCGGCGTCGAACGACTTGAGCGCGGTGCAGGCTGAGTGGGCCATTATTGCGCCCGACGCGAAGGCGGGCATGTTCGCGCACGCAGAACGTCTGCACGCACGTGGCATTCCGTTCATCTTCGATCTGGGTCAGGCCATGCCCTTGTTTGATGGCATTGACCTCGATCGCATGTTGGGATTGGCGCAAGTGCTTACGGTCAATGACTACGAAGCCGGCGTCGTCGAGCAGCGCACCGGTCGCAGCATCGCGGCTATTGCCAGTCAGATGAAAGCTGTTGTCGTTACACGCGGCAGCGAAGGTGCCACGCTTTATGTTGATGGCCAAACCACGCAAATTGCACCGTTGCTCGCCAAGCAGGTGGTCGATCCCACCGGCTGCGGTGATGCTCACCGTGCAGGTCTGCTCTATGGTTTGACCAGTGGCTGGAGCTGGTTGGACAGTTGCCGTCTGGGTAATGTGATGGGTGCGATCAAAATCGCTTCACGCGGTCCCCAGAACCATACGCCGAGCCGCGCCGAAATCGATGCAATGTTGCGTGCCGGTTACGGTATTGGCTTGCCAGCATAAGGCTTGCTGATATAAAACTGGCGCCAGCCATTTGGAACCTTACCCGCGGGCGCTGGTCGAACGCGGTGCTGAGAGCACCAAAACTGTCTGGCACTAATTACATGAACCCGCATCGAAGTTGCGCGGGAGTATTATCAAGCAGTCGTCGGCGGTGCCGATTGAGGAGTCTAAATGAACCAAAGCAAATCTGTTTCCGTCGTGGCGCCACGTGCTGGTCGCTGGTTGGCTGTTGCTGCTGTCGTTGCATCGTTGGGCATCCTGGGCGGCTGCGCTAATCCCAGCGCGTCCAGCGGGGTCTACACCTACGGTGAAGCCCAGCGTGAGCAAATTGTTCGCACCGGCACCGTTGTTGCTGTGCGTCCTATCGTCATTCAAAATGATCGTTCCAGCGGCGCTGGCATGTTGGCAGGTGGTGCCCTGGGTGGCGTCGCTGGCAACGCTGTCGGCGGCGGTACGGGGCGTGTCATTGCTACGGTTGGCGGCGCTATTCTCGGTGCTCTGGCAGGGAATGCCGTTGAAAACCGCGTAGGCCGTAATTCTGGTCTGGAAATCACGGTGCGTCTGGATAACGGCGAAACCCGTGTCATCGCACAAGAGGCCGACGTGCCACTTAGCGTGGGCCAACGCGTCCAGGTGATCAGCGGTGCAGGTCCTACCCGCGTCACCCCGATGTAACGTTGTTGGGGCCGGCGGCTTTAATGAGCTTGCCATCTCCTGAAAGAAGAAAAAGCTGCGAGTCCTTCATTAAAGGGGCGCAGCTTTTTTGCATGTATTGGTCTCCATGCGGGCGCATGGCACCAAATTGTGGCACTGGGGCAACGAAGGTTTTGTTTGCCAAGATGTGACGATTCGAGCGTGCCGCCCCGGACCTGATACGTTTTTCCGCTTTTCCTTTCGCTTTCGGTAGAAAGTGTCATGGAATTTCGACGGACGTGGTGCCATGATGTGCAAAGTGGCAACGGCCATGTCAGCCGTGTCTTTATTAATGGCATTGTTTTTTCTCATCCACTCCAATCTGTCAGCTACTTTTCAGCAACTTTCTGTATACTCGCCCTCCTCAATCTCGGGCGGGGGATGCATTGCCTGACGAGGCGACATAACGCTGCACTATCCTATGCACACCGAGCAAGAACTACACACCAAGATTGGCGAAATTGTTGAATCAATCGTCATGAAGAAAGTTACGCCAGACACCCCCCTGATCGCTTCCGGTCTGGTGGATTCACTTGCCGCCGTGGATATCACGCTGGCCGTGGAATCAGAGTACGGCTGCAGCATTCCCGCTCCCGAAATCGCGGAGCACCTACAGTCGGTCCGCACGCTTGCCGGCTATGTCGCTACCCAACTTTCGTAATACCCGCCTGCTGTCGCATATGGCAGCCGCCGCTACTGCGGTGGCATTAGCCATTGGTGTTTACTTCGGCGCAGACGACGTGCTCACGCGTATCGTCAACCCAGTCTCCACCGCAGCTTCCGTCAAAGACAACTATCTGCCCAACCTGGGTCCGGACTGGGGGACTCAGCACGTCAATCTGGCGCGACTTGGCAATGCCCTGAGCGACGGCACGTTGGTGGTGCTGGGCTCCTCGGAGCTATCCAGTCACGACCTGCGATTTGTGCCGTATCGGTTCTTTCCGAGGGAAATGAACGTGCCAACGCTGGCCTATGGCCATGCCATGTTCCAGTCCTACGGCATCGTGAGTGTGCTTGAGTCGGTCGCCGACTCGCTTACTCCGAATACCCGGCTGGTCATTATGGTGTCGCCGGCCTGGTTTGCTTCGGGTGGCCAGTTGCCGCGCAGTGCGTTTGCCGAGCACGTGACCGGCCCTGTCTGGGATCGTCTTTGGGATAAACCCAATACCCGCGAGCAGATGCAGAACTGGATCAGCGATAACGCGAACTGGGGTTTGCTTTGGCTGATTGCCAATGGTCAGGTATCGGAACTTAAAGACAAGTTGTCACTCTGGTGGCAACACCGCAAAGAGCCGGCACTGGATCGTCCGCGCAGCAAATTATCTGTGCCTGCCCACCGCTATGTTTCCTGGCCGTCGTCCGCACGCCTGTCTTCGGGTGATTGGGGCAAACTGACGCATCAGGCGCGTGGCGTCGAGCATGAACTAGGCAGCAATAATCCCTACGATGTACGCGACGATTACTACCAGCAATACCTGGCGAATTTGTATTCACCAGCACGCAATGAATTCGCCGACGTAGATCCCATTACGCGTACAGAACTTGGTGATTTGTCTCGCGTGATGGCGCTGCTGCAACAACGTAAGGTGAAGGCGTATTTTGTCATTCAGCCTTTCAATCCCAAGCTTATCCTCGACGTAGAGCGCTTTGACCCGGTGGTGGCTGCCATCACGGGTATGTGCATGCGCTACCAGATGGGTTGCCTGGATCTCTACAGCATTCCCTTCGAACCGGGCATGGTTCGTGATGACATGCATTTGGCCGAGCTCGGATGGGCGATGGCTGATCAAGGTATTGCGGAGTACTTTTCCCGATGAAGCGTTTCTTCTGGCATCTATGCCTGTACATCGGGGTGATCCTGGTGTTTGTGCTGCAGGCCCAGCCCACGACGGGTAGTGGCGGACCTATCAAGGTCGAATTCCAGTACCAACAGTTCTGATCCGCAATGGAATTGTTCGCAAGCTTGAGCTTTTTTGGTGGCGCCATTTTCGGCGGGCTAGGCCTATTGGCCTACCGTTCATTCGGTATGCCCTTCAAAATCGGCTATCGGCACGTCATCGGTGTGCTGTGCCTGGGTGTCTGGATGGCGGTGTTCTGGGCGCGACCTTATCAGCCCATTGCATTGTTGGCCGTCGCCGGTACTGCGCTGTGGGCGGTGCGCCGCCAATATATTCCCACCTGGGTCGCTGTGTTGATCACCATGGCGCCTTTGTTGCTGGTTAAAACGGGCGTCTCCCACATTACGGCCATGCTTGGCTTGTCGTTCGCGACGTTCCGAGCCATTGATGTGTTGCTGTTCGCGCAGAAGAATGAGCGCATATCGCCGCTGGATTATTTTATTTATCTGTTCTTCCCGTTGACGCTTCTGGCCGGTCCCATGTATCGCTGGCGTAATTTCCAGGCCGATCTCAAGCGCGGCTACGAAGGCGTCAATTTGAACACCTGGCTGGCCGGCTTTGAGCTGATCATGGTGGGTGTCATTCAGAAGTTCGGTTTTGCCGAATTGATCTGGCGCTACGGCCTGAGCACCCTGGACGCTCACGATTACTCCTTCACGGGCGTGGCACTAAATGCGGGCCTGTATAGCAGTTACCTGTTCTTTGACTTCGCCGGTTATACAACCATGGCGATCGGCATCGGGATGCTGTTTGGCTTTACCTTGCCCATCAACTTCCGTAATCCGCTGGCGACGTTGAACCCGCAGGATTTCTGGCGCCGTTGGCATATCAGCCTGTCCGAATGGCTGCGTGACGTGGTCTTCATGCCTATCTATAAGGCATTGAGCAAAACCAAGTTCTTTGGCCGTCATCGTCTGGCGGCGCAAAACATCGGCATTTTTGCCACCTTGCTTGCGATGGGGGTGTGGAACGGTTTATCGCTGCACTACATCGTGAGCGGTCTGATGTTCGGCGTGTACTCAGTAGGTCACAACCTGCTTATCAACGCCGCACGCACTCGTCCGCGCTTGCAAACCGTCTTGGCCTTACCCGCGATGCGCTTTAGTGGGCGCATCCTTACCTTAGTACTCGCAGCGCTGGCGCTCTACGTCTTCAGCGGTCGCAGTCCTATCTGACGCGGGGAGATTTCCGCATGCGTTTCGATCTGAAATCATTCGAGTTCGTGGCCTCGCCACGTTCGCCGCAAGCGTTGGCCGTGGTCGCCAGCGACCGTAACCTGACCTGGGAAGGCTTGCAGCAAGAAGCGACACAGTGGGTTGCACAGGCTCGCGAGCTCGGCATCACGGCCGACGTTCCGGTGGCCATCTACGGTCATAAGCAAGCCTCATTTTTCGTGGCTATGGTGGGTGCTCTGATGCTTGGCGCCCCGTTCGTGCCGGTGGACACCATCTACCCGCCTGAGCGACTGCGCCGCATTCTCGAAATCGTGCGTGCCGGAGCCATCTTTGATGCGGCAAGCGCCTCGTTCGAGCGTGGTGAGGGTCCGCCTTCGGTATTGGCTGAGAAAGGCTTGGCCTACGTCATGTTCACCTCGGGTAGCACGGGCGACCCCAAGGGCGTGCAGATTGGTCGCGAAAGTGTCGGCTTGCTGGGCGACTGGATGACCACAGACTTCGGTCTGGGCGAGGCGCCAGTGTTCATGAATCAGGCGCCCTTTAGTTTCGATCTCTCCATGTACGAGGTGTTTGCCACGTTAGCCGCTGGCGGCACTTGCGTTCTGAATTCGCGTGAGCAAATTGCAGCGGCAGCTACATGGATGCCGCGTTTGGCAGAGCAAGGCATTACGGTGTGGGTGTCCACTCCGTCGTTCGCGCATCAGCAATTGGCCAACCGTGATTTTTCACCGGCAAACTTGCCGGGCCTTCGGACATTTTTATTCTGTGGGGAGCCGCTGCCGGCTGCCCTGGCGAAGAAACTGCGTCAGCGTTTTCCTGATGCGATCATTCTGAATACCTACGGCCCGACAGAAGCCACCGTCGCCACGACCTGGATCGATATCAATGACGCGGTTCTGGCTGTGCACGACCCGCTGCCCATTGGTTATGCCAAGCGCGATTGTGAAATTCTCGTGCAGGACGGTGAGATCTGCATCGTGGGTGACCATGTCATGCGTGGTTATCTGAACCGGCAAGACCTGAACGAGCAGAAGCTTTTCACACATACCGATGGACGCCGCGGTTTTCGCACGGGAGATCTTGGGCAGATGGAAGCCGGCGGCTTGTTGTTCTGCCGGGGTCGCATGGATGACCAGATCAAACTGAATGGCTACCGCATTGAGCTAGCCGAAATAGACGAGGCCCTACATGGCTTGCCCGGGGTCGAAGGCGGCGCTTGCGCCGTGCTGCGCCGTCCAGATGGTACCGCCGTGCGCCTGATTGGTTTTGTCGCAGGCGCTACAAGCTCGGCCCGCGAGGCCAGTTTTGCATTGCCCGAACCCTTGGCGGGTTGGAAAGCGCAATTGGCAGAACGCTTGCCACCCTACATGGTGCCATCTGAGTTGGTAGCGTGCGCGGCATTGCCCATGTCCAACAATCACAAGATCGACCGCAAAAAACTGATCGACATCTACGCTGCTATTCCGGCTGTCTGACGGATAGGGCAGGGAAAGCAGCCTGGGCATTGAATGTGAAGAACACCCCAAAAGTTGGATATTTTGGGGTGTTTTGCATGGTGATCCGTTGAGTTCTTATGCCGCAGGTCGAGGGGCGGTATGCCTGTCGCGGGGAAAAAGAACGATACCCGTGCTACGAAGATAGACCGTAGCGTGGGTGGAGCGCGAGCAAACTGAGGCCAGAAAACGACTGTTAAACGCGCGTAACCCGCG
>JBEBWV010000017.1:0-64169 GCA_040391965.1 Achromobacter deleyi | reverse complement strand
GCTGATTTACGTCCGCGGCAAGGGCATCGTGCTCGATGAGCCCTCCGTGGTCGCTATCCGCCATGAAGGCGGACCGCACGGCAAGAAGATCATTCAAGCTGTCGGACGCGAAGCCAAGCAAATGCTTGGCCGAGTACCCGGCAATATTGAAGCGATTCGTCCAATGAAGGATGGCGTTATTGCCGACTTCACGGTGACCGAGCAGATGTTGAAACAATTCATCCGCATGGTTCACCCGCGCAATATGCTTGCACCGAGTCCACGGATCATTGTCTGCGTACCTTGCGGTTCCACTCAAGTGGAACGCCGTGCCATTCGCGAATCCGCGTTAGGTGCGGGCGCTTCGCACGTGTTTCTTATCGAAGAACCCATGGCTGCCGCCATTGGTGCTGGTCTGGCCGTCTCTGACGCCAGCGGCTCCATGGTGGTGGACATCGGTGGCGGCACCACGGAAGTGGCCGTTATTTCGCTGGGCGGCATGGTGTACAAAGGCTCGGTGCGCGTTGGCGGCGACAAATTCGATGAAGCCATCGTCAATTACATCCGTCGTAATTACGGCATGCTGATTGGTGAGCCCACGGCCGAGTTGATTAAAAAGCAAATCGGTTCTGCATTCCCGGGCTCCGAAGTGCGCGAAATTGAAGTCAAGGGCCGGAATCTGGCTGAAGGCGTGCCGCGTAGTTTCACGGTGTCCTCCAACGAGATCCTCGAATCGCTTACCGATCCGCTCAACCAGATCGTTTCTGCGGTGAAAATCGCTTTGGAACAGACGCCGCCCGAGTTGGGCGCCGACATCACCGACAAGGGCATTGCCCTGACCGGCGGTGGCGCATTGCTGCGCGACCTCGATCGTCTGCTTCAGGAAGAAACAGGTTTGCCGGTGGTGGTTGCCGACGACCCACTTACTTGCGTGGTGCGCGGTTGCGGCGAAGCGCTGGAACATCTTGAACGACTGGGCGCCATCTTCATCAACGATTGAGTTCGCCCGACAGCCCGGAGCCTTGCTTTACACCGGCTCCGGCCGCTGACGGGGCTTATGGCGCGGACGTCCGAGCTGAGCATTCATGCAACGACAAGGGACTCCTCCCCTATTCAGGCGCGGTCCACCCGCAGAGGTCCGGCTGGTTGTGTTGGTCATCCTGGCGCTTGCCTTGATCATCATCGACTCCCAGTGGCGCATGCTAGAACCGGTGCGCAGGACAGTCTCGGTTGCACTGTACCCATTTCAACGCGCCGTCATGGCGCCGCGTGACCTGGTTCAACAGGTTAATGAATGGGTGAACGCCGCCAACCTGATTCGTAGCGAAAATGAAGCGTTGCAGCGTCAGCGCATCGAGTTGGCACAAGTGGCCACGCATGGTGCGCAGCTTGCTGCTGAAAACTCGCAGTTGCGTCGCCTGCTTGGCGTGACCGACACGGTGGCCCAGTCCACCGTGGTGGTCGAGGTCATGTACGAACCCACCAATGTGTTTAATCAGCGTCTGGTGTTCAACAAGGGCAGCAAGGCGGGCCTGGCACCTGGCATGCCAGTCATCGATGAAGGCGGCGTGGTTGGGCAAATTGTGCGTGTTACGCCCATGACTGCCGAAGCCGCCCTGGTCACCGACGAGCAAGTTTCCATTCCTGTTCAAATATTGCGCAACGGATTGCGCCTGATTGCCTTCGGCGGCAACGCACCCGGCAAGATAGAAGTTCGTTACCTTGCCGCCAATGCGGATATCAAGGAAGGCGATACTATCGTGACCAGCGGTGTTGGCGGCTTGTTCCCCTCGGGCTTGCCGGTGGCGAAAGTGACCTCGGTTGAGCGTGACACCGCTTCCGGGTTCGCACGCGCTGTTGCAGAACCCTTGGCGCACCCCGAGCGCTATCGTCACTTCCTGGTCTTGCAGGTTGATGTCGCGAGAGCTGAGTCCAACCGACAGGAGGTAGACGCTGGTGGATCGGACTAATCAAGCGCGTCCCAAGCGTCGACTGGGTACGCCCAGCAATGTGCATCCAGAGCGCCTTTCGGGGCCGGCGCACGGCTTGTTCGTATGGGGCACTATTCTCGTTGTCTGGCTGCTCTCGCTATTGCCTTGGCGACTCTGGCAAGGGGCGCCCGACATTCTTATATTGGTGATCGCCTTCTGGTGCGTGCATGAGCCGCGCCGGGTCGGTCTTTTCACTGCGTTCTTCTTTGGCTTGCTGATGGACGTGCACGACGCCGGTTTGCTCGGCGAGCACGCACTGTCCTACACCTTGGTGGCTTATGGCGCGGTGGCCTTGCATCGGCGTTTGCAGCGCTTTGATTTGTTCAGTCAGGCGTTCCATATGTTGCCGGTGTTTTTCCTGGCGAGGTTTCTGACACAAGTCATTCACGCCTGGTTTGCCGGCAAGTGGCCGGGCTGGGAGTGGGCGACGGGTGCACTGTTAACCGCTGCCATTTGGCCATTGGCAGGGTGGGTGCTGCATTTGCCGCAGCGTGGCGCCGACGACGCCGAATCCAATTCGGTGTGAGGGCGGTCCGCGTGCGTCATGTTTGAATTCAAGAAAACCGGTCAACATCAAAAGCAGCGCTTTCGCATGCGCGCGATGGTGGGCGGCGCATTCGCGTTGGTGTGTTTTGGTGTGCTGGCGGGTCGTTTCTGGTATTTGCAGGTGGATCGCTACGAAGGTTTGTCCGAGCGGGCAGATCGCAATCGAATCGCCGTTGTGCCCATTCCGCCGCGCCGCGGGGAAATTCTGGATCGTAACGGTGAGGTGCTGGCTCGCAACTACCGCACCTACACCTTGGAAGTCGTGCCTGCGCATGCGGGCAAGCTGGACGAGCTGTTCGCGCGCCTGACCCAAGTGGTTTATATAAGCCCGGCGGATCAGCGCCGCTTCAAGCGCCGTGCGGCCGAGTCTGGACGATACGCCAGCCTGCAATTACGCAATAACCTCAATGACACGGAAGCCGCCTGGTTCTCTGCGCACTCGTTTCAGTTTCCGGGTGTTGAGTTGCGGGCACGATGGGTGCGCGAGTATCCGCAAGGCAAGTCGGCTGCCCACGTGGTGGGTCATATCGGTCGTATCGCCGAAGGCGATATTGAAGAACTCGAATCCGCAGGGCAGTTGGGCAACTACCGTGGCACGGATGTCATCGGTAAGAAAGGCATAGAGAAAACCTGGGAAGAAGCGCTGCACGGGCGCACCGGGCTTGATGAGGTTGAGGTGACGGCAGGCGGGCGCCCTATGCGAACGCTGCGGCGCATAGACCCTGTGCCTGGCTCAGACATCATGCTGTCCATTGACCTGGGATTGCAGAAAGTCGCGGAAGACGCCTTCGAAGGATTCCGGGGGGCGCTTGTCGCCATTGATCCGGACACCGGTGAAATTCTGGCTTTCGTGTCGCAACCTTCGTTTGATCCGAATATGTTTGTGGACGGGATCGATGTAGACAATTGGCGCATGCTCAATGAGTCGCCCGATCATCCGCTGATCAACCGGCCCTTGTACGGCACCTATCCTATCGGCTCAACATACAAGCCCTTTGTGGCCTTGGCCGCCCTGGAGTTGGGCAAACGACGTGCCACTGACCGGGTATCCGATCCCGGCTATTTTGAATTCGGTGGTCAGAAATTTCGCAATGCCGGTGGCGCCGCCTACGGGTCGACCGACATGCACAAAGCGATCGTCGTCTCGTCAGATACTTATTTCTATTCGCTCGGGCCCGAAATTGGCGTGAATGCATTGCACGATTTCACCAAACAGTTCGGCTTCGGTCAGATTACCGGCATCGATCTGGAAGGTGAGAAGCGTGGCGTGTTGCCTTCCACAGATTGGAAACGCAGCGCCTATAAAGATAAGGACCGTCAGCGTTGGTATGCAGGCGAGACCATATCGGTGGCGGTCGGTCAGGGCTATAACGCATTTACCTTGTTGCAGCTTGCACAAGGCACTTCAACACTCGCCAACAATGGCTTGTATCGTCGGCCGCACTTGGTGCATGCCGTGCGTGACCCGCGAACCGGTGATGCCAAAGCCACCGAGTCAGCACCGGACTACCGGATTCCTCTTAAGCAGGCCAACGTAGACGTAATCAAGTCGGCCATGGCAGACGTTATTCGTGTGGGGACGGCGCGGCGCGCGTTTGCGGGTGCGACCTATCAGGCAGCCGGCAAGACGGGCACGGCGCAGGTCTACAGTTTGCGCGGCGGGCAATACCGAGCAAGCGCCATCGATGAGCGGCTGCGTGACCATGCCTTGTTCATGGGCTTCGCACCTGTTGATCATCCGCGTATTGCGGTGGCGCTGATTGTGGAGAACGCAGGTTGGGGGGCGAGTGTCGCCGCGCCTGTGGCTCGCAAGGTTTTTGATTATTGGTTGGCCAAAGATCGCCTGGATAAGATGATTCGCGCTGATGCTACCAAGGCGGTCGCAACGGATGAACAAGCGGCAACGCCGCCGGTGGTGCCGCAATGAAACGCTTTGGTTTGATTCTTCTGCGCATCTTCACGGCATTTGATTGGCCCTTATTGGCCATTTTGCTGATGTTCACCGGGCTGGGCCTGACCGTCATGCACTCTGCCGTAGGCGGCACGGATTGGCGTTTCGCCGAGCAGTCGCGTAATTTCATCATCGCATTTTTCGCCATGTGGATCATGGCAATGATTCCACCCAAATGGATGATGAAACTGGCGTTGCCGTTTTATATCGTGGGGCTGGTCCTGTTGCTCGGCGTGGAATTTTTCGGCGAAACCAGCAAGGGCGCCACCCGTTGGTTGAACCTTGGCTTTACGCGAATTCAACCCTCCGAGATGATGAAGATCGGTGTGCCCATGATGCTGGCCTGGTACTTCCAGCGCCATGAAGGGCAGGTGCGCATTCGAGATTTCCTGGCAGCGGGTGTGCTGTTGGCGGCACCATTTGGCCTGATCGTATTGCAGCCTGACCTGGGCACGGCACTCCTGGTGTTCGGTGCAGGGTTTTTTGTTATTTATTTCGCAGGCTTGTCGTTCGCCTTGCTGGTGCCCGTGATGCTGGCAGGCGTCATCGCGATTGGTACCCTGGTGTACTACGAAGACCAGTTGTGTGAACCGGACGTAAGTTGGGTCGTGCTGCACGACTACCAGAAGCACCGGGTTTGCACACTGCTGAACCCAAGCTCGGATCCCTTGGGAAAAGGGTTTCACACCATTCAGTCCATGATCGCAGTGGGCTCGGGCGGCATGTACGGCAAGGGATACATGCAGGGCACGCAAACCCATCTGGACTTCATCCCGGAGCGCACCACTGACTTTATTTTCGCCGTCTATGCAGAGGAGTTTGGGCTTTATGGCGGCGTTGCCATGCTGGTGCTGTACGGCCTGATGATCGCGCGTGGCCTGACCATTGCCGGCCGGGCGGCGTCTCAGTTCGGGCGTTTGCTCGCGGGGTCGCTGACGATGATGCTATTCATCTATGTGTTCGTGAACGTGGGCATGGTGACGGGTATCTTGCCTGTCGTCGGCGTGCCACTACCATTCATGAGCTATGGCGGAACGGCGCTCTTAACCATGGGTATTGCCTGCGGCATTCTCATGAGTATCAGCCGGAATCGATCTACGAAGACCTGAGCGCGCATTGCATGCAGAGGGCCGCTCTTTTATTTGTTGGCTCGCGCGAAGATGCGCGAGCCTTTTTTTCGCCTTTTCACATAGCTATTTCGTGCAAAACAGCGCCTTCGCGCATGCCAGACTCGCCACGTTCAAACGTAATGCTGTGGAGGAGGATGTTATGCGAGTTAGTCTGGCCATTACCGGCGCTGCGGGCAGGGTTCAAACACCTACTGATGCCAGGCAAGAACTGAAAATACGATTCGACAAGCTGCAGAGTGCTGACAGGGTAAGGGTGGCGCAATTGAACAAGTGCCTCATTGCAGTGAGGCAATGTAATGCCTCTCCCAACCCTACACCGCTGCGCTTGAACGAGGCGCAACGTATGGTGAATGTGTTGGAACATGTGGACTCGGTGCTGCAGAGCCAACGCCTCGTTAACCGCCGTGAAGCCAGGCAAACTCTGGCGCAGATCAAGCAAGGCGTGCAAGTGCTCTTGCAGGCGGACCTTCTATGCACGACGAATCAGGCGGAAAGGCAAAAGGCACTTGTTGCAGCCCTGTGCCCAACGCGGTCTGCGGACAAAGAGCAAGCTCTTTTGGCAGAGCTGGATCATCTGGCCGATGAATGTGCATGGCTGCATGTGGCGACGGCCGATCATCCACAGGCAATACTTATCCGGGCATTGGATCGCGAGTTTGAGAGCCTGTGTAAACGATTTCCTGAAGCCAGCCGACACGCGGCGAAAAGATATTGGCAGGCCTCGAATACTGAGGCGTTCTCTCGCGAACAGGCCGTAGCGCGCTTTCCATTTGATGGCCTTTTCACCCACTTGGACCTTCCTCCTCTTGAGGACAAGGATGGCAACGCACTTGGGGGGCGGCGGCACGTTGCCATTTGCGGTTTCGAAGCCACCCGCTGGATGATGATCGGTTTACATCTCAAGCAGCGAGAGGCGTCACGTTGTCAGCTGGAGGCCGAGTTGAGTGAGATGTTTGACGCAGCTCAGAAGTCATCGGAGACGCGCGTGCGTGATGACGTGTTGTTGCCCTACATGCTGACCGCTCGGGAGCTTGCAAAAAAACAGCAGCTTCTGATTTAACCGTCACGTGGAAACGAGCAAGCAGGGCGCGTGAACGTCGCGGCACTGTATTGAGGACACCAGGATAGAGAGATAGAGATATGCCGAACCACATAGATAGTGGATATCGTTCAAAGAGCATGCCGACCTTAGACCTCGTCAGCGCACCAGCATTCACAATGAATCAGGCCATGATGGCATTGCGAGATAGCAAGCGCGTGACGGCTCAGCAATTGCGTGATGGCTTGTCGGCAGTGAGGTCTTGCTGCATAGACAATCAGCCGCTTTTGACCGCGGATCGTCGCACAATGCTGGAGGGCTTGGCTCGGGGGTACGACGTGCTTCAAGAGCAGAACTCACAGAAGCTGACAAAAAAGCTTAGAGCCCTTGATCACATAACAACAACTGCAACGAGACTCCTGCAACGAGACTTGAAAGGCGCAGAAGAGCGTTTCCAAGGCCTAACCCAGCTATGCTATGCGAGGGGGAAAGAGCTGCGTTACGTGAACGACATCTGTAAGTCCAACGATTCCGCTATTTCTGCGCTTGATGATGCGACGTGGCTAAAGCTGCGCAAGGTTCCGATACCTACCTTGCACGATGCCCTGATTGCGTGGGAGCGCCAAGATGCGGGGGTGTTTTCGCGGGAAGAGGCCCTTCGGCGGTTTCCTGCCAACCCTCCAGGCGTGTGGTGCGACGTGATGGAACCGGCGGAGGACGGCGGGCAGCCCGTGCGCCGCAGTCTGTTTATCACGCTCACGAGCGAAACGGCCGAGCGCTGGATGGAGCTGGGTTTTGCCGTGGCAGAGCGTCGGCATTTGACCAATCTAAGTACGCATTATGCGGTACGCTGCTGCGCATTGCGTCGTGAACTCGACGCTTTCGGGAATCAGCTGGAGCTTAACGCAGCACTGCAAGACTGCAACAGACTGCGTGCGGAGCTAATTGATTTGACGAAGTTTGAAGCACGGCTTCGACCTGAAAAATTTCCCAGCGCTTACCTTTTTCACGACGCGATCCCTGACAGCAGCGAACGCGTCCTGAGAAGGGCTTAGTTTGGCAAGGCGTCCGATACACCCAGATCAGCCGCAAGTTTGACCAGTCCGGCCCAGATAGGCGGATCAAAGGTCAGGCTGGTCAGATTGCGTGCGCGATTGTTGGCTTCGTATTCGCCGGGATACTGCACGCCATCTACCCCGGGTTGAGGCGGGCAGGCTTTCAGGTAATCAATGAAAGCCCCTACTTCATGCGAACGCCAGTCGGCGTTGAAGTCCACCTGTGGGTCCAGCAAAATGGCGAACATATTGTTGGTGGCAACCCCTTCGCGTGGGTGCTCCGGTTGAATGGTGCCGCCGCCTGACAGCACGCCAGCCAGCAGTTCGGCCACCAAGCCCATGGCATAACCTTTGTGGCCACCAAACGGTAGCAAGGCACCGGGCGGGTTGGCGAACAGGGCGTTCGGGTCCGTGGTGGGATTGCCCTGGGCATCAATGAGCGAGCCCGGTGGGGCTTGCTCGCCGTTCGCGGCCAGCACCCGCGCCTTGTTGACCGCAATGGAACTGGTGGCCATGTCCACAATGAAGGGTGGGCGACCGCCCGGCAAGGGGCCGGCAAAGCACAAGGGGTTGGTCGTCAGGCACGCTTGTGCACCGCCAAACGGCGCCACCGTGGGGTTGCGGTTCACGACGTTGGTAAAGGCCAGCAGAATCAATCCGGCTTCTGCTGCCATTTCGCCGTAAAACCCCATCCGGCCCAGGTGGTGGCTGCGGCGTAAGGTGACGATGCACTGGCCGTGTTCATGGGCGCGCTCAATCGCTTTTTGCATGACGACTTTGCCGATGTGCTGGCCCAGACCGTTGTGTCCGTCAAATGCGATCATTGCGCCACGGTCGTTAAACATCTCCGGCCGTGCGTCGCCTTTGGCGAAGCCGTCGGACAATACCTTGCGGTAGTTGGTCAGAATGGACAGCCCGTGGCTGGTGTAGCCCACGCGATCAGACTCTACCAGGTGCTCGGCGACATCTTTCGCGATGTCTTCGGGCACACCCTGGGCCGCGAGCACGCGTTGCCCGAATTCAATGGCCTGAGAAACGGAAATTTTCATGTTTGACACCTTTTACATCCAACCCAGCCAGCGCCAGTAGGTCGCACCGAACAGCAGCATCAGCAGGTAACCCACGATGGTGACGATGATGCCGACCTTGGCGAACTGCTTGGCATTGAAGGTTTCTGTACCCATGCACACCATGTTCTGTGGCGCGTTGATGGGCAGAATGAAACCGTAGCTCACCACGAAGCCCAAGAGCATGGTCATGCCCAGGCGGCTGAAATCACCCGGCAGGGTGGCCAGTACGGAGATGAGAATCGGCAGCATGGCTGACGTAAGGGCAGTCGCACTCGCGAAGCCCAAGTGAATGATGATCAGGAACGCGGCAAGCACAGCGAAAATGGCAAGAGGTCCGAGGTGATCCAAGCCGGTGTGCATGACGACCTGATTGCCTAGCCATTGGCCAGCCTGAGTCGTGAGAAGCGCTGTGCCCAGGCTGATACCCACCCCGAACACAATGACAGTGCCCCATGGAATGCGCGACTGCACATCTTTCCAGGTCATCACGCCAACGCGCGGCAGCATCAAGAGCACAAGTCCGAAGTACGTCGTGGAGGTTGTGTCGAATTTATGCAGCTTGCCTTCCGTAGACCAGAACAGCAACAACATGATGGACACGGCCATCAAGCGTTTTTGCGCACCGGTCATGGGGCCGAGTTCAAGCAGTGACTTCTCAACAGCTTCTTTGCCGCCAGCAATGCTGTCGCTTTCAGGCGGAAGCATCTTGAGCACCACGAAAATCAGGACAGCTGACATGATGAGCGACCAGGGCGCGCCAGCGATGAGCCAGTCTGACCATGCCACGCGTTCGCCAAGCATCTTGTCCATGAAGCCGACCGTCAGCAAGTTCTGGGCGGCTGCCGTCTGGATACCTACGTTCCAGATGCTGGTGGCCTGCGCCACGATAATCATGATGCCAGCGGCAATGTTCGAGCGCTTGTCTACGCCGAACGCCGCGATGATACCCATCATGATCGGCACGACGGCAGCGCTACGTGCTGTGGCGCTGGGTACCACCAGGCTCAGGACGATGGTGACGGCGATACAACCGATCAGGATGCGGCGTGTGCTGGTACCCACTTTTGATAGGGTGACCAACGCAATGCGTTTGTCCAAGCCGGTGAAGGTCATAGCCGCGGCAATAAACAAAGCGCCGGCGACCAGTGCCAGCGCTGAGTTCGAGAAGCCCGCGAGCGCCATACTAATGGCGGCCGAGGTGCCATAGAGCACCTCGGGATTCTTGATGGTGGGGGCCATACCAAGCAGGAACGCCATCAAGGTGGTGATCATGATGGCGCTGGCTTCATACGAAACCGCTTCTGTAATCCATACAACGACCGCGAATGCCAGAATGGCCAGCATGCGATGACCGGCCACCGGCAGGTCAGCGGGTAGTGGCATCAGCAAGACGCCGATTAACACCAGAACGCCGGCGACAAGGCCTATCGGGATTTTTTTCTTTGCGGGGGATTGGGCTGGGTTAGGGACTACGGCCTGCGCGGTCATATCCATCTCCGGTTAAGGTCGACCTCAAGACGCACTGCCGCCAAATCTGGTCGCAATACCTTGTGGCGACACGTCGACGCAACAAGTTAATGGTGACGGCACTGCGGAATACCCGTATTGATATGAGTCAAATGGGGGGTGAATCAGACTTGATTTTTTTTGGCTCGGCTCATTATGCTCATGCTTACGTAGCAATCGCAATCGTGACTGTTGCGTAAAAGCGGCGTAATTGAGTGGGAGCCCGCAATATTTATCTACGCTACCGAAATAATTCAGGTACGCGTAGGGCACACGTGTTGCGTAGTCAGCCTAGCGTGAGCCGCAATTGCTCATCGAGATGGGCGGTTGGCGTGATGCGCCAGCCGCTTTGCGCATAGCGCAGCCATCGACCAAGCACCAGGTGGGTGAGCAAGCTGGCGTGTGCCACCACGTTGGCGTCAGCCGGCAGCCCACCATCGGTGACGGCGATGCGTAGCGATTGTTTAATAGACGCTTCAATGCGGTCGTTGATGTGGTTGATGCGATCTTGCAGCCGGTTGTCTTCCGTGACCAACGCGTCGCCGGTCAACACGCGTGTCATGCCTTTGTTGCGTTCGGAGAACGTCAACAGCATGGCCACCGTTTTGTGGGCTTGCCCCAGGCCATAGGGTTCGGCCAGCGCAATTTGGTTCACCAGCGTGAAGATGCTGGTTTCGATGAACTCGATCAAGCCCTCGAACATTTGTGCTTTGCTCGCGAAGTGGCGATACAGCGCTGCTTCGGAAACTTGCAGCCTGGCGGCCAATGCCGCTGTCGTGATGCGCGACGCGTGAGGTTGCTCCAGCATTTCAGCCAGAGTCTGCAGAATCTGATTTTTACGCTCGCCGGGCTTGCTTGCCATGGGGGGGCCTGTTCATCGCAGGCAATCGAGGGGTTACTTGGGGAAACTGGCCGCTATCCGCGTAGGGGGCGGCGGCGTAACAGTAAATCACTGACGGAGTTTACTCGTAAGTCTACGTAAGACGGACGATGATATGCCCCGCTTGAAAAGGGGGTGCCAGGATGATACACATGCACTGTGCGCAGCCCCGCCTGGCGAGCGCCACGCAGGTTCGCCAAGGTGTCTTCGACCAATACTGCACGCGATGCTGGTACACCCTCATGGGCCAATACATAGCGCAACAACGACGCGGAGGGCTTCGGGCGAAACTCGCCGTGAATCTGCATGTGCTCAATCGCCCAGATGCTGTCGAACTGGCGCAAGATGCCTAGTCGTTGCAGCACGGCGCGCGCGTAGTCAAACGGCGCGTTGGTCAGGATCACTTTGCGGCCGGGTAATTGGCGCAGCTTGGCTGCCAGACCAGTTTCGGCACGTACCAGGGGATTCACGTCGAAGTTGTGGCTGTTGCGCAAGAAAGCATGCGCATCAATGCCGTGGTGTTTCACCAAGCCAATAACGGTGGCGCCGTAGCGTTTCCAATACTGAGAGCGAAGGCGGTTGGCCGTGTCGATATCGACATCCAATGCCTGCGCCACGGCCATTGTCATGCCCTGGTCAATAAGGGGGAAGATGGCGTGGGAGGTATCGTGCAGAGTGTTGTCCAGGTCGAACAACCACAGGCGCTCAGGCGCGCCCGTGGTAGTGCGACGTGAACGGCGCAGACGCGCCGCCGGCAACAGCAGGTGCCGATGTGCTCGCATTAATGCGAGCTGATCATCGTGCCCACGCCTTGGTCGGTCAGGATTTCCAGCAAGAGGCAATGTGGCACGCGGCCGTCAACGATGTGAACGGAGTTCACGCCGTTCTTGGCGGCGTCGAGCGACGAGGAGATTTTGGGCAGCATGCCGCCGGAAATCGTGCCATCAGCAAAGAGCTCGTCAATGGTTTGCGCGGACAGGCTACGCAAAAGTTTGCCGCTTTTGTCCAGCACGCCCGGTGTGTTGGTCATCATGAGCAGCTTTTCAGCGCCCAGCACTTCGGCCATTTTGCCTGCTACGACATCGGCATTGATGTTGTAGGCCGTGCCGTCTACGCCATAACCGATGGGCGAGATAACCGGAATGAACTGGTCATCTTGCAGGGCTTTGACAACCGCCGGTTCCACCAGAGTGATGTCGCCCACGAAACCGATATCGAGCGGTTCGTCTGGGTTTTCTTTGTTGGGCATGTATTTCTTGCGCGCCTGGATCAGCCCGCCGTCTTTGCCCGTGAGGCCAACGGCCTTGCCGCCGACTTCGTTGATCATCATGACGATGTCTTGCTGGACTTGGCCGCCCAACACCCATTCGACCACTTCCATGGTCTCGGCGTCGGTGACACGCATGCCTTGCACGAACGTGCCTTTCTTGCCGATACGGCGCAAGGCGTCATCGATTTGCGGACCGCCACCGTGAACCACTACCGGGTTCAAACCGACCAGCTTGAGCAACACGACATCGTGAGCAAAGCTGCGCTGTAATCGTTCTTCCGTCATTGCGTTGCCACCGTATTTCACTACGATGGTTTTGCCGTGAAACCGTCGGATATAAGGCAATGCCTCGGACAGTACAGCAGCTTTGACGGCTGGGGACGATACGGCGGCAGGGTCAGGTGTGTCGGGGGTGTCGGTCATGGCAGCTAGGTAAGCAAATAATGGCTATGAGAGAGGAGAAAAAAAAGCCTACACGGCGGCGTTTTGGACGCGCATGCAAGCATACGGCAAATTGTAGTCCCCATCGGCATCCTTATGCGGCAAACGTATGTCCTTATGGCCGACAAATAACCGCTATTCAGGTAAATTGAAGGCGTTTTCGCATCGGCCAGCTCCGAAAAAATCGACGGCGCAGGCTTACTCTGGCGGGCTACGGCCCGGTTTCAAGAATAATGAGGCTACACATGCGTTTGAACTTCGTCCGCTCGGCCCTGGTGGCATCGGCCTTTTTGCTGGCCGGTGGCGCGGTCCACGCGGAAAAACTGACCGTGGGCGCCACCCAGGTGCCGCACGCTGAAATTCTGGAGGTGGTCAAACCTGTGTTGGCCAAAGAGGGTGTCGACCTGGATATCAAAGTATTCAGTGACTACGTGCAGCCTAACCTGCAATTGGCCGATAAGCAGCTTGATGCCAATTTCTTCCAGCATAAGCCTTATTTGGACACTTTCAACAAGGACCGCAAGACCACGCTCGTGTCGGTAGCATTGGTGCATGTGGAGCCGTTCGGCGGTTACTCCAAGAAGTTGAAAAGCCTGGCGGACCTGAAAGAAGGGGCGACGGTGGCCATTCCCAATGATCCTTCCAATAGTGGCCGCGCCTTGTTGCTGCTGCAAAGGCAAGGTCTGATCGACCTGAAGGATCCGGCCAATATCCTGGCTACAGCCGCAGATGTGACGGTTAACCCCAAGAAACTGAAGTTCCGGGAATTGGACGCAGCCATGCTGCCGCGTTCGCTGGATGATGTGGATCTGGCGCTGATCAACACGAACTACGCACTGGAGGCCGGTCTGGTTCCCACGCGCGATGCGCTGTTCATCGAGGGCGCTGACTCGCCTTACGCCAACATTCTTGTTACCCGCGAGGACAACAAGGATGCGCCGGGCATCAAGAAACTGGTCGATGCATTGCATTCACCGGAAGTAAGGAAGTTCATTCTGGAGAAATACAAGGGCGCTGTGGTGCCTGCGTTTTAATTCTGTGCACCCGAAAAGGGCGACAAGGCTCTATTCCTGACCGATTACCGTCATTTTCGTAGCGTGGGTGGAGCGCGATTGATTCTGGATAACAACGCCATCGTCGATCGCGCGCAACCCGCGAACGTGAGCGGCAATTTGTCTGAGCCAAGCATCGCGGGTTGCACGCGGCTGGCAGCGTGCCTGTAGGCAAGGTCCACCCGCGCGCAACCCACGCTACGTATTTACTCTGTGCCAGCAACGAAAAAGCGGCCTCTTCCATCAGGGAGAGGCCGCTTTTTTATGGGGCAGCTATACGGAGATCAACCAGCTGCCAGGGCTTTTTCGACCGTGGCGTGGAACTCGGCCAGGTTGTATTCACCCAGGTAGCGCTTGATGATCCGGCCTTGCTTGTCGATCAGATAGGCCGTGGGGGTTAAGCGTACGTCGCCAAAGGCGCGGGCAATTTCACCTGAGGTATCCAGCGCAACCGGGAACGGTAGCTTGCGGGTCTCGGCAAAATTGAGCACGTAGTTTGGGGGGTCATAGTTCATGGCCACCGCGATGGCTTCATAGCCTTTGGGGGCAAATTCTTTGTAAGCCGCGATGGTGTCTGGCATTTGCTTCACACAGGTGACGCAGCTTGTTGCCCAGAATTTGACCAGCACGACTTTCCCACGCAGGTCTTGCATGGTGAATTTTTTGCCCTCAAGCGTCGTGAATGTGACGTCGGGCGCGGCTTGCGCCGGACGCCAGACAAACCAGGCACTGGTGCCGACCGCCACGAGGACGGCCAGGGCTATGAGGATTTTCTTCATTTGATAGGCATTGCTTGTACGCCGGTATCGAGGGTGCTGCCACTGGAACCCGTGCCGCTTTCGATGGGCGCTTTGGTAGACGTTGCGCTATCAGACGACGATGACGAGGAATTAGTTCCCGAACCGGACAAGCGAACGGCCTCTTCGCGGCTGATGGTTTCGAAGAGTTTAACCACCTTCTCGACGCCACCCACTTGGGAGACAGCAGACGCGGCATATTCGCCTTCGGTCTGGGTAAGCTTGCCCATGAGGAAGACCACGCCGTGATCCGTGGTGACGGCAATGGCGCCCGAGGGGACGTATTTCGCGTTAAGCAGCGCTGTTTTCACCTTTGACGTCAGCCAGGTGTCGTTCGAGCGCGTGCCAAAGGAGGCGATAGGGCCTACCGTGAGCTGGTTGACGACGCTCTTGACGTTCTCAACGCCTTGGGCGATAGAGGTTGCTTCGGCCTTGGCCTGCTCGCTAGGGACATCGCCCGTGAGCAGTAATTGACCATTGAAGGCCATGGCGTTGACGCGAGCCGTAGCGCCCAACTTCTGGCCGATCAGGCTTTGTGCCTTGAATGCCATGTTCTGGTCGTCGAGTTGGACGCCCGAGGTGCGGCGATCGGTTGCGACGACGGCTGTTGTCGCCGCCGCGCCACCAATAATGAGGGGCGCGCAGGCGGACAGCGACAGCACGGCGGTGGACAGCGCCGCGGCGAGAAGTAAAGGACGGACTGCGGTTCTGACGTCAGACATCATTCGGGGTCTCCTAGTAGAAGGGCGTCGATACCGTCGCACAGCGCGTGCAGCAGCACGATATGAACTTCCTGGATGCGCATGGTGCGATTGCTCGGTACACAGAGGTGCACATCCAATTGGGTGATGAGTTCGCCCATGACGCCGCCACCTTTGCCCGTGAGGGCGATGACGTGCATGTCGCGTTCGCGCGCCGCTTCCATGGCGCGCACCACATTTGGGGAATTGCCACTGGTCGAGATGGCGACCAGCGCGTCTCCGGGCTGGCCCAAGGCGTTTACCTGGCGCTCATAAATTTCATCGAACCCGTAATCATTGCCCACCGCAGTGAGAATGGACGTGTCGGTGTTCAGCGCAAAGCCGGCCAGGGGCAGGCGCTCACGCTCAAAGCGTCCCACCAGTTCGGCGACGAAATGCTGGGCATCGGCGGCCGAGCCACCGTTGCCGCAAGCCAAAATTTTGCCGTTGTTGGCCAAAGCTGTAAAGAGCACTTCAACCGCCACGGCCATGGGGTCGGCCAAGACGGTCATGCTTTGCTCACAGGCAGCAATGGCGTCGCGAAAGTGCGACGTCATTCGAGAGGTCATATCCATGGGCGCGATTATCTCACGGGCCTTGGTCGGATCTCTGTCCAGGCGTAACGACGTTTGAGATGTTGCTTAATCAGCGACGGGAATGAGAGGCTGCGCTATTGAAGCCAAAAGGCACCCTGGAGCCATTGCGAGTCGTCTCCATCGAAGGCCACTACATCAAACCGCGCCAAGGGGCACGCGCCAGACCAGTGCCGCCGCGACAATTCGGGTAGCAGAAACGCGGCCGTCCGTAGCAAACGGGCTTGCTTGCTGCGGTTCACACTCGCGGCGGCACCTCCAAAGCGTGCGTGGCGGCGGGCTCGGACTTCCACAAAAACCAGTGTGTCGCCGTCTCGCATGACCAGATCTATTTCCCCGTGCCGGCAGGCAAGGTTGCGCGCCAGAGGCGTAAGTCCGGCCGAAATCAGGCGCTGCAACGCCTGGTCTTCGCGATCCGCACCCGCGCGCTGCGTGGCCGATTGTCTAACCGGAACGTCTGATTTCAGGTGGGTCTTGCGATTCGCGTTTCGTCGTCGGTTTCTGGCGGCACGCTCACGTGCGGCCAGTGCTAATTCGAATGCAATGCGTAAGGGCTCTTCGTTCATGTGAGGGGTGCAGGCCGAGTAGACATTGGCGGCTACACTGACATGGTTTTCTCGCGTAAGCAGCCCGCAATGAATCAAATAGTCTCTCCTTCCCTGACCGGCGATGCCTGGTCCCGAGTCGCCGAACGCGTAGCCGGGCAGCACTGGCCACCCGCCACGCTGTATGTCGTCGCCACGCCAATTGGCAATCTGGGTGACCTGGGCTTGCGCGCCTGGCAAGCCCTCGCGCGCGCCGATGTGATTGCGGCCGAAGACACCCGTGCCAGCCGAACGCTGTTGGACGCCTGGGGCGTGAGTACGCCGTTGATGGCTGCCCATCGGCACAATGAAGCGACGGCCGCTCAGGCAATTTGTGATCGTCTGGCACAGGGGCAGCGCGTGGCCCTGGTGTCGGACGCTGGTGCGCCAGCCGTCAGTGATCCGGGTGCGCGTGTAGTTCGTGCGGTGCGCGCCGCCGGCTTTTCTGTGGTGCCCATTCCAGGGCCCAGCGCGGTCATTACCGCGTTGATGGGCAGTGGCGTCACGACGGATGAGAACCCGGCTTTTGCTTTTGCCGGTTTCGCGCCGCCCAAATCGGTCGCGCGTCAGCGATGGTTGCGTTCCTGGTGTGCGCTGCCAGCCCCTGTGGTGATGTTTGAATCGCCCCATCGCGTGGCGGCAACGCTGGCCGATTTGCTGGAAGTATGTGGCCCGACCCGCCAATTGACCGTAGCTCGCGAGCTGACCAAGCGTTTTGAAGAAATTTGCACCTTTAGTTTGAGTGAAGGCGTGGCCTGGCTGGCTGCGGACTCGCATCGGGAACAAGGTGAATTCGTGCTCATCGTGCATGCCGAGCAGGCCGTGGCAGCAGAAGAAGACGCAGGCGACCCACAGACTGATGTCTTGCTGGACGCTTTGTTGGAAACACTGTCGGTGCGCGACGCGGCTCGCGTCGCCGCGAAAGTCACGGGCCAGCCGCGTGACGTCTTGTACACCCGGGCGCTGTCCCGCAAGAAAGCACTATGACGCGTGTGGTGAAACCGGTGTTGGCGACATCTGACGCAGATTGCTCGCCCACCATTTTCTATCGCGATGTTCCTACACCGCTTGGCGACATGCGTCTGGTCAGCACGGCGCAAGCCTTGTGTGGTGCCTGGTTTGTGGATCAGCGCATGCCCGACTCGGCCGCGTGGCGTCTGGACGACGTTCATCCCGTGCTAGAGCAGGCGCGTGTTGAATTGAATGAATGGTTCGCAGGAGAACGGCGCGAGTTCGATATTGCCTTGGCGCCAGTTGGCACTACGTTCCAGCAGCAAGTGTGGCGAGCTCTGAGTGCGCTACCTTTTGGCACCACGGTGAGCTACGGAGATCTGGCAGCGAGCATCGGTAATCCGAAAGCCACGCAGGCAGCAGGCGGCGCGATTGGCCGCAATCCCATCTCAATCTTTATTCCATGTCATCGGGTGGTCGGCCGAGACACCTCATTGACAGGGTTTGGTGGCGGGTTGGCACGCAAGCAAGCACTGTTGGTGCACGAAGGACACCGCTATGTCAGCCGCAGTGCGCGGGCTCGATTGGTGTGTGATGGTCAGACGGAACTACCCTGGTAACCAGGCAAGTTTTTGAAGCGTGGATGGAGCGCGAACAAACGCCTGCTAGAACGGTAACGTGGGTGGCGCGCGAACAAGCGCTGGCTAGAACATTTGCGTTAAACGCGCGCAACCCGCGATTCTTGCGCCATGCATTGCTGGCAAAGAATCGCGGGTTACGCGCGGCCATCATTCACGTTTGAGCGTAGAACGTCTCGCGCTCCACCCACGCTACGCACGGTATGCATTACTGTGCTGCCAGGCTTGGCAGTATGCCTATGCGGTTGGAGACGGTGGGCAAGGCGTTGAGTGCGCTTTCACGGTCTGGGTAAGGGCCAATTCTGACCCGATACAGATTATTCGACTGCTCCACTTGCGCCGGTGGCGCACCTTCGGCGCTGAGCTGATCGTTGATGCGTGCCACCAAGGACTGCGCGTTGGCCGGTTGGCTGAATGCGCCGACTTGCAGATAGATATGACCGGTACTTGCGGTGGGACGCTGCACGGGCGCCACAGCAACTGGCGCCAGCGGGGTCAATGGCGTGGCATGCAAAGGCTCGGCCGCTAACGCGACGGGCTGTGTGGTGATGATGGGCGAGGAAACCGGTGCGGAACCCAAAGCAGATACTGGTGCAGGTTCAGCGGCGGGTGTGCCCGATTGCGACGCCATGCGGCGGATCTCCTCGGGCAAAATACGCTCCACTACCACCTCTCCGCTGCCTGGTCCGATGATGCCTAGCTTGTAAGCCGCCACATACGACAGATCCATGATGCGGTCGCTGTGAAACGGCCCACGATCATTCACCCGAACCACGATGGTGCGCCCGTTAACCATGCTGGTTACCCGCGCATAGCTCGGAATAGGCAAGGTGGTGTGCGCCGCGCTCATCGCGTACATGTCGTAGGACTCGCCGATGGAAGTCGAGTTGCCGTGGAATTTTTTCCCGTACCAGGAAGCCTTGCCGCGTTGCTTATAAGCTTGCCCGGTGGTGTCCGGCACATAGCGCTGTCCAAACACCACGTAAGGGCGATTGGCGCCGCTGGCAAACGGTTCGATACGGGGTACGGCATCTGGCACTTTGTCCAGATTTGATGGCGGGTTTGAATCCGGCCCGTCGTCTTTATAGTAGCCACCGCCGCGCTTGCGTGATCCTGTTGAGGAGCAGCCGGCCACCGCAATGGCCAGTAGCAGTACGGACAACAGGACGAGCGGGCGTGGCAGGGTCATGCGGATTCGACAGGCAGTTGTGTGCGATGTCGCACGAGTAGGGGGTCGTGATCGGAAAAGCGCAGCGCCAGTTGCTCGACCACATACACGGAACGATGTTGGCCCCCCGTGCAGCCAACCGCCACGGTGAGGTAATTGCGCGTGTCTTGCGTGTATTGCGGCAACCAACGGTTCAGGTAGCCAGCAATATCGTCGATCATCCGGCCGACAATTTCGAATCCGGCCAGCCAGGTGGCTACCGGTTCGTCGCGGCCCGTTAGGGGTCGCAGATTGGCGTCGTAATACGGGTTGGGCAAACAGCGCACGTCGAACACCAGGTCGGCATCACGCGGCACACCGCGCTTATAGGCAAACGACTCGAAGGTGAGCACCAGTGGGGGGCGGTCGGCCTGAATCAGATCTTGAATCCAGGCGCGCAACTGGCCCGGAGTGAGGTCTGAGGTATCAATGACATGTTCCTGGTCGCGCAACGGCGCGAGCAGTTCACGCTCAAGTGCGATGCAGTCACCCAGCGACGGCGCGTGGCCGCCACGTTGCAGGCGGTCAGTGAGCGGATGGCGGCGGCGTGACTCTGAATAACGCTGCGCCAGGGTATTGGTACTGGCGTCAAGGAACACGACACGCAGGCTGGTACCCATTGCTCGCATTGCCGTGACCACATCAGGAAGCTCGGCCAACTCACCTGGCGAGCGCACATCAATGGCGACAGCGACACGTTCCATGCCGTCGTCTCGCGCAGTGGCGATGAACTCGGAGAGGAAGCGTACCGGCAGGTTGTCGACGCAGGTGAATCCTGTGTCTTCAAGCATTCGGAGGGCGACCGATTTGCCGGAACCCGAAATACCCGTAATTAAAACGACTCTCAACATGGACATAATTGTGGCATGGTTTGTTCCGCTGCACTGCGCGACGAAATAGCATCTGATATGGCCGTAAACTCGCAAACTGCGCCTGTACCGCAACTGCGGTGCAGCGTAAGCTGGCGCTTCGGTACCTATACGATTCACTCATTGCGGCCCGGTTGTGCGTTTGCCGGACGTTTGGACTCGACCGTTAGATGTTAGCCCTCATTTCTATTCGTAGTGTTTCAAGACCGTGGCACGCCACGGTGTTCCGTGCGTTTGCCGCTGCAGTGTTTGCTTTTATGGCAACCAGTGCGCATGCCGATGAGACCGTTCTGCGCCCGGATACCATGGCGGCCCGCGTCGCAGCCTGTACCGCCTGTCATGGCGAACAAGGACGCGCGGGTGCTGATGGCTACTATCCTCGACTGGCAGGCAAGCCGCAAGACTATCTGCTTCACCAACTGTTGAATTTTCGCGACAATCGCCGCCAATATCGGCCGATGACGCATTTGTTGGTGGGTCTGCCGGATGATTACCTGAGAGAAATCGCAGGATATTTTGCCGATCAGCACGCACCGTATCCCCGACCTACCAGACTGGATGTGTCTGCTGCCACCCTGGAGGCAGGTCGCAAGTTGGCCCTGAATGGGGATGCTGCACGTGGCTTGCCGTCCTGTGCGGCCTGTCATGGTGCGGCACTCTCCGGTGTGGCACCCGCCATTCCCGGCTTGCTGGGTCTGCCGCGCGACTACATCGGCTCGCAAATCGGTGGTTGGAAAAATGGCCTGCGCCATGCCGCGGCGCCGGATTGCATGGCCGACATTGCCAAGAAATTAACGCCCGAAGATATTGGCGCGCTAGCCGCGTGGCTGTCGTCGCAGCCCGTGGTTGAGCCTTATGTGCCTGAACCTGCAGGTTCAATCAAGCTGCCCGCCGAGTGCGGCAGCCAGGCGCAACGCTAAAAGGGCAAGACATGAAAATACTGAAAAGAATTCTGTCTGTGGTGGTGCTCGCAGGCGTGTTGGGCGCGGGAACGCTGTATTGGCTGGGTACTCGCAATGACACGTCGACCGGGCCCGTCGCGGCCGCGGTAGACCCGGCTGCCATGGTCGAGCAAGGCCGTTACCTTGCGCTGGCGGGCAATTGCATGGCCTGTCACACGACACAGGGTGGTAAAGCCTATGCCGGTGGCACACCTATTCCCACGCCTTTTGGCAGGCTGTTTGGGCCGAACATCACACCCGACCCCAAGACGGGCATTGGTTCCTGGACGTCTGATGATTTCTGGCAGGCGCTGCACAACGGCAAGTCAAAAGATGGCACGCTTCTCTATCCCGCGTTCCCCTATACGGAATACACGCGCGTCACGCGCGCAGACTCAGATGCGTTGTTTGCTTTCCTGAAAACCGTCGAGCCGGTGAGTCAGGTAAGCCGAGCGCCCGAGCTTGAGTTCCCGTATGACCAGCGCAGCCTGTTGGCGGCTTGGCGGGCCTTGTATTTCACCCCTGGTGTGCAAACGCCGGACCCCAGCCAATCCGTGCCATGGAACCGTGGCCGTTACTTGGTAGAAGGGCTGGGCCATTGTGCTGCCTGTCACACCCCGCGCAATAGCCTGGGTGCCACACGTGCCAACGCGGCATTGACGGGCGGAGTCATTCCCGTGCTGGATTGGTATGCGCCTCCGCTTACCAATAATATGGAGACCGGTATGGGGCGGTGGAGCGCGCAAGATATTGCCACCCTTCTGAAAACCGGTGTTGCTGCGCATTCGAGTGCAAGCGGTCCAATGGCGGAGGTGGTGGTGGGCAGTACCCAATACCTGACCGATGATGACGCGCTGGCGATCGGCACATTCATCAAGTCCTTGCCCGCCACGCCCGCCTCAACACCGCGACAGACCGCCGCCACACCTGCGGTGATGGAACTGGGCCGAAAAATTTACACGCAAAACTGTGTGCAATGCCATCAGGCTTCCGGTGAAGGCAGCGGCACGGCATGGCCCGCACTGGCCGGCAACCCGACGGTCACGGCACCGTCACCGGTGAACGCGATTCGTATGGTGCTCGATGGGGGCTATGCGCCCGCCACGCAGGCGAACCCTCGTCCTCACGGTATGCCGCCATTTGGCCAGCTTCTGTCGGACAACGACATCTCCATGCTGGTGTCCTACATTCGCAATAGTTGGGGCAACGAGGCCGGTAGCGTGACGCCGCTTGAGGTTAAACGGGCGCGTACGGCATCGACATTGAATTGACGAACGTCGGCCGCACTTGCGAGTGGCGGTCGGCTAGTTACGTGCCAGTGCACCGAGTTCGCGCACGGCATTTTCCAGCGATTCGTTCCAGGGGTGGCCGTAATTCAAGCGCAGCGCATTGCGGAACTGGCCGCTTGCCGAAAATATTGGGCCGGGGGCGACGCTGATGCCGCGCTCCAGAGCGCGCTGATGCAAACCCATGGCGTCAACATCCGTGGGTAACTCCAGCCAAAGAAAAAAGCCACCTTGTGGGCGCGTGACGCGCGTGCCGGACGGGAAGTGGCGTGCAATGGCATCGACCATTTGTTCTTGCTGTGCCGCGAAGACGTCTCGCAACTTGCGCAAATGGCGGTCATAACCGCCATGCTCCAGATATTCGGCCAGCGCACCTTGAGCTGGACCGGAGGCCGATAAGGTTGTTGATAACTTGAGTCGTTGAACGCGTTGTGTGAAGCGCCCCGCAGTAGTCCAACCTATGCGGTAACCCGGTGCCAGGCACTTGGAAAACGAAGAGCAATGCAGCACCAACCCTTGCGTGTCGAATGCTTTGGCAGGAACGGGTCGGGCCGACCCGTAGTAGAGCTCGCCATAGACGTCGTCTTCAATCAAGGGAATATTGTGCTGCGCCAGCAAGCTCACCAATGCCCGTTTTTTGTCTTCGGGCATGAGGCTGCCCAAGGGATTCTGAAACTGCGTCATGAGCCAGCAGGCCTTGGGCGCATGGCGTTCGATGGCTGCAGCCAAAGCATCCAGATCGATGCCCAGGCGCGGGTGCGTCGGCACTTCGACCACCTTCAGGCCTTGCCGCTCCAGAGCTTGAAGCGCTGCATAAAACGTGGGCGACTCCACAATCACAGCATCGCCCGGCTGAGTGACGGCCTGCAAGCAGAGATTCAGGGCCTCAAGCGCGCCATTGGTCACGACAATATCGTCCATGTGGACGTTCATGCCTGCGATCAGATAGCGCAAGGCAATTTGCCTGCGCAACGCGGGGTTACCGGGAGATAAATCTTCCACAGTATCCAGGGGGTCCTGATGGCGCAAGTGCGTAGACATGGCTTGGGCCAGACGCGCCAGCGGGAATAAGGTAGGGGAAGGAAAGGCCGACCCCAGCGGTGCGACGTCTCGATTTCTGACCGACCCAAGAATGTCAAAAATGCGCTCGCTGATGGCGAGGTTGGTCGATTCACCATCGGGACGCGATGTGTCGGGTTCAGGCGGCAGTGCAGGCGGGCGCGCGTGCACGTAATACCCGGAGCGGGGGCGCGTGCGGATCAGGCCCCGTGCTTCAAGCAGGTAATACGCCTGGAAAATGGTGGAGGCACTGAGACCGCGGCTGGCGCAAGCGGCCCGCACCGAGGGCAAGCGATCACCCACACGCAGGACGCCGTCCCGGATGGATTGGGCGATTTCCTGCGCCAAGGTCTCGTAAAGACTCACGCCGCCTCGCTCTGGCCCACGTTATCTGCTGCTTTGCAGAATGGCCATTGCCTGACGTTCCATGAACTCGCCCAGCGTATCAATGCCGCGCAGTTTCAGAATGGTATTGCGCACGGCGGCTTCGACCAGCACCGCTAGATTTCGGCCGGCAGCCACTTGCAGCATGACTTTACGCACGGGCAAGCCCAGCATGTCTTGCGTGATGTCTTGTAGCGGTAAACGTTCGAATTTATCTTGAGCCGTAGCGCGCACCAAGTGAACGATCAATTTGAGCCGCATTTTCCGGCGCACCGAGGTTTCGCCGAAGATAGTGCGGATGTCGAGTAAGCCCAACCCGCGCACTTCCAACAGGTTTTGCAATAGTTGCGGGCAATGGCCCTCAAGCATATTGGGTGCGGTGCGTGAGAACTCCACCGCATCATCGGCCACCAGACCGTGCCCGCGCGAAATCAGCTCAAGCGCCAATTCGCTTTTACCCAGGCCCGATTCGCCGGTGATCAACACGCCCAACCCGAGCACATCGAGAAACACACCATGCACAGTGGTTGTGGGCGCCAGCTTTTTGCCCAGATAAATGCGTAGCAGATCGATCAGTTGTGCGGCGGGCACATGGGTGGTCAGCAAGGGCACTTGATGCTGATCGCATTGATCAATCAGGTCTTGTGGCGGGCTCAGACCATCGGCCAGCAAGATGGCGGGAACACCGCCGATCAAGAGCTCGTCCATATGGTGCGTGCGGCGGCGCAAGTCAAAGCGCGTGTAGTACGCAAGCTCTTCCTGCCCGAACACTTGAATACGGGAAGGGTGGATCAGGTTTAAGTGACCCACCAGGTCCGCTGCAGCCATGCCGTCATCTGGAATGGCGCGGTCTGCCGCGCCTTGGCCAGAAATCCAGCTAAAGGGGATGTTGTCGGCGTTGTCGTCGACGAGTTCCTGCACTGTAAGCATGGCTGCGGTTCCGCTATGAGGTCAGAGTTGGCCCGTCGTGAGCATCCGATGGACGATCGCGGGGTCTGTCTCTGTGGCCAATGCTTCTCGCAAGGCCTTGTTCGACATCAGTTGTGCCAATTCGGCCAGGATATCCAAATGTTGCTGTGTGGCCGTTTCCGGCACAAGCAGACACAGCAACATCGACACCGGCTGGCCATCAGGGGCATCAAATGAAATGGGTTGAGCCAGGCGAATAAACGCTGCCAAGGCCTGATCCAGGCCCTTGACCCGACCATGAGGCACCGCCACGCCTTGTCCCAGCGCGGTCGAGCCTAAGCGCTCCCGAGCAAAGAGACTGTCAAACACGATGGCGCGAGCCAGACCGTGATGGTTTTCAAAGAGAAGGCCGGCCTGTTCAAATGCCCGTTTCTTGCTCGTAGCGAGCATATCGAGCACGACGTTGCCGGCGGGGAGGATGCGCGACAAATGATTCATGCGGGTCATTATAGGGTTATATGATGCAGTGCAAAAAAACTGCTGTGTCGCCCATGCGACAAGAGCGACAGCATAGCTCTATCGCATCAATTTGTGGGGAGCATTGTGACAAGCGTGGGCGAGACTCGGGGCGCCGGTTGCATAAAGTGCAATCGCCATGAGGAATGTAAAGGGGGGGCTGTGCGGACGTGCCGGGAGGCATATGCCGATGCCCCAACGGGTTTAATTGCCCTTTGGGACACCGGGACTTAGGCAGGATCAAATGATCACTGGTTAGCTAAGCTCGCACTGCGAGCGATCTTGAAGCGCGTATTACTGGGGTGGTTGCGTAGGCGCAACCGGTTGCCGCTTCACGGACTCTGCTGTGTGGCTTTGTACCTTGTCCTTGTGCTTAATGACTTGACGGTCGACTTTGTCGGCGAGAAGGTCTATTGCCGCGTAAAGGTTTTCATCTGCAGCTTCGCAATGAATGTCTTTTCCGCGTAGGCGCATGGTGATTTCGGCTTTGTGCCGCAGGGGCTCAACCGAGAGCATGACCTGGGTATCAATGACGTGATCAAAATGTCGTAGCACTCGTGCCAATTTGTTCATCACATATTCCCGAATTGCCGGGGTGACCTCGAGGTGACGACCGCAGATGCTCAGGTTCATAGTGTGCTCTCCTTCTAAAAGAGAAAAATAGTGCGCAGAATGCGCGATGAGTTCGTTAGGCTTTCTCCTTGTTTTCGGTGGTTCGTTAGGTACTAGTGTATAGACTCTGGCCGGTAAAACAAGTTGTGCTAACGCAAGAACATGTCAGTTTTATGGCTGAGATTGCTAGGGTCTTCCCTTGGGACAGATGGCGTAACGAATAGCCGACAGCAACGTGGCAAAAGGTACCAATTGTTGCGCTCGGGAGTTGCACAGTGAGGGGAACAAGCGGCATCTTCATCATGGGGCCGCGGTGGGTGGAAATTCAGGGGGCTTCGGCAGGGTAGTCACTGTGACGTAACAACACGTTCTTAGACTACGCCCTCGGTTTTCAGCGAGTAGTTACCAGAACGAAAGCCAATCCACAGCCACCTTCAGTCTCCTATTTCAACTATGAATTCCAAATCTATGTTCGGGCGACGACCTGTCACCCGTGCCTTCGCAATTTCATTGATCGCGCTTCTGGCCGCTTGTGGCGGCAGCGATGATGACGAGGAGGTCGGTGTTGCACCGCCGTCCCAGCCCAGCACGCCAGTGGTGCCCGAAGTACCGGCCAAGCCTGTCGAGCCTACGGCATCGACCCAGGTGGCCTTCATGCCTGACATCCATTTTCATGACGTCTATGCGACGTTCAAGGATGGTTCTTTTCAAGGTGTGCCGAATCAGAAATCTGGACGCAATGCGACGATTCGTCTGATGCAGGCGCAGATGACGTCAACACGGCTATTTAACGAAAACTACTTTGCATTTCTGGCAGCACTTGATGACGCAGCGGCGCGTGGCGTGAAGTACATCGCCTTGCCGGGCGATTTTTCAGATGACGGCCAGCCTGTGCATATGCGTGGCCTGAAAAAGGTGTTGGACGACTATCACACGCGCTTTGGCATTGAGTTCTTTGCGGCCCCGGGCAACCATGATCCTAATCGTCCGTTTGCTCGTGCTGGCGGAAAAAGCGACTACCTCGGCATTGATCCGGGTACAGGGCGTCAAGGCGCCCCTCAGGCCATCTTCAGTCGTGGCGGAAATACGGATTGCTCCTCGGGTTATCAAGGGGACTGGGCCAAAGTGAAGACCACTTACTGCACTGAAGAAGTGCAAGAGCTTGGTTACGATGGCATCACCGCGTCCTTGGATCAGCACGGATTCATGCCGAAACAGGGCTATCGCTACTACGAGACGCCGTATAGCAACTACACATACGCAGGCTACTCGTTCGAGAAGGCTGTGGCGCAGGCTAGTTGGGCCACGCGTCAGTACGAGATCTGCAAGGAAGGCACGGGAGGCAAGTTTCGCCAACCCAGCTACACGCTTTGCCGCTCAGTACCAGACACGAGCTACCTCGTTGAGCCTGTAGAAGGTGTCTGGCTTGTGGGCATTGATGCCAATGTATATGTGCCAAACGGCCCAAATGCTGACGACTTCGCGGGTTCGGGCGACGCTGGCTACAACAAAATGCTGACGCATAAGCAACATGTGATCGCCTGGCTGAAAGATGTCGTGGCACGTGGGCGCGCGTCCGGCAAACAAGTGGTGGCATTTAGCCACTTTCCGATGAGTGAGTTCTTTAATGGTGCCTCTGACGACATCATTAGCCTATTGGGCACCGGCAAGATGCAGATGGTGCGTCGTCCGGCAGAAGATGTCACGCGTGCGTTAGCCGAGACGGGTTTACAGGTGCACGTGGGTGGCCACATGCACTTTAACGACACGAGCGTGCGTCACTACGACGCGGAGCATGCCTTGTTCAACATTCAGGCTCCATCGATGGCGGCCTACGTGCCTGCGTACAAGCTCATGCAGATCAAGCAAGACAGCACTGTTGAAGTGGAAACTGTCCGCATGGACAACGTGCCGCGCTTTGACGAATTGTTCGAGCACTATCGTGCCGAGCATGCGTTCTTCACTGACTTCCCTGCTCAGGTGCCAGGTGGCAAGTTGTGGAGCGCGTCGATTCTGGATGCAAAGAATTATGCGGACTTCAGCTCACGCTATATGGCCGAATTGGTGCGTCTGCGTTTGCTGAACGACGACTGGCGCTGCGAGATGCGTGAACTGGTGAAGAGTCCGCTTACCGGTTCTCACCTGTTGGTCTTGTCGCAACTTCAAACCAATGTGAGTTTGGCCGAACTCTCCAACACGGGAAATCACGGAATGTTGTCCAACGATTTCTTCGCTTGCCTGGCTCCAATGGGTGGTAGCAACGCCAGCAACCCCGCTTATGCAGCCGACTATGCCGCCGCTGAACAGCGTGCTCGCGCGTTAGCGCAGGCCAACGGCATACGGTTTGAAGACTTCGATAGTTGGACGGCGCTGGAGCTGGCAGGAGATTTCGTCAGACTGGCCAACGCTGGCGATCTCGCCTTTGCAGACATTCCTGAGACCCGTGCACGTCAGTACAAGTTGCTGGCCCAGGCTCTGCAGGCCACCAACGCCAGTTTGACAATGAAGGGTAATCAAGTGGGCGATGACAATACCGTCGCGTCCATTTTTCAGGCGCGCTTCAAGCCTTTGATGGCCATTTTGCTGAAGTTGGCGGCCGGTGCGCCGACCAAGCACTTCATCATCAATCTCAAAACCAACACGTTGACCGATATGAGCACCGATCAGTCGCTATTCTGACATCATGATCTGACATGACGCCCGCAGGCAGGGCGATTGGGCGCCTGGGGTGGACGATGCCACCCCGGGCGTTCTTACATGCGGAAGTGTTCACCCAAATAGACGCGGCGCACAGCCGGGTCATTGACGATTTCCTCTGGGTGGCCATCAGTCAGCACTTTGCCTTCGCTGATGATGTAGGCGCGGTCGCAGATGCCCAGTGTTTCGCGAACGTTGTGGTCGGTAATGAGCACGCCAATGCCACGACCCTTCAGAAAACGCACGATGCGTTGAATTTCTATGACGGCAATGGGGTCGACGCCCGCGAACGGTTCATCGAGCAGAATGAAGCGCGGGTTTGTCGCCAGCGCGCGTGCAATTTCTACACGACGACGTTCACCACCCGAGAGCGAGATGGCGGCATTCGTGCGGATATGCCCAATTTGCAGCTCTTCAAGCAAGAGTTCCAATTGTTCGTTGACCTTGGTGTTGGACAAGGGACGAGCATCGGGACCGATTTGCAATTCGAGTACAGCACGGATGTTCTGCTCGACGGTGAGTCGGCGAAACACCGACGCGTCCTGGGGCAGATAGGAAAGCCCCATACGAGCGCGCTTGTGAATGGGCATGGAGGTAATCGGTGCGCCATCGATTTCGATGCGCCCCGCGTCGGCGGGCACCAGGCCGACAATCATGTAGAAGCTGGTGGTCTTGCCGGCGCCGTTAGGACCGAGCAAACCCACGACTTCACCGCTCACGACGGAGAGCGAGACGTCATGCACGACGGTGCGACCGTTATAGGTCTTGCGCAGGCCGGTCGCGCGCAGGCTGCCCTGCTTGACGCCCGAGGGTGAGGAGGACACGGGAGTCGTTGGATTCGGTGAATTCATCGTGGCTGCAAAAGGGGTGTTACGGAGTAAAGCACCATCGGGCGCTGAGCGCTTCTTCGACTGGGACGCTTGGCGGCATTCGGCAACGGCTGCGTCAGTGCGTGAGCGCGGCTCGGCAACTGAGCGCACGCGACCACCTGGGGCAGACGAGTTGGGTCCGCCAAAGGCTTGGTAAATACCGGTTTTGTCGTTGTAGCGCACTCGGTCTCCACGAATCGTGTCAAACGGTTTGTCGCAGATATAACGCGTGACAATCGCTTGGCCGATCAGGTCGAACGTGCTGTTTGAACTGTCGTATTCGGCGCGTTGACCGGTGCCTACGATGACTTCAAACGTTTCGGGGCGTTCCTGGCGAATAGTGACGATCTTGCCCTTGCTCGCGGTAGCCGTGCCGAATTGATTGCCCGCCGCATCTTCGCGCATCTCAAGACCGTCTGAGTGCAGCGTCAAGAGCCCGCGTGTCATGACGACGTTACCGGTAAACACACTTTGCTTTTTGATGTCGTCGTAGTTCAGCGTGTCCGACAGAATTAAGGTGCTTGGATCTTCCACTGGCGTTTTAGCTGCCGCCGCGGGCTTGGCCGTGGTGGCTTCAGGTTTGGCAGGTGTGACTGGGTCGGCGGCTTGAGCCTGAGAAAATGCCGCAGCCGTCAGAAGAGCGGCGCAGAGCAAACGGGACGTCGGGGCGAGGAGAGTCCGAAGATCGGTCATGGTTTCTTCTGGTCAGTGTTATTGGGCTGCGTTGCGGGCGGACGCGGGCGGCTTTCCGTGGGAGCAATCTCCACGCCGGTAGAAGCGAACACCTGCAATTGCCGGGTTTTGTTGTTGTAGTGCATACCTTTGCCATTCATGCGCGAGCGGCCTTTGATCACTTCGGCAGGCAAGTCAGTCTTGACGACGTCTTCATCGGGCAAGATGATCAATTGCTGGCTCCGTACGTCCAGCGTTTCGTTCTTGTCGTCTTCCTTGCGGTGCACGTGCGCATCGCCGTTCATCACAATGCGTTTGCCACCGCTTTCCATGATGGCCGTTTTGGAAACGCCCACCGTAATGGGATTGTCCTGTCGTTGGCCAATCGCGCGCGGCGTTGTGATGTGATACGAATCATCATCAGGGAAATGCTCGGCATATTCGCCTTCGAGCCGGTTAATGGGCAGACCGGTCGGATCCGTGCGGAGCATGACGAAATTGCGCGACCAGGAGTCCATTTCGTGCGTCAGGCGGCGCGGCGGATCAATGACAATTGAGCGCTGCGCATAGTCGGCCGCCCACCAGGTGCCAACCACCAGTGCGAGCAGGAGAAACAGGGCCATCAGAGCGGGAAAGCGTTCTTTCATTCGAGTATTCGTTGCGGCAACAGGGCCGGGCTATTGGATGGCGCCAGGTCCGAGCAAGCCCGGGCTGGTCAAAAATGCGCCAAGCCTGCCCTGGGAGGCAAGCAGGATGTCGCAGCATTCGCGAACGGCGCCATTGCCACCGGCTTGGGTGGAAACCCAGTGCGCTGCTTGCGTAATGTAAGCGGGAGCGTTGGGTACGCTGGCGGAAAAACCTGCGCGTTGCATGGCGGGCAGGTCGATGATGTCATCGCCCATGTAACCGGTCTGCTCAAGTTGGACACCCGAGCGTTGTACGAGTTCGATCAGGGCATTGCCTTTGTCGCGGGCACCCTGGATCACCTCGGGAATCCCCAGTTCTGCGGCGCGTCGGGCGACGATGGGGCCGGATCGCCCAGTTATTAGTGCGACCTTCAATCCGCCTTCCATCAACAAACGCAAGCCGTGACCATCCAGTGCATTGAAACGTTTGAGCGATTCGCCGTTTTCACCGTAGTACAAGCCGCCGTCGGTCAATACGCCGTCAACGTCGAACACCATCAGGCGTACCGCACTGGCGCGTTCGCGCACGGCCGCAGAGATACGAGCTAAAACCAGCGCTTCGGCCGGATGGGACGCAGAAATCGAAGTTGTCATAGTCATACCACTTTAGCGGCCATCAAGTCATGCATATGCAAGGCACCGATAAGACTGCCGTCCGGGGCCAGCACAAGCATATGGTTGAGCCGGAGATGATCCATTTGTTCAGCGGCCTCGACCGCCAGAGCGTCTGGGCCGATGGTGCGCGGTGAGCGCGTCATGCCTTCTTCGACACGTAGGCTACGAATATCGCCATGGCGCTCGATGAGGCGGCGCAGGTCGCCGTCTGTAAAGATGCCCAGAGGGTGATTGTCAGCGTCCACCACGACGGTCATTCCCATGCCCTTGGCGGACATGACCTCCAGCGCGCGGGACAGCGGGGTGCCGGTAGCAACGACAGGCAGTGCCGCACCCTGGCGCATGACGTCCCGGACGTGGGTCAGGAGTCGGCGCCCCAGCGCACCACCGGGGTGAGAACGCGCGAAATCTTCCGGCCCGAATCCTCGGGCTTCCAGACAGGCCACAGCCAGCGCATCGCCCAACGCAAGCGCGGTCGTCGTGCTGGAGGTCGGGGCCAAGTTCAAGGGGCAGGCTTCCTGGGCAACGCTGGCATCCAGGTGCACATCGGCCAAACGCGCCAATTCTGAGCTGGGGTTGCCGGTAATGGCGATGAGTCTGGCACCCATGCGGCGTACTACGGGCAGAATGGTCAACAATTCCTGCCCGGCACCTGAGTAAGAAATGGCGATAAGGACGTCATCACGGGTGATCATGCCGAGATCGCCATGCACGGCCTCTGCGGCGTGCACAAAGAACGCGGGCGTGCCGGTCGAGGCCAGCGTCGCAGCGATTTTTCGGGCAACGTGGCCAGTTTTGCCAATGCCACTCACAACCACGCGGCCGCGACATGCCAGGAGCATTTCAACGACTTGCACAAAGCTGTGATCCAGGCGTGCAGCCAGGTCGATGAGACCCTGCGCTTCAATATGGAGCGTTCTGCGTGCGGATGCCAACGCGCTGTCGGATGATGTTGTGGGATGATCGGTCATAGCGGGATTTTAATATCAGTCTGCCAGGTTGCCTCGCGCGATAGCGCTATGGCATTCTGCCGGTTCGCATATTCGGCGTTATTTACCCTTTTTCTACCTTTTTCTCAGGCGCATTCTTCATGTCTACGTTTCCCAGTCCAGTCTTTGGCACCCCCTTATCTCCCGCAGCCACCCGAGTCATGTTGCTGGGCTCAGGCGAGTTGGGCAAGGAGGTCATCATTGCCTTGCAGCGTCTGGGAGTCGAGGTCATTGCTGTCGATCGTTATCCGGATGCACCGGGACACCAAGTGGCGCACCGCGCCTATGTGGTCTCCATGACCGACGCGCAGGCATTGCGCGAAGTCATTGAAAAAGAACGGCCGCACGTCATTGTCCCCGAAATTGAAGCTATCGCCACGAGCTTATTGGTGGAACTTGAAAGCGAGGGCGTCGCTCGCGTGACACCGACCGCGCGCGCTACTCAGTTGACCATGAATCGCGAAGGCATCCGCCGCCTGGCTGCCGAGACACTGGGTTTGCCCACCTCACCGTATCAATTTGTCGACACCGAAGAGGCATTGCAGAGCGCAATCGACGGTGGAATTGGCTACCCCTGCGTCATCAAACCGGTCATGTCCTCGTCAGGCAAGGGTCAGTCCGTGCTCAAGGGGCCGCAAGATGTGGCAAGCGCCTGGCGCTACGCCCAAGAGGGCGGCCGGGTGGGCGCCGGCCGCGCCATTGTTGAGGGTTTCATCAATTTTGACTATGAAATCACCCTGCTGACGGTTCGCGCCCGGGGCACCAACGGTGAAATCGAAACCCGTTTCTGCGAACCCATCGGCCATAAACAGGTCGATGGCGACTACGTGGAGAGCTGGCAGCCGCAGCCGATGTCGGCTGTGGCCCTGGAGCGTTCGCGTGAAATCGCCCTGGCGGTCACGTCGAATCTGGGTGGTCTGGGTCTTTTCGGCGTGGAGCTCTTTGTTGCCGGTGACAACGTCTGGTTCTCCGAAGTCAGCCCGCGCCCACACGATACGGGCATGGTGACGATGATCACCCAGGCGCAAAACGAATTCGAATTGCACGCCCGAGCCTTGCTAGGCTTGCCCGTGGATACCGCGCTGCGCCAACCCGGTGCCAGCAGCGTGATCTACGGTGGGTTGGAGGCGAAAGCTGTGTCATTTCACGGCGTGGCAGAGGCATTGGCCGAGCCAGGCACCGACATCCGACTGTTCGGCAAGCCGGAGTCTTTCGTGAAACGTCGCATGGGCGTGGCCTTGGCGGTCGCGGATAACGTGGATGCCGCCCGGGAAAAGGCCAAGCGAGCGTCGGCGCGCGTGTCAGTGACCGAACGATAAAGGGCCAGACCAAGCAGGGTCAGCTAAAAGGGCTGGATCTACACAACGCGTTGCGCAAGCAGCGCGTTGTTCGTTGTGCTGTCTTGTACGACTGTGGGACTTCCGGTTTGCCTTTTGTTGCAGTACGTTCGATAATTCCAGAAATTACAGTAATTACTAGAATCAACGTAACAGAATCATATTGGAACGGCTCACATGGCTTTGCCTCCACAAACTGAGCGCTTTGTTCTGCATTTCGGGGAAATGGGTAGCAGATGGGGCGTGAATCGCACTGTCGGGCAAATCTACGCGCTGCTGTTCCTCTCGCCGAAGGCGTTACACGCCGACGACATCGCTGAATCCCTGTCTTTTTCCCGTTCGAACGTCAGCCTGGGCCTACGAGAGCTCCAGTCATGGCGGCTCGTCAAATTGATTCACCTGGTGGGTGATCGGCGCGATTATTTCGAAACACCGAAAGACGTCTGGGAAATCTTCCGCATCCTGATGGAAGAAAAGCGAAAGCGCGAAATTGACCCCACCCTCAGTTTGTTGCGTACCGAACTGCTCGAACCTGCAGCAGACCCTGACGGCATCTATGCGCAACAACGCATGATCGACATGCTGGAACTCATCGAGCTATCAACAGGATGGTTTGACGAGATACAGCGCCTACCGCCTGAAACGCTACAGAACCTTATGAAAATGGGATCAAAAGTGCAAAAAGTGTTGGGTTTTGCTGGCAAGCTGCGCGGCAAATAATGAACCGCCTACTATTTTCGGGAAAGCCCCTATGAAGATGTATACAACACCCTTAATATGGTGCCGGAGACAGCCTGGGAACCACGCCGGTTGCTGTGGCCTCTCGTCAGCATGGGAGCGACCCAATGATTGATCTCGATGTCGTAAACCTGTCGCGATTTCAATTCGCCGCGACGGCGCTATATCACTTCATATTTGTTCCTCTCACGCTAGGCCTGTCGTTCATTCTGGCCATCATGGAAAGCGTGTACGTCATGACAGGGCGCAGCATCTGGAAACGGATGACGATGTTCTGGGGCACGTTATTCGGCATCAACTTCGCACTCGGCGTGGCAACTGGCGTTGTCATGGAATTCCAGTTCGGCATGAACTGGTCTTATTACAGTCACTACGTCGGCGATATTTTCGGTGCACCACTCGCACTTGAAGGGCTGATGGCTTTCTTTCTTGAAGCCACCTTCATCGGTCTCTTTTTCTTTGGCTGGAATCGCCTCTCCAAGGTGGGTCACCTGGCTGTTACCTGGTTAGTGGCGTTTGGCACGAACTTCTCCGCATTGTGGATTTTGATCGCGAACGGCTGGATGCAAAACCCGGTGGGCGCCATCTTCAACCCCGACACGATGCGTATGGAAATGACCGACTTTGCTGCGGTTATTTTCAACCCGGTCGCACAAGCCAAGTTCGTTCATACCGTCAGCGCGGGTTATGTTGCTGGCTCAATGTTCGTGATGTCGATCAGTGCATGGTATTTGCTTAAAGGCCGCCACATTGATCTGGCCAAGCGTTCCATGGTGGTCGCGGCCAGCTTTGGCCTGGCATCCGCATTGTCGGTGGTGGTGCTCGGTGACGAAAGCGGTTACCTGACCACTGAACATCAGAAGATGAAGATCGCGGCCATGGAGTCCATGTGGCACACCGAGCCCGCGCCTGCCAGCTTCAACCTCATTGCTATCCCCAATCAGGCGGAACGCAAGAACGACTTCGCCATTTCAATTCCCTACGTGATGGGCATTATTGGTACGCGTTCGCTGACGACGCCGCTGTTGGGCATTAACGATCTCGTGCTGCGAGCGGAAAACCGCATTCGCGACGGCATCGTGGCTTATGAGGCGTTGCAGCGTATTCGGGCCAATCCAAAAGATACCGACGCCCGCATGACCTTCGACAAGACCTGGCCTGACTTGGGTTATGCCTTGCTGGTCAAACGCTTTCAGCCCGATCTTTCCAAGGTCACTGAAAAAGACATTTCGCTGGCTGCCATTGACACCATTCCGACGGTGGCGCCGCTGTTCTACGCCTTCCGCATCATGGTGGCCGTGGGCCTTTACCTGATCCTGTTCTTCGCCGTTGCGTTCTGGCTGGCTTCGCGAGGTCGTTTGCAGAGCCGTCCAGCCTTGCTGAAGGTGGCACTGTGGAGCTTGCCATTGCCATGGATCGCCATTGAAAGCGGCTGGTTCGTGGCTGAATATGGCCGTCAGCCCTGGGTTATTGAGGGCGTGTTGCCGACGTACTACGCGGCATCCGGCCTGACGGTGGTGGATCTGTCTATCAGCCTTGGTATTTTCCTAATCTTGTACACCGTGCTGTTGATCATTGGCGTCAAGGTGATGCTGCATGCCGTGAGGGCGGGTCCCAAATCGGATGCGCCGCTGCCCGCGTCGGCCAACGCCGATCCCGTGACCGCTGCGATTCGCGGCCACTGAGCCCAAGGAGACAAGTAGATGGATTCCCTCATTCCTTTGGACTACGCCACCTTACGCGTCATATGGTGGGTGCTGCTAGGTGCATTGCTCATTGGCTTTGCCGTCATGGACGGGTTCGACTTGGGGGTGGCGGCGTTGCTGCCGTTCATCGCCAAAACGGATGCCGAACGTCGTGTGGTTATTAACGTGGTGGGGCCGGTCTGGGAAGGCAACCAGGTGTGGCTCATTACGGCGGGTGGTGCCATTTTTGCCGCCTGGCCGCTGCTTTACGCGGCGTCCTTTTCAGGCTTTTACCTGGCGATGATGCTGGCGCTGGTTGCCTTGATTGTGCGCCCCGTTGGTTTTAAGTATCGCAGCAAGATGGAAGGCACGCGCTGGCGTAATTTCTGGGACGGTGTGCTGTGTTTCTCGGGTGTGGTGGCGGCTCTGGTGTTTGGGGTTGCCGTGGGAAACATCATTCTTGGCGTGCCGTTTACCTATGACGCGTCGACTTTGCGCATGACCTACCAGGGGCAGTTCTACCAGCTGTTTACGCCGTTTGCGCTGCTGGCAGGTGTGCTCAGCGTCATGATGCTGACGATGCACGGTGCCGTGTTGCTGGCCTGGCGCACCAACGACCCCATCTCTTCACGCGCGCGCAATTGGGGCAGACTGACCGCCTTGTTGACCATCGTGTTGTTTGTCGCGGGTGGTTTCTGGGTGGCGGGTGGTATTGGTGGTCATGTCATCACCAGTGCGGTCGAAATGCATGGGCCCTCTGATCCCATGATCAAAACCGTGGCTGTGCAACAGGGCGCATGGATGGCCAACTATGCCAAGTGGCCACTGTTCTGGATTGCTCCCGCGTTAGGTGTCGCCGGTGCGCTGTTCGCTATCTTGTTCTTGAGTCTGCGGGCTAACGTGATGTCGTTTCTGGCTTCATCGGTATCGATCACCGGAATCATCCTGACGGTCGGCTTCTCGATGTTCCCGTTCATCATGCCTTCGTCGACCAATCCGAATGCGGGCCTGACCGTATGGGATGCCTCGTCGAGTTTGACGACGCTCTGGATCATGCTGATTGCCGTAGTTATTTTCCTGCCGATCGTCACTATTTACACTGCTTGGGTGTATCACGTGATGCGCGGAAAGGTCACTAACGAAACCGTTGGCGACTCGCCTAATTCTTATTAAAAGGAGCCTGAATCATGTGGTATTTTTCGTGGATTCTCGGGCTTAGCCTGGCGTGTGCATTCGGTATTCTCAATGCAATGTGGTTCGAGCTGCGCGAAGGTCATGCGCATGAACCCGATCGACCAACCGGGCGAGAGTGAGTAGCACCCCAAGCTCTCTCGAACACGACACGGCTGCAACGCTGCTCAACCCACCGCGAGAGCAATCTCGGTGGTTGAGCGCGCTTGCCAAAACTGCCCGCCGACCCCTTGCGTTCGCCGCCGCAGCACCGCTGTTGAGCGGCATTCTGCTGGTCATTCAGGCATGGTTGCTGGCACGTGTTCTGGATGCTGCCATCGTGCGCCAAGAGCCGCGCGAAGCCTTGTTGGGCGGCATTCTAGGCATTGCGGCCTTGATGTTGACGCGCGCTGCCCTCTCGTGGGCAGGCGAGCGGGCAGGCGCCTACGCGTCTGAGAAAATCAAGCATCATGTGCGGCGAGCGTTATTTGATCGACTGGTGTCGCAGGGACCGTATTGGTCGCGGGGAAAGGCGTCCGGCGAGCTCGCTAGCGCCATCGTTGATCAGGTCGAGTCGTTAGACGGCTTCTTTTCCAAGTATTTGCCCGCCATGGGCGCCGCGGCGATCTTGCCCGTGGCATTCGCCGTTGTGGTGTTGCCGGTTGATGTCATCGCCGGGCTGGTGTTGTTGATCACTGCACCCTTGATTCCCTTATTTATGGCTCTGGTCGGTTTGGGTGCGGAAAGCGCCAGCCGCAGGCACTTGCGCGCCTTCGCAAGATTGTCGGGTTTTTTCGCTGATCGTTTACGCGGCTTGTCCACGTTGAAGCTGTATGGTCGCGCCGAATCGGAAAGCCAGGCTGTCGTTGCCGCCAGCGAGGCATTGCGCGGGCGAACCATGTCGGTGTTGCGTATCGCGTTTCTGTCTTCTGCTGTGCTGGAGTTTTTTGCAGCATTGGGCGTGGCAGGTGTCGCTGTTTATATCGGTTTGACCTACCTTGGCTTTCTGGATATTCGCTGGACGGCATTGACGCTGCAAGGGGGGTTGTTTTGTCTGTTGATGGCCCCCGAGGTGTACGCGCCATTGCGCCAGTTTGCCACTCACTATCATGATCGTGCGGCAGCCAAAGCAGCTGTGGCGCAAATATCCACATTGTTTGATGGCTTGCCACAAGCCTCGCCGTCGTCGGACGTGGTGCAAGCGGAACATCCTGTACCGCTCACGCCATCACGCACTGCGGTGGCGGTGGAATTGAGGCAGTTGACCCTGCGTGCACCGGGACGCGCTACGCCCGTTCTGCAAGAGGTAACCCTGTCGCTGGCAAGCGGGGAGCATGTTGCCCTGATGGGCGAGAGCGGTATCGGCAAAACGACGCTGTTGGAATCGATTGCACGATTGCGTCCCTTTGAGGGCGACATTCTGCTGGATGGGAAAACGGTTTCGATGTGGGACGAATCGACACTGCGTCATCGCGTCGCGCTGATCGGGCAAAAACCCTACCTGCTGGCGGGTTCGATTGCGAGCAATATTCGCTTGGGGCTGCCAACCGCGTCTGACGAACAAGTGCGCGAAGCCGCCAGACGTGCCTGCGTGCTGGACTTCACTGATGAGCTTCCTCAGGGTCTGGATACGATATTGGGATCACGAGGCCATGGTTTGTCGGGCGGCCAAGTGCAGCGCGTGGCCTTGGCTCGGCTGTTTATGCGTGACCCGGGTTTGATTTTGCTGGATGAGCCCACGGCCCATCTGGACCCGGAAACACAGACGCGCGTCCTGGACGAGATTCTGACATTCGCGTCGGGCCGCACGCTCGTGCTGGTCACACATGACCCTCGAGTCGCCAGTCGGCTGCCTCGGGTGTTGACGGTAGCCGATCAGAAGATTGAGGCCGCATGAAAAAGCTTCTGATGTTGGTGCCGCTTTATTCGCGACGCAAGGCTGGGTTGTTGCTGGCCTTGTTTTGCGCCTTGTTGACGGTGGCCGCTGGTGTGGGGTTGCTGGGTGTTTCAGGCTGGTTCCTGACCGGCGCAGCGCTAGCGGGGGCAGGCGGCGCTTTCAATCTATTCGCCCCATCCGCCATGGTGCGTGGCTTGTCTTTCTTGCGGATCGGCGCGCGCTATGCCGATCGCGTCACCGGCCACGCAGCGACGTTGCGCCTATTGTCTGATTTACGCGCCACGGTTTTCAACGCGCTGATTCGCTTAACGCCGCGCCAGCTTGCGCGCTGGCGCGGCGGTGACCTCGTGGCTCGCATGACGGGCGATGTGGATGCGCTGGATACTGTTTTTCTATTCGTGCTGGCGCCGCTGGTGACGGCGGTACTCGCCGGTGCCGCATTGACCTTGGTGTTGGGCTATTGGATTGCTGCTGCGGGCTGGGTGTTGGCGGCGGCCTTACTGCTGGTTTGTGTGGGTGTGCCATTGTGGTCGGTGCGTGCGGCACATCAGCACGGTGTGCAGGCACAGGAAAGCGCAGCTGGCCTTCGCGCAGCGACGCTTGATGCGGTTGAAGGCCATGCCGATTTGCTTGCCCTGCATGCGCAAGCTCCTACGTTTGAACAGTTTGAGGAGCTCTGTCGGGAAAGTGCCCAGGCCCGCTATGCCCAGGCTCGTGTGGCCGCAAGCGGGCAATGGTTCTTGCAGCTGGCGTTGGGGCTCAGCATCTTGGCAGTGCTGTGGTTTGGATTGCAGGCGCTGTCGCGAGAATTGATTAGCGGCCCCTTGCTGGTGGGCTTATTGCTGGCCGTAATGGGGGTGTTTGAAGTGGCAGGGCCGATCATGCGTGGTGCCTCGCGCATGGGGTCTGCCATGTCCGCTGCGGCTCGCATAAGCGACGTGGTGCAGATGCAGCCTGATCTCACTGACCCGCCGATATTGCGTGAATTGCCTTCCGATGGGGCAATCAGCGTTGAGCATGTGCGCTTCACTTATGGCACCGGCTCGGACAGTGCACATTCAGGCGTGTTGACGGATGTGAACCTGTACATTGAGCCTGGCGAACGTGTTGCCATTTTCGGCGCCAGCGGGGTTGGCAAATCGACCTTGCTTCATCTCCTGCTTCGTTTGGAAGACCCGCAAGCGGGCCGCGTCACATTCGGCGGATGCGATGTTCGCGAGTGCGCGCAAGCGCAGTTGCATCAGCGCATTGTGCTGCTGACACAAGATGCGCCAGTGTTCCTGGGTACCTTGCGTACCAATTTATTGATTGGCGACCCGACCGCAAATGATGATGCCTTGTGGCGTGTGTTGCAGGCGGCGCGTCTTGCGGACTTCGTCAGACAGTTGCCGGAGGGGCTGGACACCTGGGCGGGCGAGACGGGTTCGAGTCTGTCTGTGGGGCAGGCCAGACGTCTTTGCTTGGCCCGCGCTCTGTTATCGCCCGCCAAAGTGATTGTGCTGGATGAGCCGACGGCGGGTCTGGACGCCGCCGCTCAGGCAGAATTCTTTTCTGATCTGGCCCACGCTACGCAAGGACGCACGGTCGTGTTGGCCACGCACGCGGCATTGCCCGCGGCGGCGGTTCATCGCAGCTATTTGCTGCAGGACGGCAAGCTGCAAAATCTGGTCGAGCATCAGGACCGCTGTGGCTTTACAACGGCAGCGCGGTTATAGTTCGCCTTGCTTCAATTCTCCAGGCCGTCTTCCATGCAGACCGATTACGCCGAATTCATCCGGCGCACCATCCGCAGCGTCCCAGACTGGCCCCAGCCCGGCGTCATGTTCCGAGACATTACGCCGGTGCTGCAAGATCCCCGCGCATTTCGCGTGCTGATCGACCTTTTCGTCTACCGATATATGCGCCAACGTCTGGACCTCGTGGCCGGCGTCGATGCGCGTGGTTTTATCGTGGGCAGCGTGCTTGCCTATGAGTTGAATCTGGGTTTTGTGCCCGTACGTAAGAAAGGCAAATTGCCTTTTCGTACGGTTGCCGAGGAATACTCGCTGGAGTACGGCAACGCGTCAGTAGAAATGCATACCGATTCCGTACGTACCGGACAGCGCGTGTTGCTGGTTGATGACTTGATTGCTACGGGTGGCACCATGATGGCTGCCATCAAGTTGCTGCAACGATTGGGTGCGAATGTGGTCGAGGCCGCCGCCATCATTGATTTGCCTGACCTGGGTGGGTCCGCAAAAGTGGCGGCGACAGGTACGCCGCTCTATACAGTCTGTAGTTTCGAGGGCAATACGTAAGTCGCCTGCGGTGGGCCGGTTACGGCCCACCTGTGTCCCGTGCTCAGGCGGCTTCGAGCACATTCAGCCGGGGCTGAATAAAGTCCAGAAATGCACGCGTTTTGGCAGGCAACATTCGTGACGGTAACAGTGCGAAAAGCGGTAGCGGCGTCAGGCTCCATTCGGGAAGCACTCGCACCAGGCCAGCTTGCTCAATAGCGCGTTCCATCGCGTCAAACACCAATAGCGGCGTAATGCCCAAACCCTGGCTGGCCAAGCGGCCCAGCATGCCGACATTGTTGGCAGACAAGCGACCCGAGATCGGCACACGCTCCATTTTGGTGCCGGAGTGCAGCATCCAGAAAGAAGATTCTTCGCGCATGGTGGGGCGAAGGCATTCGTGGTGGCTTAGGTCAGTGGGCATGCGTGGAACGCCATGCCGGGCCAAGTAATCGGGTGATGCGTAGAGTTGGTGCGCCATCAGCACGATTTTTCGAGAAATCAGGCTGGAGTCGGGTTGCTGGCCGAAGCGCAGCACCAGATCATAAGGATTGCTGATAGGGTCAATGGGCCGCATGCTCAGGTCGAAATCACATTCGATGTCTGGATGCTGTTCACGGAATTCCCGGATGACGGCAGGTAAAAATAATTGTGCCAGGCTGGTCGGCATTGAAATCCGTAGCCGTCCTTTAGGCTGCACCGCCATGTCGAGGAGTTGGTCATGGGCAATGCGTGCTTCCTCCACAATGTGGCGGCAGCGTTCAAAGTAAATAGCGCCAGCTTCAGTCAGATCAATTTTGCGCGTGCTGCGATTGAGTAATCGCATGCCCACGGCACGCTCTAGTTCGCTTACGCGTCGTGACAACGTGGACGTTGGGATATTCAAGGCTTCCGCAGCGTGGCTGAAATTCTTGCGCTTGGCGACTTCGACGAAGAGCGCGATGTCGTTCAGCTGGATATCCATAGGTCCTTCTCTTATTCGTTTTCCATTTCTGGCGTATTGGCATGATAAATCCAATTATTGTCCCAGGAGTGGAATTGTCTATTTAGCGTGAGAAGCCAGGACTCGCCATTCCGTCAGCTATTCGCGTGTTCGTTCTACGCCACAGTACCTGACTAAACGCTGTTGCAACCTGGCATCGGCGCACCTGGGCAGGGGCAGGCTAGATGTGGATAAATATTCTTATTTATCATGTCTTTATCCCGATTTTGGAATGCTGGAATCGAGTCGAAGCGGCGAATTATCCCAGTCATGGAAAGTAGTTCCTCATATTTCGGGTTACTTCGCGTTGCAGAACGCCGGACACTAGCTTCATTGCATACCCCTCAGGCAAGCGGGAATTGCCCGGGTGAGCAGATCTCCGTCACTGGCACGGCAGCGTCTGCGGATTGCGTTTCGATTTAGCTATTCTGGAATTCTGATGAAAAAGACACTATTGGCCATCGCCTTATTTGCGGGCGCGACCAGCATTGCTCAAGCCGCCGACTCCGTCACGCTTTATGGTTTGATTGATGCTGGCCTGGGTTATGAACAGGTGAAGTTCAAGGGCAATTCGCAAAGCCGGATTGGTGCCGTGCAAGGCGTGAGCAGCGGTTCGCGCTTTGGCCTGCGAGGCACCGAAGACCTGGGCGATGGCTTGCGCGCAGTATTCACCCTGGAAGGTGGGTTTGGTCCGTTGAACGGTAATTCAGCTCAGAGCGGTCGGTTGTTTGGTCGCCAGGCAACGCTCGGGCTAGATAGCGATTCGTGGGGTCGTCTGGAATTCGGGCGTCAAACGAATATTGCCTCTAAGTACTTTGGTTCTATAGATCCGTTCTCGGTGAGCTACAACACGGCCAATATGGGTACCGTATTCAGCGCGGCAAACACGATGCGCCTGGACAACATGGTGATGTACCAAACGCCCAATATGGATGGCCTGAAGTTTGGTGTGGGCTATTCGTTTAGCGCAGATGACGCGGTGTCAGATACGAGCCAACGCGGCTTCGCCACGGGCAACAACAATCGGGTGTTGACTACCGGCGCGCAATACTTGAACGGCCCGCTGAATGTGGCACTGTCTTACGACCGCTTTAATCCGTCGAATGACCGTGCGGGTGGCAAGTCTGAGGCGACGATTCAGCAGTACATCGTGGGCGGCGCTTACGACTTCGAAGTCGTGAAATTGGCTGCCGCTTTTGGTCAAACACGTGATGGTTGGTTTATTGGCCAGAAAATGGGCACGACGCCAGATGGCTTCAATGATTTGGGTTCATTCAAGTTGGCAGAGGGATTCCGCGCCAACTCGTACATGATTGGCGCAACGGTGCCGATGGGCCGTCATGCGGTGTTCGGTTCGTGGCAGCGGGCCACTGCCAGCAACGATAAGTTGACCGGCGATGACGCAACCATGAACGTATACAGCCTGGGCTACACCTACGAATTTACGAAGCGCACCAATCTGTACGCCTATGCCTCCTACGGCAATAACTACGCGTTCCAGGATGGCGCGAAGGACACTGCAGTGGCCGTGGGTATGCGTCACCGGTTTTAAAAGCGACCAAGAAGTCTGGGGCGATACCTTGCTGAAATACGTGGCCTGTTCTCCGTGGGCCACAGCGTGACAGCGAACCCCCGGTGAGGTGTTGCAGCCAGACTTCATTGCGTATTGAAGGGAAGAGCCTTCATTGAGCTGCCCCCAAAAGTTGGACACTTGTCCAATGTTTTGGGGGCCATTTTTTATTTTGCGATTGCTTGAGTTTTTAAGGGGTAGGGCTCAACCTCGTTGTCTGCGACTTCTGCCTGCTCGCGCAGTGTGGAGCGCGAACAAGCAGGGGCAAGAAACCACCGTTAAATGCGCGTACCCCGCGATGCTTGAACAACAATGGCGCAGGGTCCAGATCGCGGGTTACGCGCGCTTGCCGGTGTCTCTGTGGTTAAGGCCAATCGCGCGCTCCACCCACGCTACCGCAACCACCGCTGGCAGCGCCAGCCGCTCCTCTTACAAAAACAATTTGTAGGCCGGATTTTCTGTTTCGTTCCAGTGGGGATAGCCCAGCTCGGCGACAAAGGTCTTGAATTGTTTTTTATCCGTAGGCGGCACTTGAATGCCGATCAGGATGCGACCGTAGTCTGCGCCTTGGTTACGGTAATGGAACAAGCTGATGTTCCAGTCCGGATTCATGGTGTTCAGAAAACGCATCAAGGCGCCAGGGCGCTCCGGGAATTCAAAGCGATAAAGCAGCTCGTCGCGCGCTAAGCCGGACTTGCCACCAACCATATGGCGCAAGTGCGTCTTGGCCATTTCATCGTGAGTCAAATCCAGCGTGTCAAAACCGTGTCGTCGGAAGTTCGCGGCGATCTTGTCCGGCTCGGCCGATGTAGACACCTGGATACCCACGAACACATGCGCACGTGCCGACTCTGAAATGCGGTAGTTGAATTCGGTGACGCTGCGTTCGCCCACCAACTCGCAGAATCGGCGGAAGCTGCCACGCTGCTCAGGCATGGTGACGGCAAACACCGCTTCGCGCATTTCACCGACTTCAGCCCGTTCCGCGACAAAGCGCAGGCGGTCAAAATTCATGTTGGCGCCACAGGCGATCGCCACCAAGGTTTTGCCCTTCAGCTTGTGCTCGGCAGCGTATTGCTTGGCACCTGCCAACGCCATGGCGCCTGCGGGTTCCAGCACGCTGCGTGTGTCCTGGAAAACATCCTTGATGGCTGCGCAAATGGCATCGGTATTGACCACCACGAAGTCATCGACATACTTGCGCGTGAGTTTGAATGTCTCTGCACCCACCATTTTCACGGCGGTGCCGTCTGAGAAGAGGCCCACGTCGGTGAGCTGAACACGACGCCCGGCGCGTACGCTGCGCAGCATGGCGTCGGAGTCTTCTGTTTGCACGCCGATAATTTTAATTTCGGGGCGCAAGGCCTTGATATAGGTCGCGATGCCGGAGATAAGCCCGCCGCCGCCAATGGCTACAAAGATGGCGTCAATGGGGCCGGGGTGCTGGCGCAGAATTTCCATGCCCACGGTGCCTTGGCCCGCGATGACATCGGGGTCATCGAACGGATGCACAAAGGTGAGTTTCTCTTTCTTTTCAAGAATCTGGGCATGTTCGAAGGCCTCGGTGAAGCTTTCACCGGCCAGCACCACTTCGCCGCCAAGTCGGCGCACCGCGTCGATTTTGACTTGCGGACTGGTCGTGGGCATGACGATGACGGCGCGGCATCCGAGCTTTTGGGCCGACAAGGCAACACCTTGCGCATGGTTGCCTGCGGACGCAGCAATGACGCCACGATGGAGGGCAGCCGGTGGCAGGTTGGCCATTTTGTTGTATGCCCCACGCAGCTTGAAGCTGAACACGGCCTGGGTATCTTCACGCTTGAGCAGAATCGTGTTCGAAATTCGCTGGGACAGTAGTTTGGCTGTTTCTAGCGGGGATTCGACCGCGACGTCGTAAACCTTGGAGGTCAAGATGCGTTTCAGATAATCAGTAGACATGGACCGCGTATATGTGAGCTGAGAGAAAGGGCGTCAGGCAGATTACCACAGGGAAATCCGGGTTTGTCCTAGTGTTTTCAGGGCCGGACGCACATAAAACGCAAGGTGAGGGCGGGACGCGAGAGAGTGTCCGTGCGACGGCGGCTACACTGCCGCGATGGAAGAAAGCTTGCTCGCCTTTATTAACTGGTTGCTTGCCTTGTTGGCGCTGCCCTCCGTGGGTCTGCCCGCCATCTTTGTCGTGTCGCTCATTTCCGCGACCTTGCTGCCGCTGGGTTCTGAACCGGCTGTATTTGCGTATATCAAACTGGCGCCGGATATGTTCTGGCCGGCAATCGTGGTGGCCACGATTGGGAATACCGCGGGCGGCGCAATCAGTTATGCAATGGGCCTTGGCGCGCATCGCGCCGTAGAGCGCTGGAAGGAAAAACATCCGCATGGCGATGGCGATGAAAACCTGGCCCCCAAAAGCACGGTGCGCGGTCGCTGGAACGAGCGAGCCCATGTCTGGTTGCATCGAATGGGTCCGCCCGCATTGTTGTTCGCCTGGTTGCCGGGCGTGGGTGATCCGCTTTGCGCTGTAGCAGGGTGGCTGCGACTCGCTTTTTGGCCGAGCGTGGCCTATATGGCCATCGGGAAGTTCCTGCGCTATCTGACCATGACAGCCGGCCTGTTATGGTTCTTCCCCAATCTCTGACCGGTGGTCGCGCTATTCGCCGGCAAGAATCTGCTCTCTGTTTCTGACTAATTCCTGAATAAAGTGGTGACCTGGAAGCAACCCGTAGGGGTATTCCAGGGGTGCACTTTGTGAATGGCATAAAATACTTTTTTAAGGGCCCACACTTCACCTCCATGAACGCCCCACTCGCCAGCCAAATCTTGAACGGGGCGATTCCCGCGCCCGGCGCACGTTTGCGCGAAATCCCCTACAACTACACTTCATTTTCCGATCGGGAAATCGTCGGTCGCCTGCTTGGCGACGATGCGTGGCAACTGTTGTCCGATCTGCGAGGCGAACGTCGTACCGGACGCTCTGCGCGCATGTTGTACGAAGTGTTGGGCGACATCTGGGTCGTACGCCGCAACCCCTATCTGCAAGATGACTTGCTCGAAAACCCCAAGCGACGCAAGCTGCTGATTGAAGCCTTGCATCATCGCCTGGGTGAAATCGATGGTCGGCGCGAGCCGGGTGTGGCTGCTGAAGTCGGCCATGATCCGCAGCGCGACACGAAGGTGGTCGGATTGCTGGCACGTGCCCGTTCTGCGGTTGCCGCGTTTGAAGGTGAATTCGACCAGACCATGCACATGCGCAAGCAGGCGCAAAAAGTGCTGGGCAAAATCACTGCCAAAGACAACATCAAGTTCGATGGTCTGTCGCGCGTTTCTCACGTGACTGACGCCACAGACTGGCGCGTTGAATATCCGTTTGTCGTGTTGACCCCCGATTCCGAGAACGAGATTGCCGCGCTGGTCACGGCCTGTATCGAGCTGGGTCTGACCATCATCCCGCGTGGGGGTGGCACGGGCTACACCGGCGGTGCGATTCCGCTTACGTGGAAGTCAGCGGTGATCAACACCGAAAAATTCGACACCCTGGGTAAAGTTGAGTCCTGTATTTTGCCGGGACTTACCGAGCCGGTAGCGGTTATTTACGCCGGTGCGGGTGTGGTCACCAAACGCGTATCGGAAGCCGCCGAGCAGGCCGGTTTCGTGTTCGCGGTGGACCCGACCTCGGCCGAAGCGTCGTGCGTGGGCGGCAACATCGCCATGAACGCTGGCGGCAAGAAGGCCGTGCTCTGGGGCACGGCGCTGGACAACCTGGCTTGGTGGCGCATGGTGGATCCGGATGGTAACTGGCTTGAAGTTACACGTCTGAATCACAACATGGGCAAGATCCACGATGTGGATGTGGCCACGTTTGAACTGAAATGGTTCGATGGCAAGGGCAAGCCGGGCGAGCGTTTGCTCAAGTCCGAGACGCTAGCCATCGAAGGCAAGACCTTCCGTAAAGAGGGCCTGGGCAAGGACGTGACCGACAAGTTCTTGTCGGGGCTGCCGGGCGTTCAAAAAGAGGGCTGTGATGGCCTGATTACCTCCGCGCGCTGGGTGCTGCACCGGATGCCGCGTCATACGCGCACGGTGTGCATGGAGTTCTTCGGCCAGGCGCGTGATGCCATTCCGTCCATCGTCGAGGTGAAAGATTATCTCGATGCGCAAGGTCGTGCAGGCGGGGCGGTTTTGGCGGGTCTTGAACACTTGGACGAGCGCTACCTGCGTGCCGTGGGTTATGCCACGAAGAGCAAGCGCGGCGTATTGCCCAAGATGGTGCTCATTGGCGACATCGTCGGTGACGATGATGCTGCCGTGGCTATTGCCGCAAGTGAAGTTGTGCGTTTGGCTAACACGCGCCACGGTGAAGGCTTTGTGGCCGTTAGTGCCGAAGCTCGCAAGAAATTCTGGCTTGACCGTTCACGCACTGCCGCCATTGCTCGCCACACCAACGCCTTCAAGATCAATGAAGACGTGGTGATTCCGCTGGGTCGCATGGGCGAGTACACGGACCACATCGAACGTATCAACATCGAACTGTCCACCAGCAACAAGCTCAAGCTACTTGATGCGCTGGATGCATTCTTGTGCGCGCCCCTGCCGGTGGGTAAGGCCGAAGACGCCGAAGACGCGGCAATGACGCGCGCTGAAGTGCTGGCCGAGCGCACCCGGCAAGGTCTGGATTTGTTGGGCGCTACCCGCCATCGCTGGCAGTGGCTGCTGGACAATCTGGATTTGCCGCTGGCAGACGCCATGCCGCTCTTGACGGAACTGGGCATGTTGCCGCTGCAAGAAGCCTTGGCTGCGCGACTGCTCACCCAACCGCAAGCGCGGGTGTTTGACGTCGTGCAAGACCGTACGGTGCGTGTGTCCTGGAAGGTTGAAGTGTGGGCCGCATTGCAGCGCTTGTTCTCGGGCAAAGCGGGCAAGAGCATTCTGGACGAGATCACCGCAGTGCATGCTCGCGTGCTGAAAAGCCGCGTCTTCGTGGCCCTGCACATGCACGCCGGCGACGGCAACGTGCACACCAATATCCCGGTCAACTCGGACGATTACGAGATGCTGCGCGAGGCAAACCATGCCGTCGAGCGCATCATGCAGATTGCGCGCGATCTTGATGGCGTGATTTCCGGCGAGCACGGTATTGGCCTGACAAAGTATGAGTTCCTGACCGCCGCCGAATTGGCGCCGTTCCAGGACTACAAGCGTCGCGTGGATCCGAATGGTCATTTCAACGCGGGCAAACTGATGCCCGGGGCTGATTTGCGCCATGCCTGGACGCCCAGCTTTAACTTGATGGGCCATGAATCGCTCATCATGCAGCAAAGCGATATCGGCGCCATTTCCGATTCGATTAAAGACTGCCTGCGTTGTGGCAAGTGCAAACCTGTGTGCGCCACGCATGTGCCGCGCGCGAATCTGCTGTATTCGCCTCGCAACAAGATTTTGGCGACCTCGCTATTGGTAGAGGCCTTTCTCTACGAAGAGCAGACTCGTCGTGGCGTCAGCCTGAAACATTGGGAAGAGTTTGAAGACGTGGCTGACCACTGTACGGTCTGCCATAAGTGCTACAACCCTTGCCCGGTGGATATCGACTTCGGCGATGTGTCGATGAAAATGCGCGCGCTGCTGCGCCGCATGGGTCACAAGTCGTTCAACCCGGGCACGGCTAGCGCCATGTTTTTCCTGAACGCCAAAGACCCGGCCACCATTAATGCCACGCGCAAGGCCATGGTTGGCGTAGGCTACAAAGTGCAGCGTGCTGCGCACGATTTGTTCTCGGGTCTGGCACGCAAGCAAACGGCGGCGCCACCAGCCACCGTTGGCAAGCCGGCGCTGCGCGAGCAGATTGTGCACTTCATCAACAAGAAGATGCCGGGCGGTTTGCCCAAGCAATCGGCGCGCAAATTGCTGGATATTGAAGACGCCAACTACGTTCCGATTATTCGCAATCCGACCGCGACCACTGCCGACACGGAAGCGGTGTTCTATTTCCCGGGTTGCGGCTCAGAGCGCTTGTTCTCGCAAGTCGGCTTGGCCACACAAGCCATGCTGTGGCATGCCGGTGTGCAAACCGTCTTGCCGCCCGGTTATCTGTGCTGTGGTTATCCACAGCGTGCCAACGGCATGACGGACAAGGCCGAACAAATCATCACCGACAACCGGGTACTGTTCCATCGTGTGGCTAACACGTTGAACTACCTGGACATCAAGACGGTCGTGGTGAGCTGTGGCACTTGTTATGACCAATTGGCCAACTATGAGTTCGAGAAGATCTTCCCGGGCTGCCGCCTGATCGATATTCACGAATACTTGCTGGAAAAAGGCATCAAGCTGGAAGGTGCGCAAGGGGTGCGATACATGTATCACGACCCTTGTCATACACCGATGAAGCTGCAGGAACCGATGAAAACGGTGCGTTCACTGGTCGGCGAAGCGACTGTCAAGAGTGATCGTTGCTGCGGCGAGTCGGGTACCTTGGCCGTCAGTCGTCCGGACATCTCCACCCAGATTCGTTTCCGCAAGGAAGAAGAATTGCGCAAGGGCGATACGGCTTTACGTGCTGACGGGTTTACGGGCGATGTGAAGGTGCTGACGTCTTGCCCATCGTGCCTGCAAGGCTTGGCCCGTTATGAAGGCGACACCGGAATGGAGGCAGATTACATCGTGGTCGAAATGGCCCGCCACATTCTGGGTGAAGGCTGGATGGAAGACTACGTGCGCCGCGCCAATACCGGCGGTATCGAGCGCGTACTGGTGTAAGTTCTTTTCGCGACGGGCGCTGGTCCTTTATTGGTGAGCGCCTGTTGGTCTTTTTCCTTGCGCTGAATCTCGCGAAAAACCCGATGTCACCATGCGGTGGTATCGGGTTTTTTTCGTCTGGCGCAGACGTCGCGGTTTATTCCAGCTTGATATTGGCCTTCTTGATTACGTCGGCCCAGGTGGCGCGCTCCTGCTCGGCATAGGTCTTGAAGGCTTGTGGCGACATAGGCATAGGCATGACACCCATGTCCGTCATTTTTTGCGCAATGGCTGGGGTGTTCAGTGCCGTTTCCAGCTCGGTGCTCAGCTTCTTGACCACCGCATCAGGCAGGCCGGCGGGAGCGACCAAGCCTTGCCAGGCGTAAGCGGTGAAGTTGGGCACGCCTTGTTCAGCCATAGTGGGTGCGTCCGGCAAAGCCGCCACGCGTTCAGGCGTGGCCGATGCCAAGACGCGCAACTTGCCGGCCTTCACATTGGGCAGGCCCGCTGCCAGATCAATGAACATGACATCCACCTGGCCACCCAGTAAATCCTGGATGGCGGGTGCAGCGCCCTTGTAGGGCACGTGCAGCATGTTCACACCAGTGCGCTGCTTGAAGAGCTCCAGGGCCAAGTGATGAGGTGAACCCGCACCCGCAGACGCTGCGGACAACTTGCCCGGCTCTTTCTTGGCTGCCTGAATCACGTCATCGACTGTTTTGAAAGGCGAATTGACATTTACTGCCAGGAGCAGGGGGAATTTTGCGATCCCGCCAATATAGGTGAACTTGGACGGATCGTAGGATAGCTTGGCGTACAACGAGGGGTTGAACGCCAGGGTGCCGGTGTCTGCGGTGCCAATCATATAGCCGGTGGGGTCGGCTTGCGCGACCGCCGTGGCACCAATGATGGTGGCAGCGCCGGGTCGGTTCTCCACCACAATGGTCTGACCCAGCGGCTTTTCCAGGCCACTGGCTACCGTGCGTGCCACCACGTCGGCACCACCGCCTGCCGGATACGGCACGATCCAGCGGATGGGTTGCGTGGGCCAGGATTGGGCAGAGGCGCTGGCGGCGAACGAAAGGGCAGCGAGCGCCAGCAGGCGCTTGGCTTGCTTATGCATGAAATGTCTCCTCGACGTGCGGGATAAGTATTGGAATTGACGTTTATTACGCCTTTTTGCGGCGCTATTATGCCCGCCGCACCCTCACTTAAACCGCCGCTTCGGGGTATCTACTGAGACGCCGGATACGTTCGGGCGCCGAAGATCGCGGTGCCGATGCGCACTTCGGTTGAGCCTTCTTCGATGGCAATGTCGAAGTCGCCGCTCATTCCCATGGAGAGTCTGTCCAGGCTGATGTCGGGAATGTTCTCGGCGAGTAGCTGGTCGCGCAAAGTACGCAACAAGCGAAAGCAGGCTCGCACTTCATTGGGGTCAGGCGAGTTGACCGCTAGGGTCATCAAGCCTTTGACGTGCAATGCGGGGTAGTCGCGGCCTAAAACGCGCAAGAATTCGGCCACGTCCTCGGGTGCCATGCCAAATTTGCTGGGTTCACTGGATGTTTTGACCTGGACCAGTACATCGATGCTGCGGTTTTCCAGCACGAGCCGCCGTTGCAGCGCGTCGGCCAGTTCGAGCCGATCCAGGGATTGCACTTCGCTGGCGTCGCGGGCGGCATCCTTGGCTTTATTGGTTTGAAGATGGCCAATCAGTACCCATTGCAGATCGGCATCTGCCAATGCCGTCACTTTTTGGCGCAGTTCCTGTGTCTTGTTTTCACCGAAACGCCGCAATCCCAAGGCCATGGCTTCTTGAACCGCTTCAACCCCGAACGTTTTACTGACCGGTAGCAAGGTCACACTCTCGGGCGCCCGTCCTGCGCGCACGCAGGCATCGCCAATACGTTGTTGAATGTGGGCCAAGCGTGCGGCCATGGAGTCTTCGGTGCTCATACGGTTCTCTTCTGCCAAACTTGCGGTGAACGCTAGTGTAGGGCGGTTCAGTCTGACTTTTCGTTGGGTTTACGCAAGTGTCGTTGACCCTGGAGAACGCGCAGGCTTAGAATTTGGAAGCATTTGTTTATATTTCAATGTTCTACGCCATCCGGCGCCGCCTGACGGGCGACACGGCTTACCCCTTCCCTTTGCACCCACACCATGTCCTGCGCAGCGCCCGATTACGCCTTTGCCAAGCCATTCCAGAATCCCCCCTCATCCCCCATCCGATCGCTCATGCCGTATGCCATGCGGCCGGGCACCATTTCGCTGGCCGGTGGTTACCCTGCCCAGGAGTTGTTCGACGTTGAAGGGCTGAGCACCGCCTCCGGTCAGGTACTGGCGCGTCTGGGGGCTTGTTTGCAGTATTCCAATATTGACGGGCAGGCCAACCTGCGCCACGAATTGGCCAAGTTGTCGGCAGCTCGTGGCCTTATCTGCGACCCCGATACCGAATTGGCTGTCACTGGCGGTTCGCAACAAGCCATGGCCTTGATCAGCCGCGTGATGCTTGAACCGGGTGATCACGTCATTATTGAAACGCCCGCTTTCCCGAATTCGGTGCAGGCGTTGCGCTACACGGGCGCCACCGTGCACACCGTGCCTTCGGGGCCGGAAGGCATTGATATTGACGCACTCGACGAGTTGGCCGCGCGTATCAAGCCAAAAATGGTTTGTGTGGTGGCCTCATTTTCCAACCCTTGCGGCGCGACTATCTCGCGCAAGCGGCGCGTGCGATTGTTGGAACTGGCGGTTAAGCACCGTTTCCTGATCGTGGAAGATGATCCGTATAGCGAACTGCGATTTGCCGGTGAAGCGGTGCCGCCCATTGCCGCATTGGCCGTAGGCGAGCAGCGTCATTGGGCGGTTTATCTGGCCAGCATGTCCAAGACCATGGCACCCGCCTTGCGGATAGGTTGGCTGGTCGCACCTGCCGAAGTGCGTCGCCGTTGCGTGGGTGCCAAAGCGGCTGATGACATGGCCGCCTCTGCCTGGATTCAGGAGGTAGTGGCGCAATATTTGGCTAATGGTCGTTATGAAGAGCATGTGCCGCGTATCCGTGATGCTTACCGATCGCGTTGCGACGCGATGGCGGATGCCTTGACGCGTGAGCTGCACGGGCGAGTGACCTTCAGCAAACCTGAAGGCGGCATGTTTTTCTGGGCGCGTTTGACGGGCGACATAGATGCCACCCGTTTGTTGCCTTATGCCATCGAGAAAGAAGTGGTGTATGTGCCGGGCAAGGCGTTCTACGCTAACGTGGATCAGGCCGATCTCTTCGCGATGCGAATGTCTTTTTCCACGATGAACGAAAGCCAGATCGCCCTGGGCATTGTTCGCTTGGGTGAGGCTCTGGACGCGTGTGAAGCGAATGCGCCTGTGTCGATTGCATTGGCAGCCTGATTTTTTGGGTAAGGCACAGGGCAGTGCCCTGTGCAATGCATTGGCTATATCCTAAGAAGCGCTCGTTATTTGGTGCGAGCGCGTCATCTCGCTAAGCTTGCGGCCTTGATGCGCGTGAGCGCATTTTCGCTGAACAGGAATCCAGGTCATGAAGATTGCAAAAGGGTTGGTGGGCGCTGCCTTGTTGATGGGCGCCGTACAGGGTGCGCAAGCGGCGACGTTAGATGTGGTGCGTCAGCGCGGTGTCGTGACATGTGGCACCACGACGGGTTTTGCAGGGTTTTCCGCGCCAGATGCGCAAGGTAACTGGAAAGGCCTGGATGTTGATTTGTGCCGTGCCGTGGCCGCTGCCGTTTTCGGAGATGCCAACAAGATCAAAATTGTCCCGCTCAATGCGCAGCAACGTTTTACCGCGTTGCAATCGGGCGAAGTAGATGTGCTGACGCGCAATACGTCTGTGACGCAGCAGCGCGATACCGCTTTGGGCATTATTCACGCAGGCATCAATTTTTATGATGGCCAAGGTTTCCTGGTCCCGAAGTCCTTAGGGGTGAAGAGCGCCAAAGACATTAATGGCGCGACGGTTTGCCTGCAGGCCGGTACGTCAAATGAAAATACGATGGCTGACTGGGCACGCGCGAATAAGGTGAATTACAAGCCGGTCGTGATCGAAACGTTCAATGAAGTCGTCAATGCGTTTGCCTCAGGCCGTTGCGATGTCTTTAGCACCGATGCCTCGGGTCTGGCGTCGATTCGTATTTCCAAATTGCAGAACCCGGATGATTACGTGGTGCTGCCGGAAATTATCTCCAAGGAGCCTTTAGGCCCCTTCGTGCGTCAGGGTGACGATAAGTGGCTGAATATCGTCAGCTGGACGATGGCAGCGATGCTGGAAGCGGAGGAATATGGCATTACCTCCAAGAACGTTGATGATCTGACCAAGAGTGACAATCCGAACATCAAGCGCATTCTGGGTACGACGCCCGGCGCGGGTGCGAATATGGGCCTGGATGATAAGTGGGCCTATAACATCGTCAAGCAGGTTGGCAATTACGGCGAGAGCTTTGATCGCAACGTGGGCGAAGGTAGCCCGCTGAAGATCAAGCGTGGCTTGAATGATCAATGGACGAAGGGCGGATTGATGTACGCCTTGCCGATTCGTTGATGGGAAACTCGGTTGCGATTTGTTGAGTTCTTGATTGGCAGGTCGAGGGGGAGTGTGCCTGTCGCGCTCCCCTACCGCGGCATGGATCGCTCGGGTAGCGTGGGTGGAGCGCGAGCAATCTGAGGCAAGAAAACCCGTGTTAATCGCGCGTAACCCGCGATGCTTGAACAGCAGTTGTGTAGGGGTCAGATCGCGGGTTACGCGCGCTCGCCAGTGTCTATACGGTGGGGCCAATCGCGCGCTCCACCCACGCTACGATGGGGATGCGCCAGCGTGGCCCGACCAACGTGGCCCGACCAGCGTGGCCCAACCAACGTGGCTCGACCAACGTGGCCCGACCAAACGAGCCAACGAAGCGAGCTCGGGAACGCTTCCCCTCGCATAGCGTCAACAGAACATCGAACGCAGCAATAAGCAAAGCTCATCGCACAGCCACAAATCTGCTTGCGCTTAAGACTTGCGTCGGTACACGGCAGCGATTTTCTCGAAGGCCACGCGCAACTCACGAGTGCCGGCCTGAAAGACAACAGGGCGGCCGCTATGGGTAAACACGATCAGACGTTTTGAGAAAAGCATGGGGACAAACTTCGCAAACAGAATGTCGTCCCATTTCACTTCGCGCTTGGTCATCCACGCTTGACGCAAACCGGTTTCGTCGATGGTGGTGTTGGAGGTTTGCATAAACCACGACACCACCAACAATCCCAAAAAGCACAAAGTAACGATGACGGCCAGCAGCGTATCAACGGCGTCGGCGGATGCGCCGATGGCCATGGTGACCAGTTGGACGCCAAGAACCGCCAAGACCACCCACGCGAGGATGCGCACCCAATCGGGCCATGCTTGCCCGGCTAAGGGCAGTGGGCCGATGTCGCGCAAGAGCGCGTCATGTTCGATGGGAGGCGCATTTATAGGTGATGTCATTCGGTCGGGAAATCTCTCTGGCAGCGCCATGTCGTGCACTTGGGAATCCTGCGGTGCGCGCCGCATGGCGCGCTGACATTCTACGGTGTTTAGCCCAGATGATCAGGCGGCGCGTTTGGCAGCAATCGCATTGCCAGCACGGCTCGAACCTTTGCGGTTCAGGTGTGCCGACATCCATTGGCCGATATCCACGACAGCATCGAAGTCCACGCCCGTCTCGATACCCAGGCCACGCAACATGTACAGCACGTCTTCGGTCGCCACATTGCCCGTGGCACCCTTGGCATAAGGGCAACCGCCCAAGCCGGACACCGAGGTGTGGAAGATCGAAATATCGGTTTCCAACGCCGCCAGGATATTGGCAAGTGCCTGTCCGTAGGTGTCGTGGAAATGGCCTGATACGCGTGCCGGATCGACCACGGCCGTAACCGCCCGCATGACCTCGCGGACGAGTTTCGGATTGCCCACACCAATGGTATCTGCCACGTCGATTTCGTCGACCTGCATGGCCAGATAGCGTTGCGCCACGTCGACCACCGAGGCAATCGGCACCTCGCCTTGATACGGACAGCCGAGGGCGCAACTAATGCTTCCACGGACGCGAATGCCCGCTTCGCGCGCTGCCTGGACGACCGGCTCGAAGCGTGCGATGGATTCGGCAATGGAGCAGTTAATGTTCTTCTGCGAAAACGCTTCGCTGGCCGCACCAAAAATGACGATCTCGTCTGCACCTGCCGCCAGCGCCGCTTCGAAACCCTTCATATTAGGTGTGAGAACGGAATAAATGGTGCCAGGTCGCCGGTCGATGCGAGCCATGACATCCGCGCCGTCTGCCATTTGCGGCACCCATTTCGGGGACACAAACGAGGCTGCCTCTACATTCTGGAACCCTGCTGCGGACAGTCGATTGATCAGTTCTACCTTGATCTCGGTGGCGACGAACTCTTTTTCATTCTGGAGGCCGTCGCGAGGCGATACTTCGACGATCTTGACGCGGGAGGGTAAGGACATGTCTCTTCCTGTTTGGGTATTGAGTAGGCTGTTGGCGCCGCGCTCGCGAGAGGGCGTATTGATGCCGCCGCTCGCCGATAGCGCTGTTTTCATCAATATTAGCGCCTCTGCATTGCCTCGCGTTTGCGTCTGATGCGAATGAGCTTGCGGGCGCGGCGCTATTTGAGGCGCTGGAAGTGTCCGCCATCGATTCGGGCGACGTAGCCTTCAAGTTCAAGCTCAAGCAACTGGGCCTGCAGCACGGCCGTGTCTACACCGGTGCGCACCTGTAAGGCGTCCAGATGGAGGGGGTCAAATCCTAGGGCATCGAGTAAAGCCTGTAGATCAGCTTGCAAGGTTGGGAGCGCAGCGGCCATTGCGGACGTGGAGGCGGGATCAGGCCGAGCTGATTTGCCGCTTGGCCTGCCACCCGGCGTGGGGCCACCACCCAGTTCATCGGTGATGTCTTGCGCCGTTTCGACCAGTTTTGCGCCTTGGCGAATCAAGGCATGACACCCTCGCGAGAGCGGTGAATGAATCGAGCCAGGAATGGCAAAGACCTCTCGCCCGCTCTCTCCGGCGAGTCGCGCGGTAATGAGCGAACCGCTTTGTTTGGCTGCCTCGACCACCAACACGCCTCGGGCAAGCCCCGCGACCAATCGGTTGCGCTGAGGGAAGTGATGCGGTCTTGCACCCGTTCCCAGGGGGAATTCCGATACCAAGGCGCCATTTGCGGCTATACGATGCGCGAGATCCCGGTGGCTCGCGGGGTAGATGCGGTCAATACCGGTACCCATGACTGCCACTGTGCCGGCCCCTTTCGGGCCGGCATCAAGTGCGCCCTCATGGGCCGCAGCATCGATGCCAAGCGCCAACCCACTGATGACGTGCCAGCCATGCGCCGCCAGGTGCCGCGAGAATGCGCGTGCATTTTCCTGACCGCCTGGCGTGGCGCTTCTGGCGCCGACCACGGCCAGTGCCGGGCCGTTCAAATAGGCCGGATCACCCGTGACGTAGAGCAGAATGGGTGGATCGGAGATAGTGAGCAGGCTCTGGGGATACGTCGGGTCTGCCAGGGTCAAAATATGATGTCCCGGGGCTTGAACCCATTCCAGGCTGCGGGCTATTTGCGTCTCAAGCTCGGTCGATAACGGGGCTGCCAGTTGGCGCGCCAGGTCTTGTGGCACATGGCGCATCAAGGCGGCAGTGCCCATATCGTAGATCTGCTCGGGCATGCCCAGCGCGCTCAGCAGTGTGTAGGCCGTGGCGGGGCCCACCTTGGGCTCCAGAGAGAGACGGATCCAGGCAGCGAGTTCGGAGGCAGAGTGCGTTAATGGCATCGCAGATGAAACCAGGGCGTGGCCCGAATTGGCGTCCAGGTAGAGGTTGGGCCAAGCACCATGTCGGGTGTGGCGGCTCCGGCACGGCGTGGGGTGTAACAGACTAGTGTCGCATGCGCGTGCCGGTGAAATCGACGGCTGCGGGTGAAATGCTCACGGTCTGGATGCCGGACGAGGGTCTTTGCGTAAAGGAGCTTGAATTTGTACCTTCACATGCGGGAATGAATCCGTTTCGCCCAATCTGTCTGTTAGCGGAAAACTATTAGAAATCAAGAGTCTAATCAATTAAACTGTTGGTCTAGATCGACTTTCAGGCAGTTTCTTTTCCATGGCTTTGCTACCGATTATTAATTATCCCGACGCCCGCTTGCACAAAAAAGCCAAGCCGGTCGCGGTGGTCGACGACCGTATCCGGCAGTTGGTGCGCGACATGGCTGACACCATGTACGACGCGCCCGGTGTGGGGTTGGCGGCGACTCAAGTCGACGTGCACGAGCGCGTCGTGGTTATCGATGTCTCTGAAGATAGCAACCAGTTGCTCGCGCTGATTAATCCGGAAATCACCTGGAAAAGCGAAGAGCGCCAGACCTATGAAGAAGGATGTCTGTCTGTGCCTGGCGTCTATGACGAAGTCGAGCGTTCGTCTCGCATTCGTTGCAAGGCGCTGGACCAGAACGGTAAGCCATTTGAGTTCGAGGCAGAAGGCTTGCTGGCCGTTTGCGTACAGCACGAGCTTGATCACCTGGAAGGCAAGGTATTCGTGGAATACCTGTCCAACTTGAAGCAAAACCGTATCAAGACCAAACTGAAAAAGGCCGAGCGCGACGCGCTGCGCGCCTGATGTTCCGTCCTTTTTTTAAGTTGGTCTGATTATGCGCATTGTCTTTGCCGGTACGCCCGAATTTGCCCGTATCGCTTTCGATGCGCTCCTTGCCGCAGGGCATGAAATTCCTCTGGTGCTGACTCAGCCAGATCGACCCGCGGGTCGTGGCTTGAAACTCACGCCCAGTCCCGTGAAGCAGGCTGCCCTTCAGGCAGGCATTGACGTCGCGCAACCGCGCAGCTTGCGCCTGGATGGCAAGTATCCGGATGAGGCTGCGGCCGCGCAGGCGCTGCTTGAACGAGTGGCGCCGGATGTCATGGTGGTGGCCGCTTATGGGCTGATTTTGCCCAAGTGGGTGCTGACCCTGCCCCGTTTGGGGTGCCTCAATATTCACGCAAGTCTGCTGCCACGCTGGCGCGGTGCTGCGCCTATTCAACGGGCTATCGAAGCGGGCGATGCGCAAACCGGCGTGACCATTATGCAGATGGACGAAGGCCTGGACACCGGCGATATGTTGCTGGAGTCTGTGGTGCCCATCGGTGCAGAGCAGAATGCAGCGGAGCTGCATGATGCGTTGGCTGCTGCTGGCGGATTGGCCATTGTGCAGGCCTTGCAAGCCCTGAGCGCAGGGGGACTGCAAGCGCATAAACAACCCGAGGCGGGCGTGACGTATGCCGCCAAACTGGACAAGGCTGAGGCAGCGTTGGATTGTCAGCAAAGTGCTGCGCTACTGGCGCGGCGCGTGCGCGCATTTAACCCCGCACCTGGCGCCAGTATCCGTTTGCCGGGGCTGGCTGATCCAGTCAAAGTGTGGCGAGCACAAGCACTCGATACGCCTGCACAAGGTGAGCCGGGCAGCGTCCAGCACGTGGGGCCTGAGGGCATTGATATCGCCACCGCTGATGGCGTGTTGCGCCTCTTGGAATTGCAAAAAGCCGGTGGCAAGCGCCAACCGGTAGACATTTTTGTTCGAGGTTGGCAGCTCTGAACGCGCTTGAGTCCGGGCGCGATTGAGGCTTGCCTGCGCGCCTTGGATTCAACCCCGCAATCAGTACAGCGACGTCTCTAAGCGACCCGGTAGATCCCGGTCGTAAGCCACGCCGTCGAATGTGCCCGCGCTGACATCGCCCAGAATTTTTCCTGCGCTGGGCAGGCTGCTGCGTTCGACTTGGGTGCTTGAATCCCAGAGCTTGGAACGCAGCAAGGCACGCGAGCACTGGAAGAAAACGGTCTCAACGTGCACCACCAATACGGATCGTGGCAGTTTGCCGTCCATCTCGAAGCGCGCGAGCAGTTGCGGATCAACGCTGATGTCGGCACGGCCATTTACACGCAAGGTTTCCCCCACACCAGGCACCAGGAACAACAGCGCCACCCGTGGGTCGGTGAGGACATTACGCAGGCTATCAATACGATTATTGCCACGCCGGTCAGGCATGAGCAATGTCTTGTCGTCCGCCACCACAACAAACCCGGCAGGGTCGCCTCGCGGAGATACATCCAGGCCATCCGGGCCACTGGTGGCCAGCGCAACAAAGGGCGCCGCTTCGATCAATGCGCGGTAGTGCGGATGCACGTGATCCGTCTCTTTAATGAGAGAGGCAGCGGCCGGTGTTCCGTAAATGGCCAGCAAGCCATCCTGGTCAGCGATGAGATGCTTCGGATCAACGTGCATGATGAGTGGGGTCTCAGGTGGAGATCGAGGCCAGGTCGGCCACCGTCAGAAAGACTTCGTCCGGTTTGCGCGCGGTAAGCGCATCAATATGGTTATAGCCCCAGGCAACGGCACCCACTCGCACGCCAGCCTGACGAGCCGCTTCAATGTCGCGCATTTCGTCGCCTACCAGCAGGAAACGCTCGCCCGGGGTGTCGCGCTGATTCATCAAGCGTTTGATCTTGGCGGATTTGCCGAACAGATCAGCGCCGCATTCGTATTCGTCAAACAGGCTGGCGGTGGCGGGGCCGAGTACGCGCTGCACGTTTTCGATGGAGTTCGAGCTTACGACGGCCAATCGCAGGCCATCCGCTTTCAGTTTCGCCAGTACTTCAGCAATGCCGGGGAACAGGTGGACGCTGGGGTCGATGTCTTCCATCAATGCGCGCACATGCGTCATGATCGCGGGCATTTTCCACAACGGGATATGCAAGAACTTCAAGATTTCAAAGGTGTCGCGGTGACGTAGCAATTCGCGGTCAGCAGCACTGGCTTTCTTGAAGCCATATTTATCGGCCACGCCGTCCATGACGGAGTTGAACCAGGGCAGGGTGTCGGCCAGTGTGCCGTCAAAGTCGAAAGCTGCAATATCGTATTTCAAGATCGATCCAATAGGGGGTGATGGGCGCTTGGGCGAGGTCGCCCGCGCCCCTTAGCGCGACGGATGCAGCAGGTAATGCACCACGGGCGCAAGCGCCTCAAGAGGCGGCGCGGCAGCCACGACGCGTCGCGCGTCAGTCCAGGGGTAGTCCAGGGAAGTGAGCCAGCCAAACACCGCAGCGGCGTTGTCTGGTGGCAGGCTCACCATGCTTTCTATCGTGATGGTCAGGCGTTTGGCGCGGTAGGGGTCGGCCTGAAACACCCAGTCGTAGCGTCCACAGCCCACCCGCACATTGCCTGTCGCTTTTTCCGTCATGCCAACGACCCAATCGCATGCGTACTCGGGCAGGGTTGCGTCAGCCTCAGGTCGTGACAAGTAAAAGGTGAAGACGTTGTCGTAGGTTTGACCGAACTTTCGCACCAGGGTGTCGGTGATGGCGGCTAAACCGTGAGACTCCGGTGGAAAGGCAATGGCTTGTGTGCGCAGGGCCATTTTCAACACGGCGTCTGTCGCAAACGTGTGCGCCATATACAGAGGACGATTTTCGTCCTTGGCGTGGAAGTAATCACGCAACAAAGACTCGGTGCTGCGCGGGGACAACGAATCATGGGTCATTGCGAAGGCTTCCAATAGAGCAGCTTAAGGTTTGACCGGCTCGAACCACTTGGACACGTGAGGCGGCTCGTAAACGGCATAGCGGTCCAGCAGCGCGTCGGGGTCGCGTTCCACAATGAGCATGTCTCGGTGTTCGGGCCGCATGAAGGCTTCTTCAACCGTGTGGTCGATGAACTGCACAAGGTGGTCGTAATAACCCGCCACGTTCAACAGGCCGCAAGGCTTCTGATGCAGGCTGAGTTGCGCCCAGGTCCAGGTTTCGAAGAGTTCTTCCAACGTACCTGCGCCGCCGGGCAGAGCGATGAACCCATCTGCCATGTCGATCATCATTTTCTTGCGCTCGTGCATGGTTTGCACAAGATGCAACTCGGTCAGGCCACGATGCGCCTGTTCCTTTTTGATCAGCAACTCGGGGATTACTCCGATGGCTCTGCCACCTGCTGCCAGAACTTCGTCCGCAATCACACCCATGACACCCACGACTGAGCCGCCGTACACCAGGCCGATATCACGCTTGACCAGCTCTCGCGCCAGATGGCGAGCTTGTTCGACATACACAGGGCGGCTGCCAGGGTTAGAGCCGCAATACACGCAAATATTCTTAATTGTCATGAGGCAGGCAGAAGGTGCTTAATCCGAAACGTGGGGCGTGAGGGGAGCTGGGAAAGTCAATAGTTTACGCAACTTGGCAGGGGAGGCGCTCCTCGCAAGGGTAGGTGTCAATGTTTCCCCCTTGTGTGCTACGCCGCTGCCTGAAACGACAACGGCTGCGCACAGCGTGTGGCGCAGCCGTTGTTTTGCCCGGGCATAGGCTTTCAACAGCCCATTACTTGGCTTCAGCCCACAAATCGTATTCGTCGGAGTCCGTCACGCGGGCGCGCACGATGTCGCCCGCTTTCAGGACACGTTGTGACGTGACGAATACGCTGCCATCGATTTCCGGGGCATCTGCGCTGGAGCGGCCGACGGCGCCATCTTCATCCACTTCGTCGATCAGCACGTCGATTTCGCGGCCGACCTTGGTCTTTAGACGTGCGGTGGAGATGGCCTGCTGGTGCTCCATGAAGCGCTCCCAACGTTCCTGCTTCACTTCGTCCGGCACGTGGTTTTCCAGCTTGTTCGCGGGCGCGCCTTCCACGGGCGAATATTGGAAGCAACCCACGCGATCCAACTGGGCTTCGCTCATCCAGTCCAGCAGGTATTTGAATTCGTCTTCCGTTTCGCCAGGGAAGCCAACGATGAAGGTAGAGCGTACCGTCAGGTCAGGGCACTCTGCGCGCCAGTTCTTGATGCGGGCGAGCGTTTTGTCTTCAAACGCCGGACGCTTCATGGCTTTCAGAATGCGTGGGCTGGCGTGCTGGAACGGGATGTCCAGGTACGGCAATACCTTGCCTTCGTTCATGAGCGGGATGATTTCGTCCACATGCGGGTACGGATACACATAGTGCAAGCGCGTCCAGACGCCAAGTTCAGACAAGGCATCGCACAGCTCTGTCATGCGGGTGCGAACCGGACGACCATTCCAAAAACCGCTGCGGTACTTCATGTCCACGCCGTAGGCGCTGGTGTCTTGTGAAATGACCAGCAACTCTTTCACGCCAGCCTTGACCAGACGTTCGGCTTCACTGAGGACGTCGCCCACCGGGCGGCTGACCAGGTCGCCGCGCATGGACGGGATAATACAGAAGCT
>JBEBWV010000016.1:0-65268 GCA_040391965.1 Achromobacter deleyi | reverse complement strand
CTTCGGATTCGGTGTTTTGCTCGCCCCAGGTCATGGTGCCCAGGCCGATCAGGCTCACATCAAGATCGGTGCGGCCGAAGTTTGCGCGTTTTCAAAAGTGTAGCTCCAGGTTGGGCCGCGGCAGGTCAAGAAAAAAGGCGGGCGGCCAAAGCCCTGGAATCTTACTCCTGCCAAGCCATCTTATTGAAGCAACATGCTCAACAACACAATGATCAACAGACTGACATAAACGCGGGCATGCAAACGATCGGGGATGCGCGAGACCCAAGGCGCCGCAAGCCGAATACCCACTACGGCCCCAAGCGCGAGCGCGGTAAAGGCGAAGAGATCGACGTATCCGATAATCCAGGGGGCCAGCGTTACAGGCTGCCACCAAGCCGAGGCCATGTAAGCCAAGGTACCCACAAACGCCACCGGCAGGGTTAAGGGGTTGGCCATGGCGGCGGCCTTGATCATCGGCAGGCCTCGTCGGCGTAGCAGTGGCACAGTCATGACGCTGCCGCCCACGCCGAGAAAAGTGGCAATGACGCCAATGCCAACGCCGCCACCCACGACGACAGCCTGATTCAATGGCCGGGCAACCTGCGTGTCGTGCTGAGACAAGAAACCCTGGCGCAATAAACAATCCAGAATCGTCACGCCCAAGTACAGAATGAAGGCGTAGCGCACAAACTGGCCGCTGGCCTGCGTGGCTGCCCAGGCACCCAGCACCGCGCCCAGACCAATGAATCCGGCAAGCGGCCACACATAGGCACGCAGAATATTGCCCGCCCGTTGATGCCGAGTGGTAGCCATCACGGAATTCACGATCATCACGCAGGTCGAGGTAGCGACGGCGATATGCATTGCCGATTGCCCGATGGCATCCGTTCCGTGCACCGCCAGCAAGGTGCCATACAGCACCGGCACCACCACGAAGCCCCCGCCAAATCCGAAAAGCACCGTGGTGACCCCACTGACGCACCCAAACACCGCCAACAGCACATACAACATGAGTTCGCCTCGTTCAATGTGGATATCTCGATAGCCACACAATAAAAGAAGTCCATTTGGCCTACATTCGACTATCGGTCAATCATGTTTTCGTTTCGGACAAACCCTCTTTGAACTCATGCGCAACACGCATATCGATCTCTACGACCACATTCATCGCCCTGTCGTGGCTATTGGAAACGACTACGCACACGGTCAGGTTCTGCCACCTCACCGCCATCGGCGCGCGCAACTGCTTTATGGCGTGACGGGTGTGATGCGAGTGAGTACCCGCGACGGCAGTTGGGTGGTGCCGCCGCAGCGCGCCGTCTGGATACCGCCGGGGGTGGAGCATGAGGTGCTGATGCTGAGCGTCAGTACGCGCAGTCTTTACATCGAACCGGGGGTCATTGCCACACTGGACGACAGCTGCCGCGTCATCGACGTGCCCGTCTTGATGCGCCAGTTGCTGATGGAAGCGGTAGAGCTGCCAGCCGACTACGACGAACAGGGACGGGATGGCGCGCTCATCACGCTGCTGCTGCATGAGCTGGCCCGTGCGCAGGCCCTGCCCCTGCATATTCCCCTACCCGCAGACCCGCGTTTAAACGCGCTATGCCGGGCGTTTCTGCAACAGCCCGATGTGCGGCAAACGCCCCAGACATGGGCGGATCATCTGCACATCAGCTTGCGCACATTCAGCCGGTTTTTCCATGCACAGACAGGCATGGCATTTTCGCAATGGCGCCAGCGGGCTTGCGTCATTCTGGCGCTTGCACGCCTGGCAGCGGGCGAACCGGTAACCCGGATTGCGCTGGACTTCGGCTATCAAAGCCCAGCGGCTTTCTCGACCATGTTCCGTCGTGTGCTGGGGCGCGCCCCCACCGAATATCTGGCGTCTCCGCCCTGACCCAACCTTTACGAGGACAGCGCAATCAGCACGGTGCCCCTCACTTGGGGAAGTCGGTAGATAGTGTGATCTCTTGCCAGGCATCGAACTGTTCGCGCAAGGCATCAAGCTTTTGCCGCACGACCTTATTGGCATCTGATCCCAAGAGCAGATGTGCCGGCGGCTGCTTGGCCGCAACCGCTTTCAGAATGGCGCGAGCGGCTAACGCCGGATCTCCGGGTTGGCGGCCGTTGCGCTCTTCGCGCGCCCGGCGTATCGGGTCAAACACGGCGTCGTAATCGGCAATGCCACGCTCCGCCCTCACCATAGAACGCCCTGCCCAGTCCGTGCGAAAACTACCCGGCTCCACGGCCGTCACGAAGATACCCAGTCCGGCCACTTCTTTGCCCAGGCTCTCTGAAATGCCTTCCAGCGCGAACTTGCTGCCGTGATAAAAACTCAAGCCCGGCACCGTAACCAACCCACCCATCGACGTAATGTTGATGATGTGGCCAGAGCGCCGCTGACGCATGCCTGGCAACACCGCCTGCATGAGCGCCACCGGCCCGTACACATTCACGTTGAACTGATGGCGCAAATCGTCCATGGAAGACTCTTCAAACGTTCCTTCATGCCCATAGCCTGCGTTGTTCACCAGCACATCAATCGGGCCGATCCGGCTTTCTATCTCTTGCACGGACGGTCCGATGGCGGCTACGTCTGTCACCTCTAACTGCCGGGCGAAGGCACGGCCGGGAGCCAAGTGTTCGAACTGCGCTAACGCGCCTTCGTTACGCACCGTGCCAACCACCCGGTGACCCTCAGCCAACGCGGCCTCGGCCAAGGCGCGCCCAAGCCCTGTGCTCACGCCGGTAATCAAGAATGTCTTCATGATCTGATCCTTTGAAGAAACCGTATAGAACTGCGAACGCAATCAGCATAGATCGTCTGCCACGGGCACGACAATCTTCTTGGCATAGCCACCCCGGCCCGCCATGATCATCTCTTGCCAGAATCCGACGTCTGGCAACACCAGGCAAAGTCTCGTAGCGCTGTACGGCGCATATTTGCCCTTGCAGGCGTTTCATTTAGACACTCGATCGCCTTCCTACCCAGGCAAATGCATCATCTGCGCACACGAAAACGGCCAATTTCGCCGACACACGAAAACACAACACGAAACTGGAGTCATAGCGCGTGGCTTGTCATTATGGTTGGACACTTAACCGGAACCAGGAGGTTTCATGAAGCGATCCATCCATGCACTCATGCCGGCAGCGATTCTCACCGCCGCGCTGATCAGCGCACCGGTCATGGCGCAGACCACTGCCCCGGCGCAAGCCCAGCCGCCAGCCCCCATGCAAGCGCCGCCAGCGATCAACCCGACAGACAAACAGCTTAAGAGCTATGCCGCCGCATCCGAAAAAGTCTCGCAAGTGGTGGCGCAATACCGACCCAAGCTGGACGCCGCCAAGGACGACAACACGCGACAGAAGATCGTCAAAGAAGCTGACGACAAAATGGTTCAGCTCGTACGAAACGATGGACTTACCGTGGATGAGTTCAACGGCATCGGGCAAGCTGTTCAGCAAAACCCCGAGATCAAGCAACGTCTGCTCAGCATGAACAAAGGTAATGGGATGACGCAATAGAATCGAATGTACGTGGGTAGCTCGCGTGCTGAATGGGGCAAATTTTGTTTAAGCATCGCGGGTTACGCGCGTATGGCGGCGGCTTTTCAGTCGCGCTTTGGTCGCGCTCCACCCACGCTACGCATCGATAGGCGCAGGATCAACGATGGTATTCTCATCCAGGTTCGCCCGCGCTACACCTACGCTATGTGATCGCCCCAACGGTCTACTGGCACGCGCGGGCTCTTCACGAGAAGGACACTGCGCAAGCGATGACGCAACTCAAGCTTTTCGAATTGGCAGGGGCCGACCCCGAATTACGTTTCAGCCCTTATTGCTGGAAAGTGCGCATGGCATTGGCGCACAAAGGGCTGCACGCAGACGGCGTGCCGTGGCGCTTCACGGACACCGACGACATCGCATTTTCGGGTCAAAAGCTCGTGCCTGTGCTCGTCGATGGCAAGCAATCCATTCACGACTCCTGGACTATCGCGCTGTATCTGGAAGAACACTTCCCAGAGCGCCCCTCCCTATTTGGTTCAGATAGCGCCATTCCCCTGGCCTTGTTTATCAATAGCTGGGCTGACAGCAAACTTGCCCCGGCGCTTTCCCCGATTTTGCTGCCCGACATTTTCGATCGAATCCACGAGAAGGATCGCGCGTACTTTCGGGAGACGCGTGAGAAGCGCTTCGGACGGCTAGAAGATCTGACCCCTAAGCGCGCGGCCTATCTTGAAGCCCTCAAGCAAACGTTGCAACCCTTGCGAGTGATGCTGAAAAAACAGGCCTTCATTGCAGGCACCAAGCCGGCTTATGCCGACTATGCCGTTTTTGGCATGTTCATGTGGGCTCGCTGCACTAGCGACATTTCGCTGCTTGACGCTGACGACCCCGTATATGACTGGCGTGAACGCATGCTCGATGCCTTCGACGCCATGGCACGTCGGGCCCCCTGCGTGAGCCTCTGACGAGGGTCCCGCCACAACACTGCACGAGCGCGCTTCATAAAAAATGCCGCAGGCGTAAACCCCTGCGGCATCGTCTTCCCGTCTCCGGCCTTAAAGAAGACATTGTGTTCAGGCCAGAAACAGGAACCTCAATTCTTCAATCGGTACCCGGTCTTGAATATCCAGCGCACGCCCAACAGGCACGCCACGAGAAACAGCAAGGTCATGCCTAAGCTGATCGACAGGCTGACATCCGAGATTCCGAAAAACGCCCAGCGAAATCCGCTGACCAGGTAGACCACTGGATTAAACAAGGTGGCCGTCTGCCAAAATGGCGGCAGCATACTGATCGAGTAAAACGTTCCGCCCAGGAATGTCAAAGGCGTGATGATCATCAGCGGAATGATCTGCAGTTTTTCAAAGCCGTCTGCCCACACCCCGATGATGAAGCCGAACAGGCTGAAGGTGACGGATGTTAGCACCAAAAAGGCCACCATCCAGACAGGATGTTCTATGTGAAACGACACGAATAAACGTGCCGTGGCCAGCATGATGACGCCTAGAATGATCGACTTGCTGGCGGCTGCCCCCACATAGCCCGTCACGATCTCAATGTACGAGATTGGGGCCGAGTGAATTTCATAAATAGTGCCGGTAAAGCGTGGCATATAAATGCCAAACGACGCGTTCGACACGCTTTGCGTGAGCAAGGCCAGCATGATCATGCCCGGCACAATGAAGGCACCGTAGCTGATGCCGTCGATCTCGACCATATGCGCACCGATGGCCGAACCAAACACCACAAAATACAAAGACGTGGAAATAACGGGCGACAGCACGCTTTGCATCAGCGTGCGCCAGGCGCGTGCCATTTCGAATAGATAGATCGCTCGGACAGCGTAGAAATTCATGATTGCGCGCTCACCAGGCTGACGAAAATATCTTCCAGGGAACTCTCCGAGGAACTCAAATCATTGAACTCAATGCCAAGCTCGTCCAGACGGCGCAGCAAGAGCGAGATTTCTCCGCCGTTTTCCTGGTTGTCGTAGTTGTAGATGAGTTTGAATCCGTCAGCCGACAAATCTAGCGCGAACGGCGCCAGCACGGCAGGTATGCTTTCAAGCGAAGATTTCAACGACAGCTTCAGTTGGCGCTTACCCAGCTTCTTCATGAGTGCTTGCTTTTCTTCGACAAGAATAATCTCGCCACGACGGATCACACCGATGCGATCGGCCATTTCCTGCGCCTCTTCAATATAGTGAGTCGTCAAGATAATCGTAACGCCGCTCTCGCGCAGTTGGCGCACCATTTCCCACATGCCACGGCGCAGTTCAACGTCAACGCCTGCCGATGGCTCGTCAAGGAAGAGAATTTTCGGTTCGTGAGACAAGGCCTTGGCGATCATGACGCGCCGCTTCATTCCGCCCGAAAGCGCCATGATCCGGCTGTCTTTCTTGTCCCACAAAGACAAGTCGCGCAGCACTTTCTCAACATAGGCAGGATTCGCAGGTTTGCCAAAAAGCCCCCGGCTGAAACATACCGTGTTCCAGACACTTTCAAAGGCATCGGTGGCAAGCTCTTGCGGCACCAGCCCGATCTTGCTGCGGGCCGCCCGATAGTCGGTGATGATGTCGTGACCATCGGCCAGCACCGTGCCCTCGCTGGGGTTTACCAGGCCGCAAATAATGCTGATCAGGGTAGTCTTGCCTGCCCCGTTTGGGCCCAACAGCGCGAAAATCTCGCCGTGCTGGATATCCAGATTGATGTTCTTTAACGCCTGGAAACCTGAGGCGTATTTTTTAGATAGCCCTCGAACTGAAATGACCGGCTGCACACTCGCCTCTTTTTGGATCGTTGGACTGAGTAGATTCTACTCGCCCCTCCGGGTCACCTTGTTCGCCCAGACGGAACAAAGTGTTCCTATCCACGCACAGTAAGCGCAATTCGCTTGCTGACGCTGGAGCCTTTGCCGTTGAAGAATCGCGGGTTACGCGCGATCATCATGTGTTTTCTATTCCCGAATGGATCGCGCTGCACCCACGCTACGCACACCGATATTACGTAGCGTGGGTGCAGCGCGACACGCCCTTAACCCAGAAGACACTGCCAAGCGCGCGTAACCCGCGTGCCGGAACCCGAACAATTGCCAGCCAAAAACCGCGGGTTCCGCGCGATCTTCTCGTGTTTTCTATTCCCGAATGGATCGCGCTCTATCCACCCTACCTGCCCCAGCGCAATACCAAGGGGTCCAACCGGGCAGCCGTGGCAAGCAAGCCCGCGCGAACTTCCGGGCGCAAGGGCGCGAAGGGGTGGCGGCCAGCATCGCAATCGATCACCCCGCCCGCTTGCATCAACGCCTTGGCAGTCAAAATACCCGACTGCCGGTTTTCGTAGTTAATCAGAGGCAGCCAGCGGGCATATAGCGCATAGGCTTCTTCCAGATTGCCCTGCGCATGCGCCTCGATGATGGGTCGGATGCCGTCCGGGTAGGCCCCGCCCGTCATGGAACCGGTGGCTCCCGCGTCCAGATCGGGCAGCAGCGTGATGGCTTCTTCACCATCCCATGGACCCTCAATGGCAGCGCCGCCCAATTGAATCAGGTCGCGCAGTTTGCTGGCCGCGCCTGCCGTTTCGATCTTGAAATACGCCACCTGTTCAATCTCGCGGGCCATCCGGGCCAGGAATGGGGCAGACAACACCGTGCCGCTGACGGGCGCATCCTGAATCATGATGGGAATACTCACCGCATCCGAGATCTTCTGGAAAAACTCATAGGTTTGCGCTTCAGTCACCCGGATGGTCGCACCGTGATACGGGGGCATGATCATCAGCATGGCCGCGCCCATCTCCTGGGCGCGACGGCTGCGTGCCGCGCACACTTGCGTGCCGAAATGGGTGGTGGTGACAATCACCGGAACTCGCCCGGCCACGTGTTCCAGAATGGTGCGCGTCAGCGTTTCCCGTTCATCGTCGCTCAGCACGAACTGCTCGGAGAAATTCGCCAGAATGCACAGACCATCGGATCCGGCATCAATCATGAAGTCCACGGCACGGCGCTGGCTAGCCAGGTCCAGTTCACCCGCCGGGGTGAACGTGGTGGGCACGACGGGGAAAATACCGCGATAGCGCGGCAAAGCATATGTCGTCATCAAAATCCCCGTCTATTCAATGATGTTGAAGTCTTTCAGGAACTCTGTCTTAAGCGTGAGCCCCAAGCCTGGCTTGTTGTCATCCAGATCCAGGAACCCGTTCTGCGCCACAGGTTCGCCGTCGAAGATGTAATAGAACAGCTCGTTGCCGACTTCCACGTCGAACATTGGGAAGTATTCACTCATGGGCGAGGCAAGCGTGCTCATGGTCAGGTGGTAGTTGTGCATTTGCCCGGCATGGGGCACGACCGGCACGCTATAGGCTTCGCACAAGGCATTAATCTTGTGCGCAGCCGTTATGCCCCCCACCCGATTGGTGTCGTACTGCACCACAGACACCGCCTTCTTATCCAGCAGCTGTTTGAATCCATAAAGCGAAAACTCGTGTTCACCACCGGAAATGGGAATACTGGTGAGCTGATTCAGCTCTGCGTAGCCATCAATATCGTCAGCAATCACCGGTTCTTCCAACCATCGCGGCTCGAACTTCTCCAGTTTGGGCAAGATGCGCTTGGCATACTCAAGATTCCAACCCATATAGCATTCCAGCATCAGGTCGGTGTCGTAGCCGATCACTTCACGCACCGCCTCAACAGACTTCAGATTTTCAGACACGCCCTTTTGCAAATGTGCCGGCCCATACCCAAAGCGCATTTTGAAGGCCGTAAACCCTTGGTCAAGATAGGTCTGCGCCTCGTCTTGCATAGCTTTGAGATCAGTCCGGTAAAGCTTGGAGTAGTAGCAAGGAATTTTCTCTTTGGTACGCCCGCCCAAAAGCTTGAACACCGGCTTGTTCACTGACTTGCCAAGAATGTCCCAGATAGCGATGTCGATGGCAGAGATAGCGGCCATCGTGACGCCTTTGCGACCCCACGCATGGGTGCCGCGATACATGCGCTGCCATAAATACTCGTAGTCCCACGGATCATGGCCAATTACCAGCGGCGCGAGGTACTGGTCGATGATGGCTTTCGCAATGCGAGGCGCCAGCGCCACATTGCCCAGGCCCACAATGCCGTCGTCCGTCTCAATTTCAACCACCGTCCAGCCATGAAAGCGGAACGTGCTCATGGTCTCTTCTTTCGAATACAGAAGGTCCATGGCATTCGAGCAAAAATTTCCTTGCGGCGGCACGGTTTTGCCAGTCCATTCAAAAACGCGCGCGCGGACAGATTTGATTTTCATAAACAATCTCTACGGGGTTCGGTATGGCGAAGAAACTGCATGTGGCGCTCAGAGGCGCAGGGCAGCCTGATTCAAACGGTGGGACGTGCCCATGCGACACGCAACGAGAAATGCTTGATGCATGGCATCCACGTTGGCGCAGCCAAGGCCAGCGATGTCATACGCCGTGCCGTGCGCTGGCGTGGTGATCGGAATGGGTAAGCCGCCCTGCACCGTGACGCCGCGCGAAAACCCCAGCAACTTGATCGCAATCTGGCCCTGGTCGTGATACATGGTGACAACGGCCTCAAACTCGCCCGCCTGCGCTTTCAAGAAAATCGTGTCGGCAGGAAAGGGGCCCGCAACCGGCATACCCTCTTCATTCAGTTGACGAACGGCAGGCGCAATAATGTCGACCTCTTCGCGCCCGCAGGTGCCGCCATCGCCACCATGCGGGTTAAAGGCCGCCACTGCTACGCGAGGTGCAGCGATGCCGTTAGCCTGCAAGGAGCGATATATCAACCGGGTGGCGTCCTTGATGCCCTCAATGCTTAAGACTGCCGCAGCATTCTTGAGCGGAATATGTGAGGACACACGCGAGGTCCACAAATTTCCCAGCGTGTTGAACTCGCAAAAATAGCGGGTGACACCCAGGCGCTGCGCAAAATGATGCAGCTCGTCGTCATGCTTCAACCCGCCCAGCTTCATCGCATACTTGTTCAAGGGTGCAAAGCAGATCGCGTCCACGTCGCCACGTTGGGCTGCCTCCATGCAGGCATCCAACACCTTGAGCACCGACGCGCCACCCGGCGCCTCAGCGCGACCCACATGAACCTGCTCACGCGCCACCGTCTCCATTTCCAGCCACGCGGGCACTAATAAGTTTGCCCGCTTACGCACTTGGTCAAACCCACTGACCGCTTCGGTGGCCACCTCAACGCCAGCCACGCGCTGACCTTCACGCCAAGCCCAGGCGTCGCCAACCAGCACAATATTGGCGCATTCCATCACCTCAGATTGCGCCAAGAGACGCGCGATCAGTTCCGCGCCTATGCCGGCCGGGTCACCCAAGGTCAATGCCACAACGGGTTTTTCCAGAGTAGTCATGCCGCTTATTCCACAGTGATCTTGTTTTTCTTGATGATTTCGGCGTAACGCTTGTTCTCAGCCTGATGAAACTGCGCGAATTGCGCCTGGCTCATCGGGTTGACCTCAGCGCCAATGGCAAGCAGGCGGGCCTGCGTATCTGGCAACAGCAGAATGCTGTTTACGGAATCGTGAATCCTGGTCTGGATAGCCTTGGGCGTTGCACTGGCCATGTAAATGCCATACCAGGCGCTCATTTCCACCCCTGGTACGCCTGCCTCCGCCATGGTCGGCACGTCTGGCAATTGGGCATTGCGCTTGGCGCTCAACACGGCCAGTGCGCGCAACTTGCCACTTTTGATATGAGGAATCACTGAGGACGCTGTCTCAAACGCAATCTGCACCTGGCCGCCCATCAAATCCACCATGGCTGGCCCGCTACCCCGATAAGGAATGTGCGTCATTTGCACACCCGTGGCGTCTTTGAACAATTCTGCTGCAATGTGCTGTGTGCTGCCTGCGCCACTGCTGGCGAAGTTGATTTCGCCGGGTTTGTTCTTGAGCAGAGCAATAAGTTCGGCCACTGTGGTGACCGGCAAGGCGTTATTCACAACCAGAATGTTCGGGACGGCCCCCACAAACACGACGGGCGTCAGATCGCGGTCGTTGTCGTAGTTGAGCTTGAGCAGGTGCGGCGCTATCGCGTGGGCGGTCGACACCCCCATTACCATCGTGTGGTTATCGGGCGTCTTGGCAGCCATATCGGCTGCCAACGTGTTCGATGCGCCAGGCTTGTTCTCGACCACAACCGTTTGCTTGAGCATCGGACCCAGCTTATCCGCCACCGCGCGCGCCATGGCGTCTGTGCCACCACCCGGGGCTGAGCCGACAAGCAGGCGCAACGGTTTGGTGGGCCAATCTTGCGCCAGGGCAGCGCCGCTCGTGGCGACCACCATGGCACAACCCGCCAAGGCGGAAAATAGCCGTTTTTTCATTCTTGTCTCCTGTTATCGGGATATTTTTGTAAGCCAATAATAGAAACAAGCGTTGATTCCGTAAAATGAAAGTTTTACACCAACCGTTCACCACAGGCGATCAATCGATGGAACGCAGTTTGAACGTCCCTGCCCTGCTCAGCCGCCTTCGCATGCGCCAGATCGTGCTGCTGTTGGCCATTGAAGAACGCGGAACACTGCGCGCGGCGGCAAACGAGGTGAACATGACCCAATCCGCCGCCAGCAAAATGCTGCAAGAACTGGAGTCGGCCATTGGCATGCCTCTGTTTGACCGCGTTGGCCGGGGCCTACGTTTGACGACGGCGGGGGAATGCGTGATGGGATATTTCCGTGGCATGCGTGGCACTGTGTCGTCGCTGACGCGCGAGTTGGAAGAATTGCGTCTGGGCAGCGCGGGCAAACTTTTCATTGGCAGCATCATGGCGGCATCGCCCGGCCATTTAACCGATGCCTTGCTGCGGCTGAAAGAAACCTACCCGCTGCTCGCCGTGGAGATATCCACTGGCACCAGCGATTTGCTGATCGAACGCTTAAATGAAGGCCGTTTGGACGTGGTTATCGGCCGCACGCTAAGCCTGTCCACCCGCGACTATGTTTTTCGGGCGATCAGCGACGAGGCGCTCTCTGTGATTTCCGCCGTGGGGCATCCGCTGGCGCAACTGAAACGGGTAACGTTTCAGGCCATGCAGGCGTATCCCTGGATTTTGCAACCGCAGGGCAGCCCGATGCGAGAGGTGATCGAACAGGAGTTTCGCGCGAACCAGCAGGCCATTCCCAAAGGCTTGATTGAATCGGCATCTATTCTTACCACCACCAACCTGGCGATGAAGTCTTCGATGCTGGGTGTCATTCCGGAATCGGTAGCCAGCCGATACGCAGAGCATGGCTTGCTCAGTATCTTGCCGTATGAGATTCGGAAAACACTCACGGCGTATGGCAGCATCGTGGCACGCGACCGGCCATTGAGCGCACCCGCACAACACTTTGTAGACTTGCTGCACAGCGCACCTGCGTGAGGCCTTGGTGTCTTAACAGGGTACCAAGGGGGTCGCGTGTCTGTCAGAGATCATCGGTGTCAACATCAGGCTTGAGGAAAGCCGTGAGCGTGCTGGACAAGGCCGTAATCACCCAGAGCACAAAGAAAGCCATCGTGTAGAACCCAGGTCGTGTTGCGCGAATTTCTCCGAAAATGGAAACATCCAAGGGGTCTATCAGCGCGAAGATCACGGCGCTTCCAACACCAGCCGCCAAAAAGGACGGCCACAGTATCCACATCAAGGTGCGCAAACGCATAAAGCCTCCGTTGCCAATTTTAAGCCGTGGTTGTGTGCTTATTGCGCCTGCCTGTTCGTCGCAGTGGCGTCCGCTGCAGGCTGGGTAGCCGACAGCGTGGACGACACGTGCTCGACGACCAGACCGCGCTTGATGGCTCCATCAAGAATGGGCTGGTTGCTGAATTGGGTCAGCGCGAAGTAGATCGTGATGGCGCAACCGATGATCGCTACACATGGGCCTGCCATCAGAATCCATGGCCAAGGTTCGCGATACCAGGGCGTCACGCTTTTGACCGCTGCTGCTCTATTCACGACATTCTCCTTTGGTGTTCTTGTGTCTACGGACTTATTCAGGCACGTAAAAGCTTGATGCTTCATTGACTTCAATCGTGCGGCCTAGCGCGTTTGTGCCGGTAGCGCGCAACGTGATCGGATGCGGGCCGGCATCGCCCACAGAACCGGCGGCGCGAATCACCACAGGCACGAGCTTGTTGGACTCCGCCTCCACATTGACCTCGTTACTGCCATCACGCCCGGCCAATACCGAAAGGCCGGGTAAGCCTTCTGCAGACAAGCGCAAATGCATGGACTGGTCAGAAGTATTGATCAGCTGCAATCGATACACGTTTTCAATCATTCCACCTGCCACTTCACGCCCGAGCGAACCCCGGTCGCGAATAACGTCCACGCGTAAGGGGTTGCGATCTGCCAGCGAGTAAACAAATGCCGCGCAAAGCAATAGAATCATCGTGCCGTAAATCAGCACACGCGGGCGCAGCAGATGCGCACGCGCGCCACCACCGCTCAAGCCATCTTGCATGGCCCGATCGGAGGTGTAGCGAATCAAGCCGGACGGATACTGCATCTTTTCCATCACCTGTTCGCAAGCGTCGATGCAGGCACCACAACCAATACACATGTATTGCAGGCCATCCCGGATGTCGATCCCGGTGGGACAGACCTGCACGCAAAGACTGCAATCGACACAGTCGCCCAAACCTGCCGCTTTGTGATCCACCTTGCGTGAGCGACCGCCACGAGGGTCGCCACGCACTTTGTCATACGTCACGACAAAGGTATCGCGGTCCACCATCACGCTTTGAAAGCGTGCATACGGACACATGTATTTGCAAACCGATTCGCGCATGAAACCCGCATTGCCCCATGTGGCAAACCCGTAGAACAGCATCCAGAACCACTGCCATGGGCCGAGCTGCAAGGTAAACAGCGCATGGCCAAGTTCACGAATCGGGGCAAAATAGCCAATGAAGGTAGAGCCTGTCCACCAGGCCAGCGCGATCCACAAAACATGCTTGGTGATCTTGATGCGAGCCTTGCGCAGCGTCCAGGGAGCTTCGTCCAGGCGAATGCGCGCGATGCGGTCACCTTCAACCTTGCGCTCGATCCACATGAAGATTTCGGTGTAGACCGTTTGCGGACAGGCATAGCCACAGAACAAACGCCCCGCCACTGCCGTGAACAAAAATAAGGTCAAGGCAGAGATGACGAGCAACACCGCCAAGTACACGACATCCTGCGGCCAGAGAACCAAACCGAACAAATAGAACTTGCGCGCACCCAGGTCAAATAACACGGCCTGACGGCCATTCCACTGCAGCCAGGGCAATCCGTAGAACACCAGTTGGGTGATGAACACAAACGCAATGCGCCAGCGTGCAAAAACACCGCTCACGGATCGGGGATATATTTTGCTGCGCACATCGGCAAGCGTCTGCTCCAGGGTCTCTTGCCCTGGGCGAGGCGGCCGGGTATGGGGCCGCCAGGGCGGCGGATCGCCTTCTGGCGTGCCATCCGCCCCTGCGGTCGTCCCCTCATTCATTTTGCTGCTCCCTACATGTCATGCATTTGATTCAACACGAGTCTGCTACTGCGCTTACTTCGCGGCTTCCTTGACTGGGGTATCTGCCTTGTTAGACAGCCCCCAGACCCAGGCCGTAAGGATCTTGATCTGATCAGGCGTCAAGACCGTTTCATGCGCAGGCATGCGGTTATCGCGTCCCTCAAGGATGGTTTGCACGATGCTCTTTTCTGAGCTTCCATAAAGCCAAACTTCGTCCGTCAGGTTGGGCGCGCCCAAGAGCTGATTGCCCTTGCCGTCGACGCCGTGACAGGCCACGCAGTAAGTGGCGAACTCACGCTTGCCACGAAACACGCGAATGGGGTCTGTCGACAAGCCAGACAACGAACGCACGTACTGAGCAATATCACCGGCCATCTTGGCGTCGACCACGGCTTTCCAGGGCGGCATGACACCGTGACGACCCTTGGCAATCGTTTGCGCAATGGCCTCTGGTGAACCGCCGTGCAACCAATCCGTGTCCGTCAAGTTTGGAAAGCTTGGAGCACCCTTCGCATCCGAGCCATGACACTGTGCGCAAGTATTCAGAAAGAGGCGTTGACCAATTTCACGCGCACCGGGGTCTGCCGCGATTTGCGGCACTGTCATGGTTTCAAAGCGGGCGTAGATCGGCTTGACCGCCTCTGCCATCTGCGCCTGATGTCTGGCCACTTCCTGAGCTGTGCTGTAGTTGCCCGTGCCCTGAAATGAACCCAGGCCCGGCATCACAATCAAGTAGCCCAGTGCAAAAACGCAGGCCAGCAGATACATCCAGGTCCACCAACGTGGTACCGGATTGTTCAATTCGGTTAAATCACCGTCCCAAACATGGCCGGTGTTCTCCACTTGGCCATTGGCAGGCTTGGTGCTCAACCAGCGGCGCTGCGTGTAGAGCAGCCACATACACCAGAAGATGCCACCCACCGCGATGAACGCAATGAAATAACCCCAAAAGCCGTTCACGAAATCGCTCATGGCTGCCTCGCTCCATCTTGTTGTACTTGCCCGAACTCATCCGGCAGCACGAACGGCAGCATCGCCGATTCGTCGTTTGCATCTTGACGGCCGCGCGAGCAAGCCCACCAGACGATGCCGAAGAAAGTTCCCATCGAGATAACCGTTATGAAGGCGCTCAGGTAGATCATGACTTACCCTCCCGTAGCGGCCGGGGCGACTGCTGCAGCCTCGGCAGGCGTTGACGGCTCAGCCGCCTTGGCCTGCGCTGCAGCCTTGGCCAGTTCCGCCTGTTTAGCCGCTGCGGCCTGCTTTTCCAGCTCGGCGATTTGCGCGTGGCGCATACCGACACCCAAGCCTTGCAGATATGCCACCAGCGCGTCCTCTTCCGTCTTGCCTTCAATCGCCTTGGGGGCCTGCGCGATTTGCTCATCCGTATACGGCACGCCCACGATGCGCAGTGCACGCATGCGGTCCTCGACGTTTTGGCCCGTCAATGACGCCGTTTCCAGCCAGGGATAGCCGGGCATGTTCGACTCTGGCACCACCTTGCGCGGATCGCGCAGGTGAATGCGATGCCAATCATCGGAGTAACGCTCACCCACGCGCGCAAGATCAGGTCCGGTGCGCTTTGAGCCCCACAGAAAGGGGTGATCAAACACCGATTCCGATGCCAGCGAATAGTTGCCGTAGCGCTGCACTTCGGCCGCCAGCATACGTATTTGCTGCGAGTGACAGCCGACGCAACCTTCACGGATATACACATCGCGCCCCATCAACCGCAAAGGGCTATAGGGTTCAATGCCTGGCGCCGCCTGTGTCGTGCTGTGTTGGAAAAACAGCGGAACGATCTGCACCAAACCGGCGAAAGACACCACCAGAATGCTGGCGATGATCATCCAGCCGATGTTCTTTTCCAGCGTCTGGTGAGAGAAAAAGCCGTGTTTCTTGTTGGCCATATTGTCCTCGTCAAACGGTAGCCGGCGCGGCATTCGCGGGGGCCGGCTTACGGGAGGCCGACTTATCGGCATACAGATCGGCTTGATCGTCATGCGGAATCAGCGGGTTGACTGCCTGCGCACCGCGCACCGTCATCCATACGTTCCAGGCCATGATGCAAATGCCAACCAGATAAAGAGCGCCACCCAGCAAACGGATCAGGTAGTAAGGGACGCGCGTCTTCAGCTCTTCGACAAAGCTGTAGACCGGGATGCCGTCGGGCGTCGTAGCACGCCACATCAAGCCCTGTTGCACGCCGGCGATCCACATTGCCGCGATGTACAGCACCACACCAATCGTGGCGACCCAGAAATGGATTTCGATGGCTTTCACACTGAACATCTTTTCGCGGCCATAGAGGCGCGGAATCAGGTAGTACAGGGAACCAAACGTAATCATGGCAACCCAGCCCAACGCACCGGAGTGCACGTGCCCGATCGTCCAGTCCGAGTAATGCGACAAGGCATTCACAGTACGGATCGACATCATCGAACCTTCGAAGGTCGACATGCCGTAGAAAGACAAGGACGTCACCAGAAACTTCAGGATCGGGTCCGTGCGCAGCTTGTACCAAGCCCCTTGCAAGGTCATGATCCCATTGATCATGCCGCCCCAGGATGGCGCCAGAAGAATCAGGGAGAACGCCATACCCAAGGACTGCGTCCAGTCTGGCAGCGACGTGTACAGCAGGTGATGAGGACCTGCCCACATATAGGTGAAGGCCAGTGCCCAGAAGTGCACGATGGACAGGCGATACGAGTAAATGGGTCGACCGGCCTGCTTGGGCACGAAGTAATACATCATGCCCAGAAAGCTGGTGGTCAGGAAAAAACCTACCGCGTTATGGCCATACCACCACTGCACCATGGCATCTTGCACGCCGGCATAAGCCGAGTACGACTTCCACAACGACACCGGAATTTCGATGTTGTTGAAGATATGCAAAATGGCGATGGTCAGGATGTACGAACCGAAGAACCAGTTCGCCACATAGATGTGCTTGGACCGGCGCTTGATGATGGTGCCAAAGAACACGATGGCGTAAGCCACCCAGACCAGCGTGATCAGAATGTCGATGGGCCACTCAAGTTCGGCGTATTCCTTGCTGCTGGTGAAACCCATCGGCAAGGTGATGGCTGCAGCCACGATAACGGCCTGCCAACCCCAGAACGTGAAGGCGGCGAGACGGTCACAGAAAAGGCGTGCCTGACAGGTGCGCTGAACCACGTAGTACGACGTGGCAAAGAGTGCGCTGCCACCAAAGGCGAAGATCACAGCATTGGTATGCAACGGTCGCAAGCGTCCGTACGTCAACCAGGCGGTGTCGAAGTTCAACTGTGGCCATATCAGTTGTGCGGCGAGAAATACGCCTACGGCCATGCCGACGATGCCCCAAACCACAGTCATGATGGCAAATTGCCTCACGATCTTGTAGTTGAAGGTGTCAGCCTTTTTTGCGATTGCAGCGCAACCGTTCATCAGCCATCCCCTAAAGAAACAAATAGCTCCAGGCTGCGATGATGGACGTTGGTCTTCGCTTGCGTCTTGATCTGGATCAAGCGCTTGAGTGAGCCATCGGGAACCGTGCGGGAAAGCAACGCGTTCCTCGTTCTTTGGTGCGTACGGTGTGATGTACGGCGCAAACGCGATGCACGGAAATACGTGGCATCGCTGTGTTCAGATCGTGTGTATCAAGGCCTGAAATTTACGCGTCGCGCGCAGGCACGACGGCGGTCACGCTATCGTCGTCTTTCAAAATGGCAGCGCCGGCGTCCTCGGTGTCGTCATACTGGCCATTGAAAACGGCCCACCACAAGAAGATGCCGATGACCAGCACAAACAGCAACGACACGGGCAGCAGCACGTAAAGAATGGTCATGGTCCAGCCGATGCGCCAGTAGGCTGCGCGCCTGCGGCATGTGAAGTGGCGTGCGTAGGCACATGCGTCCAGTCGCGCCGACATAAACGCCATGAATGGTAGGCCACGGCCAAGGACGAAACCAGCATGGTCACGGCGGCCAACCACGGCGTGACCCACCCGATAATGGCAAGCGGAGTCATCAGCAGGTGCCACACCAGGGAACCGTAAAGATTCTGATCGGCCGTACGCCGTGCGCGGGCCAGCAAGGCGTCCAACTGCATGGCATTCATCTCAGGGTTGGCGGCCAGCGCGGCGTGGGCTGACGCCATGGCCGTAGGCACCGAAAGCGACATGGCACAAGGGCAACTCATTACCAGCAGCGCCACCATGACGGGCAAGGCGTGCGCCGGGTTGATAAACGCCCAGGTGCCCGCCACTGCCAACGCCAGCGCCACCTGAACGAGAACAAACCGACTGGCCACGCGATCGGCCAACGCACTCATCCCTACACGCTGCGCTTCCACCAGAGCATGCCGGGAGTCTGGCGAATCTGCCCCGTCACAAGACAGCTCCCCGGACGGGGGCACGATCAAGCCATACGACTGGCGGGCGCACAGCTCCAGGTATCTCGCCGTCAGCAAAAAAGCGACGAACATGGTGACGGAGTCAAAGTACACCTCGCCATGCTGGGCGTAGGTGGCATAAACACTGGGAATGAACGCTGCCACGATGCCAAGGGCAACAGGCACATCCATGCCAGCGCGGCCGCGTCGCAGACTGTTGGCCGCGTTGGCCCAGATAGGCCAGGCCGAATACAACACAACAGGCACCGTCAGCGCCAGGCTTGCCCAATTCATGAGCACGATCGCCCAGTCCAGCGTTTCGAGCGCGTCCTGAGGCATGCTTTCATGGCGCAAGTAACCCGGCCAGGCGAACATCATCACCTGCATCATGGCCAACCAGGCCAGGCTCAGGCGTACTAGTGCGTGCCGACGCATCAGCCGCTCCTCTTCAGGAAGCGCGCGCGGCACGGCGAATATCGATTTTGCTCGCATGACGCGATGCTAAGGGTGTCTGCCAGGACTGGCCTTGATCAATATCAAGGCCAGCAACATTCCGGATCTGGCAACCGAGCGTTAAGGCTTCACTTAGGGCGCTACTTCAAAAAGACCCGCAGCCCCCATGCCACCGCCCACACACATCGTGACAACCACGAACCTCGCGCCTCGCCTGCGCCCCTCAATGAGCGCGTGAGCAGACATGCGTGAACCGGACATTCCGTAAGGATGCCCGATTGAGATCGCACCACCGTTCACATTCAGCAGTTCATCTGGAATGCCCAGTTGATCTCGGCAGTACAAGACCTGACACGCAAAGGCCTCGTTAAGCTCCCACAGACCAATATCCGCCACCGACAAACCATGACGTGCAAGTAGACGGGGCACGGCAAAAACCGGGCCAATGCCCATTTCCTCCGGCCCGCATCCCGCAACGGCCATGCCGCGATACATGCCCAATGGCTGCAAACCCCGTCGCCTGGCCTGCGCGGCTTCCATCAGCACGCAAGCACTGGCGCCGTCAGAGAGTTGAGAAGCATTGCCCGGGGTAATGTGGTGTCCCTGAGCCAGTCGCTGACCATCTTTGAAAATAGGTTCCAGCCGCTCCAGGCTCTCCAGACTGGTCTCGGGCCTATTGCCCTCATCCGTGCTTAAAGTGACGGCTTTCTCCGAGGTGATGCCGGTCGCTTTATCCTTCACCTTCATCGTGGCTGCCATCGGCACGATTTCCTCATCAAAGCGGCCTGCCGCCTGAGCCGCCGCCGTGCGCATCTGCGAGCGCAACGCGTAAGCGTCTTGCGCAGCACGCGAAATGTTATAGCGGCCGGCCACGATTTCGGCCGTTTCGAGCATACTCATAAAAATCTCGGGTTGCTCGCGCATCAGCACCTCGTCGAACCAGCGACTGCGGTTCATGCTGTCGTTTTGCACCAACGAGATAGACTCCAGGCCGCCCGCGACCGTAATCTCCATTCCCTCTTGCGTAATCTGGCGTGCGGCCGTCGCAATGGCCATCAGGCCAGACGCGCATTGTCGATCCAGCGTCATGGCGGCGGCCTGTGCAGGCAAGCCCGCGCGCAGCGCCGCCTGACGGGCCACGTTCATATGCGTAGATCCCTGCTGTAGCGCAGCCCCCAGAATGACATCCTCCACGTCCTCAGGAGCGATACCGGCCCGAGCAACGGCGTGGGCGATGGCATGACCGCCCAAGGCGGGCGCCGTCGTGTCGTTAAAGGCTCCACGATAGGCACGACCAATAGGTGTGCGGGCAGTGGAAACAATCACAGCTTCTCTCATGGGATGTCCTAGTGGCTTATGCCTGCCAGATGGTATGGCTTTGTTCGCGTGCAAATTGCGGGACGTAATAAGGGCCCAAACCGCCCTTGCCTGTCATGCCTGAGCCCTTCCAGCCGCAGAAGGTCTGGATGCCCGGCCACGCACCCGTGGTGGCCCCGCTTGCTCGATTTACATACAGGGCACCTGCCTGGGCGTGCGTCAGGAAGTAATCAATATCTGACTGAGCGCGCGCATAGCAACCCGCCGTCAGGCCATGATCGAATCTGATCGTTGCAGTGGCTCAAGCGCTTCCCGTAGTGCAGACGGCAGTGCTATGGGGCGCCCGCCGCTGCGTTGCACATAGGCGTGGGTGAAACCACCTTGAGCGGCAGCCGAGTCATCATCACCCCGGAATAGGGCATATTCGTACGTGACGCTGGTGCGCCCAAGCCGACCTACCCTCACGCCGACGACCACTGTGTCCGGAAACGTCACGGGCCGGAAGTAGCTGGTGTGGCTATGCACCACCAATCCAATGACTTCGCTGTTCTGCAGGTCAAGTACGCCGAGTTCTATCAGCGTTTGATTGACCGCCGTATCGAAATACTCGTTGTAGACCGCATTATTCATGTGCCCGTAGACGTCTGAGTCGCGCAAGCGCGTCGTCATTGGCAGCAGCCGCGGATAATCCGCTCGCACAGTCGGCACGGCTCGCGATGCACCCTCGCTCATACCGCCTCCTTCGCTCGCTTGAGAATCCGCGCCACGTGCGCCAGCCCCTCAGTCGGCTCGATGAAATTCGCCAGGCTGGAAATTTCAGCAAAGTGGGAAGCAATCTGCTCGGGTGTGCGATCCGCTTCGGCAAGATAGACACCCTCGCTCTCCACAATGGCCATCCGGGCGTAAGTCCCCGCGCCGGCGAGCAAGGCGGTACGACTCGGAGCCTCTTCGCTGGTCAGATACAACGCGGCGGGCGTTACATAGTGGGGGTTAAGTGCCGCGAGGGATTCCGCGTCAAACATCTCGGCTGTCATTCGCGTGGCGGCCGTGGGCACCAGAGCGTTTACCTTAATGCCATAGCGCTCCCCCTCCAGATGCAAGACATTCATCAAGCCAACTACTCCGGCTTTGGCCGCGCCATAGTTGGATTGACCAAAATTTCCATAAACACCGGACGTTGACGTGGTCATCAGAATGCGACCATAGTGTTGCTCACGCATCACCGGCCAGACCGCGCGCGCGCAATTGGCGGCGCCAATCAAATGCACCTCGACCACCGCGCTGAAATCTTCAGCGCTCATCTTGGCGAACGTTTTGTCGCGCAAGATTCCCGCGTTATTAATGAGAATATCGATACGCCCCCAGGCGTCCATGGCCCGTTGCACCATGGCCTGCACGTCATCAGCACTGCAAACATCTGCACCATCCGCAATGGCCTGACCTCCGGCGGCAACGATCTCGTCCACGACCGCCTGAGCTGGACCGACCACGCCATCCGGCACGCCACTGTAATCATTCACCAGCACTCGGGCACCGCGCGCCGCCAACTGCAGCGCATGGCTGCGCCCCAACCCCTGCCCGGCTCCGGTCACGATAGCGACACGGCCATCAAATCTCATCGTCATTGCCTTCATCCTTGAAGTAAGGTCATGGTGATCCATTCGGCCACCAACGCCGGACGTGCTGCATCCTCGATCTCAACGGTTACGGCGTATCGGGTCGTAAATTCGCGTGCATTGCGCCGTGTCAGTTCGCTCAATACATACCTGCCACGTACTCGGGCGCCCACAGGTACTGGACTCAAGAAGCGGACTTTGTCGAAACCGTAATTGATGCCTATGGCGCCGTCGAACACAGGTAATACGCCATCGCCGAGCGCTGTGAGCAGCGAGAGAGAAAGGAAGCCATGGGCGATGGTGCCGCCATAGGTGCTTTCCTTTGTCGCACGGGCCGGATCTACGTGAATAAATTGATGATCATGAATAGCGTCAGCAAATTGGTTGACTTGCTCTTGCGTGATGGTGAACCAGTCAGAAACGCCTATTTCTTCTTGAACGCGCGCGGCATAGCCATCCAGAAGTGCTGCAACATTGAGTTCGCTTGTAATCATGAGAGCCATGGGAACGGGTTAGGGACGACGGGCAGCCTGGCCCTTGTTTGCCCTTGCGAGCATACAAAACGGTTTGCAACATACTGAGTAGTATAAACTTCGATTTTAGAATTTGTACAGATCGCAGCGCAGGCCTGACCCTGCACGCATTCGCCGCGAGAGCCAGCGCGGTCCGACACCGATTGGTAAACTGCCACCTTGCATACTGGTAACAATGGAGAAAGCTGAATGAGTGAAGAACCTACGCCGACGGTTGCCCGTAAGGATGCAATGGGCAACATTGAAATCCTCACTGCGGCGGCCGAGTGCTTCATGGAACAAGGCTTTCACGCGTCCAGCATTGATGATGTGGCACGTCGGCTAGGCGCCACCAAAGGGCGCATCTACCACTACTACCCGTCCAAGACTGATCTGTTTTTTGACGTGCACCGCGAAGGCATGCGGCGCAACTTCGACGCCGTACGGCCAGTCATGAAAGAGAAAGGCGATGCCGCCCGCAGACTGACACTCATGCTTGAACGTCATGCGTTATCCATGATGGAGAACTTGTCCTTCGAGACTGTGGTTGTGCAAGGTGTACACATGCACCGACTGGGTGCCACCACGCCCGCCCAGCGCCAGACGCTGGCCGAGCTCATGACTATCCGCGATGACTTCGAGGCCCTCTTTAAACGGGTCGCCTACGAAGGCGTGGAAGACGGATCTCTCACCATGGAGGACGTGTCCGTATCGGTCAAAGTGGCATTAGGTGCCATTAACTGGCTGGCAGTTTGGTATAGACCCCGACTCGGCGAAACCCGCGACGACCGTGAAATTCTTGCCACCAAAATCGTGCGCACCATCATGACCGGCCTGCACACCCAGGCATAAGCCCGCCTCGGGAGATGCTGCGCACCGCAGCACTCCCGGGAAGCGCTTCGCTTTTCAAGCAAGACGTTCGCGGCGCAACTTGATACCGGCGGCGTCTCTGTCCCAAACTCCTGGCGCCAACCCTTCGGTGCGCAACACATGTTTTTGTAGCTTGCCACTGGCAGTCTTGGGCAATTCGTCGACGATGCGCAAATAGCGAGGCACCATGTAGTGCGGGATGCGCTCAGCCAACCACAGCACCAGCTCAGCAGGTATAAGCTGCGCGCCGGGCTGCTGAGTGAGCACGACTAGCACCTCGTCTTCCCCATGCTCGCTAGGCACGGCAACGGCCACTGCCTCGCGCACCGCTGGATAGGCGCAGATCTCGCCTTCCAACTCAAAAGACGAGATATTCTCACCACGACGACGAATCACATCCTTCAAACGATCGACGAAGTAGAACGTGCCAGCGGCATCGCGCCGAAAAGCGTCACCGGTGTGAAACCAGCCGTTGCGCATTGATTCGGCGGTCGCCTCAGCATTGCGGTAGTAGCCGGAGAAGAGCGCCCACGGCCGGTGCGAACGAATCAACAGTTCCCCCACCTGACCATCAGGCACCGCGCAGTCCTGGACATCGCCCACCCGCAATTCGAACCAAGGCCGGGGTTGACCACAACGCCCTGCTTGCGTGAGATCCGGCCCTGCGCTCAACGGGCTTGCGATCTCCGTCATGTTGTAGACGGTATAGAGATCAACACCAAATCGATCCCGGAACACAACCGCCTCTTCCCCAAATGGCACGATAAACACCTTGCGCATCGAATGATCGCGGTCTTGCGGGCTTGGTGCTTGCTTCAACAAAAAGTTCGCCATCACGCCCAACAGCAACACTACCGTGCTTTGTGTGGCACGTACGGCCCCCCAGAATTCGCCAGTACGAAACTCGGCAAGCATGGCGATGGAGCCTCCGCAAGCCAGCATGGCGTAAACGTACAACGTGCTGCCGCAATGGAAAATCGGGCCCGCAATCAGACACCTGTCTTGCTCCGTGATGCAGTCAAATGCATCCGGCCCCATCGTATAAATTTGCACATACGAAGTTACTACCCCCTTCGACAGCCCGGTGGTTCCAGAGGTGTACATGATTGATTGCACATCCCACGGCTCGATAGGCTTCTCGGTTGCCAGCAACTCGCCGGCAGGCAAGTCCTTTTCAGACAGGCGCGAGACCATCACGCCTGCCGGCACCGACGGCAACACCTCGCCGCCCACGACAAACGCCTGACGCAACGCTCCAGGCGCCACACCTTCCAGCCGATCAAGCAAGCTCGGGTGCGCCAACATGACCTCCGCCTGGGCGTTCTCTAATACATGCTCAAGCGAGCGCCCCCGCAGGCCTGTATTCAAGGGCACATACACCGCGCCCAAATAGTTGATGGCAAACCAATTCGTCAACAACTCTGGCCCATTACCCATCCAGCAAAGCACGCGACTGCCCTGACGCACACCCTGCTCGCGCAAAAAAGCTGCCCGTCGGCGCACACGCGCCAGCATATCGGCATACGTCCACGCCTCGCCTTGGTAAAACTGGACGAAGATTCTATCGGGTATCTTTTTTTCTTGATCTTCCAACATGTAGCGCAATACGCAGCTACGTCGACCCGGGACTTTCGCCCGTTCTTCCTGGTTCATCACACTCCTCCGGAAATCGCCTGATTTCTCTTTATTTTCTGCACTTTAGACAGGCAAAACTGCTTTGTCGAGTACGGATTTACGCGTATTTCATGCCACCAAATACGTTGCACTTCAAAATGCCTGTCGGATTTCCAACATACTTGGTAGTATATCCGTCAACATTTAGGTGAAATAGTGCAGTTTTCCAGCACTGGCCGCCACGACAGGAGAGACACAGGTGAGCATGGTTTCCATTGAGCGGCTGGGTGCCGTCGCTGTAGTCCGATACGACCGAGGTGGCAAGGCCAATGCACTGAATCTAACTGCCATTGATGCGCTGATCGACGCCGCCGCCGAGTTGGCAACTGACGACGAAATCCAGGCAGTGGTCTTAACTGGCACCCAAAAAGTCTTTAGTGCGGGCATCGATCTCAGCGATTCCGCGCTATGGGGTAACGACACGCCGCTTGCCACACAACGTTCGCTGGGTCGCGGCGAACTACTGTGCAGAGCCTGGGCAGAATTGCCTCAATTAACGATCGCCGCCATTGAGGGCCCCGCCGTAGGCGGAGGCGCCGTGCTCGCCCTCGCTTGCGATTGGCGCACGATGGCAGACACCGCGTTCCTACGACTCCCTGAAGTCCGTCTTGGCATGCCGTTGGCATGGGGCGGACTGCCTCGCCTGACTGCCATGCTTGGCGCGGCGCGCACCAAACGCGCCCTTTTCAGCGACCTCAAACTTGACGCGCCCCTGGCTCTTGATTGGGGGGTGGCCGACGCCATCACGCGTCCCGGCGCGGCGCTGGAACAAGCCATCACGCTCGCGCAAGAAGTGGCAACCTGCCCCGCGCTGGCAATGCGTATGACCAAGCGGGCCATCAATGCGCAAGTAGAAGCCAGCACTTACGCACATGCACAAAGTGATCAGTTTTTGCTGTGCCATCTGTTGTCTATAGACCGACGCCGAACGATGCCTGAAGCCGCTACGGCCTCTTGACGATTACCCCCGCCATTTACGCAAAAGCCATCAAACCCTACCCAGATCTGCCTTTAGGCGGACGATGCCCTCGGAGGAGTGACAAATGAATCGTTTATTGACTGCCCTGCTGGTTGCCAGCGCATTCACCCTGCCAGCTGTCGCGCAGGCACAGGACACCAAACCCATCCGCATCGGCGTGCTGACCGATCTATCCGGCATGAACGCTGACCTCTCTGGCCAAGGCTCGGTCGAGGCGGCGCGTATGGCCGTTGAAGACTTCGGCCCCACGCTACTGGGGCAAAAGATCGAGATCATCACTGCCGATCATCAGAACAAGGCGGACGTCGGCTCGGCAACCGCAAGACGATGGATAGATCAAGAGAACGTGAAGGCCATTGTTGACGTTCCGACCTCTTCTGTTGCCCTGGCCGTGCAGGAAATCACGCGCGCCAGCAACACCGCTTTCCTGGCATCCACGGCCGGCACCTCCGACCTGACCGGCAAGGCATGCTCGGCGTCCACGGCGCAATGGACTTACGACACTTACGCATTAGCTAACGGCACGGGCCGCGCACTGACCGAATCCGGCGTGAAAACCTGGTACTTCCTGACCGCCGACTACGCATTTGGCTATGCGCTACAAGCCGACACGGAGAATGCCGTCAAACAGGCGGGTGGACAGGTATTGGGCGCAGTGAAGCATCCCCGAGCCTCCAATGATTTCTCGTCATTTTTATTGCAAGCCCAGGCCTCAAAAGCCCAGATTGTTGCTCTGGCGAACTCCTCAGGCGACACCACAATGGCCATCAAGCAGGCCAATGAGTTCGGGCTGGTCGCCGGTGGCCAGAAACTGGCGGGCCTGCTGATGTTCATCACCGACGTGGACGGCGTGGGCCTCGAACAGGCACAGGGCCTGATTCTCACTACCGGATTTTATTGGGACATGGACGACCGGACTCGTGCGTGGACAAAACGCTACGCGGAGCGCATGAAAGGCCGTGTGCCCACGATGGCACAGGCTGGCGTGTATTCATCGGTGCTCACGTTCCTGAAAGCCGCGCAGGAAAGCGGAAGGCTGGAAGGAGATGCCGTCATGAAACAAATTCGCGGCATGAAGATCGACGACATGTTTGCACGCAATGCCTATCTGCGAGAAGACGGCCGACTCGTCCATGACATGTACCTGGTCGAAGTTAAAAAACCGTCTGAGTCCAAGGCGCGCTGGGACTACTACAAGATTCTGCGCACCATCCCTGGGGACAACGCATTCCGTGCGCTGAAAGACGGTGGCTGCCCATTGGTAGCGGCAAAGTAAAACCAATGAAGGGCAATGGCCGGATAGCGCGATGGGCGTTATCCGGCTATTTTTTTGGCTCAGAGGGCGGCTGACACGTCGTGAACATCTCGGTCGCTTTGGTCTTGATGTCAAAAAAATGGGATGCCCAAAGGCATCCCGAATCCACCCTGCAACTACTTTAAAACCCTCAATTCCGTCATTGCACTCCGGTGCTTGAGCGCCGAAGTGCGTATCTGGCTCACGCGATCTGCGCGACCTTTTCACCGTGTTCGAACTGCGCTTCTTCGGTCGAGCCGGTCAGAGCCGTGGTGGAAGACTTTCCGCCTTCAATGGTCTGCGTCACGGCGTCGAAATAGCCCGTACCCACTTCGCGCTGGTGCTTGACGGCGGTAAAGCCCAAATCAGCAGCGGCGAATTCCTTTTGCTGCAGTTCCACGAAAGCACTCATCTGGCGACGAGCGTAGCCGTGGGCCAACTCGAACATGCCGTAGTTCAGCGCATGGAAACCCGCCAGCGTGATGAACTGGAACTTGTAGCCCATCGCACCCAATTCGCGCTGGAACTTGCCGATCGTGGCGTCGTCCAGGTTCTTTTTCCAGTTGAACGATGGCGAGCAGTTGTAGGCCAGCAGCTTGCCCGGGAACTGACGGTGAATGGCTTCCGCAAACTTGCGGGCATATTCCAGATTCGGGGTCGACGTTTCGCACCAGATCAGATCGGCATAAGGCGCATAAGCCAGACCACGCGAAATCGCTTGTTCCAGACCTGCCTTCGTGCGGTAAAAACCTTCCACGGTGCGCTCACCGGTAATGAAAGGAAGGTCGTTTTCGTCGACATCGCTGGTCACCAGGTCAGCGGCATCGGCATCGGTACGCGCCAACAACACGGTGGGCGTGCCCATCACGTCAGCAGCCAGACGGGCCGACACCAACTTCGCCACCGCTTCACGCGTAGGAACCAGCACTTTGCCACCCATGTGACCGCACTTCTTTACCGACGCCAACTGATCTTCAAAGTGCACGCCAGCAGCGCCTGCATCGATCATTGATTTCATCAACTCGAACGCGTTCAACACGCCGCCAAAGCCTGCTTCAGCATCGGCCACGATGGGTGCGAAATAATCGATGTAGCCTTCGTCGCCCTGGTTCTTGCCTTCCATCCACTGGATCTGGTCGCAACGTGCCAACGAGTTGTTGATACGGCGAACCACTTGTGGCACCGAGTTCACGGGGTACAAAGATTGGTCGGGATACATTTCACCCGCCAGGTTGGCGTCGCCCGCCACCTGCCAGCCAGACAGGTAAATCGCCTTCAAACCTGCCTTCACTTGTTGCATAGCCTGGTTGCCGGTCAGGGCGCCCAAGGAATTAACGAAGGGCTCGCTGTGCATCAATTCCCACAGACGCGTCGCACCGCGGTGCGCCAAGGTATGTTGAATTGCCAAGGAGCCACGCAGGCGAATGACATCTTCAGCGGTGTAGTCGCGCTTGATGCCTTGCCAGCGACTGTTCTCAGCCCAGTCTTTCTGCAAATTGCGGATTTCGGTTTCGCGGCTAGTCATGGTGTTGCTCCGTTCAGGGTTTTGAAGGCTTGGGATTCGCGTCTGTTATTGCGTGAACCGTTGAACAAAGTCTATGCCTGTGCTGCAGAGCAAGGTGGACTTATGTCTTATATAAGACAAATTTTGTTTACCTTATAAATCAATAGCTTATGATTTTCATTTTGCATTGTGAAACGAGATTATCATCTGTGAAATGCCTCCTCGCTGCCGCGCAACAGAGACTTTCATATGACGAGATTGCGTTTTCACAATATGAAAAATGAGCGTTTTTCGACCGCCTACAATGCAGCTATTCCTCTCTCTTTCTTTTGCTTTATGACTCTGTCGCACGGCCCTCTGGGCCAGAACGTGGCTTATGCCGCGCAATATGATCCCTCGCTGCTCTTCCCCATTGCGCGCGCCCACAATCGTGCCGCGCTCAATTTGGGCGCGTCATTGCCGTTCACGGGCGTGGACATCTGGAATGCCTATGAGTTGTCGTGGCTTGATGCCAAGGGCAAGCCGCGCATCGCCATGGCCACCTTCCGCGTGCCAGCCGACAGCCCCAACATTATTGAATCCAAGTCGTTCAAGCTCTACCTGAACTCCTTCAATCAAACGCGACTGGTCAATGCGCATGCTTTGCGCGAACGCCTGGAACGCGACTTAAGCGCCGCCGCTGGCGCCACCGTTGAATTGGATTTCTTTTTGCCGCAGCGCTTTAACGAACTCCAAATGGGGGAGCTCGAAGGCATCTATATAGACAAGCTCGATATCGAGATAGACACCTATGAGCCCGCGCCTGAAGTACTGCGCTGCACGGACGGCGACGCGCGCACGGAAACCCTGGCCTCGCGACTCTTGAAATCTAATTGCCCCGTTACCGGACAACCAGACTGGGCAAGCCTGCAAATTCGCTATCACGGCAAACCCATCGACCGCGAATCGCTACTGCGCTACATCGTGTCGTTTCGCCAACACGCAGAGTTTCACGAACACTGCGTCGAGCGCATCTTCTCCGACATCATGCATGCCTGCCAGCCAGAGCAGTTGACCGTTTACGCACGCTACACCCGTCGTGGCGGCCTGGACATCAATCCGTGGCGCAGCAACTTCGAAACAGCGCCTGAGGGCGAGATGCGCACGGTTCGTCAGTAACGCCGTTGTCGCAGCAGCAAGCGTCAACCGCGTCGCGCTGCTTCGATTGCCGCGATGTCGATTTTTTGCATCCCCATCATGGCGTCGAAGGCGCGCTTGGCCACTGCTGGATCAGGGTCCGTAATCGCGGCCATCAGGACGCGTGGCGTGATCTGCCACGACAGCCCCCATTTGTCTTTGCACCAGCCGCATGCGCTTTCCTGGCCGCCGTTTCCGACAATCGCGTTCCACAAACGGTCTGTTTCAGCCTGATCGTCGGTCGCCACCTGGAACGAGAAAGCGTCGTTGTGCGTGACTGCCGGGCCGCCATTCAAGCCGAGACAAGGAATGCCCATCACCGTGAACTCGACCGTCAGGACATCACCCTGCTTGCCTGCGGGATAGTCACCAGGCGCGCGATGGGTCGCAATTACCGCCGTGTCCGGAAACGTCTGGGCATAGAACGTCGCGGCGTCCAGCGCGGTGCCGTCGTACCAAAGGCAAATCGTGTTTTTGCTGAGCATCTTGGTTCTCCTAATGACACCGGCACGCGCATTGCGCTAATGCAGGCTGTCGGAAGATAGTGGCAACGTGAGACCAGGTGGCTTACCGGCCAGATCCCTGGCCACAGCGCCGATCAAGTGAAACTCCATCCGCAGGCAAAAGCACACTCTTGGCTGCGCGCGTAGAAGTGAAGATCGTGTGGCGGGATGGGAGAGCGAGATCTAAGCATATTCCAGGGAGAGCCTCGCGGAGAATTCGTGTAGTTACCAACGTGCTCACGCCTGCCTGAGTGGGACTGAGGACTGTCATGCCAGATGACCATGCGGCTTTCAGCCCAACACATTAATTGATCTTGATTCTCATTTGCATATATACTCGCTGCCTCCTTGATGCTGTCGCTCCGGCGTGGCATCTGTTTTTCCTGACCCGACATCGATCGGCTCAACAGGCAACGCAGCTGTGGTTGTTCGCTACTACCGAGAATTACTAAGGTTTCTGGACCGCTCCGTGAACGACCGCGAGGTCGCGGCGGATCTGGCGCAGGAAAGCTACGCGCGCCTGCTGGCGGTGCAACAATCGGGCGAAGTGATCGCGGAACCCCGCGCGCTCCTCTACCGAACAGCGCGCAATCTGGTGATTGACAGACACCGCCGCGATTCGACGCGCGGATCGTCCGTGGCCTGGCAGGACGAGAGCGAAGATATCCTGGCGTTGGCCGCGCCCGTGGCCAGCGAGCCCGAGACGGCCGCGATGTCAGCGCAACACGTTGATGCCTTGCTCGCAACGATCGAGGCACTACCGCTGCGTTGCCGTGAGGCCTTCATTTTGCATAAATTCGATGGCTTGCCGCAGGCCGAGGTCGCACGGCAGATGGGCATCTCGGTGACCATGGTGGAGCGCCACATTAAGAATGCCTTGCTGGCGTGCCGTCAGCGGCACAACCAGTTGCACGGCCATGCGCCATCCTCTGATCAGAGGGCCTCATGAAGCCAGGCCTGCGCCCACTGGCGAAATCTACGATACTTCGGCCTATCCCGATCGCCGAGCTAGAACGAGTTCTGCATGACGCAACGCCCATTCGATAACAGTCCGCCGCGAGACCTCGATGCAGAGGCGCTGGACTGGTTCGCGCGTTTTGGCGAACTGGCCGAGCCGCCGCGCGAGCTGATGCAATGGCTAGATGCAGATCCAGCGCATCGCCAGGCCTATGAGCGCTGGCGTGACGACTGGCGCGCGCTGGAATCCATTCCGGCCGCAGGGGTGCAACGACTGCGTCTGCAACTGGCACACGACAAAGCGGCGGAACGACAGGCCAAACATGAAGGGGTGCAGCCACGCCGCCGTTGGTTTGCCAGCGGCTTTGCATCGGGCGCCTCGCTGGCCATGGGCGTGCTTCTGGTATCGTCCGGCGGTTTTCTGGCCTGGACATACTGGCCAGGCCCGGCACCCAGCTTCGCTCAAACGTATCAGACAGCGCGTGGCGAGCAGCGCGATGTGACGCTGCCCGACGGCAGCCAGTTGCGTCTGGACACGGCGACGCAGTTGGACGTGAAGCTCTATGCCGATCGGCGCGAGGTTCGCATCGCCGAAGGTCAGGCCATTTTCCAGGTGAAGGGCGACCGCGCGCGGCCGTTCGACGTGCTGGCCGGCCCGATCAAGATCACCGTGGTTGGCACGCGTTTCTCGGTGCGTCATACCAAAGACATTCCGGACGATGATGGCGTGCGAGTGGCGGTCGAGGAAGGACGGGTGCGGGTCACGCCAGCGCAGGCTTGGCGTGCACTGTTCACCAGCGCGGTGTATCTCGGACCAGGCCAGCAACTGGTCAGCGATGCATCGGGCAAGCTGCCGTTGTCCACCACGGTGCCGACAGGCGGCATCGCGCCCTGGCGCGACGGCATGGTGTCGTTTGTGGATACGCCGCTGCGTCAGGCCTTGGCCGAGTTCGAGCGCTATGGCCCGACCGGCATGCGCCTGCACGACTCGTCTGTGGGCGCGCTGCGCCTGACCGGCACTTTCGATCCGCGCAAGCTGGACAATTTCAAGCGCATCTTGCCGCGCGTGCTGCCGGTACGAATCGAGCGACAGGATGACACGCTGGAGATTGCAGCGGCGCGCTGAGCGGTACTGGCCGTTCCGGCCAGAAAAATATTGCCATGAGGGTTGGGTTGACGCGGCACGCTGCGTCTACTTCAGAAACCGTCCTTGTTTCTGGAGTGCCATGACCGTTTTTCATTCGTCCGGAAACGGGCCTCTTCCCGCATGAAAGATGGCCTGCGTCCTGCCATGTCATGGCTACACACCTGGTGCGGACTGATCTGCGGTTGGCTGCTGTGTGCGATCTTTCTGACCGGTACGCTGAGCGTGTTCCGCGAACCGATCACTCGCTGGATGCAGGCGCAACCCATGTTGGAGGCGAGTACGCCCCCAGATGCTGCAGGCGCAGTGGCGAGTGCCGCCGCGCAAGGTCTGCGCTATCTGGAGGATGTGGCCGCTGGCGCCCCCTGGTGGCGCATTGAATTGCCAATGGCGCCGGGCGACGCCATGCAGGTGGCGTGGCGCGATGCCGCAGGATCACAAGAGCGCTGGCTTGATCCCACCGATGGCCGACTTTTGCCGCAGCCTTGGGGACGCGCCAGCGAGGGTGGCCGGCACTTCATGAAATTACACTACATGCTGCATCTGCCTGTGCTGGGCTATTGGCTGGTGGGCGCGCTTTCGATCGGGATGCTGATCGCGCTGTTATCGGGCCTGGTGATTCATCGCCGCATCTTCCAGGACTTTTTCTGCTTCCGGCCTGGCAAGCGACTGCGCTCCTGGATGGACGCACACAACGTGTGCGCGGTGCTCGCACTGCCCTTTCTGTTGATGATCGTCTACACCGGTCTGGCGGTGTTCTACATCAGCTACATGCCGTGGCCTCTGCAAGCGCTCTATGGTGGCGACGCAAAGGCGTTGAACCGTTATCAGGCCGCTTTGGCCTCAAACCATGGGGCCGACGTCACGCCAACAGGGGTATCCGCAACCGCGGCCGAGCCGGCAGCCTGGTTGGCGCGGGCATGCGAACTATTACCGCAGGCGCCGGGCAAGCTATTGATCACGCGGCCTGGCCAATCAGACATGAGCGCGCGCGTCATTGGCTTTGTCGATCCCGCGCGGCCAAGTGGCTCGCTTGATGGTCGGGCCGCCAGCGTCACCTTCGATGGGGCTAGCGGCGCCGTGCTGCGGATAACTGGCGCGACCTCAGCCCCGATGACCCCACATCAGGTGCATACGGTGATGGAGTCGCTGCATTTCGCGCACTTCGGCGGCTGGGGCATGAAGTGGATGTATTTCGTCAGCGGTCTGCTGGGGACGGCGATGATGGCGACCGGCACGATCATGTTCTCGGTCAAGCGGCGACAAAGCCGCACGCGCGAGTTTGGCGCGGCGAGCGCCCGAATATATCGACTCGCCGAGGCGCTCAATGTGGCGGCGTTGGCCGGCATCTGCGTAGCCTCGATTGCCTATTTTTACGCTAATCGCTTGCTGCCGGCCGCCATGTCGGCACGCGCCGATTGGGAGATCCGGCTATTCCTGCTGGTCTGGCTTGCCACGGCGGTACACGCGCTGTGCCGGAGCCCGCGCCAGGCCTGGATTGAGCAGCTTGGTCTGGGTGCAATGCTTTGTCTGGGCTTGCCTTGGATGAATGCCGCCGTCACGGGCCAGCACCTGCTGCGCTATCTCGCGACGGGCGATATGCAGCGCGCTGCGGTCGAGTTCACTGTAATTGGCTTGGGGGCGCTGCTGGGATGGATGGCCTATCGAACGGCGCGTGGTTGGCAGGTCGCACCTGGCGGGCGGGCGTCATGAGCCGCGAATCTGTCGGTGCGCGTTATCGCTGGGGCGTAGCGAGCCGAGTGCTGGCCGCGATGGTTGGCGGCTATGCCGTGACGGCGTTGCTCGTCAGTGCCTTGGCGCGGCTGCTTGCACATGGCCTGGGCGTGGCACCTGCCACCAGCGTCTTCATGAGCGCCATGGTGGCGTTCCTGATTTATGCGTTGCTGGTCATGTGGGTGTTTCGCGTGAACAGCGCCGCGCGCGCCTGGCGTGGCCTGGTCTGGCTGGCACTGCCCTGCATGTTGCTGCTGGCGCTCATGCCTGCGAGTGGCGCGTAAAAATTTTTTGGCTGTTGGGTTGGGTTAGTGGTCGGCCCTGCGTCTACTTGAGAAGGATTCTTAATTTGCTTTATCAGGAGACCGTACCCATGCCCCGCTTTCGTTTCAAACCAGCGACGCTGGCCCTGTGCCTGTCGCTGGCCTTGGGCACCGCCGCTTCGGCGCAATCGGCCACGCCGGTCAGCATGGAATTCAGTCAGCCAGCGCAACCGCTGTCGCAGGCGTTGAATGCGCTGGCGCGTCAGGCTCGCGTGGACCTGCTGGTGCAACCCACCTTGGTCGCCGAGCGCGTAGCGCCCGCCCTCCAGGGCCGCTTCACCACACAACAAGCGTTCGAGCGGCTACTGAGCGGCAGCGGTCTATTTGCCGAAATCGAGGGTTCATCGGTCACCATTCGTGCCGGATCGCACAGCGCCACCACGCTGGAGCCGGTGCTGGTGACCGGCCTGGGCAACCTGAGCGCCACCACCGAGGGCACAGGTTCCTATACCTCGCCCTTGGTAACCCTCGGCAAAGGCACGCAGTCGATCAAAGACATTCCACAGACGGTGACCGTGATTACGCGCCAGCGTCTCGACGAACAGCAGATGACGTCGATCTATGACGCGCTGGGCAACACCACCGGCATTACGCTGCAGCAGAGCCCGCAAAGCGGCAAGTATGTGTACTCGCGCGGCTTTCGCAATACCTGGTACCAGTATGACGGCGTGCCGCTAGATCGTGGCATGTATGGACGCGCCAGCAACTTCGGAGGAGGCACTGCCATCTTTGACCGCATTGAAGTGCTGCGTGGCGCGGCCGGCCTGCTGCAGGGTGGCGGCGAACCCAGCGGCGCCATCAACTTCGTGCGCAAGCGTGCGTTGGCCGAACCCGGTTTCAGCGTGACGACCAAGGCGGGTCAATGGGATCACTACGCCATGCAGGCCGATGGCGGCGGCCCCCTCAATGAGGCTGGCACGCTGCGCGGGCGGGCCTTGGTCGACCTGGACCAGCGGCGCTCGTTCACCGACTACGTGCACAGCAAGGAGCAGACCTTCTACGGCACGCTCGAATATGACCTGACGCCCGACACGCTGGTCAGCCTGGGCCTGAGCTATGAAATCTCGGACGGTTTGCCGAACGTACGCGGCATTCCGTCGTACAGCAACGGCAAAACGCTCGATGTATCGCGTTCCTTCTTCCTGGGCGCGGATTGGAACCGCCGCCACACCACCACGCAGTCGACCTACTTCGACGTGACGCATCGTTTCAACGACGCCTGGCAGGCCAAGGTCACCGCCGTGCAGGTACGAGAACGCGTCGACCTGAAATACGCTGGCTCCAGCGCCGAGGCCAATCCCGAGAACCGAGGCGTACGACTGGATGCGGACAGCACCCGCGCCGATATCAATCTTCTGGGCATGGACGCGAATTTACTCGGCAAGATCGAGGCCTTCGGCCAGCGGCATGAACTGGTGGTTGGGGCCAACTATGCGCGCAACGATATCGACACCAACTATGGCAGCATACGTGGCATCTGGAAGGGCAGCCTCAACGACTTCGATCCCAGTCACGTGCGCGAGCCGAGCCTCCAGGAAATCTACAGCTATTCGCGCGAGCATCGTGATGGGAAGAGCCTGCAATACGGCGTGTATTCGGCCATGCGCCTGCAAGTGGCCGAGCCGCTGAAGGTGGTACTGGGCGGCCGCATGAGCTGGTACGACACCGTCTGGGACACCACCACGACCGGGTCGGTGTACACCGACAAGTCCGTATATGGCACGCGCGACATGGGCAAGTTCACGCCCTATGCCGGCCTGATTCTGGAGCTCACGCCAAACTGGTCGGCGTACGCCAGCTATGCCGATATCTTCAAGCCACAGAGCGAACGCAGCGCAGACGGCCAACCGCTGAAGCCATTGATCGGCGCCAATTACGAGCTCGGCCTGAAGGGCGAGCTACTCGACGGCCGCGTCAACACCACTATCGCGCTATTCCGCGTAGACCAGACGAACCGCGCCCAGACCGACTACAACAGCAGCCCGACTTGCGACGCGGGCTGGTATTGCTCCGTCGCCGCGGGCAAGGTACGCAGTCAGGGTGTGGATGCGGAAATCAGCGGTGAAATCATGTCCGGCTGGAATCTTTTCGCCGGCTATACCTTCAACACCACCCGATATCTGGAAGACCAGTCGAACCAGGGCAAGACGTTCAACTCCTACGTGCCCAAGCACATGCTGCGACTGTGGACCACGTATCGCCTGCACGGGGACTGGGACGCCTGGACCCTTGGCGGTGGCGTGAATGCCGAGAGCGGCACCTATGACACCGGCTCGGTGCGTTTCGAAAATCCAGGCCGTGCAGTGTGGAGCAGCTATGCGCGCTACCAGATCAATAACCACTGGGCAGCCTCGGTCAACGTGAACAACATCTTCGACAAGCGCTACTACACCAATGTAGGCACTAACAACGGTGGCTTCTATGGTGACCCGCGAAATGTGATGCTGACACTGCGAGGGACATTCTGACAGCAACGCGAGTTCGGTCAAGAAGGCGTGACGCGGTGATGATGGACTTTTGTTTCACCTAGGTTCTACTCTTCATCGCGCGAAACCTTTCTGCTGGCGTCGCACGGCGAAGGAGACTCTCGCGTGCCGAACTCACTCAAACGCCTGAACGGCGCGGTCCGCGCCCGGAAGATCGATCGTAGCGTGGGTGGAGCGCACGATTGCCTTCATCGTAGACACATTGGCGAGCGCGCGTAACCCGCGATCTGAACCCTACGCAATTCCTGTTCAAGCATCGCGGGTTACGCGCGTTTAACGGTGATTTTCCTGTCTCAGATTGCTCGCGCGTCACCCACGCGACGCGAGCAGGCACAAACCGAAGCCAACGAGGTCGAGCCCTGCAGCTTAAGAACGCACCGCCGTACCATGAGGACTCCCCGGCACTTCGCTGCGACGCGCCTGCACGGCAATCCATTGCGCCAGCAACGCGGCAATCGTGAATGCCACGCCTGCCCCAATCCAGGGTCCTTGTCGGAATCCGGCATCCAGCAGCAGACCAAACGCCAATGGCCCGAGCGCCGAGCCCACATCCATGCCCGAATACACCAGACCATAAACGGAGCCGGTCGAACCTTTTGGCGTCACACGACGAATCAACATATCGCGCGACGGTGCAGCAATGCCCGAACAAAAACCCGCGAGCCCCACTACCGGTGCCGCCAGCACGGCAGGCACCCAGCCCATGGCCAGCACCACCAACGTCAGACCCGCCATGATTAACGCCACCAGCACTGTACGCTCAGTGCGCGGCGTAGCTGACACCAGGAACCCGCCTGCTGCCATACCCAAGGCCGACGCCAGCATATAGCCGGACAGCGCCGAACTGGCCGCCACCTTGGACAAATCGTAAAGTGCGCCGAGCAAGGGAATGGTGTAGTTCTGAACCGAGGACAACGCGATTGACGTGAACGCGAAAAACAAAAATGCGCCCCACAATGCCGGCTTGGCCAAAAGCGCAGAAAGCGTCAACACTGTCGCTGGCGGCTTGGCCGCCGTCGACGTATCGGCCTTGGCCGCTGCTGCGACGCCTTCGCCAGCAGGTTCGCCCAGCAGATCACGCCCGATAATCGTCATCAGCAATACAACTGCCACCAACGCCGCCGCGCTATATGCCGCCACACGCCAGTCTGTGAGCAAGGTGATAGTGGTAATGAACACAGGCGTCAGCGCCCAGCCCAGATTACCTGTCAGGCCGTGCGCGCTAAACGCATGACCCAAACGCTGCGGACTGATCCGGTGATTGATAATCGAATAGTCGGCAGGGTGAAATACAGAGTTGCCGATCCCGCCAATTGCAGCCGCCACCATCAGCATGGTGTAACCATTGGCAGAACCGATGATCAAGCCCGACAAGACAAAGCACGCCAGCCCAAACCACAAGACAGGCCGCGCCCCGATGCGATCAACCACAAAGCCTGAAGACGCCTGACCAATGCCGGACACTACGTAAAACGTGGACACCAGCAAACCCAGCCTGGCGAAGTCCAGGCCAAACTGAAGCCCCAAGGACACGTAGAGCGACGGCAACACCAATTGGAAGAAGTGCGAGGACGAATGCGCAACGCCCACCAGCATGATGATCTGCCAGTCGCGTCGACGTAAGGCGGATTCAGGGGTGGCTTTTTTTACGGCGGTGTTCATGTACAGGTAACCCTGGGCGGGCGGCAAAAAGCGCGAGTGCTTTGCGCACGCCACGCGGGGTTGTCTCCGGCAACGGCTGGATCAGATCCATCCGTTGAATTCAAGGCGAATCGGCAAAGCCTGCCGCGCCGGCATATCCGGCATGTCGCTCTTAGAAAAAAGGGAGGCGCTGCGAGCCGACCTCCCTTTTGAATTACATCGCCTTTTCGCGAATCGCGGGCCAGGCTCGCCGCAGGTAATACAGCATTGACCAGACCGTAAGCACGGCGGCGATAACGATCAGAATATCGCCCAGCATGCGTACGTTCACGCCATGAAAGGTCTGGTTATAGAGCAAACATGGAATCGCGATCATTTGCGCGGCCGTTTTGAACTTGCCCAACCAGTGCACAGCGACATTACCGCTGGCCCCAATCTTTGCCATCCATTCGCGCAACGCGGAAATCGTAATTTCGCGACCAATGATGATCAGCGAAATGAACGCATCAACACGGCCCAGATCCAGCAAGACGATCAGTGCGGCACAAACCATCAGTTTGTCGGCAACAGGATCAAGAAACGCGCCGAACGCCGATGTCTGATTCCAGCGGCGGGCAAGCCAGCCGTCGAACCAATCCGTCAGTGCGGCAATGATGAACGCCCACGCCGCAAATGAATCGCGCACAGGCACTGCGATCCAGCTTTCGGGCAGATAAAACAGTCCGACCACCAGCGGGATCATGGCTATACGGAGCCACGTCAGGATAATGGGTACGTTAATAGGCATAGTGACCGTATGCTACATCACGCCAGAGTGCGTCGCGGCCATCAAAGGCGCTTTTGAACTGTTGCATGCTTATCTACCCGCGCAAAGCTTCGTAAATACGTTCTGCCAGATCCTGAGAAATGCCATCGACTGAGGCCAGATCTTGAATACTGGCCGATGCCACACCTGAAAATCCACCAAAACGCGCCAATAAGCGCTGGCGCCTGCGCGCCCCGACGCCTTCAATTTCTTCCAGGCGCGACACATTTCGTGTCTTGGCCCGACGAGCGCGCATTCCTGTAATGGCGAAACGATGCGCCTCGTCGCGGACTTGAGCAATCAGCATCAGGGCTGCTGACTCGGCTCCCAAGGCGACCGGTGGACGGCCATCGGCGAATACCAGCGTCTCAAGGCCAACCTTGCGCCCTTCTCCTTTGGCAACCCCCACCAGCACTTGCACGTCCAGCCCAAACTCAACAAAAACCTGCCGTGCCACCTCAACCTGACCTTTGCCACCGTCGATCAGTACCAATCCCGGCATCACGGCGTCGCCATCCGCCACTTTGGAAAAACGGCGCGTCAACACCTGCCGCATGGCGGCGTAATCATCGCCCGGTGTAATGCCGGCGATGTTGTAACGCCGGTACAACGAGGGCTGCATGTCGTGATGCTCGAACACCACGCAAGACGCCTGCGTGGCCTCGCCCGCCGTGTGGCTGATGTCAAAGCACTCAATTCGCAAGGCGTCCAGCGCGGCCTCGTCGGTATCAAGTTCCAGCGCCTCAGCCAGTGCCAGGGTGCGTGCCGCGCGCGCGCCGGATTCTGTCAGCGCGCGAGCCAAGGCCATTTCTGCATTCTTCGTAGCCTGCTCCAGCCACGAACGGCGCACACCCTGTGGGCGCGTCAGCAGTTTGGATGGCCGGGTACCTGCTTGCTCGGCCAATAGTTCAAGCAGTTCCGGATCCGGCAAAGGATGCGAACAGACCAGAATCGGAGGCAAGGGATTCTCGACATAATGCTGCCCGACAAAGGCCTCAAGCACCTGCGCAGCTTCCTCACCTTCTGCATGGCTGGGGAAAAAGGGTTTATCACCCAAATGCCGCCCGCCTCGCACCATCGCCAAGTTGACACAGACTTTACCGCCTGCGCTGGCAATTGCCACGATATCGGTGTCTTGGCCGCCCACGTTTTCCATGGTTTGCTGATGCAGCACCTTGGCCAGAGATCCCATCTGATCACGCAGCGCGCCCGCTTCTTCAAAGCGCAGCGCAGCCGACGCCTCTTGCATGCGGTTCTCAATTTCGTCCATGACCTCTTTGGCTTCGCCATTGAGAAAACGCATGGCACGCTGCACGTCACCGGCGTACTCTTCTGCCTCGATGGCACCCACACAAGGTGCGGAGCAGCGTCCGATCTGATGCAACAGACAGGGTCGGGAACGATTGGAAAATACCGAGTCCTCACAGGTGCGCAGGCGGAACACCTTTTGCAGAATCTGAATGGTCTCGCGCACCGCCCAAGAGTTGGGGAAAGGACCGAAATATTGACCGCGCTTATTCGTTGAACCCCGGTAGTACGCAATTCGGGGCCAAACGTGGCCGCTGATCATCAAGTACGGATATGACTTGTCGTCGCGAAACAGAATGTTGTAGCGCGGACGCAAGCTCTTGATGAGGTTGTTTTCGAGAATCAGCGCTTCCGCTTCCGAGCGCGTGACAGTCACTTCCACCCGCGCGACTTTCGCCACCATCTGGGCGATGCGAGGGCTGGACAGATTCTTCTGGAAATATGACGAGACGCGCTTTTTCAGGTCGCGCGCCTTGCCCACATACATCACCTCCCCGCCCGCATCCAGATGCCGATAGATGCCGGGCAGATGAGGTAGATCAGCCAGGAATGATTTGAGATTGAAGTCGTCGGGCATTCTGATAACGGCTTTCGGCCTGCAAGGTATCCCAGTCGGGCGCATCAAAGCGCGGCATCAAGCGACGAATTCGGTCCACGGATTCAGTCGGGTGATCCACTTTCAAGCGGGATAATAATTCGTCGGCCAAGTCAGGACGATTGCACACCAGCACCATATCGCAACCGGCGCCAAGCGCGGCATGGGCACGGTCAAGAATGTCGCCCGCGACCGATGCGCCTTCCATTGTCAGGTCGTCGGAGAACACCACACCATCGTAGCCCAGGCGCGTGCGCAGAATATCCTGCACCCAGCGCTTGGAGAAACCAGCGGGATGCTTGTCGACCTTGGGGTAAATCACGTGGGCGGGCATCACCGAGGGCAAAATGGCATCGCCCAACCAGGCGTAAGGGGCCGCATCTTCTTTCAGAATGCGTTCGAGCGTACGGTTATCGACGGGAATTTCGTGGTGCGAGTCTGCGCCCACAAAACCATGGCCCGGAAAGTGTTTTCCGCAAGCCGACATGCCTGCCAGAGCCAGACCCTGCACCAAGGCGCGCGACAGCATTGTCACGACGCGCGGGTCACGATGGAACGCGCGCGTGCCAATGACTTTGCTCACGCCGTAATCGAGATCAAGCACAGGCGTAAAGCTTAAATCGACGCCACAAGCGCGCAATTCAGCAGCCAGCACATAGCCGGCCTGTGTGGCCAGGTGCATAGCGTTCAGCGGATCAAGATCCCACAATTTGCCCAGGCCTTGCATGGCCGGCAACGGGGTAAACCCATCTTCGCGGAAACGCTGCACGCGACCACCTTCGTGGTCAACGGCGATAAGCAAGGGTTCGTCGCGCACCTTGTGAATCTTGGCCGTCAGTGCTGTTAGTTGACGACGACTCTCAAAGTTGCGCGCAAACAGAATGACGCCGCCGACCAGCGGATTGCGCAAGCGTTGCTTTTCTTCTTTGGTGAGCGTGGTGCCCGCCACATCGACCATCACCGGGCCGGGAGGCAGCGCTGCCTTGTTCTTCTTACGAGCCATGCGGACCGTCCTTAATGATGCTGGGGTAAATAGCGAACGCGAGCGCCAAACCGCTCAGGGCTTGCGCTCCACGATGACATAGGCCGCAGCCATGTCCGATTCATCGGTAATAGAAACGTGTGCAGCCCCGAAACGCTCGGTGTACCAATCGAGCAGCTCCGGCCCGATAACCAGCACGGGCCGCCCACCCGGTGCGTTGAGCGTTTGCACCCGTCGCCAGGACATGGGCATACGCATGCCCATGCCGATGGCTTTGGAAAACGCTTCTTTGGCCGCAAAACGGGTGGCCAAAAAACGCACACCGCGCACGGGATCTCTGGCGCGCCTTGCGTGGAATTTTTGCAATTCCTGGGGCCCAAGAATTTTCTCTGCAAAGCGATCACCATGGCGCGCAAGCGCCCGCTCGATGCGATCAATGCGCAGCAAGTCCATGCCGATACCGGCAATGGCAACCGGCGCCGCCACCACGGGCGGCAACGGCGAATTCGTAAGCGGATCAGTCATGACGGGCCCCAGGTCAGTCTCGCATTACCGGCCGCGAACCGCTTCCAGGCGAGCCTGAATCATCAAGGCTTTCATGTCACGCACGGCGCGTTCCCAACCATCAAAGATGGCTCGGGCAACGATGGCGTGGCCGATATTCAGTTCGGCAATACCATCCAACGCCGCAACAGGTTTGACGTTTCCATAATGCAAGCCATGACCCGCGTTGACCCGCAAGCCATGACGCAAGCCTTCGCCCACCGCAGCACGAATGCGCTGCAGTTCAGCATGAGCGACGTCGCCCACGGATTCGGCGTAGGCGCCGGTGTGCAACTCAATAACGGTCGCCCCTGCACGCGCCGCCGCAGCAATTTGTACAGGATCGGGGTCAATGAAAAGCGACACACGAATGCCGGCCTCCGTTAGCAAGGCCACGGCGTCAGTCACTGAAGACATGGCACCCGCCACTTCCAGGCCGCCTTCGGTCGTCAATTCTGCCCGCTTTTCTGGCACGAGACACACGTCGCTCGGCTTAACCGCGCAGGCAATTTCCAGCATTTCGTCTGTAACCGCGCACTCCAGATTCATCCGGGTGCGCAGTTGAGGACGAATAGCATAGACGTCGGCATCTTGGATATGACGACGGTCTTCGCGCAAATGCAGGGTTATCAGATCGGCACCCGCATCTTCCGCGCGCAGCGCGGCGAGAATTGGGTCCGGATAGTCCGTGTGACGCTGTTGCCGTAACGTGGCAACGTGATCAATATTTACACCGAGCTCTATCATTGCACTTTCGTTTGTTCTTCCCAGCCGCCACCCAATGCCTTGTAGAGTTCCACACGGTTGATCAGCGCGGCCAGGCCGGTCTGCACCAGGCCCAACTGGGCGTTATAAAAATCTACCTGCGCGGTCTGCACTTGTAGATAGCTGTCGATACCATTGGTATAGCGCAAATTGGAGAGTTCGAGCGTGCGCGCTGACGAATCCTGCAAGGCACGTTGCGCATCGAGTTGCGCGCTGTAGGTGGCTTCGCCTGCCAGGGCGTCCGATACTTCCTGGAACGCCTGCTGGATGGTTTGCTCGTACTGCGCCACAGCGATGTTGTCGCGCGCCTTAGCCAGATTCAAGCCTTCCCGGATACTGCCGCCGGCAAACAACGGCGCCGTGATGGAAGGCGAAAAACTCCAATAGCCCTGGCCGCCCTTGAAGAGACCATCCAGAGCAGGACTTGCCGCCCCCAACAACGCCGTCAAGGAAATCGTGGGGAAAAACGCGGCACGTGCCACGCCAATATTGGCATTGGCAGACTTCAGATTGTTCTCGGCCGCCAGAATATCCGGGCGACGTTCAAGCAAATCTGAAGGCAAGCCAGCGGGCACTTGGGCCAGCAACTGATCGCGACCAAACACCGCAGGTGCGGGCAAATCGTCTGGCAGAGGCGAACCAATGAGCAGGACCAGTGCGTTAATCGCCTGGGCACGCAATCGCGCCAATTGTGCGAGATCAGCCGACGCGGTATCAAGCAGAGACTTGGACTGGTTCAAATCGAGTTCGGAAGCCACGCCCCCATCAAAGCGACGCTTGACGAGGTTGAACGACTCCTGACGCGACGCAAGCGTTTGCTTGGTCAAGTCCAACTGCACATCAGCGGCCCTTACGTTGAAGTAGGACTGCGCCACCGAGCCCACCAGCGTGATATGCACGCTTCTCTGGGCTTGCTCTGTGGACAAGTATTGCTGATACGCCGCTTCGGAGAGGTTACGCAAACGCCCAAAGAGGTCGATCTCGAACGTGGTCAAGCCAATGCCGGCCTGGTACTGGCTACTGATGCTGGTCGAGTCTGGCCCACCGGCGCGAAGATTCTTCGGCAGATGTTGACGAGTGCCTTGAATGCCGGCACCGATGCTGGGCCATTGCGCGCCGCGCTGGACGCCGTACTGAGCACGAGCTTCTTCCACCCGCAGCACCGCCACACGCATGTCTCGGTTGTTCTGCAGCGACAACTCAATCAAGCGCTGCAAGCGTGGATCATGGAAAAACACGCGCCAACCCAGGTCGGCAGCGGGTGTGCCCGTTTCAGGCTCAACCGCCGTCGCAGGCTGCGTGCCCACGGTGGACGCGCGCGAATCATTGCTGAACTGCACTTTGGGCTGATCGGGCCAGTTATTGACCACAGGCGCATCCGGCCGTTTGTAGTCAGGCGCCAGCGAGCATCCCGCCAGCGCCACCGCCACGAAGGCGGATAAGGCGGTCTGTTTAAGCATCAGGGCTTTCATTCCTTGCCCTCCTGGCCACCAGTGGGTTGTCCCGGGGCCGTGGACGGTCCGTTATTTTGCGGCTTATTGCCTTCTGCTGCGCTCGCTTCTGCCGCGCGCTTTTCGGCCATTTCTTCCTCGTAAGCTTTCAGCTCAGCGCCCAGGAGACGCGGCTTGGTTTTAAACAAGCCCAGCACGACCACGAAGAAGGTAGGTACGAACAACACGGCAAACGGCGTTGCGGCCAACATACCGCCCAACACACCCAAACCGACAGCGCGTTGGCTGGCGGCGCCCGCACCTGTGGCCATCGCCAAAGGCAGCACGCCCAGAATGAACGCCAATGACGTCATCAGAATTGGCCGAAACCGCAAGCGGGCAGCCTCAACCGCAGCCTCATGTAAACCCATGCCTCGGGCGTACTGATCTTTAGCGAACTCGACAATCAGAATGGCGTTTTTGGCCGCCAGCCCGATCACGGTCACCATGCCCACCTGGAAGTACACGTCGTTGTTCATGCCCAGCAAACTCACTAGACCGACCGCCCCCAGCATGCCCAGTGGCACCACCAACATGACCGACAGCGGGATGGCCCAGCTTTCATAAAGCGCTGCCAGCACCAGGAACACCACCAACAAGGACAAGCCCATCAGGATGGGTGCCTGGTTACCGGCCTGACGTTCTTGGTAAGACAAGCCGTTCCATTCGTAGCCAAAGCCTTGCGGCAATTGCGTCATCAGGCTCTGCATTTCTTCCATGGCTTCGCCAGTGGAATAGCCAGCCCCCGCCGAGCCACCAATACGCATGGCTTCATAGCTGTTGTAGCGCACCACCTGCACCGGGCCCTGCGTCCATTTGGCCGTCACGAATGTCGACAATGGCACCATACCGCCCTGGGTATTGCGTGCGTTCAACTTCAGCACGTCTTCCATTTGCATACGGTATTGCGCGTCAGCCTGCACCCAGATGTTCTGCATGCGCCCCATATTGGGGAACTTGTTCAGATACGCGGAGCCGACTGCTGTAGAGATAAGTGAAGCCGCCTGATCAAAGTCCACACCCAGGGCCGCAGCCTTGTCGCGGTCGATGTTCAGACTGAGCTGGTTGCCCGGTCCCAAGCCGGTAATACGCACCTGGGACAGCACCGGGCTCTTCGAGGCCAGACCCATCAGTTGGGCCGTCGCCGCGGCCAAGGCATCTGTGCCCATGGAACCACGATCTTGCAAGCGGAAGTCAAAACCGGTGGCGTTACCCAGCGACGAGATGGCCGGTGGCACCAAGGTGAACACCTGCGCATCATGGATGCCGAACAACTGTGCCTGGAATGCAGCACTGGCAATGGCCATGGCAGAGTCGCCCTTGCCCTTGCGGTCCTTGAAGTCTTTCAAGGTGGTAAAGGCAATGGCGGCGTTCAAGCCATTACCGTTAAAGCTGAAGCCCTGCACGGCAATGACGTTCTCAACGGCGGGAATCTTGGCGAAATAATCTTCCACCTGTTCCATGACATTGACCGTCCGGTTGGCGCTGGCGCCGCTGGGCAGTTCAATGTTGCTGACGACATAACCTTGGTCTTCCTCAGGCAAGAACGAGGACGGCAGGCGGAAATACAGCCAACCGAGCAAGATCACCAACAAGGCAAAGACGAACATCATGCGCCCACCCTTGTGGAGGATGCGCGAAATCCAGTTCTGATAGCCGTGTGTGGTGGCGTCAAATTTACGGTTGAACCAACCAAAGAAGCCTTTTTTCTCGCCGTGCTGGCCTTTGGGCACCGGTTTGAGAATCGTGGCGCACAGCGCTGGCGTGAAGGTCAGGGCCAACAAGGCGGAGAAGAAAATAGACACGGCCATGGCTACCGAGAACTGACGGTAGATCACGCCCACCGAGCCGGTCATGAAGGCCAGCGGCAGGAACACCGTCACCAGCACCAGCGTAATGCCGACAATGGCACCGCTGATCTGGGGCATGGCTTTCTTGGTGGCCTCTTTGGGCGGCAAGCCTTCCGTGGCCATGATCCGCTCGACGTTCTCCACCACCACAATGGCATCGTCGACGAGAATACCGATGGCAAGCACCATGGCAAACATGGTGAGCACGTTAATGGATAAGCCCAACGCGTACATCACCGCGAATGCACCTAGCATGGCCACCGGCACCACCAAGGCCGGGATCAAGGTGTATCGGACGTTCTGCAAGAACAGGAACATCACGAGGAACACCAGCACCATGGCTTCAAGCAGGGTGTGAACCACTTGCTCGATGGAGATTTTCACGTAAGGCGCGGTGTCGTACGGAATGGCGAACTGAATATTGCCCGGGAAAAACTTGGACAATTGATCCATCTGCTGGCGAACGCCCTGGGCGGTTGCCAAGGCGTTGGCATCCGGCGACAGCACAATAGCGAATGCAGCAGTGGGCTTGCCATTCAAGCGCGCGCCAAACTGATAGTTGTCGGCGCCGACTTCAATGCGAGCCACGTCACGCAGCAACACCTTGGAACCATCGGTGTTGGCGCGCAGTACGATCTTGCCAAAGCCATCTACCGTGCCCAATTGGCCATTGGCCGTCACGGTTGCGGTAATTTGTTGCGTATTGGGGTTCGGTGGCGCGCCAATGCTGCCGCCGGAAATCAGTACGTTCTGAGAGGAAATTGCCGCATTGACCTCAGCGATGCCCAGATTAAAGCCCACGAGTTTGGCGGGGTCGATCCAGATTCGCATGGCACGCGGTGCGGCGAACAACTGGAACTGGCCCACGCCCGGAACACGCGACACCGGGTTTTGTACGTTACGGGTAATGTAGTCAGCCAGTGCTGTCTGATCCAGCGAGCCATCGGCGGACGACAGCGTGACGATCATCAAGAAACCGGTACTGCTTTGCTCGTACTTCAGGCCCTGCTGCGTAACGGCGCCGGGCAACTGGGCAATAACGTTAGACACCCGATTCTGCACGTCCACCTGGGCCAAGTCGGGATTGGTGCCCGGGGCGAAGGTGGCAGTGATCGTGGACGTGCCGTAGGAATCACTGACCGACTCGTAGTAGATCAGGCCCTTGGCGCCGTTGAGATTGTCTTCGATGATACTGGTGACGGACTCAGCCACCTCACTCGCGGACGCACCTGGGTAGGTGGCCGTAATGGTGATAGCAGGGGGCGCGACATCCGGATACTGCGAAATTGGCATGTTGGGGATGGCAAACACCCCCGCCAATAGAATAAATAGGGCGACTACCCAGGCGAAAATTGGTCGATCAATAAAAAATTGCGGCATGTGGGCTGACTCTGAAGGCGGTGCTCACGAAAGGGGAACGCGGCGCCGTTAGGCGCCGTGAGCCGCTTAAGATTTCTGGCCTGCGGCCTTTTCCTGCGGTGCTGGCTGACTCTCGGCCGGTTTGGCCGGTTCGGTAGCTGGCTTGGCTGCGGGTTCTGCGGAAGCCGGCTTGGCGGCAGGTTGCGCGCCAGCCTGAGCTGGAGGCGCGTTCTTGTTCCAGGGTGATGCCTTCACCGGCGAACCGGGACGCACCTTCTGGAAACCCTCAACCACAACGACATCACCCGCTTTCAAACCGCTGGTAATTAACCAGTTGTCGCCCAGGGCATTGCCCGCCGTGACAGCTATTTGCTCGATTTTGTTTTCTTTATTGACCAGCATCAGGCTTTGACCGCCATCCGCAGTACGCTGCAACGCCTGCTGCGGAACCAGCAACGCTTTCTCGTCAATACCTTGGTCGAGGCGCACGCGGACATACATGCCCGGCAACAAGATGTGATCCGGGTTTGGCACCTCGGCGCGCAAATTGACCTGACCAGTGGTCGGATCAACGGTAATTCCCGTAAAGAGCAACTTGCCCGGTTGCGGGAACGCCTTGCCGTCTTCCATGACAACCGTCACGCGCGCCGTGTTTTGATCAATGTGCTGCAAGCGACCGCTAGCAAATGCCTGGCGCAAAGATGCCAGTTCGCTGGTGGATTGGGTGAAGTCAACGTAGACCGGGTCCAGTTGCTGCACCGTGGCCATTTGCGTGGCGCTCGTGCTTTCAACCAATGCGCCTTCCGTAACCAGGGCCTTGCCAATTCGTCCCTTGATGGGCGACGTGACGTCGGTGTAGCTCAGGTTAATGGCAGCGGTGGACTGATTGGCCTTGGCAGCAGCTACCGCGGCGTCTGCCTGACGGTATGCGGCCACCGCATTGTCGTTTTCTTGCTTGCTGACGGCATTGGCTTTGACCAGGGGAGCGTAGCGATCTGCCAACAATTTAGCGCTGAACAGATTGGCCTGAGCCTGCTTCAATTGAGCCGTGGCCTGATCGTAGGCCGCCTTATAAGGCGCCGGGTCTATCTTGAAGAGCAGTTCGTTCTCTTTGACCTCGCCACCCTGCTCGAAGACAATTTTTTGAACAATGCCCGTTACCCGCGCGCGAATTTGCGCATCGCGCACCGCATCTACGCGGCCAGGAAGCTCGGAAATAATGGGAGCCCGCTGAGGTTGGACAGTGACCACACTAACTTGAGGCATTCCAGGATTGAACTGAGGCTTTTCGCCGCAACCGGCCAAAACCAGAGCCAGAACAACGCTGGTCACACCCAGACCCGACAAACGTGGAGTCGAAAAACGCATAGAACCCTCGCGGAATTGAAGCACACGGCCCGGCCGCCGCCAGGCTGAGAACTGGTGCGCCTAGAAGCGCACGGACACCGCAGTAATGTAACTCACTTTATTGCGCTATCCGTACTTTCCATCGGTATTCCACAAGCATTCAGGTTTGTTTCACAACGTTGATTGCCCCCTCAGATTTCCGACGAATACGTAGCCCATGCCGTGCACCGTGTGTAAAGGCAAAATTTCGCCGACGGTGAGCACTTTCTTGCGCAATCGGCAGATAGCCACATTGATGGTGCGCAGGCTTAACGAAGTTTTCATTGACACGAGGGTATCGCGCGACAGTTCGCGCTGCGGACTGTGCAACAGACACAGAAAGCAGGCGCGCTCAGCTTCGGTGAGGTTGATTCGGCTGCCGGCGGGCGTGATGAGAGTCCAGCCCTGGTAAAGCACGTTCCACCAGCCATCGGCATCTGCGCCAGCTCCCTGCTCGGTAGGGGCGCAAGGCCCCGGTATGCCCTCGTCTGGCGGCAAGTTGATCTTGCTCACAGGCTGAACAGACAGGAGGGTATCTGGATCAAGTTGCAAAAGCACATCTCCAACGAGGCAACTTTGCCCACCGAGGCCCGGCGAGCACATTGCGGTTCAGGACGAAAAGTTTCTCTTCGGCTGACAGCCTACCGGCAGCAATGCGCCGCATTTCGCGGGTCGTTCGCAAAGCAGACCAGTCCTAGTTAGAAACCCCTTTTTCAGACCCAAACCGGCCCCGCCCTCCGTCGCATGAGCAGGAGGCGAAGCAAACGCTAGGTGCGTTTACCGTTCCGGTGGACGTCATGCGCCACAAAGCCGCTGTCATTGGAGGGAGGTTTCAATACATCGGGCTTGGCGAGCGTCAAACGAATATCTGATAAACCCGCTTCCCAGTGTTCGCGCATGGCTTCCGTGCCAAATTCATAGTCTTTGGAGTAGCGCTCAGTATGTTTGGCTTCGTAGATGAGGTTGACCACATTTGTGACTGGCGTGCTCGCCATGTGGCGAATGTGCGCCAAGTCGGCGTGATTACGCTCGGCGGGCGGCAGACGGCGCAAAAGGAGCTGCAAGGCCCGGCGAAGTTCCAGTTCTTTCTGCAGTCTGTCCGTCACCAGGCGGGTACGACTTGAATACTGGATATCTTTCTGGCGCTCGGCGACCTCTTCAAGATTGGTCGGCAGGGCACCGCGCGCGGGCCACAGGTCAACCTGGAATGCCAGGGTGTCGCGCTTGGCTTCCCATCCCAGCACCTCAGCCAGAGGCGTATTGGAGACCACTCCGCCGTCCCAGTAGTGCTCGCCATCAATCACCACTGACGGAAAACCGGGTGGCAATGCGCCTGACGCCATGATGTGCTCGGGCCCCAGCTTGTCTTTTTTGCTGTCGAAGTAGGCGAAATTACCCGTTCGAACATGCACCACGCCAAAGCTGGAGCGGACCGCACCGCTGTTAAGCAGTTCGAAGTCCACATACTTGCGCAGGGTTGCCGCAAGCGGAGAGGTGTCGTAGAAACTGGTAGAGGCCTCTCCCGCAGCATGATTCAAATAAGGAGGCGGAAAGCGCAGCTTGAAAAACCCGGGTTGCCCCAATGTCAGGGCCTGCATGGCGGCCAACGCCGAATTCATGGGTGCGGAGCCAAAACCGAACGGAATGCCCTGAAACATACTGGCCAAGGCTTCTCCCCCCATCAACCCGGCAAAGCCTGCCGGCTGACAGATCTCTTCCCAGAAGCCACGCAGCCTGCCAACCCGCTCATCTTCGGGCGAACCGGCGATGATGGCGGCGTTGATGGAGCCAATTGAGATACCCGCAACCCAGTTCGGTCGGATACCTGCCTCATGCAAGCCTTGATAGACACCAGCTTGATAGGAACCGAGAGCACCGCCGCCCTGTAGCACGAGGGCGACGGTTTCGTAGGTTGACGAGGCACCGGTATTTGCGGAGGTCTTTTCAACCCGAGTTTTAGAGCTCAAACGGTATCCTTTCAAACGCGGTATGCGTACTAGAAGAACTTACTTGCTCTTGTCTGGCACCTGGGGGGTGCCGACGCCAGCTCGGAACGGATACTTGGAGAAAATCAGGGCAACGGCTCGATCGATATTTTGCGCACTTCCAGCCTGAGCAGGATCGTTCACTTCCCCCTGGGCCAGACCTTCCCACACGAGTTGCTTGGTGCGCGGGTCGATCAGATCAATATTGAGCGTACCCACGGTGTACTGATACACCGTATCGCCCCACCCGTAGCCAGGCCAGCCACCATAAAACCCCGAGCGATAGCCATAGTAACCACCATAGGCCATAGGGGGCGGAGCTGGAGTGACTTGGGTTTGCTCCTGGAGCTTGCCACTGAAATTGACCAACAGATCGGGATTCGTCGCGGTGAAGGTATAGCCGCGCATTTCCATTTGACCGCGGGTGGCGCTCTTGAGACGTTCCGTGAGCAGACTGGTGTAGCCCGCAGTATCTGTGCCTAAAGGCGACATGAAGCCGAAAGTCCGGAACTGAGCGAAATTAACGTTATGGTCGTAATCGGTTCGCACGCTCGGGCTGGTGGCGCAACCTGCCATCAATCCCGCCATGGAACCCGCGAGCAGCATCTTCATTGCGTTCATATCGCTTCCTTATCTAGGGGGAACGGCTACGCCATAGTGCACGCATGGCCCGAAAGTATCAATCCTTTCTCATTCGCATCAAGCGCGGCGCGCCCGCGACTCGCTCTACTACACTAGGGCCTCCCCACCTTAGGCGCACTTTTTATGTTGGAACTCGACGGCTCAATCTGGTTTCGCTCTGGCGCCCAAACCTGGGGCGGCAAAAACCGCATCGATCTATTGGCACAAATTGACGCCACAGGCTCAATTACCGCTGCGGCACGCGCCGTAGGCATGAGCTACAAGGGTGCCTGGGACGCCATCGACACCATGAACAATCTGGCCGGTGAACCCCTCGTGCTTCGTGCCGCTGGTGGAAAAGGCGGCGGGGGCACACAATTGACCGAGCGTGCCCGCGGCTTGATTGCCACGTTTCGCCGGTTGGAAACCGAGCACCAGAAGTTCATGGAAACCTTAACGCAATCTGGCGTTGATCCCAGCGCTGACCTCAATTTGATGAGACGTTTCATGCTGAAAACAAGTGCACGCAACAAACTTCTGGGCACCATCACAGCCATTCGTGCCGGGGCAGTCAACGACGAAATCAGCCTGCGCGTAGCAGGCGGTCATACCGTCGTCGCGACCATTACGCGCGAGAGTACGCAAGAGCTGGGTCTGGCCGTCGGCAAAGAAGCCCTGGCACTTGTGAAAGCGTCATCCATGCTGGTGGGCATTCCTGGTGATGGCCTGAGAATCTCGGCACGCAACCAATTGCCCTGCACCGTCACGGCGGTCACCCCGGGTGCCGTGAATAGCGAAGCCCGTCTGGCGCTGGAAGGTGGTGTCACGCTGGCTGCGATTGTCACCAACGAGAGTATTCGTGAATTGGGCCTTGAGGTGGGCGCGGATGCCGTCGCCATTTTCAAGGCGTCCAGCGTCATTATTGGGGTACTGGACTAACCTGGCCGTCCCGGACTTCAAAGACCTCTTGAGCCAGGGCCTGCACGTCGGCCGGATCGTGCGTGATGAGCAACATCGGCACATCCAGCTGCATTTGCAATTCCTTGAGCTCTTCGCGCATTTTTTCTCGCAGTTGGGAATCCAATGCAGAAAATGGCTCGTCAAGAAGCAGGATGTCGGGACGCGACACCAATGCACGCGCCAACGCAACGCGCTGTTTTTGGCCACCCGAAATTTCACTGGGATAGCTGCCAATGATGGACTGCAGCTCAAACGCCTCAACCCAACGCTGCGCTTGCGGTGGCACGCCAAGCTTTGGCGGATTGCGCCAGCCCGCTCGTAACCCGAAGGCAATGTTCTGCGCTACGGTCAGGTGTGGAAACAAGGCATAGTCTTGAAAGAGATAAGCCACCCGACGTGCTTGCGTCGGCAAACAAATACCTGCCGTTGAATCAAATAGCACACGGCCATTGATTTCAATACGGCCGGCATCGGGTCGCAACAAGCCTGCCACTGCCCGCAAGGTCAGGCTTTTCCCGGCACCTGACGGACCAAACAATGCAATGCGTTTAGCCGTGGAATGAAAATTCACGTCAAGAGTGAAGTGCCGGTCTGCCGACACCATTTGTTTGCGCACCACAATATTCACGCTCATCGCGCACCTGCGTCACGTCGGCCCGACACAGGCACCAGGCGTCCCGCCACCAGCAAGACGATCACACAGGTGACCGAGGTAACCAGCACCAGGAAATTGGCGGTCGAGTCATCACCCGCCTGCACGGCCTCATAGATAGCGACAGACAAGGTTTGGGTGCGTCCCGGCAAGTTGCCTGCAATCATCAGGGTGGCGCCAAACTCGCCCAAAGCTCGGGCAAACGCCAGCAATACGCCCGCCGCTATGCCACGCGCGGCCAGCGGCAAGGTGACACGAAAAAATACGCCAGCTTCGCTCACGCCCAGCACTCGAGCGGCATTTTCAAGCTGGCCATCGACATTCTCAAACGCCGCCCGCGCCGACTTGAAGACCAAGGGGAAGGCGACGACTGCCGCGGCAATGACGGCACCTTGCCAGGTGAAGACAAGTTCAATGCCCCACCCTGCCAGCGTTTCCCCCACGATGCCGCGCCGACCCAGTAGCACCAGCAAGTAGTAGCCGAGTACCGTGGGCGGCAGTACCAGCGGCAGGGTCAACAATGCATCAACCAGATCACGCGCACGCGAACGCCATCGGGATAAGCCAAAGGCTGCCGCCGTACCCGCTATGGCGCTGAGCAGCGTCGCCCAGCCCGCCACTTTCAGGGACAACAGCAGCGGCACCCAAACAGAATCGGTCATTTACGCAATCTGAAATTGATGCTGTGTCACGGCTTCTGAAATCCGTAACGGGACAAGATTTCCTGGCCTTCGGGTGACAACACATACTTCACGAACGCCTGCGCTTCTTTCGCGGCAGCATCTCGTACCGTTACCGCGATGGGATAGGTCACAGGAGTGGTGGACGGCACACGCACGGCGACGCTCACTTTGTCGGGCATGATCGCGGCATCCGTGGCGAATACGAAGCCCGCGTCCACTTCACCGCGCGAGACGTAATCCAGACTCTGGCGCACGTTCTGCGCAAGCACACTCTTGGGTTGCACCGCATCCCACAAACCTGCTGCTTGCAAGGCCCCTTGCGTATAGCGGCCCACCGGCACGGAAGCCGGGTTGCCATAGGCAATGCGCTTGACCTCGGGACGTGTCAGGTCTTTCAGGCTTTTGATATCCAGTTTGCTGTCGGTGGGCACAATCAAGACGATCTGATTCGCCGCAAAATCGACGCGTGAGTCGGGTCTTACGGCTTTTTCCTCGACCGCACGATCCATGGCCTTCTGGTCTGCTGACGCGAAGACATCTGCAGGCGCGCCCTTCACGATTTGCTGCAACAGCACGTCCGAAGCGCCAAAATTCAAGATGACTTTGGTGCCCGGATGCGTTTTCTCGTAGCCCTGTGCGACTTCTTTAAAAGCGTTGGTCAAGCTGGCTGCAGCGGACACCACCAAATCTGCCGCCGCCGCGGAGCTTCCCCATGTGGCAGCAGCGATTACCAGGGATGCGGTCAGTATCGGGCGCTTGCTGAACATGGAAATCTCCTAAGGATTGTTGTCGGTGAATAGCGAAATATATCGAGGTATATAACGACCGTCAATTTACCCTGCCCAGAGAGCACGTATTTGCCTGTTCGAAAGCGATTGAATTCCCGCGGTTTGGGTATTGGGCGGCGTGCCACACACCAGACCATGGCGCATTTATCCGCGCTGCACTGTCGTGACATGCACTCGCTCGGGTGCCAGGACGGCACGCAGATGCGCGAGGGCGGCTTCAGGTTCCGCTTGACCACACATGAAAATGTCGAGCGCCGCAAACTGGTGTTCGGGCCAGGAATGAACACTGATATGCGATTCGCTCAGGATGACCACACCGGTCACGCCAGCGCCCACACCAAAGCGATGAAAATGCGCGCTAAGCACTTCGGCGCCTGCGGCAAGCGCGGCATCGATCAGCAGGCGCTCCAAACCGGCGCTATCCGCCAGCTTTGCCGCATCAACACCGTGAAAATCAACCAGCAAGTGGCGTCCGGACGTCGCGTACTCACTCACTTGTGTGACCCACCTGACGAAGACCCGCTAGAAGACCAGCCGGAATTTCCGGAGGTGCTGCCCCAGGTGCTACGCGAGCCTGAGCTGCCCCCAAACCCTGAGGAGCCGGCCGTTGTCGTGGCAAGCACGACAATGACAGCATAAATAGCGTAGAGAAACTTGCCCATTTATTTGCGATTCCCGGACACTTTATCGGCCAGGGCCGCCGGTATCCATAAAAAAGCCAGACCGACGACAAGTGGCCAGATTCGACCACTGAATATGTTCCCGATATTCAAGAACGCCAAGGCAATGGTGGCAAACCAGGCCCACTTCGCATAACCGCCACCCGACGATTTTTTGCCCGCCGTGCCGCCTGCTGCGCTTGCCAGTTCCGGCCGAGCAAACCATTGCGCCAGTTCCTCGGGAGACACCGGAGATGCCGCCGACCAGCCAAGTTCATGCTCAGTTTGCTCGCGCGTCAGTTTGTTGTTGCCGTTCGTGTAATCAGAAATGGCGGTGATGTCACCCACCTTGACACGCCAATTGAACGCGCCGAGCGCCACGTCCACCCGTGAGTGGTAGTCGTACTGTTTTTGATATTGCTTAGACTGCCACTGCACATTGCTGGCGTTGTTGCGTGTGGGCCAGGTATCGCACACCTGCACGCGCTCCCACCCTTCATCGGTTTCTACCAGCCACAAGAAGCCCTTGATCGGGTGAAAAAGCAGATATTCGATCCAGTCAGAGGGTTCTTCCGGGTCGGGATCGGCGCACTTCATAAGCCCGAGCACGGTGTAATCCGCATTGTCGATTTTTCCGACTTCGCCCAAGGACAAGGTGGTTTTGATCTTTTGCACCTTACGGTGCTTATCCAGAACAACGGCGGTGTCGCCTGTGCAATCGACGGCGGCAGCGCACGAGGGGCAGATAACCTGGGTAGCCAGCGCGGCCGCAAAGCTGATGGGCGCACCACAATTGGGGCAGGCCAGCGCCGTAATCTGGCCGCGAAAGCGCCCAGCCGCTTGCTTGATCGCATCGTCCGAGCGCAGTGAGGCGGCTTGAAAACCGGCCAGTTCGTAAGCTCGACCGATAAATACCTCTGGCACCTCAGTGTCGGAGTAATCCAGCGTCAGGAATACATCGAGGCTACGGTAGTCGGCCACCTTGGCTTCCCATTCCTGCCCCAGTACAAACGGCAACTCGCCCTGCCCGCCCGTGGCACGACAGGTACGGACATCGGCCGCCACAAAACGCTGGCCATCGAGTTTGAAGTCGTCGCCGGGAGAAATCGTGGCAAAAACCGGCCACTCTGCCGTCGTTTTTGACTTGCGCAACCGGGTAATCGCATATTGCCCCGAAGCATCAGACAGCCAACCATCGGAACCATCTTCGAACCACAAATACCATTCGTTCCAGAAGCCTGCGTCATAGCGCAACTGGAGTCGGCCCACGACGTCGAAGCGCTTGTTTTCGTACTTGCCCGTGGCGCCCAGACAGATCGGCGAATAGTCTTCCAGCACATCGGCGGTCTCGCCAATGCGCCTGACCGAGTCTGCATCTTTAAGCAGCGTGCTGCGACACGCGCCACACACTGCCATCACGGAGGCGGAGGACAAAAACGAGACGGGTGCGCCGCATTGCGGGCACAAAACCTGCTGCATGAACCGGCTCTAGCTTGTAAGTTTTTTCAGGACTTCAGCCTTGGCGGCATCGTAGTCCGATTGCGCAATCAAGCCTTGATCCAGCAAGGCCTTCAACTGCTGCATGCGCTGGACCGGGTCGGCAGCGGCCGGCGCTGCAGCGGCAGCCGTTGCTGCGGCAGCCGGCGCTGGTGGTGCAACGGCAGGCTGGGCTGCGGCTTGCCCGGCTGCCAGGCCTTGCGCCATAGTCTGCCCCAAGGCGGCGCCAGCCGCCAGGCCAGCACCGATACCGGCAATGCCGCCTTCGTTCTGTGCTGCCATGGGAATGGCCGTGGCGGTCTGATATTGCGTGAATTTACCCAACTCGCCTGCCATACCCATGGCAATACGCGTGTCCAGCGCCTTTTGCAGCTCTTCTGGCAACGACACGTTTTCAACCGTGAAGTTGTCGAGCTTGACGCCATAGCGTTCAAACAGAGGCGCAAGCTCTGTGGTGATGCTCTGCGCCATCAAGCCCTGATTGCCCGCCATATCCAGAAAAGGCACGCTGGCGTTACCCAGGGCTGTGGTCATGGCTGCGACCACCATATTGCGCAATTGCCCTTCCAGATCATCCACGGTGTAGACATCGCGCGTGCCGCTGATTTCGCGATAGAACTTGGCGGGGTCGGCCACTTGATACGAATACACGCCGAACGCGCGCAATCGAACCATGCCAAATTCGCTATCGCGCAGCGTCACGGGCTGGGCGGTGCCCCAGCGGCGTCCTAACTGCAGCCGCGTGCTGAAGAAGATAACGTCGGACTTGAAGGGCGACTCGAACAGCTTGTCCCAGTTCTTCAAGTAAGTGAGTACCGGCAGCGTCTGCGTCGTGAGCTTGTACATACCCGGACCAAACACATCCGCCACTTTGCCCTCGTTGACGAACACGGCCATCTGCGATTCACGTACCGTCAGGCTGGCACCGTACTGGATTTCGAAATCCTGCATTGGGTGACGCCAGGCCAGCACGCCATCGCTATCCTCGTTCCATTGGAGGATATCGATAAACTGCTTGCGAATAAATGAACCGAGACTCATAGCTACTCTCCTGTTGCAGGATCAAACAGACTCAAGACGGGTCAGGTCAGGCAGGCTGCATTCACAATGCCGGCAGACAGGGATAAGACACCCATCAAGCCACCCATCGCGATATTGTTTTCCTGAATGGCGTCGTTCATGCCGCTAATAGCGCGTGCCATCACGGCATAGACCACAATTTGCACGACCATGGCCGCCAGGCCCCAGACCAGGAACATGGTGAACGACGCGTGTACGGCGATGCTGGAACACAGCGTGAAGCTGAAGCCCACAAGCGCGCCGCCATATGAAAGGACTGCCGCAATATTGCCTTCTCGAATGAGGGCAAATTCGTCGTAGCGGGTGATCCGCGTGTAGATCGCCGTAAAAACGCCGAGCATGACAAGTGCGGACGCGATGTAAATAAGATAGGTCACCGCGGGATGCATGACGCCCCTCCTGGTATGGTGCGCGCAGTATATACGGCGCCTTCGATATACTGCCAACGCATTTTTCGTCTGGAAACTGTTCATGCGCGACCGCGTTCTCATCCTATCGGTACTGATCGTCGCCTCCTGCGGCTTGGGCTATGAGCTCATCGGCAGCGCATTGGCCAGCTATCTGCTGGGCGACTCGATTCTGCAGTTTTCGTCGGTGATCGGGTGTTATCTATTTGCCATGGGGATCGGGTCCTGGCTCTCCAAGTATGTCAAAGACGAAGACGTACTGAGTCGATTCATCGATGTGGAGCTTCTGGTGGCCTTGCTGGGCGGTGCCTCCGCCGCCGTGCTGTTCATGGTTTTTTCCTGGATGGCAGCCCCATTTCGCACGGCGCTTTATGTCTGCATATTCGCCATCGGCCTGATGGTCGGTATGGAAATTCCGCTGGTGATGCGCATCTTCAACCAGCGCAAAACCGAATTTCGCGAAATTGTGAGTCGAGTCCTCACGTTCGACTATCTGGGCGCATTGGCCGTCTCGTTGATCTTCCCCTTGTTGCTGGCGCCCAAGCTCGGTCTGCTTCGCACGAGTTTTCTATTCGGCATTTTCAATGCTGCCGTGGCCCTGTGGACAACTTGGCTTTTTCGCCATGAAATTGCGCGACCGGCCGACAAAGCGATACGTGCCGGTGTGGTGCTAGGTTTGCTTGGCCTGGGGTTCGCCTTTTCAGGGCACATGACAGCCTGGGCAGAAAAAGGCTTGTATGGCGATGAGGTGGTGCATGCACAGACCACGCCGTATCAACGGCTCGTCGTGACTCAATGGCACGACGACTTGCGCTTGCACATTAACGGCAATTTGCAGTTTTCATCGAAGGATGAGCACCGCTATCACGAGTCGCTTGTGCATCCGGGCCTGCAGATGCTGCCCTGGGCGCGCAATGTGCTGGTGCTGGGCGGCGGAGATGGTCTTGCCGTGCGCGAGATTCTTAAGTATCCGAACATTGAACATGTGACGCTGGTGGACCTTGATCCGGCCATGACCACCTTGTTTTCCACGTCGGCGCCACTGACCAAGCTGAATCAGAACTCGCTGAAAGATCCCCGCGTCACAGTCATTAATGAGGATGCCGGCCGTTGGCTGGAGAGCCATAGCGAGGTGTATGACTTTATTGTGGTGGACTTTCCCGACCCCTCTAATTTCGGTCTGGGCAGGCTGTATTCCGTGCCAGTCTTTCACTTGATGACCCGACATCTGGCTGAGAAGGGGTATCTTGTCATCCAATCGACCTCGCCCTATTTTGCGCCACGCTCGTTCTGGAGCGTCAACGCCACCTTGAAAGAAGCGGGCCTGAATACCTGGCCCTATCACGCCTATGTACCGTCTTTCGGCGATTGGGGCTTCATCCTGGCCGGCAAGCGTCAAGACTATGAACCACCAAGCCAGATTTCCGTACCCACCCGATTCCTGGATGGCGTGACGACGCGCGAGCTTTTTCATTTTCCAGCAGACATGCCTGCGTTGGACATGCCGCCCAACCGGCTCAATGAACAGTCACTGGTGCGGTACTTCGACGAAGACTGGCGCAAGGTCTTGCGTTAATGCGCCGCCGCACGTTTCTGTTGGGTGCAGCCACAGCCGGCATTGCAGGCACGGCGGGTTATTACCGCTCGCGCATCGTGGAAACCACAGCTCAGGTGCGTTATCCAGGCATGCAAATGGGTCATGCCATTCGCGATGCGGCGGGTTGGCCACCGCCCTCTGGCGAGCAGCAAGCAGAAGTGGCGATTCTGGGGTCTGGGGTGGCCGGCATGACGTGCGCCTGGAAGCTGGCGCGTGAGGGCTTTCACGATTTCGTCTTGATTCAAGGCCCAGAGTCTGGCGGCAATGCCGCGGGAGGACAGCGCGACGAGCTGGCCTATCCGCTGGGCGCACATTATCTACCGCTGCCGTCGCGCGCCTCTACGCACGTGCGCGAAATGCTCAGTGACTTCTCCATTCTGCAACGCGACCCGGCTTCTGCACGTCCTTATTACGACGAGGCGCTGCTGGTTCACGCGCCGCAAGAGCGTTTGTTGCGTAATGGGCAATGGGAAGACAGCTTGTTACCCATGCATGGTTTGCCCGAATCTGAGCTTGCGCAACATCGCGGCTTTCTGGCTTTCATCGAGCAATTGCGCACGGCCACCGGCAGCGATGGACGAAAGGTGTTCAGCATTCCGCTCGTGTTGTCCTCGCATGACCCTGCGTGGCGCGCGCTGGATTCGGTGACGTTCAAACACTGGCTCACGGAGCGCGGCTACACCTCGCCTGCCTTGCATTGGTATCTGAACTATTGCTGTCGCGACGACTACGGCGCGGAGTATGACCGAGTGTCTGCGTGGGCAGGCCTGCACTATTTCGCGAGCCGTGACGGCCATGCAGCAAACGCGGCGGATGGCGCGGTCTTGACGTGGCCTGATGGACTGGCACCGCTGCTCACTCAGATGCGCCAGTCAATTACGGCCCGACTCGGTCACGAGCGCTGGCTGCTGCCAGCCACGGCAATGCAGATCAAGGACTCGCAAACAGGCTTACATGCGGTCTGCCAGCGAATGGACACCGAAGCGCCATCGTCTTTCACGCTGCGCGCCAAGCGTATTGTCTGCGCCATGCCTTTATTTGTGGCGCAACGTCTGCTGCCGGATATTCGTGCGTTTGGCTATGACCCGGCGGTGCACACTCCGCCTCATGCGCCATGGCTTGTCTCGAATTTTCTGATGACATCTTATCCAGAGGAAGCACCAGGCGAATCGTTGGCGTGGGATAACGTGGTGTACCAAGGGCAAGCGCTTGGGTATGTGGTGTCGACCCATCAGTTGCTACGGGTCGCGCCGTCGCCGCGCACGATGTTTACGGCGTATCACGCTCTCAGCAAACAGTCGGCGGATGATGCACGCCGTTGGCTTGCGCAGGCCAGCCCCGAGGCGCTACGCGATGAGGTGTCGACGGATCTCATGGCAGCCTATGGACCGGAATTCTGGCGTCATGCCGCTGGCCTGGAGATTACGGTTAGGGGGCATGCGATGGCTTCGCCCGTGTGTGGCTCGCTGAGTAATCCGGGACTGGCAGCATTGCGAGACGTTGACGGGAAAATTTTGTTTGCCCATGCCGATTTGTCAGGGTATTCCGTGTTTGAGGAAGCCGCCTGGTGGGGGGTTACGGCAGCTGAACGGATTCTTGGATAGATTTTTGTGTTGTCGTTCTCGTAGTGCCGATGGAGAATCTCGGGTTACGCGCGACCATCATTCAAGTGCAAACGCGGAACGTCTCGCGCTCCACCCACGCTACGATCGCTTTGTTTTCAGAAGAGAAACGCAATGCGAAGATATACATCGCTTGCTGACAAGGGATTACGCGAGAACGCCTCCCCCTGACCTGCGGCGTCACGGCTGAGACTTTCATTCAAAAAGAGTTACCCCAACAACAACGCATCGTCAGAGATTTTCTCGCCACGCACGCGCTCGAACATGGCTAGAAGATCTGGCACATCCATTCCCTTGCGTTCTTCGCCGGACACATCAAGCACCACCTGACCCTGGTGAAGCATGACGGTTCTGTCGCCCACATCAAGCGCTTGGCGCATGCTGTGCGTGACCATCATGGTGGTGAGTTGGTTCTCTGCCACGATGCGGGCGGTGAGCTTGAGCACGAAATCTGCGGTACGAGGGTCTAGTGCCGCCGTGTGTTCATCGAGCAGCAAAATGCGTGACGGTTGCAATGCGGCCATCAACAGGCTTACCGCCTGACGCTGTCCACCCGATAGCAAACCGATTCGGTCAGTCAAACGATTTTCCAAACCCAGGCCCAAGGTGGCCAGACGCTCGCGAAAGCCGTCTCGCATCGATGCCCTCACAGCCAAACCAAACCCTCGGCGCTTGCCTCGCAGTTGCGCCAAGGCCATGTTCTCTTCAATGGTCAAGTCTTCGCAAGTGCCTGCCATCGGATCTTGAAACACACGGGCGACCCGTCCTGCGCGCTCCCACACAGGCTGACGGGTGACATCTACATTGCTGATTTCAATGCTGCCGGAATCTACCGGCAGGTCACCGGAGATGGCATTCAGGAATGTCGACTTCCCCGCCCCGTTTGAACCGATAACGGTCACGAACTGACCGGCAGGAATATCGAGTGAAAGTCCACAAAGCGCGCGCGTCTCGATGGGCGTGCCCGCATTGAAAGTGATATGCAAATCTTGTGCGCGCAACATATCAGCGCCCCCTCTTGCCGAACAAACGACGCTTGAGCATGGAAATGACCAAAGCAAAGGTGACCAATAGTGCGGTGACCAAGTTCAAATCTTGCGCCTTCAGGCCGATGAAATCACTGTTCAGCGCCAACGCGATGAAAAAGCGGTAGACGATGGCGCCAATAATGACTGCCAGCGTCACGTAGACCAGTTTGCGCGACGGCAAAATGCTCTCGCCAACAATCACGGCGGCCAACCCAATGACGATGGTGCCAATACCCATCGAGATATCTGCGCCGCCCTGCGTCTGGGCAAACAAGGCGCCAGCCAGCGCTACCAGGGCGTTCGACAGTGCCATGCCACCGAGAATCATGCGGCCGGTGTTCACACCTTGCGCGCGCGACATACGGCCATTGCTGCCGGTGGCGCGCATGGCCAGCCCGGTTTGTGTTGAGAGAAACCAGTCCAGCAGCAATTTCGCCACCACCACCACAACGAGCAAGAATAAGGGGCGAGCTACGTAGTCGCTCAACCACTCTGGTTGCAGCACCGAAAAAATGGTGGGTTCGGTAATGAGGGGAACGTTGGGTTTTCCCATGATGCGCAGATTGATCGAATACAGCGCGATCATCATGAGAATACTGGCCAGCAGATCCATGATGCGCAGCTTTACGTTCAACAAGCCGGTGATCAACCCTGCGCCCGCGCCTGCAAACGTCGCGATGACGGTAGAGGTGAACGGGTCCATGCCCGAGGAGATCAAGGTGGCGCACACCGCGCCGCCCAAGGGAAAACTGCCGTCAACGGTCAGGTCTGGAAAGCGCAGCAGGCGAAAGGAGATCAATACCCCCAGGGCCACCAGGCTGAAGATCAGCCCTATTTCTAGCGCACCCAATAACGAAAACAAAGACATGAGGCAAATCCAATGAAGGAAGGAATGAACATAGTAGAGATTTGATGCGCAACACTTCTTGCGTTTATTGATCAGTTTTACCCGAGCTATTGAAACAAACAACGCGTGTGTTGCAGATTCTCGACATTTTCTGCCGAAGCCGAAATGCAACGACCCGCTGGCGGGCAGCGGGTCGAGGGTTCATGGATGGCACCAGCATGTCGGCACCAGAGGCGCGTTACTTAATGACTTTCGCGGCAGATTTGATGAGCGCGTCCGACAAGGTGACGCCTTGTTTGGCGGCTGCGCCCGGATTCACGTAAAGCTCAACCTTGGCGATGGTTTCCGAAGGAATGGCGCCCGGCTTCTCGCCCTTCAGAATGCGCACCACCATTTTTCCCGTTTGAACACCCAGGTCGTGGTAGTTGATGCCCAAGGCGGCAATGGCACCACGCTTCACGCTGTCGGTATCCGAGGCAATAAGCGGAATCTTGGCGTCGTTGCCAACCTTGACCAGAGATTCATAAGCCGACACGACGTTGTTATCGGTGTTCGTGTAGATGACATCAACCTTGCCGATCAGGCTGCGCGCAGCGGATCCGACGTCAACCGTGCGCGGCGCGGCAGCCTCAACCAGGCTCATGCCTGCCTTGGGCAACAAATCTTGCAATTGTTTGACCACGACGACCGAATTCGCTTCGCCGGGGTTGTAGACGATGCCCACGCGCTTGGCGTTTGGCACCACCTTCTTGATCAGTTCCACCTGTTTATCCAGCGCCAGCAAGTCGGAGACGCCAGTGACGTTGGTGCCAGAGGCGGCCATGCTTGGCACGAGTTGTGCGGCTACGGGGTCGGTGACGGCGGAATAGACCACAGGGACATCCTTGGTGGCCGCCACCACGGCCTGAGCCGATGGGGTCGCGATAGCCACAATAACGTCAGGTCTGTCACCCACGAACTTGCGCGCGATCTGCGCCGCAGTGCCGTTATTACCTTGCGCGCTTTGGTACTGCCACTTCAGGTTCTTGCCGGCGTCAAAGCCCGCTTGCTTAAGCGCGTCTGCCACGCCATCACGCACGGCGTCCAGCGCCGGATGCTCAACGATGGCCGTAACCGCCACCGATTTTTGCTGCGCAGCCACTGGTGCGGCATGGATAACCATTGCCAGCGCCATGGCGCCAACCGTCAGAAAATGTTTTTTTCCGATCAGCAT
>JBEBWV010000015.1:0-65946 GCA_040391965.1 Achromobacter deleyi | reverse complement strand
CTTCCTGGTGGAAGCCGGCGCGCCCGGCCTGATCATCGGCAAGCCCGACAAGAAGATGGGCCAGGCAGGTGCCTTGACCAGCGACGTAGTGTTCGACAACTGCCGCGTGCCCATTGATGCGCTGTTGGGCGGGGAAGAGGGCAATGGCTTTCGCACGGCGATGCGCGTGCTCGATAAAGGCCGTCTGCATATCTCGGCGTTATGCGTGGGCATTGGCGAACGCCTGGTGCGCGATGCGGTTCAGTACGCCACCGAACGGAAACAGTTCGGCCAAGCCATTGCTGAGTTTCAGTTGATTCAAGCCATGATCGCCGACAGTCAGGCCGATCTGTACGCCGCACGCTGCATGGTGCTGGACGCCGCCGGCAAGCGCGATCGGGGTGAAAACACCACGTTGGAGGCCGCTTGCTGCAAACTCTTCGCAACAGAAATGGTGGGCCGAATTGCCGATCGTGCCGTTCAAATTCACGGGGGCGCGGGTTATATGTCCGAATACGCCGTGGAACGCTTTTACCGTGACGTGCGTTTGTTCAGAATCTACGAAGGCACCACACAAGTTCAGCAGTTGGTGATTGCTCGCGAAACCATCAAGCGGCACACACGATAAGGACTGTCGGGCAGGCTGCTGACCGCGCAATGAACACGCCGGTCGGCAAGATTCCCGACGGCGCCGTACGAAAGGCTACTATCCAGTTTGACCCAAGGCATGAGCCTGTTGGCGCATTGCCTGACCGCGTTTTTCTTATTTCAAAAGCGAAATACTCCGATGTCGCAACGTCCCGCTCCCCTGACCGGCATACGCGTGCTGGACCTTACCCGCGTGCTGGCGGGTCCCTGGTGCACCCAGAATCTGGCCGACCTTGGTGCAGAAGTTATCAAGATCGAGCGCCCCGGCGCAGGTGACGACACGCGCGCCTGGGGGCCACCTTATCTAAAGGACGAAGCGGGTAACGACACCACGGAAGCGGCATACTACCTGTCGGCCAATCGTAATAAGTTCTCGGTTGCACTCGATATCGCATCTCCCCGTGGTGCGGAACTGGTGCGTGACCTGGCGCTGCAAAGCGACATTTTTGTTGAGAACTTCAAAGTCGGTGGTTTGCGTAAATATGGCCTGGACTACGAGAGCCTGAAAGAACTTAATCCACGCCTGATCTATTGCTCGATTACCGGGTTTGGCCAGACCGGCCCCTACGCCAGCCGACCGGGCTATGACTTCATGATTCAGGGCATGGGCGGGCTGATGAGCATTACCGGCGAGCGCGATGATCTGCCCGGTGGCGGCCCCCAAAAGGCGGGTGTTGCCGTGGCTGATTTGATGACCGGCATGTATTCCACGGTAGGCATTCTGGCCGCGCTGCACGAACGCTCACGCAGTGGCCTGGGCCAGCACATTGACATGGCCTTGCTGGATTGCCAGGTGACCATGCTGGCGAATCAGAATCTGAACTACATGACCTCCGGCGTCACGCCCAAGCGCGCGGGCAACGCTCACCAGAATCTGGTGCCTTACCAGGTGTTTGCAGCGAGCGACGGTCACTTGATCGTGGCCGTGGGTAATGACAGCCAGTTCCGCAACTACAGCCGCGCCATTGGCTTGCCTGAGCTTGCCACGGACCCGCGCTTTGCCACCAACCCGCAGCGCGTGACGAACCGCGATGCCTTGGTCCCGATTCTGACTGAGCGCATGGCAACCGGTGCGCGTGATTATTGGCTGCAATTGCTTGAGAGCGTGGGTGTGCCAGCGGGCCCCATCAATACGCTCGAACAGGTCTACGAAGATCCTCAAGTCCTGGCGCGCGACATGAAGCGCGAATTGCCGCATCCTATTGCAGGCAAGGTGCCAATGGCATCGAGCCCGTTGAAGTTTTCCGGCAGCCCGGTTGAGTATCGACGCGCACCTCCCACGCTTGGTCAGCACACCGACCAAGTGCTGCGCGAGAAGTTGGGATTATCGGACGAAGCCATTCAGGCCCTGGCACAAGCCCCGGAGTAACGGGGGGCCGGGCGGCCTGCGCCGCCCGCAGCCAGCGCCACGCACGCACAAATCCATTCTAAAAAAGGCAGGAGATAGTTGATGACGGATATCAAAACCATCGGCGTCGTAGGCGCTGGGGCAATGGGGCGCGGCATTGCGCAGATCGCCGCGCAAGCGGGCTTGCGTGTGCGCTTGTACGACACCAGTGCCGATGCCGTGAGTGCAGCGCGCGAGTCGTTACGCCAGGTTTGGGACAAGCTTGCACAAAAGGGCAAACTTTCTGCGGCGGATGCGCAAGCAGCCTTGAACCGTGTGGAGCCAGCCAGTGCGCTGGCCGATATGGCGCCGTGCGAGGTCGTCGTTGAGGCCATTCTGGAACGTCTGGACGTCAAGCGTGATTTGTTCGCGGCGTTGGAAGGCGTGGTCAGTGAAGACTGCATTCTCGCGTCAAACACATCTTCCTTGTCTATTACCGCCATCGCTGCAGCGTGCAAGCGTCCGCAGCGCGTGGCAGGGTTTCACTTCTTCAACCCGGTGGCGTTGATGAAGGTCGTTGAAGTGATCAACGGGCTGCGCACCGCGCCTGCGGTCAGTGATGCACTGGCAGCCTTGGCGACCCGCATGGGCCACACCCCTGTGCGTGCCAAAGACATGCCCGGCTTTATCGTGAATCATGCTGGTCGCGGTATGAATACGGAAGGTTTGCGCGTGGCGCAAGAAGCGGTCGCCTCGTTTGACCAGATCGACGCCATCATGCGCGAGCAGGCGGGCTTTCGCATGGGTCCATTTGAACTGCTCGATTTGACCGCGCTGGATGTCTCCCATCCCGTGATGGAGTCTATTTACCGTCAGTTCTTTGACGAGGCCCGTTTCCGGCCGTCGCCGATTACCACGGTGCGTTTGGCCGGTGGCCTGATTGGTCGCAAAACGGGTGAGGGTTTTTACGTTTATACCGATGGGCAAAAACAAGTGCCTGCCGAACCCGCTGTGCCCCTGTTGCCAACAGGTTTGAAGGTGTGGGTAAGCCCGGCACATGAAGTGGGTCACGCGCGCGCAGTAGAACTTTTGCAGCGCCTGGGAGCCACGGTGCAGACGGGGACGCTCCCCGAAGTGGATGCGTTGATTGTGGTCACGCCTTTTGGCGATGACGTGTCGACCACGGTAACCGCACAGGGCCTGGATGCCTCGCGCACGGTTGGCCTGGACGCCCTGCATGGTTTCGACACCACGCGTCGGCGTACCGTGATGATCTCGCCTGCGACGCTTCCCCGATGGCGTGACGCTGCCCATGCCTTGTTCGCGGCAGATGGCGTGAGCGTGAGTGTCATTGATGATTCGCCGGGTTTTGTGGCGCAGCGCATTGTCGCCATGATCGTCAACATTGCCAGCGACATTGCACAGCAGCAGATTGCCACGCCGCAAGATATTGACCGTGCTGTCACATTGGGGCTGGGTTATCCGGCAGGACCATTGGCCATGGGCGATGCCTTGGGCGGCGCACGCATTCTGGAAATTCTCCGTAACCTGCAGACCGTCACCGGAGACCCGCGTTATCGCCCCAGCCTGTGGCTGCAGCGCCGCGTGCAATTAGGAATGCCCTTGTTGACGGCCAGCGCCGCGTAGCTAGTATTTTCTTTGTGACGAACTGACGTTCGGGTCAAGGCCCGAACGTCAGTTTGCTTTGTGCGGTGCTGCTAAGCGCGGGGCGCTGCCGCCAGTATCAAATGCAACAAATGTCCGAATTGAAAAGGGTTCACTACACGGCCCGCTATATCCGTATCTACACGGTGCACGAGCACCACGTCCAGCGCAGGAATTACCAGGCAGGATTGGCCGCCAGCGCCCTGGGCGCTGAAGCTTCCATTCGGCAAAATCACATTCGGGAAGGCCACGCCGTTGCGTGTCAGCCACCACATAAAACCGTAGGCGCCTCGCGAGCCAGCCTCCGAATATGGCTGCACACTCATGGCGGTCCAGTGTTCCGATACTAACTGGCGCTCGCCCCATCGGCCTTTCTGCAGGAACAGTTGGCCGAAACGCGCCAAATCGCGTGCCGACATGCGAAACGGATAGGCCGGATGCACTGAGCAATCGTCTGGTTCCAGATGTCCGTCTTGACGAACCGCATCGAAACGAAAATCCTGCATGCCAAGCGCTGCGGCGAAATCGGTCAGGAAGGATTCGTGAATGCCTCGACCCGTTAACTTCGTGTATATAGTGCCGAGCGCATTGAAATCCCAGTTGTTGTAGCACCAATTGACATTGGGTGCGTACGTATGGCGAACTGGCTTGATAGTGCGCATCCTGGGCGTTTCGTAGCCCGCCGGATGGTAGATCCCCGAGCGCGCCGTCAGCAGATCGTAGACCGTTGCGGCTTTCTCTGTGCCACTCAAGCCAAGCTTGTCGTCAATACCCAACTGTTGCAACGAGCGCGACAGCACAGTGACGTCGCGTTCGACCAGCAAGCCGAACATCGCGCTCAGAAAGCTCTTGCGGATCGAATGGCACTTGAACCGATGTTCAACATCACCAAGGGTTGCAAGCACCTTTCCGCGTTGAATCAGCATCAATGCATCTGTCTCGATAGTGCCGGCATATTCAAAGGCCTTGTTCAATGCAGATTGGGACCAACCCATCTCCTCCGGATTGGCATGAGTCCAATCGGGCACGGGTTCAGACCAAGGTTGGTGTTCTTCACGCTTAAGTAAGACTGGCATGGTTATTACATCCTGTGGACGCGTATGAAAAGGGGCGGTCTTGCGAGCCGATAGTGTCAACTCGCCTTCAGAAATTCGCGTGTGTCAGTCTCTGGGGGGCTACTGGTGCGAGCAAAGCAGGCGGCCCGCCTGCTGTTGTTGTCATGCTCGATTCGCCTGCGCCATATCCTCCGGTCTTCTGTTGCCCTCAGGCCTGCCGCAATTTTTATTTCGTGGCTTCGGAGTAATACACGCGCGTGCCTCTCCACGCCCAGGTTTTGATTTCTTTGCTCAACCCGGCCACGTTGGTCACCTGGAACATGACCGCTAATGGACCTTGCTGCATGACATCCTTCTGGAGCGAGGCGTACATGGCATCGCGCTTGGCCGGGTCGGTTTCCATCAGGGCCTCAGTGACACGCGCATTGATAGCCGGGTCCTGCCACGCCATACGCCAGGATGGGTACTGAGTCATCTTGGCCTCCATCCGATTGTCTGGGTTGTAGACCAGACGAGACGAGTTGCCGTGTGCGTCGGGCACGTCGGTCTGCCAGCCTAGCTGTGCTGACTGAAACTCCCGGCCACGCATGCGCGCATACAACTGCGCGTTGGCCATGCGTTCCAGCTTGAGTTTTACGCCGATCTTGGCTGCATTCTCCTGAATGCTCTCCGCCACTGGCGAGGCATACGCAGCGGTGCCAATCAGAACGTTGGCCTCGAAACCATTCGGATAACCCGCTTCAGCCAACAGAGTTTTTGCCCGCTCTAAATCGAGCTGGAAGGGCTGCCCTTCCTCAGCGTTGAGTGCTGCTACCGCGCCCAAAGGGACGTAACTTGCCCGCGGCACGCCGACGTGGGACATGACCGTTTTGCCGAGTCCGTCGTAGTCGATGAGATAGCGCATCGCGAGACGCACTTTCTCGTTGGAGAAAATCGGGTCTGACGCATTGAAGGCCCAGTAATACAGGGCAGGCTTAAGCACCTTTTCAATGCGGGTCGTTCCTGATTTCTCTAGATCGTTCAGGTCGTCGGGTGAAAGATTGCGCGCCACATCGATATCGCCCTTGCTGAGCAACAGCCGCTGCGTACCCAGCTCGGCGACATGTCGGATCAGTACGCGCTTTAGCGCGGGTGGTTTTCCCCAATAGTTATCGGTGGCCTGCAACAAGATGGATTCGCCGGCATTCCATTTCGCCAAGCGATAGGGGCCCACGCACTCCGTCGTCTTGGCAAGATAACGATTGCCCATGTCATTGTTCTGCGCCTGCGCCATCACCGTCGACATATCCAGCGTCGCAGTCACCACGTCGATCGCAATGGACTGCAGCATCAATAAGGGGGGATAGGCTTTCTCGAACTTCAACACCAGCGTGTGGTCATCCGTGGCGACGATCCGATCCTGGATGTTGTCCTTGGTGAACCCATATTCCGTGAGCGTGGCCGTGCGGCCGAATCCGAGCTGGGAGGCGCGTTGAATAGATAGGGCTGTGTCGCGCGCAGTGGCTGGTTTGCCTGAGGCGAATTTGGCATTCTTTTGCAAGTGAAACGTAATTTCCTTGCCATCTGGCGACACGTCCCAGCTTTCGGCTAGCCCCGGAACCACTTTGCGTTCGTCTTCGGGGTCGATGCGTACGAGTGTGTCGCACGTGTTCTGAAGGATCTCTATCGTGATGCCTTCGCCCACTTGCGCGGGGTCGAATGTGCTGATGGCGTCGATGTTCATCGCCATGACCAGCGCATTTTTTGGTGTCGCCGCTAAAACAGTTGTGGATAGCGCAACGGCACTTGCAAGTGCCACACCGCCTGCCACGTTGAGCCATCGGCTCGAATTTTCACGGATACACCGGACGCGGTCAAACTCATGCTTTGTCATTTTTTCCCTTGAGGTTCTGTATTTTTGTCTAAAGAACTCGTGCAAAAAAACTGCGGCTGTGGCGAATGCTCGATGCTGATTTTCGATTCGGTCGAACCCGTGGTCTTCGTTGTCGCTGTAGCGCGGGGCAGCGCGAGTTTTCGCGGTATAGCTCGCTGGCATTCGGCCTGAGGCCCGAATGCCAGGTCTGCCCGTGAGACGGATAGGGGCGGTTAAGCGCGGGGTGCTGCCGCCAGTATCAAGTTCAATAAATGCCCAAATTGAAAGCCGTCCACGGCACGGCCTGCCATGTCCGTATCCACGCGGTGGACCAGCACCAGATCCAGCTCGGGAATCACGAGGCAATAATGGCCGCCTGCGCCTTGGGCGCTGTAGCTGCCATTGGGCAACATTACGTTGGGGAAAGCCACGCCGCTGCGACCCAGCCACCACATATAACCGTAGCCGCCTCGCGCACCCGCGTCCGAATACGGTTGCACACTAGTGGCGGTCCAGTGTTCCGACACTATCTGGCGTTCGCCCCATCGGCCTTTCTGTAGGAACAGTTGGCCGAAGCGCGCCAGATCGCGCGACGACATGCGAAAGGGGTAGGCCGGATGCATCGAACAGTCGTCTGGCTCCAGATGCCCGTCTTGCCGAACCGCATCAAAACGAAAGTCCTGCATGCCGAGTGGCGCAGCGAAATCGTTCAGGAAGGCTTCGTGAATACCTCGGCCCGATAACTGCGTATATATAGTGCCCAGCGCATTGAAATCCCAATTGTTGTAGCACCAGTTAACGCCGGGCGCGTGCGCGTGGCGGGCAGGCTTGATAGAGCGCATCCAGGGTGTTTCATAGCCTGCCGGATGGTAAATGCCTGAACGTGCGGTCAGCAGGTCATAGACCGTTGCCGTTTTCTCTGTTCCGCTCAAGCCAAGCTTGTCGTCAATTCCCAACTGCTGCAATGTGCGCGACAGCACCGTGGTGTCACGCTCGACCAGCAAGCCGAACATCGCACTCAGAAAGCTCTTGCGGATGGAGTGGCACATAAACCGATGTTCGACATCACCAAGGGTCGCCAGAAGTTTCCCGCGTTGAATCAGCATCAACGCGTCTGTCGCAATGGTGCCGGCATACGCGAAGGCCTTGTCCAACGCCGATTGCGACCAGCCCATCTCGTTTGGGTTGGCCGTCATCCAATCGGGAGCGGCCTCGGTCCAGGATTGGTGTTCACCATTCTTTGGCAAAACTTGCATGGTCATTACTTCCTGTTGATGGGTATAGAAAGGAGGCAGGTTATGCGACGAGCCCATAGCAGCTTGCCTCAAGCAATTCGCGTGTGTAAGGCTCCTGGGCATTACCGGCGCGTACATCCTCATCCGACAATTCCTCGATCAGCCGTCCTTCGCACATCACAGCGACACGCTGGCACAAGTGCGCAACAACGGCGAGGTCGTGGCTTACCATCAGGTACGTCAATCCGCGTGCCTGGCGCAGCGTGTGCAGCAAATTCAATATTTCTGCTTGCACGGAGACGTCCAGGGCGGACGTCGGTTCATCTAGCAGAAGAACCTCCGGTTCGATGATCAGGGCACGAGCAATCGCCACGCGCTGACGCTGGCCACCCGACAGTTCGTGCGGATATCGATATCGGAATGATGCGCCCAGGCCGACAGCCGTCAGCACTGAATCAATGCGGTCCTGTCGGTCGTTGAAGCCGTGAATAACAAGCGGCTGCTCCAGCACGTCCTGCACCATCTTGCGCGGATGCAAAGACGCATAGGGATCCTGAAACACCATCTGCACTCGACGAAAGAATGTCTTGTCGCGCTGCCCCAACACTGGCTGGCTCTGCAGCAGAATCTTTCCGCCAAAGTTTGGGTTCAGCCCAGCCAGGGTGCGCAGGATGGTCGATTTTCCGCAACCCGATTCGCCGATCAGGCCAAAGGCCTCTCCCTGGTCAACATGAAAGCTGACGTCGTGCACGACTTTGATGCTTGCTCGTGTTCCAAACGCCACGTCCAGTCCGATGGTCTCCAGCATTTTTCGGCGTTCGCTCATGCTTGAGGTCCTTGATATAGCGTCGGGCCGTGCAGCCAGGCGGGATCGCGCGTTACCGTCGCCAGCTTGTCGACCTTGCGGTCCAGGCGCGGCAGGCTATCCAGAAGCGCGCGTGTATAGGGATGACGCGCATTGTGAAGCTCGCCTGCGGGCAGTTCCTCCATGATGCGTCCGGCATACATGACGAGCACTCGGTCACAGAAGTCGGCCACCAGATTCAGGTCATGGCTGATGAAGATCATGCCCGCCCCGCGCCGCGCTACCAATTCGTCCAGAATGCTCAGCACTTGTCGGCGCACCGTGACATCCAGCGCCGAGGTGGGTTCGTCAGCAATGATGAGGTCTGGTTCGGGGATAAGCATCATGGCAATCATGATGCGTTGACCCATACCACCGGAGACCTCATGCGGGAAGAGATTGAAGACGTGTTCCGGGTCGCGAATCTTGACCGATTCGAGCATTAGGAGCACCTGCTTTTTGGCCTCACTTGCACTTGCGTGGCGATGCAGGCGATAGGCCTCCAAAATCTGCGTACCGACACGCATCAACGGATTGAGCGAGAATTTCGGATCTTGCAGAATCATCGAAATGCGATTTCCGCGAATAGAGCGCATGTGTTTTTCAGAGGCGGACAGCAGATTTGTCCCGTCGAAATGCATACGCCCGGCCTCGATCTTGGCCGCTCGCGGAGTCAGGCGCATGATGGCGCGGCCAGTCAGCGATTTTCCGGAACCCGACTCGCCTACGATGCCTACCTTCTCCCGTCCCACCGAGAACGATACGCCGCGCACAGCATGATGGCTTCGCTGCGCGGTACGGAAATGAACATTCAGGTCTTGGACTTCAAGCAAAGTATCAGCCATTGCGGGGATCCAGAACATCGCGTAATCCGTCGCCAAGAAGATTGAAAGCGACGCTGGTAATTAATATGGCGCAACCGGGAATGGCGGCTATCCACCATGAGGTCATCATGAATTGGCGGGCCGATGACAGCATCGCACCCCACTCCGGGCTAGGAGGCTGCGCGCCCAGTCCGAGAAAGCCCAGACCGGCAGCCGTGAGAATGATGGACGCCATGTTCATGGTGATGCGCACGACAACGGAGGTCAGGCACATAGGCATCACGTGCCCCGAGATGATTCGCCAAGACGACGCGCCCTGTAGCCACACTGCGGCGATATAGTCCGAACGTCGAATGGATAAGGTCTCGGCTCGGGCCAATCGCGCGATGGGCGGCCATGCTGCTAACGCGATCGCAATAATGGCATTCTCGATTCCCGGCCCCAGCGCCGCCACAAAGGCCAACGCCAGAATCAGGCTGGGAAAGGCAAGAAAGACATCCACAATACGCATGAGAACTCGATCGACCCAGCCGCCGAAGTATCCAGCAGTTGTACCAACCAATAAACCCAATGGCGCGGCAATAATTGCCGTTAACGCGGCGATATACAGTGTGATGCGAGCGCCATGCAGCAGACGGCTGTAGATGTCGCGTCCCAATTCATCGGTGCCAAGCCAGTGTTGGCCTGACGGCCTGAGCAGTCGTTGACTGAGGTCTTGTGCGTAGATATCGTGGGTAGCCAACAAGGGGGCAAAGATCGCCAACAGTGTTAGTGCCAGGATGATGCACAGGCCGAACAATGCCGAAGGATTTGCGCGCAGCCGACGCCATTTCAACCATGCCTGCTGTACTCGAGCCTGACGCGGCGACGTAGGCACGGGTTCGCGCAGCCAAGTACCGAACCTGGCAGCCCAAGATTGATTCATGTTTTCTGTTTCCATAGGCGACCTCAATGCGTGCGGGGGTCGACGACCCGATAGAGCAGATCGCACAGAATATTTAGCGCAACGAATATGACTCCGGTGAGCAACGTGCAGCCAACGACAGCGTTCATGTCGCCTGCCAGCAGTGCATTGGTCAGGTAGCGTCCAAACCCTGGCCACGCGAACACCGTCTCGGTGAGCACGGCGCCTTCAAGCAGAAAAGCATAGGAGAGTGCGACGACGGTCACCACTTGCACGGCCACGTTGCGAAACGCATGAACCCAGACTGTGCGAGCCCAGGACAAGCCTTTGGCGCGTGCAGTGACGACATATTCCTGGCTCAGTTGCTCAATCATGAAGCTGCGGGTCATGCGGCAGATATACGCCATGGCACTTAAGCCGAGAATCAAGCTCGGCAGGATGATATGGCTCCAGGTATTCCAGAAGGCTTCCCAATTGCCGTCGAGCGCGGTGTCGATCAGCAGGAAACCCGTGGTCGGTTCGAAGTCCAGCTCAAAGAGCACGTCGATGCGCCCCGGACCACCTACCCAGCCCAACGTGGCATAAAACAGTGCCAAACCCATCAGGCCCAACCAGAAATTGGGTGATGAGTAGCTAACGAGGCCGATCACGCGCACTGCATGATCCAGTGGTGAATTGCGGTACATGGCGGCCAGAACGCCGGCAGGGATACCGAGTCCTGTTGCGATCAGTACCGATACACTGGCCAGCTCCAGCGTGGCTGGAAATACGCGGGCGATGTCCTCGATTACCGGCTTGCCAGTGATCAGCGACGTGCCGAAATCAAAGGAAAGTATGCCCTTCAGATAGTGCAGGAACTGCATCCAAATCGGTTGATCCAGCCCAAGCTGGTGGTACATCGCGGCATAGGCTTCCTTGCTGACGTTGTCGCCCAGCACGGCCGCGACCGGATCCATCGGCAGCATGCGGCCGATGAAGAAGGTCAATGCGGCCAGGCCAAGCAGCGTGATGCATACAGACACGGCCATCTTGCTCAAGCTCTCGCACACGGGCAGTACTCGTGTGCGCATAAAGTCGGCAGGCTTGCCGTGCGTGACGCCTGCTGTTGTTGTCATGCTTTATTCGCCTCGTTCATGTGAATCCAGCTTTCTGTTGCCGGTACCTGTGCTACGAGCTTCATTTCGAGGCTTCGGCGTAATACACACGCGAGCTATTCCACGCCCAGGTTTTGAGATCTTTGCTCAAACCCGCTACGTAGGTCAGCTGGAACATGACCGCGAAGGGACCTTGTTGCATGACGTCTTTCTGCAGTGAGGCGTACATGGCCTCGCGCTTGGCTGGGTCGGTTTCCATCAAGGCTTCAGTCACTCGCGCATTGATAGCCGGGTCCTGCCACGCCATGCGCCATGATGGGAACTGCGTCATCTTGGCCTCCATCCGATTGTCCGGGTTGTAGACCAGGCGCGACGAATTTCCGTGCGCATCGGGCACTCCCGTTTGCCAGCCCAATTGCGCCGTCTGAAACTCCCGGCCACGCGTGCGTGCATATAACTGCGCGTTGGCCATGCGTTCCAGCTTGAGTTTTACGCCGATCTTGGCTGCATTTTCCTGAATGCTCTCGGCCAACGGTGAGGAATACGAATTTGTGCCAATCAGGACGTTGGCTTCGAAACCATTGGGATAGCCCGCTTCAGCCAATAGGGCTTTTGCCCGCGGCAAGTCGAGCTTGAAGGGCTGCCCTTCCTCAGCGTTGAGCGCTGCTACGGCGCCTAATTGAACATAACTTGCGCGCGGTACGCCGACGTAGGACATGACCGTCTTGCCGAGTCCGTCGTAGTCGATGAGATAGCGCATCGCGAGACGGACCTTCTCTTTGGAGAAAATCGGGTCCGACGCATTGAAGGCCCAGTAATACAGGGCAGGAGTAAGGATTTTTTCAATCCGTATCGTGGCTGATTTTTCCAGGTCGCGCATGTCGTCGGGCGACAGATTGCGTGCCACATCGATATCGCCCTTGCTGAGCAACAGACGCTGCGTACCCAGCTCGGCGACATGTCGAATCAGTACGCGCTTTAGCGCGGGTGGTTTTCCCCAATAGTTCTCGTTGGCCTGCAACAAGATGGATTCGCCTGCATTCCACTTCGCCAGCCGATAGGGGCCCACACACTCCGTCGTCTTGGCAAGATAACGATTGCCCATGTCATTGTTCTGCGCCTGCTCCATCACTGTCGCCATGTCCAGCGTCGTAGACGCCGTGTCGACGGCAATGGACTGCAGCAACAGCAAGGGCGGGTAGGCTTTGTCGAACTTCAGCACCAGCGTGTGGTCATCGGTTGCGACGATCCGATCCTGGATATTGTCCTTGGTGAATCCGTATTCCGTGAGTGCGGCGGCGTTGCCGAACCCCAGTTGAACGACGCGCTGCATGGACAAGGCTGTGTCGCGAGCCGTGACTGGCTTGCCTGAGGCGAATTTGGCATTCTTTTGCAAGTGAAACGTAATTTCCTTGCCATCTGGCGACACATCCCAGCTTTCGGCGAGCGCCGGAAGCACTTTGCGCACGTCGGTGGGATCAAAACGCACGAGAGTGTCACACGTATTCTGGAGGATTTCCTGCGTGACCGCTTCGGCCACTTGCGCGGGGTCGAATGTGCTGATGGCGTCGATGTTCATCGCCATAACCAGCGCATTTTTCGGCGTTGCCGCTAATGCTGACGTGGATAGCGCAACGGCACTTGCAAGTGCCAAACCGCCTGCCACGTTGGACCATCGGCTCGAGTGCTCACGGGTGCACCGGATGTGGTCAAGCTCATTTTTTTTCATTTTTTTTCCCCTTGAAAAATAGTTTTTTTTAAAGAAATCGCCCCAGAAAATCGGCAGTGGTGGCGAACACCTTTTGCTGATTATCGAGTCGGGCGAAACCGTGGCCTTCGTGAGGGATGCGCAGATATTCCACAGGTCTTCCCAGACCGCGCAACACCGAATACACCATCTCGCTCTCGCCTGGAGGTACACGAGGATCGTCCAGCCCCTGCACGACGAGTACGGGGACGCGCACGCGCTCCATCTTGTGGATTGGCGAGATTTTTTCCAGCAGAACGTGGTCGTGTACTGGGTCGCCATACTCAGCGGCTCGCAGGTAGCGACGCCAAGGGCCCGTCGTGGTCAGCATCGTCTGAAAATTGGCGATGCCATAGAAGTTGATGCCCAGGGACCAATCACCTGCTTGCTCGGTCAGGGCGGCTAGCACCATGAAGCCGCCATAGGATCTGCCGAATACGGCCACGCGCGTCTGCGCAATATCTGATTGCGCGGCCAACCATTTACGGATTGCCGATAGATCGGCCACGCTGTTCATTCGAAGATGCTTGTCATCCAATTGTTCGTAAGACCGGCCATAGCCCGTGGAGCCACGCACGTTGGGTGCAATCACCATCACGCCGCAGGCAAGCAAATACTGCACGTCAGCCCGGAAGGTAGACCGCCAGGCCATCGCTGGCCCGCCATGCACCATGACGACCACGGGATATCCATTGGGTGGTGCTGGGACTTTTGGCCGGTAAATAAAAAATGGCAGACTCAATCCGTCAAAACTGCTCGTCGCCGAGATGCCGGGCTCGACAAAAATTTCCTGCTTCAAGGTACCTTTCGGAGCATTTGTCAGGCGGCGTACGCCAGCATTCGACAGATCGACGTGCCAGATATCCGGCGAACGGGCGGCGCTTTCCAACGCCATCACCAGGCCAGACCCGTTGGGTAGCCAGAGCATCGAGCTCACTGTCCCGGCGGGTACTCCTGGCACCTTCCATTCGGTGCCTTCGCGCAGGTTCAATACATATACGTGATCCCAGCCCGCCTCATCGACTACGTACGCCACCCAGTCTTGATCGCGTGACACGGCCATGGCTACGATGTCATTGCAATCGCGCGCCGCGAGTTTGGACACTGCGCCATTGGCGAAAGAGAGATGCCCCAGAGAAACAAAATCTTGGCCCGTGTCAGCCAGGAAATAAAGCCCAGTGCCATCGCGCTTGAAGGATGCTTTGAGAAAGCGCGATGGCGAGTCTTGCGCCAGCAAGGCTTCGCGTTGGCCGGTCGCGATGTCCACCAAGTAAAGATTCTGGTTGGCGTCACTGACGGTCCAGTCAAGAACCAGCAGTGACGTGCCATCTGGACTGAAAGCAAGAACCTGCCGATAGCCCGTGCCTTCCCAGGTACAGGTGGCGTTGCGCGTCGCCACGTCCATGACATACACATCCATGTGGTGCTTGTCGCGCGCATTCGAGGTATAGGCAATTCGGTCGCCCAGGGGAGACCAGGCGCCCCACACGTGCACCGAGCCGGGATCGTCAGTCAGGGCGATAAGCGCTCGGCTATCGCCATCAACCCACCACAGCTGATGTCGCTCATCACCACCGCAGTCCATTGTGAAAACAATAGACTTCGTCCCGGGTTGGAAAGAGAATGCGCCGATGGGCTCGGGCATGTCGGTTAATTGCAGTGGCGCGCCATCCGGCCAAGCCTGAGTCCAGATCTGGTGCGTACCGCTTTCATCAGAAAGATAGGCAAGCAACTCGCCGTCAAACGAGAGCGCCGGACTCTTCGCTGACCGAATGTTGATGTAGGCAGCTATATCCGGTGCCGACTTCACGGGCGAGGGCATGCGATCTCCTCAAGCGCCCGCTGCGCGTCCATGTCCGCGCGTGCGCGACGCGTCAGAGGGACGAGCACCTTGCCCGGAAGATTGGGTACCGCCTCCTGCCCGTTCCAAACTTGCTCGCCATTGACCCATACCGCGTGGATGCCCTGGCTGGCGCGTGCCGGGTTCTCGAATGTACCGACGTCCGTCACCGTATCAGGGTCGAGCAGCACCAAATCGGCGTGGTACCCGACGCGCAGTAAGCCGCGTTGCGGTAAACCATATTGGCTGGCTGCGAGGCCGGTCATCTTGTGTATGGCCGCCTCAAGCGTCAGCACCTTCCGCTCACGCACCATCGTGCGCAATACCTTTGTGAACGTGCCCCACTGACGTGGATGCGGATGTGGATCAAATGGCAGACCATCAGAACCCACCATGGTCAGCGGATACGCAAAAATGCGATTAACGTCGTCTTCGCTCATCAAGAAATAAATAGCGCCAGCAGGCGCCAGGCGTTCCAGGGTAGCCACATCGTCCAGACCAAGCTCACGCATGATCTCGTCGAAATCTCTACCGACTGCGCCTGGGTAACCCTTGGACCACGTAATCATGGTTCTGCTGGCGATACGCAAGCGATCCAGGCGCAACATGGTGGACGTTGCCGGATACGGGTGGCAGTCAAGGCAGACCGGTTGCGTCTGTGCCGCCCGTGTAATCAAGTCGAGCGTTTCGCGAGAGCGGCCGTGGTTGTTGGATCCAGCCAATTTGTGATGAGAAAACACGACACGGCAGTCCAGGGCGCGACCAATTTCCAGCGCCTCTTCCATTGCGGGCACGATGAGGTCGGTCTCGTCGCGCAAGTGAGTGGCGTATAGGCCACCGTGTTCGCGTAGCGGCAGGCAGGCCTCAATAATCTCGCGCGTGGTCGCGGCGGCAGCGGGCGGATAGAAGGTTCCTGTAGATACCCCGAACGCGCCTGCGTCCAATGCTTCCTGCAAGATGATGCGCATGGCCGAGACTTCGGCGTCGGTGGCGCCCAGGCTGGGGTCTGCCATCGTGGCCAGGCGCAAGTTGCTGTGGCCGACCAGGGGCACCACATTGACGGCCGGCGGCGTTTCTCGCAGTGCTTCCAACCACTGGGAAAACGTCGAGAAACGGAATAGATCTGGTGGGCCCAGCAGGTCTAGCGGCTGAGGTTGAAATGCGTGTGAATAGGGCGCCAGACTTACGCCGCAATTGCCTGTGACTACCGTCGTCACACCTTGCGACACTTTGGGCGTCATATCTGGATGGACTAGCAGGTAGCCATCGTCATGGGTGTGTGAGTCGATAAATCCCGGTGCCAACACCAGGCCAGTTCCATCCACGATCCTGATTCCCGGCGGATACTCGATTGAACCGATTGCCGTAATGCGCCCGCCCGCAACCGCCACATCTGCTCGATAGCCGCAAGCGCCACTGCCGTCGACTAATGTTGCTCCTGCCACAATAAAGTCTGCCTGCATGCTGTCCATCTACTGCTCCAACTCGGCTGCTTTGTCGAAGGGGCAGAGTAGCGCGGCAGATACTTTGATCGCTCATCGAAAAACGTCGTACGCCTATAATCGCCGGTTATCACCAGGGAGAATTTGGGCATGGAAGAGATCGGGTTTTCGGCGAGATCATCGCTGCATGAGAGCGACGCGCCGACGGTCACCCGGCCTCTTAGCTTGCGCCAGATAGAGGTCTTTCGAGCCATCATGATGACGGGTTCGATCAGCGGGGCGGGGCGCGTATTGCATGTGTCTCAGCCAGCCATCAGTCGCGTTCTGGCCCTTACCGAAAGCAGGCTCGGTTACCTCTTATTCGAGAGAATAAAAACTCGCCTGGCACCCACGGCCGAAGCGCGTCGCTTGTATGCCGAAGTCGAACAGGTCTATGGCGGCATTCAGCGGGTCAATGATCTGGCCGCCAATCTTGGGCAATCGGGTGCTGGCACATTGAAGCTCGTCTCAAGCGCATGTTTCGGCCAACGTCTGGTGCCGCAGGCACTTGCAAGTATGCTCGATGGCAATCATCGCTTGCATGTCGACTACCGCAGCGTCACCTTTGACGAGTTCGCGGCTCAATTCCTTACGGGCCAGGCCGACATCGGTATCTCTATGCGGGCGCCGGAACACCCCAACCTGAGTTCAGAGGTTATCGGCGAGCAGCCGTTGGTCTGCATCATGCCGCGTGAGCATCCGCTGCGTGACGTAGATCACGTGACACCGGAGCATTTCGCATCCGAGAGCTGGATTGGCTATCCGCCGGGCACGCCGCTCGCAAGCAGTCTTCACACATTTTTCAATGGCACGCCGCCGTGCAGCGCGACTGTCGAAGTGCATTCGCCCGTCACGTCTTGCTCCTTTGTCCAGCAAGGGCTGGGGCTGGCGCTGGTGGATGCCTGGAGCGTCACGCCCGAGCTGCAGCACAGTACCGTCGTCAAATCCGTCAGCCCGCCCGTCAGTATCGAAATATGGGTCACCTACTCCAACCTGACACCGATGCCGCTGCTGGCCCGGCGCTTCCTGACAGCGGTCAAGGCGATACTGGGCGCGCCGTGAAACGCGGCATCGTGAGGGATCTGTGCGCCATAGGGCCGCGTTGTTTGCAGACGTAGGCAGCGAGAGGGCGCTATCAGCGGTATCCGCAGCAAGTAGCAGGCAGATTGACGCTCAGAATGACAAAGGCCCTTTGCATTGCAAAGGGCCTTCGTTTGACAGGTGCTACGGCTTACTTGGCAGCGTCAACCATGTACTGAACGGCTGCGCGGATGTCATCTTCCGATGCATTGGCCGCACCGCCCTTCGGGGGCATTGGTGGTTTGCCTTGCATGGCGACCTTCACCATGGCGTCCATGCCAGTCTTGATGTATGGGTCCCAGGCGGCCTTGTCACCGAACTTCGGTGCATTGGCGATACCCGTTCCATGACAGGCGAAACAGGTGCTCTTATAGAGCTTTTCGCCTGCGGGATTCACGACGGCAACAGGCTGCGTTGCGGCAGCCGATGCTGCGGCAGCCGGTGCTGCGGCAGCCGCTGCGGCAGGAGCTGCTGCTGGAGCCGGAGCTGCTGCAGCTACTGCCGGTGCTGCTGGCGCCGGGGAGCCTGCAGCCGCTTCCGTCTTGGCGCCTTCTTCAGCGGGGGCCGCTGGTTCAGGCAGCGACGCACCGCTCTTGTTGGCCATGTAGACCACGGCACGGGCAACTTCGAAGTCGCTCAATGCAGGGTTGCCACCCTTGGCGGGCATGCCACCCTTGCCATGAAGGGCAACGTTCAGCATCGTGTCAAAGCCGCTCTTGATGAAGGGCGCCCAGGCGGCGTTGTCGCCAAGTTTGGGTGCGCCAGCAATGCCGGCGGTATGACAGGCGGTACAGACCGCAGCGAAAACTTGTTCGCCGGTCTTGAAGACCCGGGGAGCGTTTGCATCAACCAGCTCGAAACCGGCAACCGGCGCAATACGCCGCGTAACAGCTTCATTTGACATGGTGTCAGAACCCGCGCCGACCTTGCCGCCGGAGGTAACCATGTTTACAAGCATCAGGATGATGAGGATCGGCACGACAAAAGCCAATACGATCGTCACAACCAATTGCTTTGGGGTTTTGATAGGGGAGACGTGCTCTTCTAGGTGTTCCTGCTCGTTGCTCATGACCAAATCCTGCAAATCGGGTACCGGGGGCGCCTAACGGCGGCAACAGAGATAACTACTGCGAAAGGACGTAACCAAGTATGGCTCACCCTGCCTGCAAACGCTGGATTATATAACGGCACTGCCATATAGGGACGAACCATATCCCTGCGGGATTTCCAGAACATAAAAGCACTTTATGGGGACACGACTGCTGCACGCGCCCTAAAGTTAGGTACAATGCTGCCTCTCCCATGCGCCCGTAGTTCAATGGATAGAATGAGAGTTTCCGAAACTCTTGATACAGGTTCAATTCCTGTCGGGCGCACCATAGAATCAACAACTTGCCTGCGCTTTGGCAGCATTGCGCTGACGCGGCGCTCGTTCCGTAAGCGGTAGTTGTTCTCTGCGTTTCACGGCTGCTCCATTCTGGCGCAGTGCTGCGGATCCTACGTAGCCATAGCCTCAATACGTGTGGTCTTACAGCTAAGACCATCAAATGCAGACTGTGATGTTTCAGCCAGTCCTGCAATACCTCACCCATTCGTGTCCGCCAAGTTGCGCCGCTCGCGCGAAAGCTTGCCAAGACTGTCGGCGAAAGCCCGACACTGACGCTTTCTTTCGTGATGGCGGTTTTAGGTCTGCCATAGGCAACGTGGCTAACGGCACATACGCCATGCGGGCAACCCGCAGTCTTCCTTTAGAAATTCCTGGGTAAACCCCTAGCAAGTCCTTCTTGCTGCTTCGTTTCGTCCGCTTTATTATTTTCGAAAATATTCATTGTTTTATAAATATAAGAGAAAAACATGGAAGCGAGTCGATACGACGAGTACCGGGAGGAGACCCTGGGCCGTGCCAATGTGGCAGATTCTCCCGAGCGGCTCGCCTATTACGATGAGCTGGCCAAGCTCGAGACCGGAGCGCTGTGGACGGTCGCCAACAAGATCGAACCCTGGGCACCGCGCTCGGCGTCGATTCCCGTGGTGTGGCGGTATCGCGAGTTGCGTGAGCATGTGCTGCGGTCAGTCGAACTGGTATCGCCAGAAGAGGCGGGGCGTCGGGTCATTTACCTGAATAACCCCGGTCGGCGTGATGTGGCGGCGGCAGTGGGGTGGCTCTATTCCGGGTTGCAGGTAATGAAGGCCGGTGAACTGGCGTCCGCGCATGCGCACTCGCACTCCGCCCTGCGCTTCATCATGGAAGGCCGCGGCGCGTTCACGGTAGTGGATGGCCACAAGATGACCTTGGGCGCGAACGATTTTGTACTCACTCCCAACGGTACCTGGCACGAGCATGGCGTGGCCGAAGATGGCACAACGTGTATTTGGCAAGACGGGCTGGATATTCCGCTGGTCAATGCACTAGAGGCTGGGTTTTACGCAGTGCATCCCGATTTGAATCAGGTAGTGACGCATCCGGTCGATGACACAAGCGCGACATGGGGCGCAGCCGCACTGCGCCCGCAAGTCAGCGGCTGGACCAAACCGTATTCGCCCTTGTTCAAATATGAGTGGGAACCCACCTACGAGGCCTTGCGCCGATACGCCAAAGTGACGGCCGGTAGTCCCTATGACGGCGTGCTGATGGAATACACCAACCCCGTGACGGGTGGCCCGGTAATGCCAACAATAGGCGCCAGCATGCAATTGCTGCGCGCAGGCGAGCACACCAAAGCGCATCGTCACACGGGGAGCTCTATTTACCAGGTGGCCAAAGGCAGCGGCTTCTCCATCATTGATGGCAAGCGCTACGACTGGACTGAGCGCGATATTTTCTGCGTGCCTTCCTGGGCGGTGCATGAACACGTGAATCTGTCGTCAAACGACGATGCTTGTCTTTTCTGTTTCAACGATCTGCCGGTGATGCGTTCCCTGGCGCTCTATCGCGAAGAAGCGCTCAAGGAAAACGACGGCCACCAGATGCTGCTTTAACGATCTCTTCTTACTCGCTCGATATCCCAATTTTTCCGCCGGCGTTTGCCTGGGCGGTGTCCCTTTGTTCGTCTTGAATCTGGAGTACTTATGCGCTTGGTCACTTTTCGCGCTCATCCCGCCGCTGCCGCAAACCTGGGCGCCCTGGTGGACGGCTATGTCGTAGATCTGGCTCTTCTCGGCGCCGCTGCCGGCGTTGCACTTCCCGGCGACATGCTGACTTTCATCGACCTGGGTCCGGTCGCCGTGGCGCAGGCGCAAAAGCTCTTGGATACGTATCGCGAGAATTGGCCTATCGGCACCGCGTTGCCGCAGGAAAACGTCAAATTGCTGGCGCCTATTGCGCGTCCTCGCAAGAACATTTTCGGCATTGGCCTGAATTATGTGGAACACATAGCAGAATCCAGCCGCACGCTGGACACCTCTGCCAATTTGCCCACGCAGCCCGTCATTTTTTCCAAGCCACCCACCACGGTAATCGGCCCGGGCGACGCCATTGAACATAACGCCAAGATTACGCAGCAGCTCGACTGGGAGGTGGAGCTGGCAGTGATCATGGGGCGCCGCGCCACGCGCGTGACCGAGGCGGATGCGATGTCATATGTGTTTGGCTACAGCGTCATGTTGGACATGAGCGCACGAGATTGCCGTCGCGCAGGGCAATGGATTTACTCGAAAGGCCAGGACACCTACGCACCTTTTGGTCCATGCATTGTCACTGCGGACGAAATGACGGATCCGCAGAATCTGGACCTTTGGCTCACGGTGAATGGCGTGATGAAGCAGCAATCCAACACGCGGCACATGCTGTTCAAAGTGCCGTTCCTGATTTCCGACATCAGCGCGGCCATCACGTTGGAACCGGGCGACATTATCGCGACCGGCACGCCGGAAGGTGTGGGCGCAGGACGCACACCGCAAGAGTGGTTGTGGCCGGGCGATGTGGTGGAGGCGGGCGTGCAAGACATCGGCACGATACGCCACCCAGTTGTGGCGGTCTGACGCAGGGAATTCCAACGCGCGCTTGCGCGAAACCAAAGCAGTGACGTTCCCAAGGGGGAATCATGATCAAGAATTATGTTCTGGGTTGTCTGGCGCTGGCCCTGACGGGTACCGCACACGCTGTTGAACCCGTAAAAATAGGCTTTATTGCCACCTTGTCCACACCGGCCGGCTACATCGGCGAGGACGAGCGCGACGCGTTTAATCTGGCCATTAAACAAGGTGGGGGAAAGTTGGGTGGCGTGCCGGTGGAATTGGTGGTTGAAGATGATGGTCTGAAACCCGCCAACGCGAAGCAGGCAGTGGACCGCCAACTGCAATCTGGCGTGAAGCTGTTCACGGGTGTGAATTTCTCGAACGTGCTCGCAGCCGTCGTACCGGGCGTGGTGAAGTCGGGCGCGTTCTACGTCAGCCTGAACCCGGGGCCGTCCAGTTTTGCAGGCGAGAAGTGCGATCAGAACTATTTTGTGGCGTCTTATCAGAATGACGCGTTTCACACGGCGGGCGGAGTCGCCGCCAATGAGTTGGGCTACAAGCGCGTCGTGCTGCTGGCACCCAACTACCAGGCCGGGCGAGACGCCATCGAAGGTTTCAAGCGTACGTATAAAGGCGAAGTGCTCGCAGAAATTTATACCAAGCTGGATCAATCCGATTTCTCGGTCGAGCTCGCTCGCTTGCGCTCCCTGGCACCGGACGCCATTTATCAGTTTCATCCGGGCGGCACGGGTATCAATTTCGTTAAGCAATACGCGGCAGCCGGGCTGAACAAAAGCATTCCCATGCTGATGCCCAGCTTCTCCATGGATACGCGCATGTTGCAGGCCACCGGTGATGCGGCTCAAGGTTTTTACACCACGGGCATCTGGTCGATCGACACAGACAATCCGCAGTCGAAGGCCTTCGTCAAGGCCTTTAAAGACGCCTACGGACGCCTGCCTACCGACTACGCCATGCAGGCCTACGACACCGCTAATTTGATTGCCACCGGCCTGAAGGCGACGAATGGTGATCTGACGCGCGCGGCTGATTTTCGCGCCGCCTTACGCAAGGCGGATTTCCAATCGGTGCGCGGCAAGTTCAGCATGAACACAAATCAGCACCCGATTCAGGATCTGTATTTGATGCGCATTGAGAAAGATGCGGACGGCACGCTGTCACCGCATTTGGTGCGCAAGCTGGTGTCTGACGATAAAGATGCCTACGCCGCATCTTGCAAGATGCCGTCATGACATTACTGCTCGAACAGTTACTGAACGGGCTGCAATTCGGCGCGATGCTGTTCTTGCTGGCTGCCGGCTTGACCCTCATTTTCGGGATCATGGGGGTGGTGAACCTGACGCATGGGTCGTTCTACATGGTAGGCGCCTACTGCGCGGCTTACGCCATCGGCAACACAGGATCATTCCTGGCCGGTGTGGTGGCCGCGTTACTTGGGGCGGGGCTGTATGGCGTTGCTGTGGAAATGCTGGTGATTCGCAGGCTCTATAAACGCGACCACCTCTATCAGGTGCTCGCCACCCTGGGCCTGCTGCTATTCAGCAATGAAGCCGTGAGCCTGATTTTCGGCCGTCGCCCGCCGATGGTGGGCATACCTTCTTTTCTGGAAGGAGCGGTGACGCTGGCGCCAGGGTTTCAATATCCAGTGATCCGCTTGTCTTTCATCGTGACGGGTGCGCTGGTGGCCCTGGGATTGTGGTGGCTGGTTAACCGCACGCGTATCGGCATGCTGATACGCGCAGGCGCCGACGACCGGGACATGGTCGACGCACTCGGCATCGACATCCGCAAACTCTACACCCTCGTTTTCGCGCTGGGTGCCCTGTTGTGCGGCCTGGCGGGTGTGATGGCGGCACCACTTCTGGCCGTGGAAATCGGCATGGGCGAACGCATCTTGATTACGACATTTGTCGTGATCGTGATCGGTGGTGTGGGCTCTGTGCGTGGCGCGCTGGCGGGCGCCTTGCTGGTCGGCATGGTGGATAGCCTGGGCCGCGCGTTCTTGCCGCAATTGCTGGGAATGGTATTCACGCCGGCAACGGCAGACCCGCTGGCAGCCGGTCTGGCGTCTGCCAGCATTTATGTCTTGATGGCGATTGTGCTGATAGCCAAGCCCGGTGGGCTGTTTCCGGCGCGAGGATGATATGGGCAAGCTTGTGTTTTCAAACCGCGAGCGGGTGGGGTATTGCGGGCTGGCGTTGTTGCTGGTGTTACCGCTTGCCGCCGCCTGGTCTGGTTCCCCCTTTCTGATTGGCGTGGTGACGCGATTCCTGATTTATGGCTTGGCCGCTGTGAGTCTGGATCTGGTGATTGGTTATGGCGCCATGGTGAGTTTCGGCCATGCCATGTTCTTCGGCTTGGGCGGTTACGCCGTGGGCATTATTGCGTTTCATCTGACGGAAGCCGGACCCATTTTTGGCTGGGCAGGCAGTAACGCGGCACTGGTGGTCTGGCCGATTGCGATGGCATGTTGCGCGCTGGCGGGTTGGGTGTTTGGTTATCTGGCGCTACGCACGCGCGGTGTGCAGTTCATCATGATTACCCTGGCGTTCGGACAGATGGTGTATTTCATCCTCATTTCCCTGCAGTTTTACGGCGGCGACGATGGTCTGATGATCTCGCAACGTAACGTGTTGCCGGGTCTGAATATGGAAAGCCCCACGGTGTTCTATTACGTGTGCCTCGCGGTGTTGGTGCTTTGGACGCTGCTGTGCATTCGCATCACGAACTCGCGTTTTGGCATGGTGCTGCAAGCCTTGCGCCAGAGTGAACGACGTGCCGTGAATCTGGGTGTGGCACCCACGCCCTATCGTTTGACGGCTTTCGTGTTGTCGGCGATGGGAACGGGCCTGGCGGGCGCGTTATGGGCGAATTACGCAGGCCTGGTCACGCCCGACATGGCGGCATGGACCAAGTCCGGCGAACTCATGGCGATTGTCATTCTGGGTGGGGTAGGCACTCTGCTGGGTCCAATCGGCGGGGCTGCCGTGTTTCTAGGGCTGGAGCAAACCTTGTCCTCCGTCACGGAGCATTGGCTGCTCTATATGGGCCCCATCCTCGTGCTGGTTGCACTGGTAGGCGAAAAGGGCTTGTTCGGCCGAATGCTGGAGACGCGTCATGGCGATTGATCCCAATGCGCTATTGAGCGTCACTGATCTGCGCAAGACGTTTGACGCTGTGGTCGCCACAAATGGCGTGAACCTGGATGTTCGGGCAGGAGAAATTCACGCCATTATTGGCCCGAACGGCGCTGGAAAATCTACCTTGATTGCGCAAATCTGCGGAGAGATTCGGCCCGATTCAGGCCGCATTGCGATTGCAGGCCAAGACGTGACGGCAATGCGTGCCTTCGAGCGCGCACGCTTGGGGTTGGGGCGCTCTTTTCAAATCACCGAGCTTTGCCAGGATTACACCGTTTTAGAGAACGTTATCTTGTCGCGCATGCTGCAAGGCGGGCGTGCGTTCCAGATATGGTCTAACCCGCGTCACGATGCGGCACTCAAGCAGCAATCCATGCAGTGGTTAGAGCTCGTGGGCCTGCAAGACCGTCGTCACGTTCGCACGGCAGATCTGGCACACGGCGAAAAACGCCAGCTTGAGTTGGCCGTGGCTTTGGCACGCACGCCACGGCTATTGCTCCTGGACGAGCCCATGGCAGGTATGGGGCCGGAAGAGTCTGCGCGTATGACACGCCTGTTATTGGGCATGAAGGGTGACTACGGCATTTTGTTGGTCGAGCACGATATGGATGCCGTTTTTGCGCTGGCAGACCGGATCAGTGTGCTGGTGTACGGCAAAGTGGTATTCACCGGCACGCCAGACGAGGTGCGCCACCATCCTGACGTGCGCGCAGCTTATCTCGGAGAAGAGACATGTTGAGTGTCGACGATTTGACGGGCGGCTATGGCGCCAGTCGCGTGCTGTTCGGAATGTCGTTTTCGGCCAAGGAAGGCGAGGTCATTTCCTTGATCGGGCGCAATGGCATGGGCAAAACTACCACCATCAAAACGCTGATGGGGATGTTGCCCGCCACGGGTGGGCAAGTGATGTTTCGCGGCCAGTCCCTGGCGCACGCCTTGCCCAACGTGGTGGCGCGGCTTGGCGTGGGCCTGGTGCCAGAGGGGCGGCGCGTCTTCGGCTCGCTGAGCGTGGAGGAGAACCTGGTGGCTACGGCCCGAAAGGCGGCCGGCGGCTGGGATCTGGCTCGAGTCTTTGCGCTTTTTCCGCGTCTCAAAGAACGCCGCACGCAATCGTCGCGGACGCTATCCGGTGGCGAACAGCAAATGCTGGTGGTGGGGCGAGCCTTGATGACGAATCCAAAATTGCTCATTCTGGACGAAGCAACCGAAGGGCTTGCCCCATTGATTCGTCAAGAGATCTGGCGCTGCCTGCGCAGCCTGAAAGCGGAGGGGCAGACGATTCTCGTGATTGATAAAAACCTTCCAGAAATGGCGTCGCTCGTAGACCGTCATCACATTGTGGATAAAGGGCGTGTGGTGTGGTCCGGCAAGCCAGACGAACTGAGCGCCGAACCCGAGCTGGCACAACGCTATCTAGGCATTTGAACCATCGCAACGGAGTCAATCTTTATGCTGAACTTACCGTCATTCAAAGCGGCTGCCGTACAGGCGTCTCCCATCTTTCTGGATACGGATGCGACTGTTGAAAAAACATGCGCGCTCATCGCCGAGGCGGCCAATAACGGCGCGTCGCTGGTCGCATTCCCGGAAGTGTTTATTTCCGCCTATCCATACTGGAGCTGGGTCATGAACCCAGTGCAGGGCAGCCCCTGGTTCGAAAAACTGTGCCGTAGTGCCATCGAATTGCCGGGCCCGGAAATTCGACGAATTGCGCAGGCCGCGAAGCGACACCACATCAACGTCGTGGTGGGCGTTAACGAGCGAAGCCGTTTTGGTGTGGGCACCATCTACAACACCATGGTGTTCATCAACGATGAAGGAAGAATTCTCGGGCGTCATCGCAAACTGGTGCCGACCTGGGCCGAGAAACTGACCTGGGCAAACGGCGACGGCAAGTCGCTGCGGGTGTATGACACCAGCGTGGGCAAGCTGGGTGGTCTGGCTTGCGGCGAAAACACGAATACGTTGGCGCGTTTTGCCTTGCTGGCACAAGGCGAGATGGTGCATGTGGCCAGTTATATTGCCTTGCCTGTGGCACCGCCCGAATACGACATGGCCGAGGCCATCAAGGTAAGAGCGGCGGCGCATAGTTTTGAGGGCAAGGTGTTTACCGTGGTGGCGTGCAGCACCATTTCGCCTGCCATTCAAGATGCCATTTCGGAAAGCCACCCGGAGGCGCGTGAAATGCTTGCACGTCCAAATAGTGCATTTTCCGGCATTTTGGGGCCGGACGGTCGCGTCATTGGTGAGCCGCTCATCGATGTGGAAGGCATTGTTTATGCCGATATCGATCTGGCACGTTGTATACAGCCGCGCCAAATGCATGACATCACGGGCCACTACAACCGCTTTGATGTGTTTGATCTGCGCGTCAATCGCCGCTCATTGCAGGCTGCCAGATTTGACGACGATGACCTCAATGCCATCGCGCTTGAAGAAGACGAATTGAATCCCACAGATGAGCTGGAGACACGAGCATGACCGCGTTGCCTTACAAGATCGGCCAGATCGTGCCGTCGTCGAATACGACAATGGAAACCGAGATTCCCGCCATGTTCCGCATGCGTGAGGCGGTAGGGCCGGAGCGGTTTACGTTTCACTCCAGCCGTATGCGCATGAAAAGAGTGGTCAAAGAAGAGCTGGAGTTGATGGACCGCGATAGTGATCGCTGCGCCTTGGAGTTGTCTGATGCGCGCATGGACGTGCTGGGCTACGCGTGCCTGGTCGCCATTATGAGCATGGGTCGGGGATATCACCGTGTTTCTGAAGAGCGGTTGACCCAACGCACGGCAGAGAACGGCGCACCCGCTCCGGTAGTCACCAGCGCAGGCGCACTGGTCGATGGCCTGCAAGCCATGGGGGCCAAGCGCATTGCCGTAATCTGCCCCTACATGAAGCCGCTGACCCGAATGGTGGTGGACTACATCGAAAGCGAAGGGGTTGAGGTCAAGGACTACGTGGCCTTGGAGATTCCCGACAACTTGCAGGTGGCTGCACAAGATCCGGCGCAATTGCTGGAAATCTATAAACGCGTCAACTGTGACAACGTCGATGCCTTGGTGCTGTCGGCTTGCGTTCAGATGCGCTCACTGCCGTCCATTGACGCTGTTGAGCGTCTGTCGGGCGTGCCGACCTTATCTGCGGCGGTGGCCACCACATGGCAGATGCAGAGCAGGTTAGGCCTGTCCACGGCAATTCCGCAGTGTGGCAGCTTGCTTTCGGGGCGTTTCTGAGCCGGGCTGCCTCCTATGCAAGCGGTGGGCACAGGTAGAATGGCCACGTACGCGATGTGCCGATTCGGCGCGGCGAGGCTCGCCAGTGGGCGAGTTGCCGCCGGGCATTCATCCGTTCGTTGTGAATGGCGCATGCAGTAGCACTTTGGAGTAGACGTTGAAGCCAAGAATCAAAGCTTCGCGCCAGGAAGACCCTGGTTCGGAGGGCGCCTCTGAGTTTGAGGACATCACCCTATCCGAGCAGATCTATCGGCAGTTACGCCGCGACATCATGAGCGGCGTGTTCGCGCCTGGGCAGTCGTTGCGCCTTGAATTGTTAAAACAGCTTTATGGCGGCAGTTTCTCGCCGATTCGCGAAGCGTTGAATCGCCTGCGCAGCGAGCGTATGGTGCTGACGACCACATCGCGCGGATTCCGTATTGCACCCTTGTCGGTTGAGGAAATGTGGGATGCCTGTGAAACCCGCACGCTTATCGATTGCGAGGCGCTGCGCCGGTCTTTGTTAAATGCGGATGACGCATGGGAAGGGCGCCTGGTAGGCGCTTACCATGCGCTCACGCTCGCCGTACAACGCGCCGCCACGGCCCAAACGCCAGATCGGGCGCTTGAAGACACGCTTGAGGCGCGGCACCTGGAATTTCATCACGCCCTGATCGCCGCTTGCCGATCCAGCCGTTTGCTGGACTTGTCCGCACAGCTTTACGCGCAAACCGAGCGCTATCGACGTCCGGCCAAAGTGGGTGCAACCGCATATGGCCCACAGCGCAATATCGACGACGAACACCGCCAATTGCTCGACGCCGCCATTTCGCGCGACGTGGAGCGCTCCACCGCCATGTTGGCCGCGCACTATCGCAAGACAGCTGAGTTCATTCAGCACATCATCGAACAAGGCGAGCAACGCGTCGTCAACGGATGAGCCGCGCCAGCCGCTGATTGGCTGGCGTGCCGCTAACTTCCGAATTCGTCTTCTCCTGCCTTTATGTCCGACCTGAAACTCCTTGAAGACCTGATCGCGCTGGCGCAGACAGGCAGCTTTGTGCGCGCGGCAGAACTGCGACACGTCACGCACCCGGCTTTCGGCCGACGCATTCGTGCCCTTGAAGCGTGGGCGGGTGCGCCACTGGTTGAGCGCAATCGGGTGCCGGTGAAACTGACGGCGCAAGGTGAGGCGTTACTCAAGACGGCAGGCCAGGTGGTGCAGCAGATGGGGCAGGTGCGTCACCGCATCCGTAGTTCTGGTGCAAGTGGCGAAGCTGTGTTGCGCATCGCGACGGGCCGCAGCCTGGCGCGCACCTTGGTGACTGACTGGATCGGGCGTCTGCGCCAGCGTGCTCCGCGCGTATTGGTCGAAGGCACGCAGGTGGAAATTTCCACCGGCATGATGCAAGACATGGCGGGCTTGTTGGAGCAAGGCCGTGTCGACTTGCTGTGTTGTTACGAACATCCCGCTCTCTCGGTGCAATTAAGCCCGGGAAGGTATCGCTACATGACCTTGGGCATGGATAAGCTGGTGCCTGTCTGCCAGGTCGACACCCGTGGGCGTGCCCGTTTTTCCTTGTCTGAAGGAGGCGAGTCGGTGCCGCTTATTACGTATGCCGGCGGATTGGCGATGCAACGCATTGTCGGAGATCGTCTTGAGGCCTCGCCTTACGCCTTAACACCGTTCATTCGCAGCGATTCGCTGGATGCGGCGTTGGGTGGGGCGCTTAAAGGTCTGGGGGTAGCGTGGCTGCCCTGGTCCATGGTGTCGGCAGAGTGCCGACGCAAAACCTTGGTTGCCTTAGGGGGCCGCAGCGACGAAATCGCGTTTGAGGTTCGTTTGTACCGCTCACGCGCAAGGCTGGCAGATTTGGCGGAAGCGGCGTGGGATGCCACGACGCGGCGCGTCGGATAGAGGCCGTCGCTTCATATTTCGCCCTCATACAGGGTTCCAAATCAGCACCTGGATGTGCCATTTCGGCACGTAATGGTGGGCGCCTGAGCTGGACAATATGCGGATATTCAAACAAGTCGGCTTGCAGCCGACACATCAGCACCCCAAGGAAGAAAAATGAAGATCAAATCGCATCCGCTGCGTGCAACGCTGGCAGCGCTCTGTTGTGTGGCTGCCCTGGCACCCGTTTCTCAGGCTATGGCCGCGGGCTACCCGGAGCGTCCTGTGTCGCTGGTGGTGGGCTATCCCGCTGGCGGCAGCGTGGACCTGACCGCGCGCTTGTTTGGTGAAGAGCTTGCCAAGCGCCTGGGACAGAGCGTGGTGGTAGAAAACGTGGGCGGTGCTGGCGGCACGATTGGTGCGCAGCGCGTGGCCCGTTCCGCTCCGGATGGCTACACCTTGCTGCTTGGCTCGACCAATGAAATGGTGATTGCCCGCATGATCAACGAGGCGGTCAAGTACGACAGCGTGAAAGATTTTTCCGCGCTTGGCGTAATTGCATCGCAACCCATGTTGTTGGCAGCCTCTAAAGAGTCTGGTGTGAAAACGGCGGCAGAGTATCTGCAAAAGCTGAAAGCGGCAGACACAGGCAAGTTCAACTACGGCTCGTCAGGCGTGGGCACGACGCTGCATTTGGCGGGCGAGATGATTAATCAGGCAACCGCTACCCGCGCAGAACATGTGCCTTATCGTGGCGTGGCGCCGTTGGTCACCGATTTGATGAGCGGGCAGCTGGATTTCGGCATGCTGGTGTTGTCCTCAGGCTTGCCGCAAGTGCGTAGCGACAAAATCGTGGCGCTGGGCGTGACCGAGAAGACGCGCTCGCCTGTGGCACCGGAAATTCCCGCGCTAGCAGAAACTCCGGGGTTCGAGTCGGTCGATATCAACGTCTGGTTCGCACTGTATGGCCCGGCTGGCTTGCCTGAACCTGTGGCACAGAAGCTGCGCGACGCTCTGACGGATACCTTGAAGTCGGAGAAATTCCGCGCCAAGTTGCAAGAATCCGGCGGCGTATTGGCCCAGCCCGGTGGCGACCACGTTGCGTTCCAGGCTGAAGAAACCAAGAAATATGGTGCGTTGGTGAAGCTCGCCAACATCGAAGCAAAGTAGATTTCTCTGTCATTTCAGTTGGACGCAATCATGGAATTCAAGCTCTCTACGCCAGACCTGACAGCAGAACGCATTGGGAACACCAATACGCCGGGGGTATGGCATTTTGACTCCGGCGTGCCCGGCCGCGCCGTCATGGTGTCGGCGCTGGTGCATGGCAACGAGCTCTGCGGTGCGTGGGCGCTGAAGGATTTGCTGGCGGCCGGCATACGCCCGCGCCGTGGCAGCCTGACGCTCGCATTCTGTAATCTGGATGCGTTCGACCGCTTTGACGTGAAGCATCATGATGCTTCGCGTTTTGTGGATGAAGACCTCAATCGCGTCTGGAGCGCAGAGCGCCTGAGCGAACCCGGCACGCGAGAGCGCCAGCGCGCGCTTGCCTTGCAGCCATGGGTGGCTCAGGCTGATGTGTTGCTGGATTTGCATTCGATGCACGAACCCGGCGCGCCGTTGTTGTTGACGGGTGTGCTGCCACGCAATATTGCATTGGCGCGACGTCTTGGTGCACCGGCACATGTCATTGTTGATGCTGGCCACAAAGATGGCGTGCGTATGCGCGATTTCGGCAGATTCGGTCAGGCGACTGGCAGTGATGCCTGCGCCTTGCTTATCGAGTGCGGGTTTCACGGCGATCCGGCCTCGCGTGACGTAGCGCATGATCAGGTGGCGCGCGTGTTGCGAGAGTCTGGCGTCATTGACGACGCGGATATTCCCGCCGACTGGCTGCTGCCGGACCGCGCGACCCAACGTGTGCTGGAAGTGACCGACGCCGTGGTTGCACCGTCAATGAACCTGCGCTTCTCCGAGCCCTGGCAGGGGCTGGAGACACTGGATAAGGCAGGCAGCGTGATTGGTTGGGCAGATGACAAGCCGATTGTCACGCCCTACGATAATTGCACGCTGATCATGCCGTCATTACGACAATTAAAACCCGGCGTGACCGTAGTTCGCCTGGCTCGGGATTACAACGAGGCGTAAGTTCTACGCGGATGTCGCACACCGTAAAGACGAGCGTAGCGTGGGTGGAGCGCGCGAAAACTCAGACAAGGACACTGGCATTGAACGCGCGTAACCCGCGAAAACTCAGACAAGGACACTGGCGTTGAATGCGCGTAACTCGCGAAAACTCAGACAAGGACACTGGCGTTGAATGCGCGTAACCCGCGATTTTTGCGCCATTAGTTGCCTCGGGAGCATCGCGGGTTACGCGCGCTTTGAGGCGGCGTTCTATTTCAGATTTTCTCGCGCTCCACCCACGCTACATTTCCTGCATTGCGGATGGCGTAAGCACAGGGTTTTTACGCGCCGTTCACTTTTGCGGCGTGTAGCGCAGTTCGTCCAACTGATAGCCCTGTGCCGTGGCAGCGGCCAACGCATTGTCGAGGTCTTCCTTGGCCATTGTCGGTGAGCGCGAAAGAATCCAGAGGTACTTGCGGTCCGGCGAGCCGATCACCGCCCAGCGGTATTCCGGGTCAAGCCCGATCACCCAATAATCACCTTTGAACGGCTTGAAAAAAGACACTTCAAGTTTGGTGTTGTTGCTGCCTTCAACGGCCGTGGCCGTGCCGGTAGCAGACTCTACGGATCCGTCTTTGGTGTCGCATCGATTGGTGACGCCGAGCGTGCCATCTGGATGCTGCGTATATTCTGCGGTGGTGTTGCCGACGCAACTGCGCTGAAAGAACATCGGAAAATTGGCAATCTCGTACCACATGCCTGCATAGCGCTTCAGGTCAACGGACTCAACGGTTTGCACAGGTGGTGGAGCCGCGTGAGCTACGCTGGCCGAGGCTGCTGCCAGGGCGAGCAGGAATTTTGCAAAGCGACGCATGGGTAAAACCTCCAGAAATGACGTGCGCGGATACGTGCGCCCTTGGGCGCACGTCCAAAGCCTAACAATACGCCTTTATTTTCCGGGGGCCTTCAATGCTTCGCTATAGCGTGCGACATACGTGTCGAAATCTTCGCGGTCGGCTTGTTCCAGACGTTGCTGCTCAGCGAGCGACTTGCGCGCCACGGCGGCATACTGCGTTGCAAGCTCGGCAGGCAAGGGTTGCGCGCGCAAGGTGTCGGCGTGGCGACGGCTCAGGTTCAGAGAGTAATCGTGGAAGGATTCGCCCGAGGCGCGCAGGTTGGCCAGTAGTTGCGCCGACGGGGTGAGTTCAGGGTCATCAATTTTGCCGTGCTGTGCTTGCAGGGCTTGTGCGTAAGCGTCGCCACCAGAGGCGGCGTCATACAGCGCGGCATAGGGTGCAATCTGGTCCAGCATTTCGTGCGCCCAAGTATTCAGGCTGATAGCCGTGCCTTCGCGGTCAAGCATCAGGCCGGGCTTGCGGCCCTCTTTGACCACCGTGGCGAAGTTGTCGGCGCTGCGTTGACAGTAGCCACTCTCCGGGAAGAAGGGGCTGTCGGTGGTGGCGCAGAAAAGCAGGAACGCGTCCATGAAGCGACTGGTCTGTGCGGTAATGCCCACCGGCGTCGAGGGATCGATATCCAGACAGCGCACTTCCACATATTGAACACCGCGCTCTGCCAGCGCCGTAATGGGACGTTCGCAACGACCCGTGGCACGCTTGGGGCGAATGCTGGAGTAGTACTCGTTTTCTATCTGCAGCACGTTGGTATTGAGCTGGATCCATTGGCCATCACGGTGCGTGCCCATGGCCTGGTATTCGGGCCATGGCTGGGTGACAGCGCCATAGAGGCGACCAAGAAAGGTATCCAGGTCGTTGTAGCAAAGCTTGAGCTGGGATTGGGCTTTGTTCTGGTAACCCAGGTCGCTCATTCGCAAGCTGGTGGCATAGGGCAGGTAGAGCGTGTCAGCATCCAGGCTCTGCAGCGGATGCGATTGTCCGCGCATGAAGTCTTTCGACAGCGCGGGGGCGGCGCCGAACAGATACATTAGCAGCCAGGAATATCGCGTGAAGTTGCGAATGAGGCTGATGTAGCCGCGAGAACGACGATCTTGCTGGGTGCCAGGCTGGATATCGAGCACATCCCAGATGGCTTCCGGCAGCGAGAAGTTGTAGTGCACCCCGGCAATGCATTGCATGGTCTTGCCGTAGCGTTCGGCCAACCCGCGCCGATACACATGCTTGAGCATGCCCGTATTGGACTTGCCGTACCAGGCAATGGGAATGTCGGCCTCGCTGGGCAGCGTGGCTGGCATTGACTGGTTCCAGATCAATTCGTGATCCAGCACGCTGTAGACAAAGCGGTGAGTGTTTTCCAGTTCGGCCAGCAACGCGTCAACGTTGGCGTGCGTGCCGGTAATCAGTTCGAGCAGAGACTCTGAGTAATCGGTGGTGACCTGTTCGTTGGTCAGGGCCGATCCGAGTCCGGCAGGATGAGGGTCTTTTGAGAGGACCCCACGCTCGTCCACGCGCAACCCTTCTTTTTCGATTCCGCGCAGAGTCTGCGCAAGCAACGAGCGGTTGGCGTCGAGGCGGGCAAGGCGGTGTGCGGTGGTATCGGTCACAGGCGGTTCTTTGATTGGTAGTTTGACGCAGGAGTTTACGGGTTGCCGGGCAGCTATGCAGAGGGAGTCAGTACTGCCGGCAGGGATAATGTCCGGGCCGTGGTGCTAAGCCAGGTATCCAGGTCCCGATAAACGGGGTCGGAAATAGGGGCGGTTTCATTGAAAATTTCATGCCAGGCCGTGTCGTACCAGTGCATTGTCAGCAAATCAGCGGGCGCGCGACTGGCAAATGCTCGGCTGCCCGCCGCCGCCACCACGGAATCGTCACCTGCCACTAATAATAAGGTGGGGCAGGGCAACAAGGGGGCCTCCTGAATGGCTTCACGTCCGCCGTCGAGCACAAACTTGGCCAGACGGGCAGTCATGCAACGGTGCACGAGCGGGTCTGCGCGAAATGCCGTCACGACAGCCCGATCATGAGAGATTCTAGCGGGTGCCAGACCATGGGGCAGGCGCAGGTCAGGCACCACCTGCGACAACCAGCTCACTCCGCCGTGCAGCCATTTTGGAACATGAATCTGAAAGGGCGGCGAACTTAGGATCAGTCCGTCCAGATGGGCCATGCGTCGCAATGCGAGACGAACAGCGACCAGCGCACCCAGGCTATGGCCAAGCAAAATAGGGGGTCTGCCCTGTTCGGTGGTCCAGATGCGCAGACAATTCGCTGCATCCGTGACGAGATCTTCCTGATGCATCAGGGTGGCAGGTGGCCCGTCCGAGTGGCCGTGACCTCGGTGATCGTGAGCGCCCACTCTCCATCCGCGCGCTGCCAGCCAACACGCTAGCCGCTCGTAGCGGCCCGCGTGTTCACTTAATCCGTGCAGAATGTAGACACTGGGCGTGCCCGGCCCGGCGAGGGGGGCAGGCACGCCGGGGACGGCTGGCCAAAGATAATTGGCCAACAACGTACCGTCTGGCGCGGGTGTCTTCGAAATCGGCGACAATTTCCGGCTTCCTCTGGTTCTCAGGCCGGCTGCGGCCACAATTAATATGATCTCAGCGTTGTTTCGGTTCATCATGAAGAAACCCGCGCTTCTATTGTGCGCGTCGCTGGCACTTGCCGCTTGCTCCCCAAGTTACAACTGGCGGGAGTTGGAACTGGCAGATGGCCAGGTGAAGGCCGCCTTTCCAGACCGCACCCAGACCGAAACCCGGGATCTCAAGATAGGTGAGCATAGCTTGAGCTTCACGCTCACGGGGGCACGCGTCAACGACGCCGTGTTTGCCGTTGGCTACGCGCCGTTACCCCCCGACATTGCCCGCGATCCTGCTGCCCGTGTCGCCTTGGGCCAGGCACTGGTGCGCTCGCGCTACATCGGGCTTCGCGTAGCCCCGCCCGACACCTTTCCGGATAATGGGCAGGCTTTTGCGGTGCACGGCCAACTCGGCAATGAGCCTGGTTCCTTGCATGGCCGCGTCTGGGTGACCGATAAATTGCTGGTAGAAGCTGTAGCGATGGGGTCAGACAAAAACCTGCCCGTAGAGCGGGCAACCGAGTTTTTGGCACAGGTGGTGGTCAAGCCTTAAACGAGACGAGCATGCCGCGGTGTAATGCCACGGCAACAGCCGCGCGACGGTTGTGTACCTTTAACTTTCCGCAGGCATTGCTCAAATGAAAGTTCACGGTGCGTTCGCTCACCCCGAGTATGGCGCCGGTCTCCCAACTGGTTTTGCCAACGGCCGCCCAATGCAGGCAATCTGTTTCGCGGGCAGATAATGCTTTTGCTGTCATAGAAGTAAGCCCGGGCTGGGCGTCGCGGTGAGTGATGATGGCTCATGGTGACGCAAGCACTTGCGGGTGCCCACGTTCAAAGCCTTGCGGCATGAACAAAGTAATTCTCGATGGAATAGGTCAGGAAGTTCAAATGTTTGCGATTGCGCAGTTCTACCTCTCAGCCCTGTTGATGCTGGCACCCCTGCTTTTTTGTGTGGGTATCGGCGTGTATTGGGGAAAGCGCGATCACCCCTTCGGCGGCACCTTCATCACCACGCTGGTGACCACCGTTACGACGCCAGCGCTCGTGTTTCACACCTTCATCACGACCCATCTCGATGATCGGGCATTGGCCGATGTGATCGGCGCGTCGCTCCTGGCTCTCCTGTTGTGTGCGCTACTCTGCGCGCTGCTCCTGAAGTGGGCCGGTTTGTCCGTGCGCAAGCTCTTGCCCACCGCGTTTGTGCCCAATGCGGGCAACCTCGGACTGCCCATATCGCAGTTGGCGTTTGGAGATGCAGGCTTGTCGGTGGCAGTGGCTTTTTTCGCGGTCAACTCATTTGTGATGCACACGATTGCCGTGCGCTTGTTGCCCGGCGTCAATACCAAAGGCAGTTGGAAAAGCCCCATTCTTATTGCGTCATTTGCGGCCATTCTCCTGCGTTTGCTGGATATTCCCGTGCCGGCCTGGGTGCTGGAAACGGCGCGCATGCTGGGTGCCGTGACGGTGCCGCTGATGTTGCTCAGCCTGGGGCACGCCCTGGCGCTTATTCCATCCACCGGTTTGCGCACCGGGGCGGTAGTGGGTGCTATCCGCTTGGTCTCTGGCTTGCTGGTCGGAGGAGGTGTGGTGTGGGCGTTGAACCTGTCGCCGATTCTGGCGGGTGCCATGGCGCTTCAGATGGCGATGCCCTGCGCTGTAGTGAGCTATATGTATGCGCGCCGCTACACGGACGCGGGCGATACGGCCGCAGGTGCTGTTCTGGCCTCTACGGTCGTGTTCCTTCTGCTGGCGCCCTTGATGCTGTGGTTTGCCCACGCGGCGTAATGCCGCGGTGGTGGGTCAGGTGAGTCCGCAAATGCTGCGTATTTGCGCGAGTAGCGCATCCGGCACTTCTACGCCGTGCTTAAGCGCTTCGTCGCGCAATTTTCGGCGGCGATCGCCGGGCAGACGTACGCCTTCGTCAGCCAGCATGGCGTCGACCAGGGTATCCACACGTTCCAGATAGCTGTCGTTGCCTGCCAGCGCGCCAGGATCGATGGCGAGGAAGGCCTGTCCCAATTGCGCGGGGCCGCCTTCATCGACGAAGAAGGATTCTGTCTCGAAGCCGAAATGCGCACCCGTGAGTGCGCACACCAGCAATTCCACGATGAGCGCCAGCATGGCGCCCTTCACGCCGCCAGCAGGGAGCATGCTGCCTGCCAGCCCGGCGCCAGGGTCTGTCGTGGGTTGGCCCTGGGCATCCAGCGCCCATCCTAAAGGAATGGACTGGCCATCACGCGCCGCGATCATCAGCTTGCCACGCGCCACTTGTGACAACGAGAGGTCAATAAGTAAACGTGCGCCATGGCGGCGTGGAAATACGGCGGCAACCGGGTTCGTGCCAAACAGCGGCCGTTTGCCACCCCAGGCTGGCATTGCGGCAGGTGAGTTGCTGAGCGCCAGGCCGACCAGCCCGACGTCGGCCAAGGCTTCCAGGTGATAAGCGGCCGCACCAAAATGGTGGCTATTGGTAATACCAATAAAGGCAACACCATGGTTGCGGGCACGTTCAATGGCTTGCTCTATGCCGAGCGCACAAGCGGGGTACGCCAAACCGGAGCCTGCGTCGATCAGGGCGGCGCCGCCGCGCTCATGAATAAGCTTGGGTACGGCATCGCCTAAGGCACGGCCGGCGCGTAAATGCCCGGCATAGAACGGCACGCGCGAGACGCCATGCGAGCCCAGTCCCTGGCTTTCCGCATAGACCAATGCGCGCGCCGTGGTAGTGGCCATATTGGGGTTGGCGCCAGCTGCGGCCAGACCAGCGGCCGCCAACAGTTGGAGTTCGTCCAGATAGATGTGAGCCATGTCTTCCCTGCTTTGATGCTGCGGATCTGCCAATGTCATGGCGTGCCGCCGGTGAGAGCTATTGTGACACCGTCAGCCACCATGTCGGAGACCCGTGTGTTGGCTTCGATCGTCAACCCTGCAATGTGTGGCGTCAGCAACAAATTTGGCGTGTCAGCCAAAGGACTCCCGGCTGGCAGGGGCTCTTGCTCAAATACATCCAAGGCCGCCCCACGCAAATGCCCCTGGCGCAAGCATTGCGCCAGGGCCGCTTCGTCAACAATGCCACCGCGAGACGTATTAATAAGCAGGCTGCCGGGTTTCATGAGGGCCAGGCGTTCGGCGTTGAGCAGATTGCGCGTACTTGCCACGAGGGGCAAGTGCAGTGACACGACATCCGCTTGCGCCAGCAGCGTTTCCAGACGGCAAGGTAACACTCCCGATTCCTGCCATACCGGGGCGTCATGTCCGATGGCGTCGTCGCACGCAATGACGCGCATGCCAAGGCCACGAGCCAACGAGGCGGTGAGCTGACCAATGCCGCCAAACCCGATCAGGCCAAAGGTGCGCGCATGGGCTTCGAGCCCGTTCGAGAGCGCCGTGCGTGGCCATTTTCCCTGCGATACGTCGGCCGTTGCGCCATAGGTGCCGCGCAACAGCACCAGCATGGCACCCATCACGTACTCCGCCACGGCTCGTGCATTGGCACCCACTGCGGGGATCACTTTGATGCCGCGCTTGGTGCAGGTCGCAAGGTCAATATTGTCCAGCCCGACCCCCAGTCGTCCGACGACCGCCAGGCGTGGCGCGGCGGCGAGCAGGTCTGCATCAACCTGACTGCGGTTGCGTACGATCAAGGCATCAGCATGCTCAACCGCCTTGAGTAGCGCGTCGCGATGCTCGACCAGATCAGGGTCATAGCGCACATCAAACCGCCGGCTCAGGGCTTGAACGGCGGGTGAATCCATAAATTCCGAGATCACGATATGCATGTTGGTGCGTCCCCGGTATCAAGAGATCTGAATGTTGGCTTCTCGAATGATCTTGCCCCAACGGTCCACCTCAGACTTCAAGTAGGCACCAAATTCGGCAGGTCCGCGAGGTTGTGGCACGAATCCAAGTTGCAGCAGGGCTTGCTGCATTTCGGGTGTCGACACTTGTTGCACAATGGCGCGCCCAATTCGGTCAACCAATGCGGGAGGCGTATTGGCGGGCGCGAGTACGCCCGTGAAGTTTTCAACGATGAGATCCGGCAATCCGGCCTGCGCCACCGTTGGCACTTGGGGTAGCTCGGCGCTCGGATTGCGCGTGGTAATGGCAAGTGCGCGCAACGAGCCATTCTTCACATGGGAAAGTGATTCGGGGTAATTGGAAAACACCACGTCGAGATGCCCGCCGATCAGGTCTGTGAGCGACGGTGCTCCTCCTTTGTATGGCACGTGCGTCAGTGGCACGCCCGTTAATTTTTGATAAAGCGCGAGCGTCAGGTGTGGCGGCGTGCCATTGCCGCTGGAGCCGGCCGAAAGCGGTTTGCTGCGGGCGGCACGGGCCAGATCATCCATCGTTTTGATGTTGCTCTTGGCATTGACCACCACCATGATGGGTGACGATGCCAACCCCGCCAATGGCGTCAGATCTCCCGTCAAACTGTACCCGGCCCGATCAGCAAAGAGCGTGGCATTCGCCGCGTGCGACAGGGTGATGGCCAGCCATGTATAGCCATCGGCGCTGGCATGCGCCACGTGGGCCGCTCCAATATTTGCGCTGCCCCCCGGCTTGTTTTCTATCACGATGTTCCAGCGCTCGACGGTGCTCAATGCCTTGGCGACTTGGCGAGCCGCAACATCGGTCAGGCCACCAGGAGGAAACGGCACAACATAATTAATCGGACGTGTCGGCCAATCTGCTTTCTGCGCCAGCGCACGATCCAGCGGTGCCAGGGCACAGAGGCCTGCAGCGCTCAAAGCCCCTAACAGCCGCCTGCGATGCAGATCGGGATCATTCGATGCTCGGTCGTTCATGGTGTTCCTCCTTGGGGTTGACGCCCAGGGTCGACATGCATGCCCGCTTATCGCTGCCGCGGGGCGCTGATCGCCCGGGTCTGCTGATGAGGTAGTGTGAGGTGGGGTCCGCCTGGTGACACGCGGCCGGCAATATGCCGGGCCGCGTCAGGCACCACGTGAACCGCGCCTGATAGAAAAAATGTTGTGCCTGGTGGCGTGCGTCAGGCGCTTTCGAATATGCGCGTGAGCACGAATTCGCGATGACCCAAGGCTTCTGCTGCGGTCCATCGGCCATTCGCTGTAGCCATCATGCATTCCAGCAGTTTGTCGCCCGCCTGGTCCAAATCAATGTCTCGTTGCAACAGCCCGCTGGTGTCGACGTCGATGTGTTCGGACATCGTGCGAACGGTGCGCGGATTCGAGCAGATTTTTATGACAGGCAAAATTGGGTTGCCGATGACGTTGCCCTGACCTGTGGGAAAGAAATGCACGGCATAGCCCGAGGCTGCGCACAAAGTCACCATTTCTGCGGCCGCCGAGGAGGAGTCCATGAACCACAATCCGGGCCGGTCGGGAATCTCTGCTTTGTCGATGACACCATCCACACGGCATTTTTTCCCGATCTTCTGAATATTGCCCAAGGCCTTTTCTTCAATGGTGGTGAGGCCGCCGGCAATGTTGCCTTTGGTGGGCTGCGACTCCGCCAGGTCGCTGGTTTTCCAGCGGTCAATCATGGCTTGATAACGGTTGAACATGAACATGAAGCGCTCGCGCACCGCATCGTTGGCGCAGCGTTCAGCCACGATATGTTCGCCACCGGTCAGCTCCGATGTTTCGCCAAACACCAGCGTTGAGCCCAAGGCGTATAGCTTGTCGAAGGCGTTCCCGACGGTTGGGTTGGCACCGCAGCCGGAGGTGGTGTCCGACTCGCCACATTTGGTGGAGACCCACAGGTCAGCAATAGGGCATTCCGAACGCGTAAGTGCTGTGGCGTAATGCACGTACTCTTTTGCCGTGCGCGAGGCGCGCATGATGGTGTCGTGATCGCCATGCAGCTCAATGCTAAAGCCCATGACCGGCTTGCCCGTGGCGGCAATGCCGTCGACCACGCGCTTGGTCCAGCCTTCTTCAATACCGATAACAATCACGGCGGCCACATTCGGGTTACAGCCCGTACCAATCAGCGTGCGAAAGTGCAATTCCAAGTCTTCGCCGAATTGCAGACGTCCGTAGGGGTGAGGCAAGGCAAGTGTGCCCTTGATGTTGTTGGCGACGGCTTCTGCTGCGGCGTTGGAAATATCGTCAACCGGCAACACGATGACGTGGTTACGCACGCCGACGCGTCCGTTGTCGCGGCGATAACCCTGGAATGTGGTGGAAGCGTTGATGATGGCCATGAAGGTTTCCTATAAAAATGTGAGCAGGCGGCAGGCTTACCAGCGCTTGGTTTTGATGTTGTGCACATGGGCGTGCTGTCCCGCCTTGATGGGGGCTACCACGCGACCGATATCAACCCCGTACTTGAAAACGGTGTCGCCTTCCTTCATGTCCTTCATGGCCACTTTGTGGCCAATGGGTATGTCTTGAGTCGCCCGCAGATGAATGATCTTGTCTTCATCCATGATCCAGGCATTGAGCTCAGTGCCTGCGGTTAATCCTTCCACCACGGCAACCGCAACCGTGTCTTTGGCGTCATGCAATACGGCGTGAATCATTGTCTTCCTCACTGTTGGCAGAGCACCTGAGATGTTTTCCACAGGCACGGATAACAAAGGCATGACAAATGGTAGGGGGCGAAAACGCGCATGTCAACTAGATCATATAGATGAATTGTATGAATTGAACAAAGCCCCCGTCGCCAGCTACAATTCAGCCTCTAGATCATTGCGACGCAACTATGAACACCAGCCTGTCCTCGACTGTGCCTTTGGGCAGTCCCTTGTATGAACAGGTCAAGCAAGCCGTTCTTGCGGCATTGGCGCAGGGCGAGTGGAAGCAGGGCGAAGCGATTCCTCCCGAGAAAATCCTGGCCGAACGCTTTGGCGTATCAATTGGTACCTTGCGCAAGGCCATTGATGAATTGGCCGTCGAGAATATTCTGGTGCGCCATCAAGGGCGTGGCACCTTTGTTGCCGTACATACGCGCAACCATCACTTCTTCAAGTTTTTTCGTATCGCGCGACAAGACGGCCACAAGTCATACCCCACCACGGAGCTCTTGCGCTTCAAGCGATCCCGGGCATCCGCGCTGGCACGCGAAAAACTTCAGTTGCCAGCGGGGGCATACGTCTTCGAGTTCACTAACGTGCTGGCGCTTAACGGAGATGTCGTCATGGTGGATGACATCTGCTTGCCGGAGTCTCGTTTTCCGGGGCTGGACGAAGCGCATTTGCGCGAGCGCCAAAGCACCTTATATGCGCTCTACCAGGATGCCTTCGGCGTGAATGTCATTGCCACCGATGAGCGATTGCGCACATGCCTGGCAGACCGCAGTCACGCGCGCTGGCTGGGGGTGCCAGAGGGTCACGCCTTGTTGGAGATTCGTCGCATTGCTTATTCGTATAACCACCTGCCGGTCGAATGGCGGGTGTCGCGCGTGAATACGGAGAGTTACGACTATCTTGGGCAGGAACCGGGCGCCACGCTGCAGGACCGTTAGCGAAAAACGGTTTGCTGGGCGTCACCTGCCGCCGGGGCGTGAAATGCTCCCCTCGGCAGTGCTAAAATCCCGTTTCCATACCGGCGCCGATTTGCCTGATCCGCTTGCGGGCGCCTCTATAAAAATCCAGCTAAAGAGGTCCGTATGACCACTCCTGCCCAGCAATCGGCCAGCGGGCACGCACCCGCCGCCGTCACCAACCTCAATGCCGCTGATCCCGGCTCTGTAGGTTTGGTGTCCCCCACCTTCATCCGTTTCGATGAGCCCTTGCCGCTATTAAGCGGTCAATCCTTGGCCGCCTACGAGCTGGCTGTGGAAACCTATGGCACGCTCAATGCACAGCGAAGTAACGCGGTGCTTATTTGTCATGCCTTGAACGCGTCGCATCATGTCGCCGGTAGGGCGACAGAAGACTCGAGCGACCTGGGTTGGTGGGACAACATGATCGGCCCGGGCAAGCCCGTCGATACCAATATCTACTTTGTGATTGGCATCAACAACCTGGGCTCGTGCTTCGGTTCTACAGGGCCGGCCAGCATCAACCCGGAAACGGGCAAGCCTTGGGGCGCCGCGTTTCCTGTTCTCACCGTGGAAGACTGGGTGCTCGCTCAGGCACGCGTCGCAGATCATTTCGGTGTCGAGCGTTTCGCGGCTGTCATGGGCGGCTCACTCGGCGGCATGCAAGCGCTGAGCTGGGCAATTTCCCTGCCTGATCGGGTGGCCAATTGTGTGGTCATTGCCAGCACACCACGGTTGTCGGCACAGAACATCGGGTTCAACGAGGTGGCGCGCCGCGCCATCATCACGGACCCCGATTTTCACGGTGGTGATTACTATGCCGAAAATACCGTGCCGCGTCGCGGACTCTCCGTGGCCCGCATGATCGGTCACATCACCTATTTGTCTGACGATGACATGGCCGAGAAATTTGGCCGGGCGCAGCGCGCGCCTGCTGAAAACGGTGCTTATCACTACGGCTATGGCGTTGAATTTGAAGTCGAATCGTATCTTCGGTATCAGGGCGAGAAGTTCACGCGCTACTTTGACGCCAATACGTATTTGTTGATTACACGAGCGCTTGATTATTTCGACCCTGCGCGTGGCACGGGTGGCGATTTGGCGCGAGCCCTCGCGCCAGCCAAGGCCGACTTCCTGCTGGTCTCGTTTTCCACTGACTGGCGCTTCCCGCCCGAGCGTTCACGCGAAATCGTGCGTGCCTTGCTCAAGAACGCCAGCCCTGTGACCTATGCGGAAATTGATGCGCCTCACGGTCACGACGCATTCTTGCTGGACGATTCGCGCTACCACGCCGTCGTGCGCGGCTATTACGAGCGCATTGCACGAGAACTTGGATTAGTTGACGCCTCCGTTTCGCAATCGACGCTTGCAGAAGGATCTCCGGCATGACCCCAGTTTCTCCTCGTGTTTCCCCAGCCGAATTACGGCCCGACCTGGCACGTATCGCCAGCTGGATTGAACCCGGAAGCCGCGTCCTCGACTTGGGTTGTGGCGACGGCGCGTTGCTGGCCTATTTGCGTGACAACAAGCAGGTGCGCGGTGCAGGTGTTGAGCTGGACGACACCTGCTTCATCGCTTGCGTGCGTCGTGGCGTAGAGGTCATTCAGCAAAACCTGGAAGACGGCCTGGCGTTATTCGACGACAAGCAGTTCGACACAGTGGTGCTCTCGCAAACGCTGCAGTCCATGCACCACACCGAACATATCTTGCGTGAAATGGCACGCGTGGCGCGACATGGCGTGGTGTCCTTCCCGAACTTCGGCTACTGGCCGCACGGCTGGGCGATTCTGCGTGGACGCATGCCTGTGACCGGGCAAATGCCTTACCAGTGGTACAACACGCCGAACATCCATTTGTGCACCTTGAAAGACTTCGAGCAATTGGCTGATGTGGTGAAACTGCGCATTCTCGAACGCGCCACATTTAACGAAAACCACGAAGTGCGCCTGTTCCCCAGTTGGCGCAGCACGCTCGCCGTGTATCGCTTTGCGGCGGACTAATCTGACACGCATGCCGTAATCAAAGTCTGTATCGGCGCAGGCTTTGGTTACTATGCCGGATGCCCTGGGCCGGCTTGGCGCTGGCTGCTTTTTCAAGTCTCAGGAGATCGGCTATTACCGCTGTATCAAACGTTTATGCCAGCCGTCGTGTGGCACCGTTGCTGGTGCTGGGTTTCGCTAGCGGCTTGCCGTTGGCCCTTACCAGCGGAACGCTCCAGGCCTGGGCCACCGTTGATGGCATTTCCTTGCAGGAAATTGGCTTTCTCACCTTGGTGGGTACGGCCTACACGCTGAAGTTTCTCTGGGCCCCCCTGATCGACCGCTTTGTGCCGCCGTTGCTGGGTCGGCGTCGCGGTTGGATGCTCGTTACGCAATTGCTGCTTGCAGTAGCCATCATGGTGATGGGCACGATGTCGCCCAGTGTGGCGCTGCTGCCCTTGGCCTTGCTGGCCGTGTTTGTGGCATTTTTGTCAGCCACCCAAGACATCGCTTTCGATGCCTATTGCACAGACGTATTGCGCAAAGAAGAGCGCGGGGCGGGCGCAGCCATCAAGGTCATGGGCTATCGACTCGCCATGATTGTCTCGGGCGGTCTGGCGTTAATTCTGGCAGACCGCTGGATAGGCTGGGGCAACACCTATGTGTTGATGGGTGGCTTAATGATGCTCTGCACCGTGGCTACCTTGCTGGCGCCAGAGCCGGAGCATCCTGCGCGAGCGCCCCGCACGCTGACCGAGGCCGTTGTGGAACCACTGCGTGAGTTTTTTACGCGGCGCGGGGCACTGGCCATACTGTTATTGATCGTGCTCTATAAGCTTGGCGACGCGTTCGCCGGCGCCTTATCCACCACATTCCTGATTCGAGGCGCGGGGTTCTCGGCCGCAGAAGTCGGCACGGTCAATAAAGTGCTGGGTCTGGCCGCCACCATTGTCGGCGCCTTGGCTGGCGGCTCGCTGATGTCTCGCTGGGGCTTGTATCGCTCGCTCATGGTGTTCGGCTTGCTACAGGGCGTATCGAATCTGGGTTATTGGTTGATTGCCGTAAGCCCCAAGAGTATCTGGCTCATGGGCGCAGGCGTTGGCATTGAAAATCTTTGCGGCGGTTTGGGCACAGCCTCATTTGTGGGCTTGCTGATGGCCCTGTGCAAACAGCGATTCTCTGCCACGCAATTTGCGCTGCTGTCTGCGTTGTCTGCCGTGGGTCGAACCTATCTTGCGGGGCCACTCACGCCACCACTAGTAGAGAACTTCGGCTGGCCGACCTTCTTCCTGATGACGGTAGTGATCGCAGTGCCAGGTCTGCTGCTTTTACGACTGTTGCGCCCGACAATCGAAGGCCTGGAGAAGCAGGCCATCGATTAATCGGAGCGGCAGCCTGGCGTCAAACCCGCTTGCTGCGCCGGTGCGATTGCTGCTCCAGAATCGCGGGTTACGCGCGTTTCGCTGCCGTGTTCTATTGACGGTTTGCTCGCGCTCCACCCACGCTACTCTGTCGGCATGCCCGTCGGCCGTAGCGTGGGTGGAGCGCGTTCGAGTGTGGACAAGAACACCAAATCAGATCGCGCGTAACCCGCGATGCTCTCGCGGCAATCCAAGGCGCAAGAATCGAGGATTACACGCTTTTGACGAGCACTCCTTAGCGCCAGATAAGCGCGCCACACCCACACCACGAAAAGACTTTATTCTTCCGCAGGTAAACGCACGATGAGCACGTCGCTTGGCAAGGACTCCAGTAAGCGTTCTGCCACGCTACCGATTGCCGTACGCAAGATACCGGTGCGTCCGTGAGTGCCGGTCACGACCAGATCGCTGCGACGGTGAAACGCAAATTCCGATAGTGTGGTTTCGGGCTGACCCGGCTCAAGCACGAGACTGGGCTCAGCACGCGACGCCATTTCAGGCGTTGCAGCCAAAAAGGCTCGGGCTTCTTTCTCGGCTTCTGCATGAAAGCTGCGGGTAATCGCGTCATCAGGCGATGCTTTGCCTTTGAACGGCACATCAAAAGCATGAAAGACCGTGAGGGCAGCTTCTGGTGCCACTTGTAAGGCGGCGACCAGCGCCTGACGAGATCCCGGCGAGAAATCAGTGGCAATCACCACGTCCTGGTACGGACGGCGAGGGCGGTTTTTCACGACGAGCACGGGCTGTTTCGCCTGGCGCACCAATTTTTCAACGGTCGTGCCGAGCAGTAGGCGACCCAGAGTTTCGCTATGGGCAATACCCGCAACAATCAACGAGCAGCCATAGCTGTCAGCCACTTCCACGATGCGGGCCACCGGCTCCCCCGTCATCACCACAACTTCCGTGGGTACCGTGCAACCGGCCAGATCATCTGCCAACTGGCGCTCGGCCAGAGCCTTGTGATCGGAGGTGAGTCGGCGCCACACGGGGGTGACCAGTGGCGTTGTGCCCGATTTGGACGCCATGACGTGGAGGACGACCAGCTTAGTGTTGAGTTGCTGCGCCAATTGCAGCGCGCGATCCAGGGCACGATCTCCTCTTGCGCTCAAGTCCGTAGCAAGCAGGATGGGGCCAGATAGTTGCGTCATGTCTCTACTCCAAGAAAATGGTCCGGGTCAGAGGGCCTCTCGTGATGCAGGCCTTCGGACCCTGTCCGCAATAGCGGGTGACCTTCATTATGGCGGGACATCATCGATGCCGACTTGAGCGATCTCAAGCGCAGCTCATATGCAAGAAGATGAGAACGTCGATGATGTGCTGACGGTAGCACGAGGCTTATACGCACTGCCTGAAAGCGGGGTAAAACCATTTTTAATGTAAATAAGCCATTTTTCCGCGTTTTCAAGCGTGTTTTGCTGCGGAATGGCTTGCAATCGCACTAGCCTGCTCATCCGCTCAATACAATGTGACGTTCCTCATTTTCGCGACGCGCCATGCTTTCCGAGATTTCCCCGTTGTTGCTGCATTCGCTTTACTTGGTGGCCATCATTGCAGAGGCAATGACCGCTGCATTGGCCGCTGGACGCCGGGACATGGATTGGATGGGCGTCGTCATCATCGCGTGCGTAACCGCCCTTGGGGGTGGCTCCTTGCGCGATGTATTACTTGGCCACTATCCACTCACTTGGGTGCTGCACCCGGAATACCTCTGGATGACCGCAGGGGCAGCATTGGTTACGGCACTGACTGCGCCTGTCATGCGGCGGCTTCGCAGTGTGTTCTTGTTGCTCGATGCCCTGGGCCTGGTTGCATTTACGGTTATTGGCTGCCAAGTGGCCCAGCAGATGCAACTGCCCCTGACCGTGGTGCTTATCAGCGGGATGATCACGGGTTGCGCTGGGGGTGTGCTGCGAGACGTGCTTTGCAATGACGTGCCCTTGCTGTTTTGCAAAGAGCTCTACGCCAGTGTTGCTGCCGTAACTGGTGGCTTATATATGGGAGCTCAGGCGCTAGGTTTGAGCGCAAATGCCGCCGTGCCCATTGCGCTTGCTGCGGGCTTGGCCCTACGTTTACTGGCCTTGCGCTTTAACTGGCAGATGCCTAAATTCGTTTATCGCGATGATTGGCACTGAAAGAGAAGCACAGGTAGTTTGCCCTGCGCCATAGGGCGGGAAATGGTCGAATAACGCCATACGAAACAAATACCCAATTTGTGTTTCAAGATTTATCCGAGTATCTTCTGGCTGTTCGCAACAGATGCATCGCGCAGTACAAGGGGGAGCATATTGGACGTCAGAGCACCCGCCACGATTCCGTATTTTCTTCAAGAACAGATTCGTGGACTTATCGTTGACGGTACGTTGCGCCCTGGGCAGCCGTTACGCGAGCAGGAGCTGGAGCAACGCTTCGGTACCAGCCGTAGCCCGATCCGGGAAGCGCTGCGCTTATTAGAACTGGGTGGTTTAGTCACACACGTACAGCGCAAGGGCTTTCGGGTCAGGTTGTATGGCGCTGAAGAAATTCGCCATCTCTACATGCTTCGCGCAGAGTTGGAGGCTTACGCCATCAAGCAAGTGGCCGAGATCGATGATCTCTCTGCGCTGGTGGCTGAAATGCATACTCACGATGAAGCAATGGGTAACGCACGCGCCAAGAACGACGTGCGTATGTACATCAATGCGCTGCGTGAGTTCTACCTGGCCTGTGCCCGCTTCACGTGTAATGCGCCGCTACTGGACGTGCTGAGCAAGCTATACGAGCAAGTAGAGCCACTGCGCTATTTGCTGGCCAAGCAGAGCATGGACACGGGCATTGCCGAGCTCTACACGCGTGGCATAGTAGAAGCGATGGCACGTCGGAATTTTGATTCCGCCGCACAACTGACGCGTGGCTACGTGCGTGAGATGTTGCCGGGTATTCTCGAAACCTATCACGCGGCCGTGGCTCAAGTGGAAGAGTCACGCAAACGCTAGGCGAATGGGTCGGCAGGCAGGCAATACCATGATCCAGCACCAGCAGGCTCCAACATTGAGGAGCCGTGGTGCTGTTCAGAACAACTTATACGGTTTGAATGCTGATGCCCGCCGCTTCGAGCGCGCGTCGGATGCCGCTGGCGAAAACCAAGGCATTGGGCTGATCCCCGTGGATGCATAAAGTGTCGGCTTGTACCGGCACATCTTTGCCTGATTGCGAGCGCACTTTGCCCTCTTTGACCATGCGCACAACCTGCGCGACAGCCTGATCCACGTCTTCGATCATCGCGCCTGCCTGGCTGCGTGGCGTCAGTGACCCATCGTCCTGATAAGAGCGGTCAGCGAATACCTCGCTGGCCGCCTTCAGGCCAGCCGCCTGTGCGGCCTCAATCAGCTTGCTACCCGCCAGGCCATACAGAACCAAGGATGAGTCGATGTCGCGCACGGCCTCACAGATGGCACGCGCCAGCGCTGCGTCGCGGGCGGCCATGTTGTATAGGGCACCATGCGCTTTCACATGGTGCAAACGCGCCCCTTGCGATGCCGCCACGCCCGCCAGCGCCCCAATTTGGTAGACCACGCTGTCATAGGCTTCATCCGGCGTAATCTGAATGACGCGTCGGCCAAACCCGGCCAGATCTTGCAGACTGGGGTGAGCACCGATGGCTACGCCATGCTTGATGGCAGCGGCAACGGTCTTGCGCATCGTGCTCGGATCACCACCGTGAAAGCCACAGGCAATATTGGCCGAGCTCACGAACGGCAAGACCTCGGTGTCGCGGCCCATGGTCCACGCGCCATAGCTCTCGCCCATGTCGCAGTTCAGATCAATGATGGCGTTCATGCGTGAAGCTCCTTGGGGTGTTCAAGCAGTGCGCGCATCGGGGCCAGCGCATCCTGCAATTGGGTGAAAGCGCGCTCACGCTCGCTGTCCAGGCGTTGTGCCTCATCCAGCTCAATCATCTGAAAGCGTAGAGTCTTGCCGGGTGCCGCTTGCGCCAGCGCGGGCAGATCAACCGTGGCGATCTGCGCAATCTTTGGGTAGCCGCCAGTTGTCTGCCGATCTGCCATCAGAATAATGGCCTCGCCGCCCGATGGAACCTGCACGGTGCCGAAGCAGGCGGCCTCAGACAACATTTGCCGAGGCGTCGTCATGCTGAGTGTGGGACCCTGTAGGCGGTATCCCATACGATCTGATTGCGAGCTGATCTGGAATTCGGCCTGCAGAAAGTGGTCACGAGTTTCCTGCGAGAACTCCGTCCAGTGCACGCCCGGCAGCATACGAATGGTGGCGCGCGGCTTACTGCCCAGGGTGGCAGGGAGATAAACGCGAATGTTCCACAGCGCACGTTGGAGCGCGCTCAGGTCCGTGTTGGCGGGGAACGTTTGGCGTAGCTCTATTTCATCGCCTTTTTTGAGGGCACGTCCGTGATATCCGCCGAATCCGCTGCGCAAATACGTGGTTTCGCTGCCCATAACTGATGGCAAGGCAAATCCGCCATACACCGCCAGATAGGCGCGAACACCCACGGCTGGGCGAGCACCAAATGCCAATACATCACCTGCCCGCGCAATCAGCGGCCGATAGCTCGGGATGTCTGTGCCGTTTAATGTTGCACCCACGTCGGCACCTGCCAGTGCAAAACAGGTGGCGGCGTTAAAGCGCAGTGTGGGGCCCGTCAGGGTAATTTCGAGCGTGGCGCAGGGCTGGTCGTTGCCAGCGAGCAGGTTCGCCAGACGGTGAGCACGCTCGTCCATGGCACCCGCTACCGGTATGCCCTGGTGTTGAAAACCTTCGCGGCCCTGGTCCTGAAAGCTCGACAGCATGCCCGGCTTAATGACGGAAATGCTCATGAACGGCCCTCTTGGATACGCGTAAATTCGGCAGGGCTAATGGGTACAAAGCGCACCACATCCCCCGGTTGCAGGTACGCGGCAGGGTCGCGTTCAGGATCAAACATGGTGAGAGGGGTGGTGCCGATAATGTTCCAGCCACCGGGCAGGCGATTCGGGTAAATCACGGTCTGGCGGTTCGCAATCGCGACAGCGCCAATGGGCACCGCGGTGCGAGGTGATGGCCGTCGCGGCAAGTTCAAACGCTCATCATGAACGCCGAGGTAGGCGTGGCCGGGCGCAAAGCCCAGCATGAACACCATACAGGTTGGGTCACTATGCAGCGCAATGACTTCGGCGGGGGTAATTCCTGCAGCCCGCGCGACATCTTCGAGGTCGGGGCCGTGTTCGCCGCCATAACAAACGGGTACTTCCACTTCGCGCGAAGCACCTGAGTCAGTCGGAATGCCGGGCGCCAGCAATTGCTCAATGCGTTGCACTAACTGAGAATAGGTGGGGCCGAGGCCATGGCCGTCAGGTCGGTAATGCACGGCGACCGCGACAAATGACGGTACGACATCCGTCACACCGACAATACCCGCATCACGAATGATGCGAGCCGCCGCGAGGCAGATACGCCCAACGGTGGCGTCAATCTCGTCGCCAAAAGAGACAAGAAGGCAGCGATCGCCCTGAGGCACGATGCGCCAGGCGGGTTCGGCCGAAGAGGAGGAAGAAGCTGATGCAGTCAACGGCACGAAACCTGAAAAAAGAGATTACTTGGCGAACAACGAGTCCATGTTCTTGAATGCCTTGAACTCGAGCGCATTGCCCGACGGATCCAGGAAAAACATGGTGGCTTGTTCACCCACTTCACCCTTGAAGCGGATATAGGGTTCGATGACAAATTCGGTGCCCACATCGGTGAGCTTTTTCGACATGTCTTCCCACTGTTCCATCGACAGCACGGCACCAAAATGGCGCACGGGAACATTGTGCGAATCTACCGCGCTGGTCGCGTTGTGGCCGCATTCACCTGGTGCCAAATGCGCGACGATCTGGTGTCCATAGAAATTGAAATCGATCCACTCGGGCGAGCTGCGGCCCTCCGGACAGCCGAGCACTTCGCCGTAGAAGTGGCGGGCTTCGGCCAAGTCGCGAACCGGGAAAGCCAGGTGGAACGGCGGTAGATTAGTTTGGGTGGTCATGTGTGAACTCCGAATGAAGCAAGGTTAAATCAAAATGGCGGCAATTTTCTCGTGCGCGGACCTATTTACCCTGGGGAAAACACTGAGGCGATAGGCTGGCGGTACCGTTGGCAAGTGCTGCGCGGCTGCGACTATTCACCGTTAATCCCGGCAGGGCGTTCTCAACAGGCGTAAAACGCGCTCAGATTCGAGTTTAGGACTTGTTTTTTTGATTGAAAAACGATATTTTTTGATTCTTAGCATCGAAATTAATGATTCTCAAGCCACTTGATCAAAGAATTCAAAACCTTCATCGCCGTGGCGCGTGACGGCACCTTCACCGGCGCGGGTGCTCAACTGGGCCTCACTCAATCCGCCGTCAGCGCGCAGATCAAACGCTTGGAAGCCTATCTGGGCGTAGAGCTATTCGATCGAAGCGCCCGATCAGCCGTTCTGAACGCCCATGGCCGTGAAATGCTGGTGCAAGCGGAAGAAATTGTCGCAATGGCCGCACGCATGGTGAACATGGCCGGCGCAGGTCATGTAAGCGGCTCATTGCGCATCGGCGCCATTGCTTCTGTTCAGCAAGATTTATTAGTGCGCGCCTTGGTGCCTTTTCGAGCTGCTTTTCCAGAAGTACGCGTGCGCATTGTCCCGGGCGTGTCGTTGTCGTTGTTGGGGCAGGTTGACGCTGGTGAATTGGATCTGGCCGTCCTGATCCGTCCGCCCTTCGCACTGCCGCCCGAGTTAGGGTGGCAAGCGCTGGTGCGCGAACCGGTGGTCCTGGCACTGCCCGCCACCTTGCCCGCCGAGCTGACGTGGCGCGAGGCCCTTGGCACGCAACCCTTCATTCGTTACGACCGCGCGTCTTTTGGTGGGCGGCTCGTAGACATGTTCCTGAAGAAACAGCGCATTACCGTTCACGAGGCGGTCGAACTCGATGAAATCGAAGCCCTTGCCAATATGGTCCGTCACGGTTTGGGTGTGGCGCTCTTGCCGCACACGCAACAGATGAACACCGAGGGCCTGCGCCTGTTGCCTTTGGGCGAGGTCGCCTTCTATCGAGAAATCGGCATCATCGGGCGCATGCCCTTCGACAGCACCAGCGTGCCAGGCAGAATTTCAGATTATCTGATGACGGCTGCGGCATAGAATCACGTCGCATCGGAGACATAGGCCGCTGTAAAAAAAGTGGGTCTGACTGACGTCAGACCCACTTTTTTCGAGCGAACGCCCCAATCTGGGCGTCTTTGAGCTGTCTTTACAACCGGTCGCAACGCACCGTGATGGGATGCTCGCGCAGCGCCTTCATAACCGCATCATTTACTGTGCCTTCTACGTCTGTAATCACGTAGCCGATCTGACCGCGTGTTTGCAGCGTTTGGCTGACAATGTTCAAGCCGTGCTGTGCCATCAGGTTGTCCAGCGTGCCGAGCGCGCCCGGCGCATTGCGGTGCACATGCAGGATGCGTGTGTCGCCGGCTTGCTCAAGAAAGGGCAGCTCGGGGAAATTCACGGCACCCTTGGTCGTGCCCGTCTGCATGAAGCGGACAAGCTTCTCAGCGACTTCCCGGCCGATATTCTCTTGAGACTCCAGGGTGCTGCCGCCAATGTGAGGCGTGAGAATCACATTGGGCAGGCCAATCAAGGGGCTGGCCAAGGGCTCGTCAGGGCCTTTAGGTTCGGTGGGGAACACGTCCAGCGCGGCGCCAGCCAAATGGCGGGACACCAGCGCAGCGTGCAATGCGTCAATGTCGACTACCGTTCCGCGGGAGGCGTTGATCAGAATCGACCCGCGCTTCATGAGCGCCAGTGTCTGCGCATTCATGATGTTTTCTGTCGATTTCCCACCCGGCACGTGCAGCGTCACGACATCTGATTGCGCAAGCAGTTCGGTCAAGGTGCCGGCTGCACGGGCATTGCCCAGAGGCAGTTTGGCTTCCACATCGTGGAATATCACGCGCATGCCCAGGCTCTCGGCCAGGGTGCTGATCTGCGAGCCGATATTGCCGTAACCCACAATACCCAAGGTTTTGCCGCGGGTTTCAAACGCGCCGGAGGCGGACTTGTCCCAGTGGCCCAAATGCACGCGGGCATTTTTCTCGGGAATGCGGCGCAAAAGCAAAATAGCTTCGCCCAGCACCAACTCAGCGACGGAGCGCGTGTTGGAGAACGGTGCGTTAAATACCGGCATGCCACGCTGCATGGCGGTATCCAGGTCGACCTGATTGGTGCCAATGCAAAAGCAACCCACGACGCGAAGCTCAGGGTTGGTAGACAGCAGATCGGCATCCAGGTGCGTGCGGGAGCGAATCCCGGCCACCTGCGCACCACGCAAGGCCTCGCGCAGCTCAGAAGGCGGGAGCGCCGAAGCGTGGCTCACGATATCGGTATAACCCGCTGCCTCAAAAACGGCGCGAGCGCTCGGATGGATATTTTCGAACAGGACGATTTGTGCCATGACTGCCAATCGAAAGGGTGGGGAAAACGCTAACCCTATTGTGGCGCACTTTGTCGCGCACACCGCCAGAACCCACGGTGGCGGTGTGGCGAATCATCCTGGTGGCGCTATCGGTACGACTGAAACACAGTGGATGAACCGTCTTTTAATACCAGGACGATGTCGTGCGCTTGTTTGCGCCCGCCGTACTCCGGGCCATCCATTCCGGGCGACCCGACTGGCATGCCGGGGGCGGACAGGCCAGCAGCCGTGGGCTTTTCGAGCAATAAGCGGCGGACATCGCTGGCGGGGACGTGGCCTTCGATGGCATAGCCGCCTACCAGGCCGGTATGGCAGGACCCGTAGTTCTCCATGCCAGCATTGCGACGAATGGCGGAGGTATCCGAGACATCATGTGTCTTGACCTCGAAACCATTGTCTTTCATATGCTTGATCCAGTCCTCGCAGCAGCCGCAAGTAGGCGTTTTCCAGACCTCAATAGGGGTGCCGGTTTGCGCCAGCGTCAACGCAGGCGCGCACAGCACGGCGGCAAGCAGCAGGCGGCGTAGTGGCAGAAAAGTTGTCATGGGCGTGTGTTCCGAAAGAGTAAAGGTGTGGCGGCGTGCGACATCGCTTCACAGTGGATAGTAGCGGTCAGGAGGTGACCCTATTCTTTCCTGAACATTACTTTCTTGTAATGTTGCTCAGCGCTTGAGGGTCAAGCTCACGCAAGTGCCTTCGGTATTTGAAATAGCGTACACGTCTCCGCCATGCATGCGGGCGATGGCGCGCACAATCGCCAGTCCGAGGCCATGGCCCTCGCTGCGCGGGGCGCGCGCCTGTTCGGCGCGAAAGAATCTGTCGAAAATACGGGGCAGATCTGCCGCCGGGATGGGTGGTCCGGGGTTGTGCACCTCGATGCGTGCGCTGTGGTCTTGCATCGTGCATCGCAGCACGATCTCCCCGCCTTCAGGCGTGGCCTTGATGGCATTGGAAATGAGGTTGGCCAATGCCCGGCGGATCAATCCCGCGTTGGCAGACACGCTGCCATCTCCCACGCAGCGCAATCGCACGCCACGCTCTTCAAGCGTGGCTTCGTAATATTCAGCCACCCGCTGCGCTTCGTCAGCCAATCGCACGGGTGTTACGTCGGCGGCTCGCTCGCCTCGGTCTGCACGCGCCAGGAACAACATGTCATTCACGAGCGTCGTCAGGTCTTCCAGCACTTCCAGGTTCGAGGCCAGCGCGTCGCGCAATTCGTCCACAGAACGATTGGACGACAGCGTGATCTGCGTGCCATTGATCAGCGTGGCGAGCGGTGTGCGCAGTTCATGCGCGACATCAGCATTAAAACCTTCCATCTGTTGATAGGCGTCTTGCAGGCGGTCGAGGCTGCGGTTGAACGACAGCACGAAATCCTGCAATTCACGGTCGGTGTCTTGTACCGGCAGGCGCAGCGCCAGATTATCGGGTTGAATGCGCGCAGCTTGTTCGGACAGGCGCTTCGCAGGCGCCACGGTGCGCCGGATCGCCCATGCAGCCAGCATCAATGTGATGCCCACCCAAAGCACGCAGATCAGCAAGAGGGCGCTGCCGTAGACGTAAAGCAGTTGCGAGCTGGCACGTGTGCTGACGGCTACGGTAATCGTGGCACCGGGCAACAGACGGTCGTTCAAGGCCATGCGAATGCCCCGCATGCGGGCACCATCCGCATTTTCCAGCAGGACTTCCTGGCCGGGCATCTCAGAGATAAGTGTGGGCAGCACATCGCCATAAACCAGCTTGCCGTCGGCGTCGACAATCCAGATGCCAAGATTGCCATGCCCCGCGCGCATGCCATCAAACGTGGCGGCCAGACTGTGCAAACCATGTGCATTGCTTTGCATATCGACCAAGTGGTCAATGAGTTCCAGCTTGCCGGCGACCTCAGTAATCTCCTGACGCTGCACTTCACGCTTGAGTACCCAGAACAGCGTGGCGCCGGCCACGCTGGATACCACCAGGGCTATGGCGCCCAGCAATAAGGTCAGGCGCGCCTGCATGGACTTGATTCGCCCGCGCTTCACGGCTGACGCCACTCCAGAACATAGCCCATGCCGCGCACGGTGTGCAGCAGTTTGGTGGGATACGGATCGTCCAGTTTGCCCCGCAGACGGCGCACGGCGACATCAATGACGTTTGTGTCGCTATCGAAGTTCATGTCCCACACTTGCTCGGCAAGCGTGGTGCGTGAGAGGACTTGTCCCTGGCGACGTAGCAGCAAGGTCAGCAGTGCAAATTCTTTTGCGGTCAGGTCCAATCTGCGACCATCGCGCAGCACCTTGCGGCGGGCGACATCGAGCTCCAGATCGGCCAGTCGAAATACGGTGGGTTCTTGCGAACGACCACGGCGCAACAAGGCTTGCACACGTGCCAACAGTTCCGAAAAGGCAAACGGTTTCACCAGATAATCGTCCGCCCCGCCTTCCAGGCCACGCACGCGATCTTCAACGGCATCGCGCGCAGTCAGCATGAGAATAGGAGTGTCTTTCACAGCTCGCACGGCTGCCAGTACGTCAAACCCATCCAGTCCTGGCAGCATGACATCGAGCACGATGAGATCGTAGGCGCCTTCCACGGCCAGATGGCGGCCGTCGATGCCGTCGCGCGCCAGATCCACCACATAGCTTTGTTCGGAAAGCCCTTTGTGGAGATAGTCGGCAAGTTTGGGTTCGTCTTCGATTACCAGGATGCGCATGATGAAAACCGGGAAAGGCGTGAGCGTTCACGCCGTGCATTATGCGCTGTAACGCCGCCCCGGCACCCAGACATGAAGAAGGGGATGCGCCCACTATGCTTGGGCGCATCCCCTTGGGCCTTGTCCTGCAATGATCAGGGGGCGATATCGATGGCGATACGATCCGGCGGAAAGCGTAGCGCGAACACGCTGCCTTTGCCTTGTTCGCTGGTGATCACCAGCTCGGCATCATGGCGCATGGCAATGTGCTTGGTAATGGCCAACCCAAGCCCGGTGCCACCTACGGCGCGGGAGCGGCCGCGGTCGACGCGGTAGAAGCGTTCAGTTAGCCGAGGAATGTGACGAGCGGGAATGCCGATGCCGGTGTCTTGCACGCTATAACGCGCGCCGCCATCGGGCTCACGCTCCCAACGAACGGTAATCGTGCCCCCATCCGGGGTGTAACGCACGGCGTTGGTTAGCAAGTTGGAGACAGCGGATACCAACTCCGACTCCGCGCCCAGCACGTCCAGCGACTCATCAATGTGCCAGACGAGTACGTGGCGTCCGCCTGACAGTGCTTCAGCTTGCTGGCGTGCCGTTTGCAGCAGCGCGCTCATATTCACGGCACGCGGATCACTGCCAGGAGAAGATTCCAGGGTGGACAAGGTCAGCAAGTCCTCAACCAGGGCCTGCATGCGTTGCGCCTGCTCATGCATCATGCCCATGTACTGCTCCCGCTGCGCGGGCGGCAAGGCATCTTCCGGCATATCTCGAAGCGTCTCCAGAAAACCCGTCAGCACGGTCAGCGGCGTGCGCAGCTCATGCGACACGTTTGCCACAAAGTCCCTGCGTGTTGTCTCCAGGCGTTCTATTTGTGTCACGTCGCGGCTAATCAGGAGCCGCTGGTTACTGGCGTAGGCCGTGAGTTGCATCATCATTAGCCGTTCCTGGCCCTGCTGCCCCAGGCGAACCAAGATGGGGTCAGGCCAATTCGGGCGATGCGCGTACTCCACAAATTCAGGGGATCGGAGCAAGTTGAGCAGGTTTTGCCCACGATCCGCCGGGAGGCGCAGCCCCAGATGCTGGCGAGCCATGCGGTTCGCCCAGTCAATCTGGAAATCTTCATTCAGGGTGACGGCGCCATCAGGCAGCGCTTGCGCGGCCGCCAACATGCCGTGCATGGACTCGCGCATTTCAACCATTTCACGAGCACGAGCGCGGGTGTAACGATATAGGGGGGCGAGAATATCGTCCCAGGGGCCCACGGAGGCGGGCGGGGCCGTCTCCGGGTGATTGGCCCAATGAGACACCAGATGCAGGCGCCAACTGCGCCAGAGCAGCATGGCGGCAAGTGCTGCCGAAAATACAATCCATCCGGCCGGCTCGCCCACGAGCCAATGCGCGACCAAGGCGACGAGCGCCCATAGAAAAACCAGGAAAAGCGTGCGAAGCCAGATCATCGTGCGACTGTTTTTACCGCGCCGGGACTTGTGCCGTAAATCGATACCCGCTGCCGCGTACTGTTTCGACATGCAAGTCGTGTTCGCTGGGCTCAAGCGCCTTGCGCAAACGACGGATATGAACATCCACCGTGCGCTCTTCCACGAAAACGTGATCTCCCCAAACCTGATCAAGCAACTGCGAGCGCGAGAACACGCGCTCCGGGTGTGTCATGAAGAAATGCAGCAAGCGGAATTCGGTGGGCCCGATTTGCAGTGAATGGCCGTTGCCGGACAAGCGGTGCGTGACCGGGTCAAGCTTCAGTCCGCAGACATCGATCACGTCGTCGGTGAGCTGCGGGGCGCGCCGGCGCAACACAGCTTTAATACGCGCCATCAGCTCTTTGGGAGAGAACGGCTTGGTGATGTAGTCGTCGGCACCGGCTTCCAGTCCGTCAACCTTGTCCTGCTCAGAACCTTTGGCGGTAAGCATAATTACCGGCACGGCGCGGGTGCGTTCGTCGTTGCGCAGTTTCTTGGCCAGAGCCAGGCCGGACGTGCCCGGCAACATCCAGTCGAGCAGAATGAGGTCTGGCAACTCGGCACGAATCAAGGTCTGGGCCTGATCGGCGTCAAATGCACGAAGCACTTTGTGCCCCGCGAAAGACAAGTTGACGGCAATCAATTCCTGGATGGCAGGTTCGTCTTCGATAACGAGGATAGTGCTGGACATAGTCAATTTGGGCACACATCAGGCGCCGGAGTGGCGCGAACATTGCGATAGTATGGCCGCAATATTTCAGGTATGTGACTGCGACGCATCCGTTTCGCAATAGTCCGATCGGCTACCATTGGGCCATACATCGGGAATTCACTATGCAAAACCCCTCTGAACCGCAAAAATCTGCGGATTCCGCAGACAACACCACCCATTTTGGCTTCCAGTCTGTCGCGGAAGGCGACAAGGCACGCAAGGTTGCTGAAGTTTTTCATTCCGTGGCCACGCGCTACGACGTGATGAATGACTTCATGTCAGCCGGGCTGCATCGTGTCTGGAAAGCATTCACCATTGGGCGAGCTGCCATTCGCCCTGGCATGAAAGTGCTTGATATCGCTGGCGGCACAGGCGACCTGGCGCGTGCCTTCGCGAAACGCGCCGGCCCCACCGGCGAAGTCTGGCTGACAGATATCAATGATTCCATGCTGCGTGTTGGACGCGACCGCCTCACAGACTCCGGTCTGCTGGTCCCCACCGCGGTGTGCGACGCTGAACACCTGCCGTTTCCGTCGGGCTACTTCGACCGAGTCAGCGTGGCGTTTGGCTTGCGCAACATGACCCACAAAGATCGCGCCCTGGCCGAAATGACCCGCGTGCTTAAACCGGGTGGCAAGCTGCTGGTGCTGGAATTTTCCAAAATTGCCAAGCCGCTGGCCCCCGCCTACGACTGGTATTCCTTTAACGTGCTGCCGTGGCTGGGCAAAAAGGTTGCCAGCGACGAAGCCAGTTATCGCTACCTGGCGGAATCCATCCGCATGCACCCGGACCAGGAGACGCTGGCCGATATGTTGCGTACGGCAGGTCTGGATCGGGTTCAGTACTTCAACCTGACTGCGGGTATTGCCGCGCTGCACGAAGGTGTTCGCTTGAGCTGAGTCCGGCTCTCAACGTGTCCCCGTTTTAACCGACGACGATCTGGCGTGGCCTCCCACGCCGCGTCGCCGCCTGACACCAAGGTCGGCGCGTTCCCGGAAATGGTCTGAGGTATTTCGCTGCGAATTGGTCTCTCCACGGAACTTGTGGGCGATTCACTTGTCCGTTATTCTTATACCCATTCAGATTAATGTAAGTAAATCGCGCTGGCCGCATTTGCGGCCTGCAAGGCACTACTGCAACGGGGCAGCTGCGGCGCGAGTACGAGGAGCAACGAACAATGTCCAAATTGAGTCTTGCCCGGTTTTTCGCCGCGGCACTTATTGCAGTCTCCGGCGCAGCGCTGGTAACGGCGTCATTTGACGCTGAAGCCCGCCGTGCTGGTGGTGGTGGCAGTGTTGGCCGCCAATCCGGTAATGTCATGCAGCAACGTCAGGCCGTCACGCCGCCTGCGGCAGCCGCCAACACGGCTGGCGCCACGCGCGCTCCGGCCGCCGCTGCAGGCGCTGCTACGGCAGGCGCCGCCGCCAAGAGCGGCATGTCGCGTTGGTTAGGTCCTCTGGCCGGCATCGCTGCTGGCTTGGGTATCGCCGCGTTGCTTTCCAGCATGGGCCTGGGCGGCGCACTCGCCGAATTCATGTCCAGCATGTTGCTGATTGGTCTGGTGGTGTTTGCCATCATGTTCATCGTTCGCCGCTTGCGCGGCGCCGGTGCACGCCCCGCCATGCAAGGTGCTAATGGCATGAACGGCGCCATGAAGTCGGAACAGCCGGCAGCGCAACCGCTGTGGCGCGAAGTGTCGCAGCCTGCTGCTGCCCCTGTCGCCGCCTCAATGGCCTCTGCCGCGCCTGTGGCTGATGCTATCCCCAAGGTCGGCTCAGACAACAACTGGTTCGTGCCGGGCGATTTCGACACGCCGCGTTTCCTGCAGCAAGCCAAAGAGCAGTTCGTGCGCATCCAGGCACTCTGGGACAGCGGCGTCACCGACGGCCTGCGTGATTTCCTCACCGACGACCTCATCACCGAACTCAAGCCGCAGTTGGCTGAGCGTGGCGCGGCACCCAACAAGACCGAAGTCGTTTTGTTGAACGCTGAATTGTTGGGCATTGAAACCGTCTCTGATGGTCACCTGGCAAGCGTGCGCTTTTCCGGCATGCTGCGCGAGACCCCGGGTGCTGAAGCTTTCCGCTTCGAAGAGGTGTGGAACCTGTTCAAGCCGGCGAATGGCGGCTGGTTGCTGGCCGGTATTCAGCAAATTCCGGTGGAATACGCCAGCTAATTCCGGGCGGCCCGATCACTTTGACGGGCCCGTTCCGGGCCCCTCTGATCTCTCGCTTGTGCATGAGCTTTGGCATACGCCGTCAGGCGTTTGTCTCCAACCGGCCCCCATGGGCCGGTTTTTCCATGCGCAATGTCAAAACGCACCCATATTTAACCCGTTACACTCCTGAATTACCCCTTTTTTGCGGCAACGCGCCTGAACGTGCCTGCTGAAAAATTATTCATGCTGCCTTTTTCGTTCCTGCCCACTCCTACGCGGCTGGCTGTACGCGCATTGAATGCCTTGTTAAAGCGCGAGGCATGGGCTCGCGACCGTCTGGCGCGTCATGCGGGTAAAACGGTGCGCCTGACGCTCGGTGGTTTCACCTTGAGCCTCACCATCGACAGCGAAGGAATGGCAGACGTGGCAGATTCGGCAATCGTGCCAGATGTCACGCTAACGGTAGAGCCCGGAAAACTGAGCTTGCCCAGCTTGATACCGGGAGCGCAAGCACCGGATGTTGCCGAGGCCACCCACATTTCCGGTGACGCCGCTTTGGCGCAAGTTGTGGCTGACCTTGCCAAGCAACTACGCTGGGATCCTGAAGACGATTTGGCTCGGGTCGTGGGCGATATCGGTGCAACAAGGCTGGTGGGTAGTGCGCGAGCGCTGGTCACTGGTGCGCGTACCACGGGCGAACATCTGGCTCAGAACATATCCGAGTATCTTGCCGAAGAAAGCGGCATGTTGGCCGGCCGGCCCGCGTTGGAGCAATGGCGTCAGGATCTCGCCAGCGTCAACACCCAGGCAGATGTCCTGGCACGCCATACCGCGGCGCTAAATGCGCGAATCATGGCGCTGGCCGCCAAACGAGGCGCCTGATCCATGTTCACGTTGTTGCGTTTGTTCCGAATTATTGGGGTGTCGCTGCGTTACGGCCTGGACGAGCTGGTACTGTCCAGCTTGAACCACCCCTTGGCCAGCGGTGTGCTGCGCATCATTCGTCTGGGCACACGCCCCAAGATGCCGCGGGGCATGCGCTTGCGTCTGGCCCTGGAGGCTCTGGGCCCCATATTTGTGAAATTTGGCCAGGTGCTTTCTACCCGGCGTGATTTGATTCCCACCGATATCGCCGACGAATTGGCGATGTTGCAAGACCAGGTGCCACCGTTTCCGTCTGCTGAGGCAGCCGCTTGCATCGAGGCCGCCTTGGGGGCGCCGCCCGCCAAGCTGTTTGCACAATTTGACGTTGATCCGATCGCCTCTGCATCCATCGCGCAAGTTCACTTCGCCGTGCTTCATGACGGACGCGAAGTCGCTGTAAAAGTATTGCGTCCTGGCATGCTCAATGTCATTGAGAAGGACTTGTCACTACTGAAAATAGTGGCGCGCATTATCGAAAAATTAGGGGCCGACGGACGCCGCTTGAAACCGCGCGAAGTTGTGGCCGAGTTTGATAAGTATCTGCACGACGAACTTGATCTGGTGCGTGAAGCCTCTAATTGCAGCCAGTTGCGTCGCAATTTCAGTGCTGAAACCGGTCGCGCCGACATGCTGATCGTGCCCGAAGTAATCTGGGAATACACAGCGAGCACGGTATTCACGATGCAGCGCATGTACGGCATACCGGTAAGCCAGATGGAGCGTCTTCGTGCCGCCGGAATTGATATTCCGACCTTGGCGCGCAGCGGCGTAGAGATATTCTTCAGTCAGGTGTTTACCGATGGATTCTTCCATGCGGACATGCACCCGGGTAATATCTATGTCTCAGATCGACAAGAAACGCTGGGCCGTTACATTGCGCTGGACTTCGGAATCGTAGGTTCGTTGTCAGAATTTGATAAGAATTACCTGGCCCAGAATTTCCTGGCGTTCTTCCATCGTGATTACCGCCGTGTGGCGCAATTGCATATCGAGTCCGGTTGGGTACCCGCCGACACGCGTGAAGAAGAGCTCGAAGGCGCTGTACGCGCCGTATGTGAACCTTATTTTGATCGGCCGTTGTCGGAAATCTCATTGGGGCAGGTGTTGCTCCGGCTATTTCAAACCTCGCGCCGTTTCAATGTAGATATTCAGCCGCAGTTAGTGCTGTTGCAAAAAACGCTGTTGAATGTAGAAGGGTTGGGTCGACAGCTTGATCCTGACCTGGATCTTTGGAAGACCGCCAAACCATATCTGGAACGCTGGATGCGTGACCGGGTGGGTTTGAAGGGATTGCGCCAGAGCTTTACAAAAGAAGCGGTGCAGTGGTCGCAAATGCTGCCTGCATTGCCCAGGCTGATTCACGACAACTTGAATCGGCCGAATCTGACCCCATCTTTACTGAATGAAATGATTCAGTTGCGGCGGGCGCAGGAACAAGGCAACCGTGTGTTGATGGCTCTTGTGGGTGTTCTTGCCGTTGCTGTGGGGGTCCTGTTATGGGCACTGACTCTGTAGAAAGCACCCCTTCAAGGTGATGGCAGTCATGTTCTATTCACGGAACGGTCATCATCTCGTCGTGGGGTAGACCGAAAAATAGCGTGGTGAGGGTATTTGCCGCGCCCGGGCTGCGATTTTCGCGAGCCACACATTAATTTCTATAGCCCCACTAGCGGGAACAAACAAGGGCAGACCATGCTTTATCCTGAACTCTTCAAGACCATGGAAGCTGTGCGCTGGAATATGGCGTCCGATATTCCGTGGGACGAATTCGATCGCAGCAAGCTCACCGATGAGCAGGCACATACGATCAAGATGAACGCAATCACCGAATGGGCCGCGCTGCCCGCCACGGAAATGTTCCTGCGAGATAATCGCGGCGACAGCGATTTCAGCGCGTTCATGTCGGTCTGGTTTTTCGAAGAACAGAAGCATTCGTTGGTGCTGATTGAATACCTGCGCCGTTTCTACCCCGACCTCGCGCCTACAGAAGAAGAACTGCACAAGGTTCGCTTCGAGTTCGACCCTGCGCCTGAGCTCGAAACCTTGATGCTGCATTTCTGCGGCGAAATTCGCTTGAATCATTGGTATCGCCGTGCCGCCGAGTGGCACACCGAGCCGGTTATCAAGGCCATCTATAAAACAGTGGCCAAGGACGAGGCGCGTCACGCTGGGGCTTACTTGCAATACATGCGCCGCGCCTTGCATGATCGCGGTGAACAGACCAGCGACCAAGCGCGTATGGCCTTTTCCAAGATTGGTGTGTTGATGGCTTCGGCCCACCGCACCCATCAGGCATTGCACCCCACCAATTTGCACGTGAACAAGGGTTTGTTCCCGAATGACACCGTGCAATCGCGTTTGCCTGAACCAGGCTGGCTCGAACATTGGTTGGATACGCAAATTCGCTTTGACGGCGAATGGGAGCAGAAAGTCGCCAGCCGCATCTTGCATATCATGTCCAAATTGCTCGATCGCAGCTTCGACACGGTGAAGGACTTGAACCGTTATCGCAAGGAAATGACGGCGTTGCTCGTGCCCGTGCAAGACAAGAAGATCATTCTGGCTGGTGCCTGATTGATCGCCGCTGCACGGCACATCGCGTGCCGTGATCAGCCAGCATGAGTAGACGGCGTCAAGTAGCCTGCACCGGCGTGTGCAGGCTGCGCAGACCCGCTGCGTGAACGCGTGGCGGGCGTCGTACAATCAGCGCATGTCTGCCGCCCGATTCGAATCCAAAGTGTTATCCCGCGACGAATGCGTCGCTGCCGTTGCCAGCGGCAGTTTGCCGCGTCCATTGGTGTTCACTAATGGTGTTTTCGACATTCTTCATCGTGGCCACGCCACGTACCTTGACCAGGCAGCGCAGCTAGGTGCCACGCTGATCGTCGCCGTAAATACCGATGAGTCAGTGCGCCGTTTAGGTAAAGGCAGCGAGCGTCCGTTGAATCGCATGGAAGATCGTGCCGCCTTGCTCGCCGCGCTGGGGTGTGTGTCTGTCGTGACGCACTTCCATGAAGATACGCCTTGTGAACTTATCGCTGAACTCAAGCCAGACCTGATCGTCAAAGGTGGCGACTACGACATGGAAAAACTGCCTGAGACTGCCCTGGTCAAAACCTGGGGCGGCCGCGCCGTGGCGATACCCTTCGAGTTTGAGCGCTCGACGACAGCATTGGTAAAGAAAATTCAGGGTAACTGACCGCAGTCAGATTGCCCGCGCACACGT
>JBEBWV010000014.1:0-67905 GCA_040391965.1 Achromobacter deleyi | reverse complement strand
CTCGCATCAAGCGCCCACACTTATCGGTTGTTTAATTGTTAAAGAGCGGTACTGCGTATTCGGTACTTCTTGCTGCTTCTGCCACCACCGCTGCGCCGCTTTCGCGTCGCTTCTTGTGGAGCAGAGGAACGAGATTATGAAGGAGTTTTTAAAGCTTGTCAACTCAGCGTCACTTTCGTTTTTCGTGATTCCCGCAGAGGTTTCCCACCACACCGACTCACTACTTAGCAAACTCAAGCACCACCAAACTGCCTTGCCACTTCTTCAGGATTCTCACCCCAAGGAGCCTTTCGGCTCCTACTTAGCAACTGTCGAAACTTCAGGGTTAACCCTAACTTTTCGGCAACTGCCAAGCCTTGAACTATAACACGATTTTTGCAGATTATGCAACTGACTTTCGTCTGATTTGCATCGGGTTTTGCAACCCATCCTGCTGCCTGCCCAAACCGCTTCAAGCTTGTGACCTTCTGGCCAACCCACTTACAAGACAATCTGAAAGACCTATCGCGTTACCGCTCCCTGACTGCTGAATCACGTCCGGGTTAACCCTTCGTATATTTCTTCAGCCAAGCCCAAGACTATAGCACAATTTTTGCAGATATTGCAAACGGCTTTTGCCTGATTTGCGCCAATCCATGCAACAACCACTTCTGCCACATCACTGTGCCTCGGTGGCGGCCTCTCGGCTCAACTGCTGCCGGGAAACCGTTGTTCTTGCCTTGGGGTTTAACCCTTGTTCTTGCCTTGGGCTTTTCACCCTACTCGTACCCAAAAACTTCTTTGGCTGCGAAGGGACGAGACTATAGCACAGATTTTTGACTTGTCATGGGAGTGCCGCGATGAAAAACGAAGCGCTGCAGCACGAGCGGCCGTTGGTGCTGGTCGATGTTAACCATGCCCGCCCTATCTATATATAGAGGTGAAGGCCCACTTGTGCGGTATCTATATATAGAAAGAGATCTTGCTCTATATATAGTGGGATACCGATGGGCAGTGCAGAACAGCACAAGAGGGACTATGCAGAGGGTCTGTGACCGGGCATGCTGCTACGTTTACTATTCGCTCTACGACTGTTGGCGAAATTGTTGTTATCGGTGTAACGGGTCTGCGGTCTTCACGAGCGATCACCGCTGACCACCACGTATTCACCGTAGCGCCCGCAGCACATGATCTGCTTTGCCACATCTCCCATGCCTCACCGCGGGGTGCCAGCCGGCCCGCTTTTTCCAGGACAAGTCTGACCCATGCCATCTGTTACCGCTATGAGCGAAGATATCCTCATCAACATTACCCCGTTTGAGACCAGAGTCGCCCTGGTAGAACAAGGTGTGGTGCAGGAGTTGCATGTTGAACGCAGTATTCAGCGCGGTCATGTCGGGAATATTTACTTGGGCCGAGTGGTGCGGGTGCTGCCCGGCATGCAGAGTGCTTTTGTGGAGATCGGGCTGGACCGCGCCGCCTTTATTCATATTGCGGACCTTCGCGAGAACCGTGCCGAGCGCAGCCAAGGCGTCCCCCCGACGCCTATCGAGAAGCTAATATTTGAGGGACAGACCTTGATGGTGCAGGTCATCAAGGATCCGCTTGGCACGAAGGGCGCAAGGTTGTCGACCCAGATCAGCATCGCCGGGCGCATGCTGGTGTATCTGCCACACGACCCCCATATTGGCATTTCGCAGAAAATTGACTCGGACGCGGAGCGCACCGCGTTGCGCGAGCGTCTGCAAGCCCTGATGCCACCTGAGGAGAAAGGCGGATTTATCGTTCGCACCCAGGCTGAGGGCGCCACCGATGAAGAGCTCAGTGCCGACCTGGATTATTTAAGCAAGTTATGGGCAACGGTGCAGGTGGCGGCGCGCAGCTTGGCCGCGCCTACCGTATTGCACCAGGACCTGACCTTGGCGCAACGTGTGCTGCGCGATATTGTGGGTCCGCACACAGGTTCCATTTTGGTAGATTCACGCACAACGACTGCCGCCATGCTCGAATGGGCACGCATATACACGCCTTCAGTGCAGGAGCGCATTCAGCACTACAGCGGCGAGCGCCCCCTGTTTGATATGGCCAATGTCGATGAAGAGATCGCGCGCGCGCTCTCACGACGGGTGGACTTGAAATCTGGCGGCTACCTGATCATCGACCAAACCGAGGCACTTACGACGGTTGACGTGAATACCGGCGGATTCGTCGGTGGCCGTAATTTTGACGACACTATTTTCAAGACGAACCTGGAAGCCACTCAAGCGATTGCCCGGCAATTGCGGCTGCGCAATCTAGGCGGCATTGTGATTCTGGACTTCATCGATATGGAAGACCTGGGGCATCGCGATACGGTATTGGCTGAGCTGAAAAAAGCCTTGTCGCGCGACCGCACCCGCATGACCGTCAATGGATTTACCCAATTGGGCCTTGTGGAGATGACCCGCAAGCGAACCCGCGATTCGCTTGCACATCAATTATGCGAGCCCTGCCCCGTGTGCGAATCGCGTGGCAATGTGCGCACGCCGCGAACGGTCTGCTATGAGATTTTGCGGGAAATTCTTCGCGAAGCGCGGCAATTCAACCCAAAGGAATTCCGTATTCTTGCCTCTCAAGATGTCGTGGATCTGTTCCTGGAAGAAGAGAGCCAACATCTGGCCATGCTGGGTGATTTTATTGGCAAGCGGGTGTCGCTTGAAGTGGAGAGCACGTACACCCAAGAGAAATACGACATTATTTTGGTTTGAGGTTTGTGGCGGCGCCCGGCATCTGCACCCTCTGAGAGCCGGGGCTACACCTCACGTCATACCGTACAAGCACGCTTGATCTTGGTAGCTAGGCGGGTAGCTAGCATTACATCAAGTCGGCGAAATCCAGCTGCACTTGCCGCGTCATTACTTCGCTGCAACCCATTGCTCCGTTACCAAAAACGATAACAACCGCATCGCGGACGACATATGCCTGGTACGCACTACGCACCTTCGCGGGTGACAGTGCGCACACCGATGATTTGACGTCAAATCCGTATGGCGCGAACGAGTATGAGATTCGGGTGCCTGCGTGGCGAAGCTGCTCCCCTGCCCATCCCCAACCTTCCGTTAAATGCACTGGCACGAGTGCCGTCAATAAGGGAAATTTTCGAATGTTGTGAAGCGCCACGGCGGGCCGATCAGCATGGCCTTGCAATAGGTAGCGCACGACTCCGTCAGTTGCTTGCAATTCGCTCAGGTCGTCGGTGATCTGCGCGGAGATTCGTTGTTCGTATTCTTTCTGTAGCCCAAGGGTGTTGCCATACACACTGGCAAACGCGATCAAGCTGTAAACAGGAATACCCACTACCGCTGTTTGCCACTTGCCGGGGAGTTTGGAACGACTCACTAGCGTGGCAAATAGAAGGAGGGCAACCGTAGCTAAGGCACCCACGCCCACCATGACGCGAGGCACCAACACCGGCGCTGACAATGCGAGCATCGGCCCCCAGACAGCGACTGCCAAGAGCAGAGGAAGCAAGATTGCCGCAATGATGGTCGCGGTTCTACCTGGCACTCCCAAGGTTCCGTATGTTTTGATGACATAGCGAACTGCTATCAGCGCGGTCAGCAACAGGCCTAGACCAAGAATAGCGAGAAGCGAATAGCCAAACGGAGAAGCGAGCCCACCCATGACGTATGAGGCATAAGCGGAAAGATTTCGACTCAGTGTCTCCAATAGGCCAGGCACACCGCTCATTTCGGCATGACGGGACGCGTACTCACCGCGCACACCATTGGCCGCTATCAGTTTGTACGTACCGAGTGCCAAGACCGCCTGCAACAAACGGACCCCGATCAATCTTCCAATCACGCTCAGCCGAGCTTGCTGCATCTGCGCGAAAGTCACCTCGGCTATGCAGAAGATCAGGAAGACATTGAAGGCCGGCTGGTACAGACATAAGCTGGCGATCAACGCCATTGCGCCTAGCAACAGACGAACACCGCGGTACGGAATGGCAAGCACGGTCATTGCCGCGAATCCGACCGCCAGACTCATCGTGAGTGAGTCGAATTTGTAGGAAAGATTCTCTAAGAAGAATGGGCTTGCGATCATAGGCGCCACAATCAACGGTGCCCGCCAGACGCCAGGAATGTCGAAGCGCTTCGCCACGGCCACCGCGAGGTACGCAAAAATCGCCAAACAAAGCAGTTGCGGCAGTGGGGACAGGTCTGTCAGCGGCGTCCCTAGATTCAAGACTTCCATCACGACATTGGATAGAGGACGTCCGTCTTTGCCCCAACCAAGATAGCCTGACAATGAGCGTCCGAGATCATCGATATAAAACCGATCTGCACGAAGAATCGGCCAAAGCACCAAGAAATAGAGCGCGAGTGATGCCAAAAATATTGACCGATGGCGCTCAACGGTCTTGATGCAATGCATGATGGGGGACGACGAAGCAGGTAGTGGAATGAGAATTAGATGCACTATACGTCACAGAACGTGACATTCAGACACTTAAGCTTATTCAACCACTCTGCTGTTGCTACGGCGCATCCTTTCCCACGATTACGTTCCGCGGCGCGCCCTCAGCGTCACGATTGCCCGTTGCCTGCGGGCCGGCAACGTGGGCATCTACGCAGACGCAGCAGCACCGATTCTGAAGGGGAACGCGCCTGCGCCGCGTGCTTTGCCAGTTTCTCGCTGCGTTCCAATTGCCCAACTGAGACCTGCCACTCCCATGTTGGCGCCAAGGGCCCTCATGGCAGCGGGCGAGAAGCCACAGTTCAAAGCCTGAGCCTGACGCCGGGCGAGCTCAATTCCCCCGGCCGGAAACGCTGGCGAGATTTTATCTGTGTGTGTCATATGCGCCTCCTGGTTAGGTCGCCCCGGTGGGCGCAGTACCTCGCGAGACTCTACCGCAGCAACTGCGGCAAGAGGTGCAATGAATGATCAAGCTTTGCAAATAACGCGACTTCAGTAGCAAAACGTCGCTTATTCGTCGTCAAAAGTGGTTTTCTCGTCTTTTTGGATAGCCATATTGCTGTAAAGAAGCGCCCGTCCAGCGAATAAACCACCTGCCATTTCCAGGGCTAATCGATCACTATCGCGCTTGCGGACGTCGGCGATGACGTCTGCGGCCTCGTTGGGAGGCACCCCCACCGCTTTCAGTGCCGCCTCTCCGAAGAGCAAGGCAGACTCCACCGTTTCACGGACCTGAAAATCTACCCCTTGTTTTGCCAGGGCCAAGGCGTGAATGCGGTCGTAAGCACGCACGACGATTTGGGTCAGCGGAAACTCGGACTTGATGATTTGAACCATATGATTGATAGCTTGCGGATTATCGATACAGATGAGAATCGCCTTGGCCGTTCCCGCGCCAGCCGTGCGCAACATGTCTATGCGGGTGCCGTCGCCGTAATAGACCTTTACCCCCCACTGGCTGGCTGCCCGAATAGAGTCGGTATCGATATCAAGTATTGACACGTTCATGCCACGTGCCAGCATGGCTTGGGTGACAACCTGGCCAAAGCGACCAAATCCCACGATTAATGCACAGCCATCCAGGTCTTTGGCGACATCGACACCTTCCATGGAAGCCACCGGCTTTTTCAGCAGCCACTTCAAGGCGAGCACACATAAGGGCGTGAGAGCCATGGAAATAATAACGATGGCTATAAGCACCGCTGCCAGATGCGCATCGAACAAGCCCGCAGTTGCAGCTGCGCCGTACAGCACAAAGGCGAACTCTCCGCCCTGAGCCAGCATTGCAGCCCGGGTCATGGCTTCAGAGTGAGAGGCACGCAAGAGCCTGGCAACCAGATAGACCCCAATAGACTTAACGCCCATGAAAAGCACGACACCCAACAAGATGAGCGGCCATTCACGGCCAACTGCCTCCAGGTTGAGCGACATGCCGACGCCCAAAAAAAACAAGCCAAGCAAGATGCCGCGAAACGGCTCGATCTCCGCTTCCAACTGATGCCGAAAGGTAGACTCTGACAGCATCACCCCAGCAATAAACGCGCCCATTGCCATGGACAGGCCGCCAAGCTCCATCAGTAATGCCGCACCAAGCACGACTAACAACGCAGCCGCAGTAAGCACTTCCCGGGCGCGGGCCGCTGCGAGCAAGCGAAATAAGGGATTCAAGAGCCACCGACCCGCCGCGATCAGCGCCAGGACACAACCGAGAGCAATAGCGGCCTGAAGCCACGCATTGCCATGATCTCCGCCACGACTCGCTGGCGCCAGCAGCGCGACCAGGGCCAGAAGCGGCACGATGGCGAGATCTTCGAGCAGCAGGATGGAAACGATGCGCTGACCTTGCGCACTGGCCGTTTCGTCACGCTCTTCCAGAATCTGCATGACGATCGCGGTGGAGGACAAGACAAAACCCATGGCCGCAATAAATGCAGGAGCCAGCGCAAGGCCCGCCAATACACCGACGACCGTCAGCAGAGCGCCGCATACCAAAACTTGCGCTACACCCAATCCGAAAATCTCGCCGCGCAGTCGCCATAACCTGGACGGCTGCATTTCCAGGCCGATAATGAAGAGAAACATGACCACGCCGAGTTCGGCGATATGCAAAATGGATTGTGAGTCTGAGAACCAACCCAATCCAAAAGGGCCGATGACCAATCCGGCGGCGAGGTAGCCCAGCACGGAGCCCAGGCCAAGCCGTTTAAAAATGGGCACTGCGACAACAGCGGCACCAAGGAGCGCCACGACGTTGAGCAGCTCATTGCCTTGGGTTGGCAGGGACATGACCAGATTCCTCGTTAAATGCAGAGCCTGACGCCGAGCGCCAGCCTAGGCCATTGTCCGACTAAATTCCCTGGCGGCAATCAAGTAATTGCAAAGCACGCCCGCCAATCGCAGGAAAGCAAACTAAAACGCCAAGCTGACACGAGAGCGTGTGAGCTTGGCGTCGTGCTTTCTGCCTGGCAGAACTCCGCCCGGAAGGACGGCGCGCTTATCAGTCTTCGCGGAACTGCATGTTATAGAGCGACGCGTACAAACCACCAGAGGCAAGCAGTTCGGCGTGGGGCCCGATTTCGACGATTTTTCCGTCATCAAGCACGATGATTCGATCTGCGTTTTGCACGGTGGACAGACGATGCGCGATGACAAGCGTGGTACGCCCCTTCATCAACCGCTCAAGCGATGCCTGAACCAGACGTTCGGACTCGTTATCGAGCGCAGAGGTGGCTTCGTCCAGAATCAGAATGGGTGCGTTCTTGATCAGGGCGCGAGCAATGGCAAGACGCTGACGCTGGCCGCCAGACAAGCGTGCCGCATTCTCGCCCACCATCGTTTTAATGCCTTGGGGCAAGCCTTCCACGAATTCCAGCAAATTGGCTGCCGCCAGCGCGTCGCGGACTTGCTGGTCTGTGGCCTGGCCCAATGCGCCATAACCGACGTTGGCCGCAATGGTGTCGTCAAACAGCACAACATCCTGGCTGACCAGCGACAGGTGCGAACGCAGGCTGCGCAGCGTAATTTCTTCGATTGGCACGTCGTCAATGAGGATGACGCCAGAGTCGGCCAGAACAAAGCGAGGCAGCATATTGACGAGCGTCGTCTTGCCACTGCCGGAGCGGCCGACCAGCGCAACGGTTTGACCCGGTTCAACGGTGAACGTCACGCCATTGACGGTGTCGCGATCTGCATCGGGAAAACGGTGGCTTACATTCCGGAATTCGACCTTACCGCGTACGGGCTCCGGCAACACCGTTTTGCCGGTATCCACTTCGGAATCCTGGTCAATAAGGGTGAAGACGCTTTCAGCCGACACGAGCATGCGCTGCATGCGGCCAGCGACGTTTGTGAGACGCTTGATGGGGTCGAAGATTTGAGCCAGCGCTGCCATGAACGAGGCAAAACTGCCTACGGTCAGGGCACCATGATTTGCCTGGCTCAGAGCCACGGCGATCACGGCACCCACGGAAATGGAGATACAAACCTGGGTGAGCGGCGTCATCGCGGCGTCTGCCGTGGCCGAACGCATGGCGAACCGACGCAGGCGCGAGCTGACGAAATCAAAGCGCTTGCGCTCGACCTCATAACCATCAAACAGCTTGATAACGCGCTGACCATCAATGCCTTCACCGACCACGCGGGTGAGTTCGGCGTTCATGTTGACCGTGTCGCGATTGATCTTGCGCAGGCGGTTCGTGAAGGCGCGCGCAATCAGCACCGAGACCGGCAGCATAATGAGGATGATCAGCGTGAGCACCCATGACATGTACAGCAGGACGCAGATAAGGGCGATGACCACAAGGGTTTCACGCACGAGCACGGTGATGACGTCGGTGGCGTAACCGGTGACGTTGCCTGCATCAATGGTGAAGCGGTTCAGCAGGCGACCGGTGTCGCCGCGCTTGAACTCTGCGTCCGGCATACCCAGGAGGCGCTCGAACATGTCGCGTCGCATGCCAAGCAACACATTATTCGCCACCCAGGCTAATAGATAGTCGCTGAAGAAATTGCAGACACCACGCAGGAAGATCAGCCCGACGACTGCCAGCGGAATGAGCCAGACGTAGTAAGGTTTGTTGCCGGAGAAGCCGTTGTCGAGCAAGGGCTTCATAATGATGGCGAGCGTCGGCTGTGTAGCCGCGGCCCCTGCCATCAGCAAGAAGGAAACCAGCAGTCCCTTCCAATAGGAACCGATCCGGCTGTAGATCCGCCGCCATAGTTCAGTTTTTACTGGTTGTGAGCCAGCTGGCGCGGTGCGTGCGGCAGAATTCAAGGAATCACTCGCTTTTATACAATTGTGCTCGGGATTGTACCGTCGGTGCGACCAAACCGACCTCCCGAGCTAAGCTGCCCCTTCCAAATCCCTACTGCGCCTGATGCGCTCTTCCATGTCCGAGATTAGTTGTCTGTACGTTCGATTGCCCAACTGGGTGGGTGATGTTTGCATGAGTTTGCCCAGTTTGAAGACGTTGAACGATACCGGTGTCCCGCTGGTGATCTGCGCGCGCCCCTGGGCGCGTGACCTTCTCGATGGCGTGCCAAAGCGCGATTTCATCCCAATGCGCGGCAAGGTGTTGGAAGATCGCCGCGCAGTCGGCGCACACCGCCAGGCACTCGGTGCGCAAGCCCGAAGGGCAAGAGGCCTGGTACTGCCAGATTCACTGTCCAGCGCCGCTGTATTCCGCTTGGCCGGCCTCCCGAGTGCCGGTTACCGCGATGACGGGCGCAGCCTCTTGCTGCGCTGGCCAATTGCCAAACCAGACGAGAGTTTGCACGCGGTTCAGTCCTGGCACTACCTCACCCGGGCAGCGCTGATGAAATGGGGTTTACCGGCGGGCAACGAACAACCCGGACCCACATTGAATTTGCCGATTTCGGCGGCACACGAGCTGGCGGCGCTTGATGCCTTGAGGGCAGCGGGACTGGAACCACGCCAATTTGTGCTGATCGCCCCTACGGCCATTGGCCTGCATAAGGGCAAGATCAAAGTCTGGCCTGGCTTCGATAAGCTTACGCGCTCGTTACAAGCACGTGGATATACCGTGGTAATGTGCCCTCCTCCTGCAGAAACGGATGAGGCAGTGCACAATGCGCCTACGGCAAGGTTGTTGCCTCCCCTGTCTCTGGGTGCATTTGCGGCCTTAACGGCGAAAGCTGCTTTGGTCGTATGCAATGACTCCGGGGTGTCACACGTGGCCGCCGCCGCAGCAGCCCGGCAATTGACGCTTTTTGGCGTCACACGCCAGGGGCGTACGGGTCCGTGGTCACCTCAAGCGGTGTGCATGGGCGCAGAAGATGCTTGGCCGACGGCCGAAGAGGTAGAGCGCGAAACGTTCGCGCTGCTCGATTCGATGCAGTAAACGGATTGTTTGATATGGCTATTTCCAGTTTCCTCACCAACCTGATTATTCCTTACAACCTGTGCGTGACCCTGGTCGTGCTTGGTCTGGTCCTTGGGCTATTCCGCCTGCGCAAGACGGGAGCGGCCATCGCGGCAACTGGCCTGGTCTGGGCGCTGGCGTGGTCATTGCCAGCCACTTCGGTGTGGCTTGGCGGTCGCCTTGAGAACCAGTACCCGCACTTGCCGCCTGAACAACTGCCAACCGCTGACGCGATTGTGGTTCTGGGCGGCAACACCGCCAACGGACGGGCCAACTGGTTCCAACCCTACGACAAAGAAACTGCTGTGGTGCGCATTGATACCGCAGCTCAGTTGTATTTGGCGCAACGTGCGCCCAAAGTGCTGTTGTCGGGTGGCGCTTTAGAAGGCGATGTCAGCGAAGCAAAGGGCATGGCCCACTCCATACGCCAGCAAGGCGTGCCGGAGAATGCACTGATTCTGGAGAACTCCAGTCGCAATACCTATGAGAACGCGGCGCTGACCGAAGATGAGCTGAAAGCCAATGGCATAGGCAAGATTCTGCTGGTGACGTCGGCGCTGCACATGCCACGCGCCATGGCTGCGTTTTCCAAGCAAGGGGTGGTCGCTTTGGCCGCGCCCGCACCGCCGCAAATTGTGCTGCCTCCAGACGGATCAATTTCGCCCTGGCTGCCGAACCAGCGAGCCTTTGACGCAAGCCGTTCCATCATCAAGGAATACGCCGGCCTGTTTGTCTATTGGTTACGCGGGTGGGTGTAGGCATGACTGCCGCGCTGGAATGTCGGGCAGGTTGCGGGGCGTGTTGTATTGCGCCTTCCATTACCCGCCCTATTCCCGGCATGCCGAATGGCAAGCCGGCGGGTGTGCCCTGTGTGCAATTACTAGCCGACATGCGTTGCGCCATTTTTGGCAGCCCGACACGGCCAGATTTCTGTGGCGGATTGCAACCAGCGTTGGACATGTGCGGCACGGATCGCCTCTATGCAATCGCCTGGCTAGGCGATTTGGAGCGCGCCACAGCGCCCACGAATTAACACGCACCCGTTCCAGGCGTTTTTGCCCCGCCGTTTACCCTCTACCCTGCTCTAAGCTGCCTTCGCGTGCTTGCAGCACGTCTTGGTACAACGCTTCGTATCGGCCGGCCACAGCTTCCCAGCTTTGGGCTTGCGCCATGGCCAAACCGTTGACACGCAAGGTCGCTTGCAGGCTGGGGTTGTCGCCAATCTGAGCCAGGGCTTTTGCCAAAGCCTGCCCATCGCGTGGATCGGCGAGGATTAAGGCATCGACATCGGCGCGCAGGTACTGCGCGAAACCACAATAGGCCGGTGAACTGACCACGACGGGCAAACCGTGCGACATGGCTTCCAAGGGCGCCATGCCGTAGCTATCGTTCAAGGTGGGATGGGCATAGATGTCGGCGGCTTCGTAGTACGGCGCGACATCGGGGGTTGGGTCGATCAAGGAAACTCTGGCGCTCACCGCGGTGGCTTCGTTCACCCGAGCTCGCGTGGCAGCGTCTGCGCCCACGACCAGCAGTTTGTACCGTTCGGGCAGGTGCACCAGCGCCTCTAACAACGCAGGCAAGCCTTTGCGCAGAGGGTTGCGTGCGACCAGCAAGCAACCCACGGTGCCGTCTTGCCAACCAAGTTGCGTACGCGTGGCGGTTCGTCGAGAGGCATCTGCGGGTGCCGGCAATTTCACGCCGGGAGCAATGGTAACTACCGGCAGATCGGGACCATAGCTGGCGCGCAGCTGATCAACAATCAAGCCAGAGACGGCCACCACACGACGATCTGCCGCCGCGCGCACACGCGACTTCTCAAGCAGCAAATAGGTGGCCAGCCGTGGGCTTAGCCATGCCGCCAGGCGTTTGAGGGGATTCACGCGAGTCAGTCGGTTGTACCGCACAGGCGTTACGTGCATGACTTGAATTTCACCCGCCCAGCCATTCATATGAGAATGAACGATGTCGAACTGGCCACGCGTCAGCCGATCCGCCTTCCAGGCGAAATACAGCACCCGCATCCAGCTGGGTAAGCCAGCGGGAAAATTCACGGGGAGATAGGTGAAGGGAAGATCGCTATCGAAATCTCGCGCCACGACGGAAATATCGTGATGCTGGCCCAGCACGCGCATCAATTCGACGCCGTAGGCCTCAGCCCCACCGAAGCGATTGCCGAAACGATCAACCAGGAGGGCAATGCGCAGCCGCCGCTTATCGCTTGCGACGACTGTCTTCATATCGGGTCAGGCACTTTTGCAAGAATCGAAGGATATGGGTCGAACGTGAGACGGTGACACGTGGCAAACCGTAGGGGTCGTCGGCAGCAGAGGCTACGCCACGCATCGTCAAGGTGGCATTGTCATAGCCAGCTTCGCGCACCATGACGCGGTGCTCGGGGCCATGATCGCCGTAGGGATAGCAGAATGCCGTTACCGCCTCGCCCAGGACTTGCTCAAGTACCGTTTTAGATTCGACGATCTGGCGCCGCGCTTCTTCTGGCGAGAGTTCGGGCAAATGGACGTGATCCAGCGTATGAGATCCGACTTCATTGCCCGCCTTGGCCCAAGCCCGCATTTCCGAGATGGTCATCAGCGGCGAGAACGGGATGCCTTTTTGCAAATCCCAGACGTTGCCGCCGTCGAATTGATGAGCCACGAAATAATTGGTGGCGGTGAAGCCCAGCTCGCTCAGAATCGGCATGGCGTTGTCATGCACGTTGCGGTAGCCGTCATCAAAGGTAATGCCAAATACTTTGCCTTGTTGCTCACCACGGATATAAGGCATGACGTCACGCATGGACAAGCCTCGATAGCCCAGTCGACGCATCCAGCGCATTTGACGGGCGAAGCTATCCGGGTGAACGGTCAGGCCGCGATACGGCGTGCCGCTAGGAGCCGGGTCGCCGATCTGGTGATACATGAGGATGGGTATATACATGATGGCGGAATTATAGAGGCAGGCCCGATGAAACCCGCGCATGGCCACGTCAGCGTGACACGGCCAGGGGTTTCAACGCGCGGCCAAGGTGCGCTGGTAGACGTCCAGCGTAGCGGCGGCAAAGGTATTGAGGTTGAAGTCCCGTACGCTGGTTTCTCGCGCGCGCAGCCCCATGGCCCGTACCTGTTCCGGGTTGTCCAGCATAAAACGCAGTTTTTCCGTGATGGCAGGAATATCGCGCACCGGGACTATCCAGCCGTTTTCGTCATTAAGCACGTTTTCGGGCAAACCACCCGCGTTGCTGACCAGAGCGGGGAGTCCTAGTGCCATCATTTCGCGGCACGCAAAGGACAGCGCTTCACGATACGAGAGCACAAAACCCACATGGCACGAAGCCAGCGCCGCGCGAACGTCGTCGAGCAAGCCCGGAAAAATCAGTTGGCTTTCCATGCCCAACTCGCGCACTTTAGCCAACTTGGCTTCGTTGGGTGGATCGCCCGCGACCAGCACCCGGATGCGTTGACGGTCTCGTACAGGCAAAGCGGCCACAGCCGCTACCAAGTCGAGCCAGCCCTTGTCGTAGTCGGTGCCGCCGGCACTACCCAGCAATAGCTTTCCGTACCATTCGGATCCGAAGAATATCTCGCGCAGTTTGTCCAGGCTGGCCGGTGGCGCCGGGTTGAAGAATTCGGTATCGATGCCGTGACGCACGGTCGTGATGGGGCGACGTCGATAGACGGAATTGTCCAACAAGCCGTGCACGTAGTCACTGACGGCGATGGAATGGTCGGTGGCTAGAGCAACCCGCAGTTTGTGCCCAAAACTGGTCACAGCATGGTCGTTGTGCTTGGTGAAGATGATGCGTGGACGACGCCACATGCCAAGCGTGGCCAGCATGACTTGCTTATGATCCGCCGAGCCATTGGCATGAATGATGTCAAATTGGCCCTGTTTGATGAGTCGGCGCAAATCGGCACGGTCTTTGAACCAGGACGAAGGCCGGGTCGTGTAGCGCATCTCTACGACGGTGACGCCGGGAACCGCTTTTGCATAGCGATAGAGGCGACTGCTAGCGGGTGCGGCCACCGTAATTTGATGCGCCTTGGACAGCGCGCGCGCCAAATTGATGATGTAGGTGACATGCCCACCGCCATTGTTGGCGTGGAAGTTCGTATAAAGAATTTTCACTTGTGCTTGTCTGCCAGGAACATCAACTTCGAGTAGCGGAAGAAGCTGCCGGAGGCGGCTGTTACGGCCAGCACCAGCCCATGGCGCCCATCGAGGAAACCACGCCGAATCAGGTAGATACGCACGAAGGTCCAGAAGCTGTGACCCAAAGCGCCAAACACGGAGGCGCGTTTTCCTTTGGCGTACATCATGGCTGCCGCATCAGAGGAATAGCGGTTGATCTTGGTGACGAGGGCATCAAGATTGTCGTAGGGGAAGTGCAGGAAGTAGCCACGTAGCTTCAGTGGCTCGCCGTTCGTGGGTACGACACGCTCATGCACCGCCGAATCCGTAAATCGGGCTGTGCCGCGCTTGAATAGACGCAGCACGTAATCGGGCCACCAGCCGCTATGGCGAATGTCGCGGCCGCAGAAATTGGAAAGACGGGCGATTTCGTAGGTGTCTGCTGCCGGCGCGGCCATGACGGCCCGAATTTCCTGGGCAAGCTCCGGCGTGACGCGCTCGTCTGCATCGATAGAAAGCACCCAATCGCCCGTTACCAAGTCCAAGGCACGGTTTTTCTGCGGACCGAAGCCGGGCCAATCCGGCGTAACTTCCACCACGGCCCCAAGCGCTCGCGCCAATTCAACGGTTCCGTCCGTGCTGCCAGAGTCCACCACAATGAACTCGTCCGCAAAGGACACTGATTTCAGGCACTCGGCAATATTGGCCGCTTCGTTTTTGGTAATGATGATGACCGACAGCTTCACGCCCGACTCCTCATGCGTTTTTTCCAGGCTTTCCATGCGTGATAGCGCGGGCCCCAGAAGGGATCGCGCGACAGCCAGATCCGCCGGTTCAACCACCCGCCGCCCTGGTTACGCACGGCAAACCGAAAAATATGGTCCGGATCGGACCCCGGCACGTTCTGGCCGAAGGGATCCGTGGTGTAAAGATGGCGAAAACCTGCGGCGTGCGCAGCATGTATGTAATCGGCATCGAAATAGCCTTGGGGCCAGCAGAGATGGTCACTGACGCTACCGAGATGGCTGATCAATGCCGCCTTGGAGTCGCTCAGTTCCTGCGCGATGTGTTCACGTTTGGCGGCGACATCCGGACCACAGGTTTTGTCCCAGCGCGTGTGCGTATGGGTATGGGAATGAAACTCGAAGGTGCCCGCTTCCTGCATGGCTTCGATTTCGCTCCAACGCAACATGACGTCGTCAGTGCGACCTTCGGCGATAAGTTGCTTGCATTGATTGTGATCAGGCGTGGCGGGCACGGCACTGCCCTGATCCGCGTGCGCACGAACCGGCCCGTCGCCGATCCAGCCGGTGATGATGAACAACACCGCATGCATGCCATGGCGCTTGAGCACGGGATGTGCGTAGACCCAATTATTCAAATAGCCATCGTCAAACGTGATGAGTACGGATTTTTCAGGAACGGATGCGCCGGCCTGGTAGGCGGAAAACTGCGCCGCGGTGAGCGAGGCATAGCCCGCCCGCGCAAGGCGCGCGATCTGTTCCTCGAACACCTCAGGCGTGGCGGCGATCATCCCACCAGCCGGCGTGACGTGGTGGTACATCAGCACGGGAACATTGGGGGCATTGCTCATGCGCGACGCTCCGCCAACCATTTTCGGTAAATTGCTTCGGTGGTTTCGGCCAGGCGCTCCGTGGAGAACACGCCCTCTTCCCACACCATGCGGCGTCCTGCCTGCCCCATACGATGACGCAGTTCCGGATCGTCGATCAGGCGCTCCAGCGCAGCGCGCAAGGCAACCGGGTCTTTGGGCGGCACGAGAATGCCGGTTTCGCCATTGCGCATCATTTCAGACACGCCCCCGACATCGGTGCCGATGACCGGCAAGCCACTGGCTTCTGCCTCGACATACACCGTGCCGGATGCTTCTTGCTGCGTCGCGAGCGCGAAAAGATCGCAGCCTGCCAATAGGTTAGGTACGTCTCGACGCGTGCCCATCAGATGGATGCGCGTCTGCAAACCGAGCTCTGCAATATAGGCCTGGGTTTGCTCGAATACAGGCGAGCCGCCGCCGATGAATACCAAGTGCAGGGCTGGCCGACTGGCCATCAGGGGAGCAATGGCATCGATGAGATCTTTATGGCCCTTGGTAGCCCGCATGACCGCAACACAACCCACGACGATGTCGTCTTCAGCCAGGCCCAGTTCCCCTCGCAAGGTGGAGTGTTCTACCGGCTCAGGCAGCACGATGGGCGAATAGACCGTGGCGATGTGTTCAGCAGGCACACCGCGGTCAATGAGATGCTGGCGCACGTGATCACTGACCGTCGTGACGCGATGGGGCAAGCGCGTATACGACCACAACGAGCCCACTTTATTTGACAGATGGCGCGTGCGCACAATCAGGGGTGTGCCGGCCAGACGCGCAGCAGCCGCCGCAATGACGGTGTCGCGTCGACTATGCGTATTGAGCACGTCAAAGCGGCCTGCGCGCAAAATGCTACGGATTTTGAGGACGCCTTTGATGTAATTCAGTGGGCCATCCATCTCCAGCGTATGAACGGTGAAACCCGCCTCACGCAGTCGAGCTGTGAGCAACGCCTGGGGCTGACAAATGGCCTGGACATCGTGGCCACGCGCGCGCATGGCGGTCATTTCCTTGAATATGCGGCCTTCCTGGCCCCCAAAGCTGGTCGCCGCTTCAGAATGAACAATACGCAAGGGCTGCATCAATAGGTAACCTCGACGCCATCGGGCTTGGCCCATTTTGTTAGGTTCTCAAGCAAGGTGTCGGCCATGCGGACACGCCACTCTTCACCCAAGCGAACGGTGCACAGGAAGTTGTCTTTGGTGTAGACGATATCGACTGGCACGCCAGGAATACCGTTCTCAGGTTCGGCGCGAAATGGATTGAGCATCTGGTGCAAGCGCGTTGCGTCTGCAGCACCGTTGAGTTTGACCCGCAAGGATTTGGCTCGTGCTTCACGCGCCAATTGCAGGTCGTACATTTGTTCGGCCACAATGCGCATGCCACCCGAATACTCATCGTTGGTGACTTTGCCCTGCACGATAATGAGCTGATCTTCACGCAAGCGATTGCGGTGTTTCTCGAAGAGCTCGTTAAAGACCGAGATTTCCACTTGGGCCGTGCCGTCATCGAGCACCGCAAATACCATTTTGCCGCGTCGAGTCATCATGGTGCGCACGCCTGCCAACACGCCGCACATCCATTGCAGGTCGCGTTGTGGCTCAAGCCGTACCAATTGCATGGGGACAATACGCCGCACTTCATCACGCCAGGCATCAAACAAATGGCCACTGAAGTAATAGCCGAGAGCGGCTTTTTCTTCAGTCAGGCGCTTATGCAGACCCCAAGGCGCCACTTTGGCCAATTCGCCCGCAATGACATCGCCGCTGTCGTCACCAAACAAGGAGGACTGATTGGCGCTGCGTGCCGCCTGTTCTGCCGCTTCCATGGCCGTTGGCACCGAAGCGAGCATGGCAGCCCGATTGGGCTCGATGGTATCGAATGCGCCCGCTTTGATCAGTGCCTCGACGGTGCGACGGTTCACGGACTGTTTGCTGACGCGTCGGCAGAAGTCGAACAAATTCTGGAAAGGGCCACCTTCTTTGCGCGCGCGCATGATGTCTTCCACCGCGCCTTGCCCTGTGCCTTTAACGGCACCCAAGCCATAACGCATGGTGCGCGGCGGCTTGCCGTTCTCGGTGTGTTTATCAGCGACCGGTTCAAATCGGTAGACCGAGAAATTCACGTCGGGCGGCAGGACCTCCACGCCGTTGTCTTGCGCATCGCGGCAGAAAATCTGCACTTTGTCGGTGTCATCCATATCGGAGGACATCGTTGCGGCCAGGAATTCCGTGGGGTGATAGGCCTTTAACCAAGCCGTATGGTAGGCAATCAGGGCATAAGCTGCCGAGTGGGATTTGTTGAATCCGTAGCCGGCGAACTTCTCCATCAGGTCAAACAGTTTGACCGCAAGCTTGGGGTCATGCCCTTTGCCCTCGGCGCCCTTTTCAAAGAGCTCCCGATGCTTGGCCATTTCCTCGGCATTTTTCTTACCCATCGCACGGCGCAGGAGATCGGCGCCACCCAGTGAGTAGCCTCCGATAATCTGCGAGATCAACATCACCTGTTCCTGGTAGACGATGACCCCGTAGGTGCTTTTCAGGGTGCCTTCCAGGTCTGGGTGGAAGTAATCCACCGAGGCGCGGCCGTGCTTACGATTCACGAAATCGTCCACCATGCCGGATTCCAGCGGGCCCGGACGGTACAGGGCCAGCATGGCGATGATGTCTTCAAACGTGCTTGGCCGCAGTTTTTTCAGCAGCTCTTTCATTCCGCGCGATTCCAGCTGGAATACGGCGGTAGTGTTGGCGTCGCACAGAATTTTGTAGGCGGCCGGATCGTCCAGCTCGAGTGCCATGACGTCGAATTCGCGCTTGTCTTCGTTGAAGCGGCGCACGTAGCGCACAGCCCAATCCAGAATCGTCAGGTTTCGCAAGCCAAGAAAGTCGAATTTGACCAGCCCGGCGGCCTCAACGTCGTCTTTATCGAATTGCGAGACCGCGCTGTTTTCTTGCCCAGGCTGGCAATACAGCGGGCAGAAGTCGGTGAGCTTGCCCGGGGCAATCAAGACGCCACCAGCATGCATACCAATATTTCGTGTCAGGCCTTCCAGCGGACGGGCCAGATCAACCAGAGCCCGAACTTCTTCTTCCTGTTCGTAGCGCTCTTTGAAAGCAGGCTCATCTCTAAGGGTGCGCTCCAGCGTCCAGGGATCTGCCGGGTTAAACGGGATCAGCTTTGAAAGGCCATCGCAAAACATGTAGGGCATGTCGAGCACCCGACCCGCATCGCGGACCACGGCTTTCGCGCCCAAGGTACCGAAGGTGGCAATCTGGCTGACGGCCGCCCGACCGTATTTTTCCTTGACGTATTCAATGACACGTTCGCGGTTGTCCTGACAGAAATCGATATCGAAGTCAGGCATGGAGACCCGCTCAGGATTCAGGAATCGCTCGAACAGCAAGTCGTATCGAATCGGGTCAAGGTCAGTAATGCCCAAGGCATAGGCCACGAGCGAACCCGCACCGGAGCCCCGTCCTGGGCCCACCGGCACGCCATTATTTTTTCCCCAGTTGATGAAGTCTTGCACGATGAGGAAGTAGCCAGGAAAGCCCATCTGGATGATGGTTTTGCATTCCCAGCGCAAACGCTCGTAGTACTGCTCGCGCTTGGCTTCTCGTTCGGCGTCGAGGGGGAACAGGAAATGCATACGCTTTTCCAGGCCCTCTTCAGACAATTGAACCAGGTAATCATCCAGCGTGACGCCTTCGGGTGTGGGGAAATCCGGTAAGCGCGGCTTGCCCAACACCAGCGTCAGGTTGCAGCGCTTGGCAATTTCGGCCGTATTGGCCAACGCCGATGGCACGTCGGCGAACTTGCGCGCCATCTCTTCAGCGCTGAGCAGATATTGCTCTCGGGTGAAGCGGCGCACGCGGCGCGGATTAGCCAGAATTTCGCCGTCGGAGATGCACACCCGAGCTTCATGCGCCTGAAACTCGTGTTCGTCGAGGAACTGCACCGGGTGAGTGGCCACTACGGGTAACCCGGCTTCGGCAGCCAATCGCATCGCCGCCTGGGTATAGGCCTCGTCGCCATCGAATCCGGCGCGCTGCAGCTCTATGTAAAACGATCCAGGAAAGAGTTGCGCCCATTCACGCGCAATTGCCAAGGCGGATACGGCATTACCGGCGTCCAACGCTTGCCCGACATCGCCGGCACGGCCGCCCGAGAGAACAATCAAGCCGTCCAGACCCTGCAACCATTCGCGGCGGATTTCCGCGTGCCCTTTCACCTGATTGGTCAGGAACGCCTTGGCCAGCAATTCGCACAGATTGAGATAGCCCTGGTGATTGCGCACCAGCAGCAAGAGCCTGAATGGCTTCTCGCGATCGTCATCGTTGGTAACCCAGAGATCACACCCGGCGATGGGCTTGATGCCTGCGCTGCGGGCACCTTTGTAAAATTTGATCAGCCCGAACAGATTGGACAGATCAGTAAGCGCCACCGCAGGCTGGCCAAGCTTGACCGCCCTCTTGATGAGCGCAGGAATACGCACAATGCCGTCCACGACCGAGAACTCGGAGTGAACGCGCAAGTGGACAAAGGGGGACGGGTTTGTTACGGCTTCGGACATAGGCAGAATTGTACCTAGTCGGGAACAAGCACGCCTCATGAGCGTCGAAGCCGCTAGCGTTATAAAACAGCTATGGGACAATATGGCCCACATTGCTACATCACAGCAGAACGAGATTTCAATATGAAATGGTTGATTCCAGGCATTTGGCTGGCGTCCATCCTGTTCGCCCACTTCCGGGGCCGGGTTCGCTTGCCCCTTGGTCGTCAGATGCTGGACCACTCCTCCCTTCTGGCCCCAATAAATGCCTTCATGGTGTTGAGTTCGCGCGTGCCCACTACGCCCTACCTCAATACCCAGCAAATTCCTGAGCTGAAGGCACTGGATGACAACTGGGAAATGATTCGCGACGAAGCCATGCAGATGGCCGAATTGCGCCGCATCAAGGCGGCCGATTCGCACAATGATATTGGCTTTAATTCCTTCTTCAAGTACGGCTGGAAGCGTTTCTACCTGAAGTGGTATGACGCGCGTCACCCGTCAGCAGAAGAGCTGTGCCCCAAGACGGTGGCCCTCTTGAAGACCTTGCCGAACATCAAGGCTGCCATGTTTGCCGAGTTGCCGCCCGGCGGCAAACTCAATCCGCACCGTGATCCGTTTGCCGGGTCATTGCGCTATCACCTGGGTCTGGTCACACCAAACGACGATGCCTGCCACATTATTGTTGATGGTGAAACGTATAGCTGGCGCGACGGACAAAGCGTGGTGTTTGATGAAACCTACGTGCACGAGGCCTATAACAAGAGCGAAGCCAATCGCATCATCTTGTTCTGCGATGTGGAGCGTCCACTGAAATGGCGCTGGGCCGAAGCCTTCAACAAGTGGTTCGGGCGTGTATTCATGTCGGCGGCGGCCTCGCCGAATGACAGCGGCGATAAAACCGGCGCCATCAACAAGCTTACGCACGCGCACTGGGTTATCGACCAAAAACGCAAAAAGTTCAAAGCCTGGAACCGCAAGGCCTACAAGGCCACCAAGTACGGTCTGATTCTGTTGGTGATTGCAGGCTTTTTCGCCCTGTAATGCCCGTGCAGGGTGAACGTTTGACGCTCACCCTGCGCCCACTCTCTCACACCATTAACTCACCGCCCGCTCGGGCAGCGTGAGTAAGCCTGTGTGATAGTCATACCCATAAATTTCCCCGTAGCGCCCCCACTCCACGGCAATCTTCATCACGCGGATCGCCTCTTCTGGTTTGAGATACTCTTCGAGCGAATCCAGAAAGTTCTTTTCGGGAATGGCGCCACTAGCCTCTTGCTCCAGACTGTGGCGGATATGCGCCGCCAACGGCACGTGTGCCAGCAGTTGGCGTCCGAAGATCACCTGTTTTTGCGACTGGTCGGCTTGCACGTACCGGTGGCCCAAGGGGGTCAGGAAGATATCGCCACGCTCGATCTGCGCCAGTCCGAAAAGCCCCAGGGCCTCGCAGGCCGGGAGTAGATCGTCGTCAGATATTTCGGCTTCTTCTGCCAGTTTGGGCAAGTCTGCCCGCCCATGGAATGGCCCGTCGGCCAAGACATCCAACACACCTTCCATACGCTCGACTTCGGTTTGCGGAAAGCGATATCCCAGGCCTTGCTGGCGTGGTGTTGGCACATCGTGGGCTGGCCGCATTGTCATGAGTCCGTAGACTTCATCCACCAGGGCACGCACTTCGTGCGAGTCAGCGTTGCGCGGCCGGGGGATATCTATGCGAATCTCTGAGCGAATACGACCCGGATCGCTGGAGAAAATGATGATGCGATCCGCCATCATCACAGCCTCTTCAATGTTGTGAGAGACGATGAGAATGCCTTTCGTGGCAATGCGGCTTTCTTCCCACAACTCAAGCATGTCGTCACGTAGCGTTTCACCGGTAAGGACATCAAGCGCCGAGAACGCTTCGTCCATCAGTAATACGTCTGGGCTCATGACCAATGCGCGCGCGATGCCCACGCGTTGGCGCATACCGCCCGATAGCTCGCGCGGAAGCGCCCCCCCAAACCCGCCCAGGCCGATCAGATCCAGCATGGCGTCGGCGCGGCGAGCTCGCTCGGCGGGCGAGACGCCTTGGGCCTCCAGACCCAGTTCAACGTTTTGCTGGGCCGTGAGCCAAGGAAACAGGGCAAACGACTGGAAGACCATGGCAATGCCTGCCGCCGGGCCATAGATGGGCTGCCCGCGATAGGAAACCGTGCCGTGATCGGCATTCACGAGTCCTGCCATGATGCGCAGCAACGTCGACTTTCCAGATCCGGACTTACCCAGCAGTCCGACAATCTCGCCTTCTTTCAGGCTGAAATCGACATGTTCAAGTACATTGCGCGCCGTGCCATCGGTTCCGCGAAACGACTTGCCGACATCGTGCAGTTCGATCAAGACGTTCTGATTCATGTTCACCCCTAGCGGCCGCGGTCTTCGGCCAACAAGTACAGCTTGCGCCAGAAAAAGCGATTCAACAGCATGACAAAGACACACATGACGCCCACGCCCAGCGCAATGCGGTGGAAATCTCCCGCTTCGGTCATTTGTTTGATGTAACTGCCCAAACCATCTGCCACCAGCGAGGTTTTTCCCCACGTGACATATTCGGCCACGATGCTGGCGTTCCAGGAACCGCCGCTTGCGGTAATGGCACCCGTAATAAAGCTTGGAAAAACAGCGGGCAGGTAGACGCGGCGCCAGCGCAGCCAGCCCTTCAATCCGAGGTTGTCTGCTGCCAAGCGCAATTCGTTCGGGATGGTGGACGCCCCCGCCACCACGTTAAACAAGATGTACCACTGCGTGCCGAACACCATGAGCGGGCTGAGCCAGATATTCGGGCTGAGCTTCAGACTCACCATGAGAAAAACCACGATGGGGAACATCAAGTTGACCGGAAACGCGGCCAGAAATTGGGCGACAGCTTGCACACGCTGGGAGTACTTCGGGCGCAAGCCGATCCATACGGCTACCGGCACCCAGAACAATGAGGCAAGCCCAATCAGGAGCATGACCCGCAGCAAGGTGATGGAGCCCAGAAACACCACATGCAAGACCTCGCCCCAGCCGACTTCGGCATGCACAAAATCCACCAGCTTATAGGTAGCCAACAGGGCACCTGCCGCCAGGAAGGCCTCCCACACTCGCGTCCAACGGGCATCCGGCGCCTTGACGCGTGCACGCACAGAAGTGCCGTCGTAACGCACACTAAACCAGCCCAACGCGCGCCGCATCTGGCGCCAGAACAAATTGCTCAGACCCTGCATCCAACGGCTGCGGCGCGTCCAGTCAAGCAGCCATGACTGCTGGGCGGTGTCGCCTTGGGACTCTTCGAAGCGAAACTTGTCCGCCCAGGCCAATAATGGGCGGAAAAACAATTGGTCGTACAGCAGGATGCCAGCCATCATCGCGCCAATGGCCCAGGCAATGGCGCGACCGTTCTCTTGCTCGATGGCCACGGCAATATAGGAACCGATGCCTGGCAGCTTGATATCCTGGCCCGCGACGGAAATGGCTTCCGCCGCCACCAGAAAGAACCAGCCGCCCGACATGGACATCATCATGTTCCAGAGCAGACCAGGGGTGGCAAACGGCAACTCCAGCCGCCAGAAGCGTTGCCAACTTGAAAGACGAAAGACGCGCGCTGCTTCATGCAACTCGGGCGGGACGGTGTGCATGGACTGGTACAGACTGAACGCCATATTCCAGGCTTGCGAAGTGAATATCGCAAAAATCGCAGCACATTCGACACCCAGCAAGTTACCGGGAAACAGGGCGATAAAGGGCGCGATGGCAATCGCTTGAAACCCGAGAATGGGCACCGATTGCAGAATATCCAGCATGGGAATCATGGCTTTTTCGGCGGTTCGGTATTTTGCAGCGATGGCTGCAAAAACGAAGCTGAAGACCAATGAGAACGCCAGCGCCGTAAACATGCGCAAAATCGTGCGCAAGAGGTAGTACGGCAGATAGATCGGGTCCAGCGAAATGGGCAGCTCGTCGCCAAGAGCGAACGGATGGCTCATTTGTGAGGCGCCGTAAGCCATGACGGCCAGAATGCCAAGCACGAGTGGCAAGAGTGCCCAGTCCCAACGATTCGGTGATTGAACCGACGGAAAGGACTGGCGAGAGTGTCTGTTTGAGAGCTCGAACATGGCAGCGTAGGCCCGTAGAACGGCTGGAAGGCCCGCGAATTGGAGCATATCCAGATGACGCTAGTCTGAACAAGATTTCGATGAAAGCAAACCGAAATTTTGTCTATCCGGAGCGCGTCGAAAAGCCGCCCCGGATAGCCATGAAAAGACAGAGAATTTAACGAAAACCGCTATCTTTTCAACGACTCCCAAGCTTTCATCAAGCGTTTCACAGAAACCGGCATGGGCGTACGCAGCTCTTGAGCGAAGAGCGCGACACGCAACTCTTCGAGCAACCAGCGGAACTCGTCCAGACGCGGGTCTGCTGCACCTTTAAGTGCCACACGCGCTCGTTGATACTGAGTGAGCAACGGAGCCATTTCAGCGACAAGCTTGGCGTCTCGTCCGGGATCGGCGCGCAGTTTGTCGATGCGTGCCACTGCCGCTTTCAGATAGCGCGGATAGTGTGCAAGCTGTGCCGCGGGCGTGTCGCGAATGAACCATTTGGGCATAAGCGCGCTGATCTGCTGTTGCAGGTCGGCATAGGCCAACGGATGCGGCTTGGCTTGAGGAAGCTTGCGTTGCAGCGCGCCGTATTCAACGAGCACCGTGTGGGCCAGACGTGCCACCTCTTGGGCGAGCAAACCCAGACGACCTTTCCCGTCTGTGCGACGGGCTTCGAATTGTGCCTCGTTGACCGGCCATGGATCATAAAGACAAGCCTGACCCAACGCACAATCGATAATCTGGTCGCGCAATTCCTCCTGCGTGCCCAGGGTCATGTAGTACATGCTCATCTTGGTGAGGTCGGTAAGGTTCTTTTCGAGGAACTTCACTTGCTCGCGCAGACCCAGTCGGAATAGTTTGAGCAAGCCGGCACGATGCTGCTTGCGCGCATCATCCTGGTCATCAAATACGTCCAGATCACAATGCGTGCCACGGTCAACCAGGGCCGGGTAGCCAATAACCGACTGTCCGCCGCGCTTGATTTCCATGATTTCCGGCAAGGGGCCGAAGGACCAGGTCGTCAGGTTTTCATGAGCCAACGCTTGCGCCACATTCGAGTCACGCGCCGCCAGTTGCTGGAACGTAACTTGCGCCTGCTTGCCGAACTCCGCCTTCAGTTGCGCCAGATTGCGCCCGGTCGCCAACATGCGGCCGTGTTCGTCAACCACGCGGAAATTCATGAACAAATGCGCAGGCAAGGTCTCCAGTTTGAAGTCGCCCTGCACGGGACGAACCTGCACCTGATCCCACATATCCGCGATGATGGAGTCAAGCAAGCCTGCGCCCGGGTCAGCCAGACGATCGAACCAGCGCTCGTAGAAACCCGCAGCGTAGTCCGGCAAGGGCACGCAATGACGACGCAGCTTTTGGGGCAAGGACTTGAGCAGCAAAAGGACCTTCTCCTTCAGCATGCCCGGTACCAGCCACTCGCAACGGTCAGGGTCGATCTGATTCAACGCGAACAACGGCACCGACAAGGTGACGCCGTCGCGCGCGGACCCGGGTTCGAAGTGATAGTCCAGCGGCATGACAACGCCTTGCCACTCCACTTTCTTCGGGAATACATCGGTGGTGACGCCTGCGGCTTCATGACGCATGAGTTCATCACGCGTGAGCATCAGCTTGGCTGCGGTGGCCTTGTCCAGACCGTTTACCCACTTTTCCAGCGTCGTTGTCTGAGACATGTCAGGCGGCAACTGACGCTCGTAAAACGCGTAAATCAGTTCATCGTCGACCAGAATGTCTGGCCGTCGCGCCTGATGCTCCAGTTTTTCAATGCCTGCAATGAGCTTGCGATTGTGTGCCACAAACGCCAGGCGTGTATCGATGTCGCCGGGCACGAGTGCCTGACGAATAAAGAGCTCTCTGGCGTGGCTGGGGTTGACTCGCCCATAGTGCACACGCCGTCCGGTATAGATGGTCAAGCCATACAAAGTGGCTCGCTCGTTCGCCACCACTTGCCCGGCCTTTTTCTCCCAACGTGGGTCCGACCAATTTTTTCGGATCAAATGGGCCGCCACGCGCTCCAGCCAGACGGGTTCGATACGCGCGACGCAGCGGGCATACAGGCGCGTGGTCTCCATTAGCTCGCCAGCCACGATCCAGCGCCCAGCCTTTTTAACCAGTCGCGAACCCGGATGAATATGAAAACGGATTTCACGCGCGCCCTGGTAATGCCCGCCCTCGTCGCTTTTAAAACCAATATTGCCTAATAGCCCAGACAACAAAGCCAGGTGCAACTGTTCGTAGGTGGCTTCACTCTGGTTGAGGCGCCAGCCTTGCTCGCCCACCAGCGCGGCCAGTTGAGTATGGACGTCGTGCCACTCACGCAGCCGAATGGGCGAGAGGAAGTTCTGGCGGAGAAGGGCCACAAGCTTGCGCTGCGACGCTTTGTGCTGAACCTGCTCGCCGTACCAGCGCCAAAGTTTCAGAAAGGCGATGAACTCAGATTTATCGTCGGCGAATTTCGCATGCGCCAACTCGGCGGCGTCACGCTCTTGCATGGGGCGATCGCGGGGGTCCTGGACCGACAAGGCTGAGGCAATGATCAGCATCTCGGACAGACACTGATGCTCGCGTGCCGCCAGAATCATCCGACCAATGCGCGGGTCAACAGGCAGCTTGGCCAATTCGTGCCCGGTGTGGGTCAGCACAAACGACGCCCCCGTGCGGGTGGCGTCTGTGGCGTCGTCATCTTCCGAGGCGCTGGCCAGTTCGATAGCGCCCAATTCCTGCAGCAGGTGATAGCCATCGGCCACCGCCCGGCCTGGAGGGGCTTCTACGAAAGGAAACTGTTCGATGTCGTCGAGTTTGAGCGACTTCATCCGCAAAATAACGGAGGCCAATGACGAGCGCAGCACTTCCGGGTCGGTGAACGCCGCTCGGTTGTTGAAATCCAGCTCGTCATACAAGCGGATGCACAGGCCGGGTCCCAAGCGGCCGCAACGGCCAGCCCGTTGGTTGGCCGAGGCGCGGCTGATGGGCTCGATGCGCAGTTGCTCGACCTTGTTGCGCCACGAATACCGTTTGATACGCGCCAGGCCGCTATCCACCACAAAACGGATACCCGGCACCGTCAGCGAGGTTTCGGCCACATTGGTCGCCAAAACAATGCGGCGAGCGTTTCCGCGCGGGTGAAAAATCTGTTCCTGCTCCGCTTGCGACAGACGCGCAAACAGCGGCAGCACCTCGGTGCCGGCCGGATGGCGCTTGCGCAGTGCCTCGGCAGACTCCCGGATTTCTCGTTCACCCGGCAAAAAGACCAGCACATCGCCCGGGCCATGACGCGCGCACTCATCCACGGCGTCAACAATGGCCTCGATAAGGTCACGTTCTTCGTCACCCGTGCTGCGTTCTCGCGCGGGCTTGACCGGCGCAGGCGTCTCGCCTTCGGGCAACTCTTCTCGCACCGGCCGGTATCGCACGTCAACCGGGTACAAACGGCCCGACACTTCGATGACGGGTGCTGGCTTGTCTTCCGAGGCCCCGAAATGCCGTGAAAATCGGTCAGCATCAATCGTGGCCGAGGTAATAATGACTTTCAGATCCGGGCGACGCGGCAGCAATTGCTTGAGGTAGCCCAGCAGGAAATCGATGTTCAGGCTGCGCTCGTGCGCCTCGTCGATGATGATGGTGTCGTAGCGGCGCAATAGAGGATCACGCTGCGACTCCGCCAGCAAAATACCGTCGGTCATCAGTTTGATGGACGCATTCGGCCCCGTGCGGTCGTTAAATCGGACCTGATAGCCCACGATTTCGCCCAAAGGCGTCTTGAGCTCATCCGCAATGCGCTTGGCAACGGAGGTAGCCGCGAGTCGACGTGGCTGGGTGTGGCCAATCATCAGCTTGCGGCCTCGGCCCAGTTCCAGGCAGATTTTGGGCAACTGGGTGGTTTTTCCCGAACCCGTCTCGCCACTGACAATCACTACCTGATGCGCGGCGATGGCACGCGCGATTTCCTCGCGCCGCGCACTGACGGGCAGGTCTTCGGGGTAGGTAATGGCGGGAATAGACCGCTCGGGACGCGGCTCGGTCCGTCGTGCGGGCGAGGCCGCGCGCAGGGGCGGGCTTGTTGATTCAGGCATGTAGGATCATCCGGTTAGGCGGGCATTATAAATTTGTGGCGGGCATGGGCGGGCTTACCCAGTCAAATCGGATGATTTCGACACCAAATAACCCTCGATTTCGACCCTGCACCCTGCCCCGACGGCCATATAATTTCGCCACGCCGCAAGATTGCGGCGCTGGGGCGCGGCACGATGCCGCGCTTATCCCTACCCTCAGGAATACCTCCACCCATCATGCCCGACCTGGAACCAGAAACCGTCTCCGCCCTCGAAGCCCCAGAATTCGCCCCCGCTCAATTTGTCCGATGGTTCCGAGAGGTGGCACCGTATGTGCATGCATTCCGAGGCAAGACCTTTGTGGTGGCGTTTGGCGGCGAGCTCGTCCAGGCCGGCGCCCTGAATGCGTTGGTGCAGGATTTGTCCCTGCTGTCGTCCCTGGGCATTCGCCTGGTACTGGTTCACGGTTCGCGCCCCCAGGTCAACGAGCAGTTGCGCCTGAAGGGTTTTACCCAGCAATTCGACCGCGGCTTGGCGCCCACCGACGCCGCCGCCCTGGAATGTGCAAAGGAAGCGGCAGGCGAGATTCGTCTGGATATCGAGGCCGCCTTCAGCCAGGGGCTGCCAAACACGCCGATGTCTCATGCCCATATCCGGGTAATTTCTGGCAATTTCGTGACGGCTCGCCCTACAGGTGTGCTGGACGGTGTGGATTACAAGCACACGGGCCTGGTGCGCAAACTTGACGTCGAGGCCCTGAAGTTCGCCATTGAAAAAGGCTCTTCAGTCGTATTGCTGTCGCCCTTGGGCTTTTCGCCTACCGGCGATGCCTTCAATCTGGCCATGGAAGACCTTGCCACCAGTGCGGCTGTTGCCCTACGTGCCGAGAAGCTGATTTTCCTGTCCAGTTCGCCTGGCGTGCTCAATGAAGACGGCACTGTCGACACCGAGTTGGCACGCGTAGACGCGGATGCCCTGCTGGGAGACGGCAAACTTGATGAGGACACGGCCTCGTTCCTTCAATATGCCTCGCTGGCGGTCAAGCGCGGCGTGGCTCGCGCCCATTTGGTGCCCTTCTCGCTCGATGGCAGCGTATTGCTGGAAATCTTCACTCACGATGGCGTGGGCACCATGGTGGTCGAAGACACGCTGGACGACCTGCGTCCGGCCAACATCGACGATGTGGGCGCCATTCTGAGCCTCATCGAACCGCTGGAAGCCGATGGCACACTGGTGCCGCGCCCGCGCAGCGTCATCGAGCGCGATGTCGAGAACTTCACCGTGCTGGAACATGACGGCGTGATTTACGGCTGTGCCGCCCTGCACCTGTTCCCGAATGAGAACATGGCAGAAATGGCTTGCCTGATTGTGCATCCAGGCTGGCAAGGCTCGGGCGAAGGCGAGATTTTGCTGCGCCACATGGAATCGCGTGCCCGCGCCAGCGGGGCCAAGCGCCTGTTTGTCCTGACCACGCGTACTTCACATTGGTTTATCAAGCGCGGGTTTGTTCAAGGTGGCATCACCGACCTGCCGCGTGAGAAGCAAACCCACTACAACCGCTCGCGTAACAGCCTGGTCTTTATCAAGAAGCTGTAAGCCGAGACGGTAACAAGTCACGATAGGTCAAGAATTGACGGGCTTGCCGGTGCAACGGCAAGCCCGTTTTTTCGTCTAACCGCAGAGTGCGAAGGGGTTTGACGGCGCTTCGCCGCCAACCCCGCTAAAATGCTCGATTATCTATTTACCGGCAGCGAACCATGTCCCGTATTGTTAACTGTGTGAAATTGAAGCGCGAAGCCGAAGGCCTGGATTATCCGCCGTACCCCGGCGAAGTCGGCACGCGTATCTGGCAGAGCATTTCCAAGGAAGCTTGGGAAGAATGGAAGCAAGTGCAAACGCGCTTGGTGAACGAAAACCGCTTGAACCTGGCCGATGCCCGCGCACGCAAGTACTTGCAAGAGCAAATGAATCGCTTCTTGTTTGAAGACGGTAGCGTGGAAGCCGACGGCTACGTGCCGCCTTCGGCATAAAAATCCTGCTGTGGGCCGACCACTGCGTCGGCTACATCCAGGTCTGGCGGCGCGCCCATGCACGTTCTGGCGCGCGCCCCAATTAACTCTGGCTGCGCTGCACGCCGACGGTTGCTTCACGACTCCGAAGGGTAGTCTGGCGCTTATCCTCTCGAACCTGTCGCCCTGCCGCCATGACTGCCCCCCTACACGCCGATACCGAAACCCTGTCAGAGGCGATTCATCGCGCCCTCGAGATTGAGCCTGATCGCCAAACCGGCACGCTGCAAGACGTAGCCCACGTGGTGATCCTCATGCAGGAGAACCGCTCTTTTGACCATTATTTCGGTGCGTTTCCCGGCGCACGCGGTTTCTCGGACCCTCATGTAGTACCTACGCGTGCTGGCAACGTGCTGACGCAAACCGACGGCCAAGCCACTTGCACCCCCTATGCCTTGCATGCGCAATATCCTAGCGGTCACCCTGTGGGTTACATCACCCCGCACACCTGGACCGACGCGCAGCAAGCCTGGAACGATGGCCGCATGGACCAATGGCTCATCGCAAAAAGCCGTCTTGGCATGGGCGCCTATCAAGGCGATGAGATTCCCTTCCAGACGGCGCTGGCTCGCGCATTCACTCTGTGCGACGCCTATCACTGCTCGATTCACGCTGGCACCAACCCGAACCGATTGTTCCTCTGGACCGGCACGAACGACCCGCAAGCACAAGCGGGCGGCCCGGCCTTGGTCAACACGTTTGACCGCTTGGGCCCCTCTCGCGAAGGCTATAGCTGGACAACGTATCCCGAGCGGCTGCAAGCGGCAGGGATTGACTGGCGCATTTATCAGGACATGGCGGATAACTATCACGACAATCCGCTGGCAGGTTTCAAGCAGTACCGGCGCGAGAACGAGGGTAACCCCAGCAATGGCGAGTTGCGCGAACGCGCCTTAAGCACCCACACACTGGAGGATCTGGCGCGCGATGCGGCACAAGGCACGTTGCCGCAGGTGTCCTGGATTATTGCCAGCACGGCAGATTCCGAGCACCCCGAAGTGTCGTCGCCGCGTCAAGGTGCTGTCTTTACCGAACGCGTGCTGGATATCCTCACCCGTGCGCCAGACACCTGGAGCCGTACCGTTCTTTTTGTCACGTATGACGAGAACGATTGCTTCTTTGATCACATGCCGCCTCCTGCGCCACCCGCGCGCAACGCCGACCATTCGCCAGGCGGTCTTTCCACGGTCAGCCTCGACGGCGAATACCACGATGCGCGAATCGGCCCTAGCGCGAATTCGCCAGCGGATCCGCCAGAGCTGCACGGACGGGCTTTCGGCTTGGGGCCGCGTGTGCCGATGCTGGTGGTGTCTCCCTGGACGCGCGGTGGCTGGATCAATTCGCAAGTGTTTGACCACACTTCGGTCATTCGGTTTCTGGAAACGCGCTTTGGGGTCATGGAACCCAACATCAGTGAGTGGCGACGCACCGTATGCGGCGACCTGATCAGTGCTTTCGATTTTGCGCAGATACACCACAACGCTATCGAACCCAAACCGGGCCACAGCCGCGCGCTGCCTTATGACTTACAGGTGCAAGAACATGTCAGCCCAGATGGGCAACATGTGCGACTGGTTTTCAGAAACCACGGCAGCGCGGGCGCTGTATTCCATGTCTACGACAAACGACATCTGGATCGAGCGCCACGGCGTTATACCGTGGGCGCAGGCGATCGCCTTGAAGACATGTGGGGCTTGGGAAACGATACCGCTTTTGATCTGTGGATATTGGGCCCGGACGGTTTCCACCGCCACGTCAAGGGTGATGGCGCCGTCGACGCGCCGGTGCTCGACGTCACGCAGGTCGGCGCTGAACTACGCCTTAGTCTCCATAACCCCGGCAACCTGCCTCAGACACTGCACGCCGACTCGCACCTGGGCGCCTGGCATGCTGACATCACCTTGGCTCCCGGCGCGCGGGCTGAGTTGATGTACAGCGGCTACCAAGGCTGGTTTGACCTGGAGATTCGCACACCGGGCATGCCAAGTTTCCTGCGCCGGTGGGCCGGTCGTCTCGCGACGACTGCACCAGGCGTTGTTGACCCCCGATTGCTACGCGCCACGATACTTCCTGCCGGTGTTGAGACACCCTAACGCCCCAGGAACGACAGGAGCCCGCCCCCATCGGCAATCACTGAATCGTCGACACGGGAACATGATTCCACAAACTCCGACGCACGTCGTTCGCGCTTATGTGCGCCGGATAGGCCTGAATTGCCCCACCCGTGCGTTCGTGAAGCTCTTCCATACCAGGCGAAGGCGGGCTGCGATGAGACAGAAAGTAGTCAGTATCCTGCAGAGGTTGCCCCTGCCGCCTGCTTTCAAGAAAACTCGACAGCCGATGCCAATTGGACAACGCATTTTCGTTCAGAGAAACGCCTCGTAGCTGCGCGGCGTTGATGCGATAGATGTAGTGGGGACCTGGGTGGTCGAACATGCGGCGCCAGGCCACATCCAGGTGCGCACCGGCCAAGGACTCATAGACTTCCAGCGTATCGCCGCCCCCCAACATATCCGGCACGCTCATTTTCTCGGTTGCGCGAAACCCCTCTCTCTGGACCATGGCCGGGGACCGGGTATCCACAGCAAAAAGTGGATGCTCGCAGCCCGTAAATTCAGTCAAGTGCATATCGTTGAACTGAGCACGTGACAAGGTTCCCGCAGGGGGAACTCGCTTCCACCCCACATCCCAGACCTCTGCACCGGCATAGCGCACAGCCCCGGCGTCGTTTCGCCCCACGTCTCGTACAGTGGCTCGTCTAAAGGCATAAGGCATACGTCGTTCACCCGCGGCATCGATCGCGAAGTGCTGTCCGTTGTCGTTAATGATGCGAACGTACCGGCCCCTCACTTGAAGGAAAAGTTTGCCGGTCGGCTCATGGAGCCACAATCCATGTAGCCCTCGCGCGATCAGGTCCTTCGAATGGATAGCGGAGTCGGAAAAAACCTCTGCAATAGGCGCTTGCAGTGGCCTACCCTCTATGCCTTGCACTGGATGATCCAGGTTTCCCAGCTCAGTCATCCAGCGATAGCCATCAAACCTGACAGGCAGGCCACGATACTGCGGCATCAGTGGGTCTACCAGTTCGTACTGTGATTCTGAAGGATTCGCTCGGCTCGGACGAAGCCGGACAGGGACAACATGGCCATAGAGGTCAATGACGTCCAGATCAAGCATGCTTTCGGGCTGCCTGAATACCCGAAACAGCCGGAACACCTCTCCTCTGGGGTCTGTCGACATGTTGTGCACGCGAACCGGCACGACCAAATACTCCTGACTTGTCAAAAAACGCTCAACACTGATGCGCTCCAGCTCGGGCAGCTCGTAATCTCTGCAGACAGGCAATCCGTTATTGTCCATCACGTGGTAATGCTTTGACATTCGGTCTTGATATACCGGAGAACGCACGACAAAGCCATTGCCCGCGTGCTGCTCAACATAAGGCGCGGCCACTGCGCCATGTACGACTCGAAGTTGACCATCCACCAGTTCGACCGGCGGCTTCATGCGCAGCTTGTACTCCAAGGGTCCTGCAGCCACATCATCTTCGAAATAAATATTGCCGGCACTATCACGCGTCAATGGCCGCACGAGACTACCTGCCGCCGCGCTCTCGCGATCTATTGCCACATAAAGACCGCCCGCCATTTGATATGTTTCAAGTTCACGGCCCATGCCGGAATCAAATACGGTCAGACGTAGTCCAACCGTATTTTCACCTTCCGCATTAAGGCTTGAAACGTCTACAAGCGGGCGAGGTTCACCAGCCGCGACCGCCACCTGTTCATCGTGCGTGCCTGCCACGAATCGGTCTGGCGTCAATCGATAAATATGCACACCGGGCTGTTGGCCGGCTGCAATCTTCCCCCAGCCGAGCGCTTCACTCTGCCGACCTTGCGCAATTTTTTCTCTGCCCATCTGCGCGCCGTGCTCTTCGTAAACGGCGGCCTCACCCAATGCAAGCATTCGCTCGCCCTCAGCAACTTCACGCTGCCCCGCCCTGATACTGGATTCCGCTGCAGCTGCATCACCGTCCAGCATAAATGTGCCCGCCCAATTCGCTAGTCGCCTCGCGCTCCACTCTCGCCTCATGCATTGAGGCCTTTCATTCAAAACATGACCATGTGATCTCAATCCGGCAGCAATTGAAAAGGCGACGGCGTCGCGCATGCCCAGCGAAACGATCGTCATCCCCAAATTCAGAGTCTTGTGCCAAAAGGTTTGCCAACCCGTTGGCGGCTTGCCATCGTTGTCCAGCACATCAAGAAATGGGTCTGCTATGTAGTTTCCTGAAACGATATAGAGGTCCCCACGGCCCCCTTGATAATGCGTAATTCCATCTTTGCAGGTGCGCGCATCGGCGGGCAGTGCAGATTGACGCACCTGAGCATCTCTATTCAATAGCACGTCATCTCGAATCCAAGATGGCGTGCGCCCGATAGCGGCTCTACTCCCACGGTTCGTGTTTGCTTCGTACTCAGACGGAACGCTGAAGATAGTGATCGCCGTGTGGGTTCCCATACCTTCGTACTGCGCGCGAAACTCCTCCAAACGTTGCGGCCGCAAATAGCCCGTTTTCAGAAAAAAATCTTCGAGCGCGATAAGCATTTTTCGCTGTTCGACAGGATCCGTGATCGTGAGTTGGCGCATCCCTGCCGGCGCATCGCCCATCGTGTCTAACGGAGTGGCAGCAGAGGAGCCCCCCGTTGGAGGCAACGGCATCACAGCAATTGTTGACGCCCCAAAGATAGGATCGGCAACAGAGGGGTGCCCGTCAGGAAACGTTTCCCCATGCACCTGGAGCATGCCCAGCCTGGGGCTGACATGTCCGAATCCATCAACATCGGCCGCGCGCGCGCGCCCCGTCGGCTGCACTGTGCTCAAGCCACTCCATAGCAATAATGCCGCAAGTGGCGCACTCGCTCGTGTTGGGCCAGATGCCGTCGCCAGAACGCGATCGTGCTCTTGCATGGCGGCAGGCCTGACACGTTCCAATTCAGCATGAATGCGCGCCCGGCCGACACTTGCAGGAATACTGATCAGCGTGTTATCCGCCAGGCGATGACGAGAAAAAGCAGGTGCAGCGAGTTTCGTGTTCCAGCGCCCTGAGGCGCGATGATCTTCAATGCTGTTTGGCATGATTACACGAGAGGAAATGGCTTGCCCGTCACGTAGTCATCGCGCGGATTGCATGCCTGCTCGCTCCGTAGGTTGATGTGAACACTTGTCGCAACAGCTGGACGGCGAACGTCAGGCACCGTTCAGTGGATGATCTCCTGAGGAACGGGATTGAATTTCCCCAATCGCACGTCATGAGCATAAATATGCGCTGGATACACATGTATTGCGCCAGCACTACGCTCGTCGATCTCTGTCATTCCAGGAGGTACTCGAGGTTCTTCACGTCCCAGAAAATAGTCAGGGTGACGCAAGGGTGCACCTTTTGCACGTTGCTCTAGGAAACTCGACATTGCTCGCGGATTGACCAAGGTGTTTTCATTAAGCGATACACCTCGCAAATTTCTGGCATCAATTCGGTAGACATAATACGTATCGAGATCCTTGGTTTCACGTCGCCGCGCCACTTCCCTGCGTGCGCCGATCAGAGACTCATAGACCTCAAGCGTGTCGTCCCCTTCCAACATGCTTGGCACTGCCTTTTTTTCACTCGCTCTGAAGCCTTCGTTAATCACGACGCCGGGCTCTCGGGTGTCCACCGCGAACAGCGGATGATCACAACCCGGAAATTCCTTCAAGTTCATCGCGTTGCGGGGGAATCGGCTGTACTTCCAACCCACATCCCAAACTTCTGCGTCTGGATACCGCAAGCGTCCTATAGAGTCTTTACCCGTGTCTTGAGCCGTTGCACGACGAAAGACAAACGGCACCCGTCTATTCTCGGCAGGATCGATGGCAAAATATCCTCCTTCCTCGCTGACCATGCGCACGTGGTAGTTTCGTATCGAAAAATATGAACGCCCGGTCGAATCATCACGCCACAGGCCATGGACTCCGCCGCTGCTCAGATCTTTTCTCTTGATACTGCCATCAATCATTGTGCGGATAATCGGCAACTCCAACGGAATGATGTTGTACCCTCTCAATTGCATTCTTTCCCAATCAAACTCAGTGATCCAACGGTGACCATCAAATTGGACCGGAATTGCGCGATTGAGCGGCTGCAGTGGATCAAAGACTTCATAACTCAGGTCAGAGACGTGGGGCCAGTCGGACTTCAAGCGGACAGCGCAAACGTGGCCGTACAGATCAATCGCCGTAGGGCCCACCATTTCCCGGTTACGAAAAACGCGGGTCATCTGATACACGTCCCCCCTAGTGTCCGTTGACCAATTGCGAACCTTAACTGGGACAAGAGTCAGTTCATTATTCGCCAACAGAGGATCAAGGCCAATGCGTGCCAGACTGTCGGCTTCCGCGCTTAGCCAAACCGGATAACCATTGGATTGAGCAAAGTGATAGCGCTTAGACATCACATCTTGGTAAACCGGGTCGCGCAATGGCATCCCCCCGCTCGCGTGCCGCACAACGAAGCGCTCTGAAGCTGAGCCTTGCACCACCCGAAGCTGACCATCCACCAATTCGGTGGCCGGATTAGGCCGCAGCTTATATTCCAACGGGCCTGCAGCCATATCGTCATGAAAATAGATATTGCCAGCGCCATCGCGCATGAGCGGTCGGGCAAGTTTTGGAATGGTCAAACTGTCTGGATCAACCGCCACATAAAGGCCGTTGGCCAGTTGGCGCGTCTCCAGTTGGCGACCGGTACTGTTATCCAACACGGTCAGACGCAGTCCGACAAGCTTTGCACCCGCCGCATCACGGCTTAGAGTCTCGACAAGCGGTCTCGGCTCACTTGCGGCGACAGCCAATTGCTGAGCGCGCGTACCTGCCACGTATTGGTCCGGTGCCAAACGATAGGTATGCACGCCGGGCTGCTCTCCGGCGGCGATTTTCCCCCAACCTCGCGCCGCGTACTCTCGGCCTTGTGCGATCTTTTCTCTGCCCTCCTGCCCACTACGCACTTCTTCCATTGCGGCCTCGCCCGCCGCAATCATTTGCTCACCCTCCGCAACCTCACGCTGCCCTGCCCTGATGGCCGATTCTGCGGCGGCCGCATCGCCTTCCAGCATCAAGGTGCCCGCCCAATTCGCCAGACGGGTCGGGCTCCACTCTTGTCTCACACACTGAGGCCTTCCGTTCAAGAAGTGGCCATGCGAACGCAGTCCGGCAGCGATGGGAAATGCAACGGCATCGCGCGAGCCCAACGAAACGACTGTCAAACCCAAATTTAGTGTTGTATGCCAGAATTTTTGCCAAGCCGTTGGCGCCTTTCCATCGTTATCCAACACATCAAGAAACGGGTCTTGTATGTAGTTGCCGGCAATAATGTAGAAGTCTCCGCGCCCTCCTTGGTAGTGGGTAATGCCCTCTCTGCACGTCTGCGCATTAACGGGCAACAACGCGTCTTGCCGGTGGCCACCTCGATTTAACAGCGCGTCGTCGCGAATCGAGGGCGGTGCCTGCCCGATAGCTTCCCGACGTGCCCGGCTGGCGCTCGCCTCAAGCTCCGGCGGGACGCTATAGACTGTAATCGCCGTGTGACTTCCTATTCCCGCGTATTGTTCGCGAAATGCTTCTAGCTGTTCAGGGCGTAAATAACCTGCTTTCAAAAAGAATGCTTCAAGCTCGACCAGCATCTTGCGCTGCTGAGCAGGATCGGTAATCGTGAATTGGCGTATTCCAGCGCGCCGAGCACTTTTCATGTCTGACGGCGTTGTAGCGGGAATTGCCGTTCTTGGAGGCGCAGTCTCGGCCACACTCATGAGCGACTGTATTTCACCGGCGCCAATAATCGCGTCTGCGACCGGCCCCGCCATAGCCCTTGGGCTGATTGCCTCCGGGACAATGGCAGGCATCGGAGCATCGCGCAGCATCCGCGCCCGAACGGGCGGTTGCACGGCAGTCAGATCACTCCATAGCAATAGCGCGGCGAGTGGTGCTCTCAGCTGTGTCGGGCCGGATGCCATCTCCTGCAGGCGATCGCCAAACCGCGTGGCTGCGGGTCTGGCACTTTCCAATTCACGGTGAATATTGACGCGGCTGCTGCTCGTCGCGATGTCGATCGGGCTGCTATCGCGTTGATGCTCTCGGCTGGCGAGACCGGTCGCCATGTTCGGGTGCCAGCGCCCCGAGGCGCGGTGATCCTGAACGCTATTTGGCATGACTATCCGAAAAGGCTATTGCTACCCCGCAACACAAGCCGGAAGGCGTTCCTTTTCGCTCCGTTGACTGACCCGACAGGCCAATAGATTGATAGGAATGCTGCCAGATGCGAGCCGTGCACTGCCTCAAACGGCTCCTGATGCCACATGAGTGCTACCAATGTGACGTCGCACGAAAGCACCAACAGCATTGCTTTTGGTTCGCAACGTTTCCACCAGTTGAGCGGACTGTTCAACTTCGTGCGAAGTGTTGCGGCTCGAAATGATGCACACGAGCTACCTATTCACGCGCATACAAAATGGCCACGCCTCACAGCAACCTTGGGTACTCCGCAGCGATATACCGGCGCCAGAGGCGGTGCACTGGCGTGCTTGACGTAGTGAGTCAATCGTTGACCGAGTCGCCTTGTTCGATGGTGCTCAGCAATACTCGCCGCAACACGCTGGTCAAGTGGCTGCGAGCCTCGCTTTCGAATAGGCCGACGACACGATGCGCGGACGGATCATCAAAGTAAATGACACGTAAACGAGGATCGTCCTCCCAGTGACCTGCGCGGGTGAGCGGCACGATGGTAATGCCGACATCCTGCTGCACCAGTTCAACCATGGTGCGCAGCGAGTTCATCTCCAGAAACTCATTGATCTTCAGATGGTTTCTGCGAATGAAGGCATCGATGAGCGCCCCGGTATGTGTACTGCGTGACGGCCTCAGGAAAAGTCGACGTTGCATCAAGCTTTGTATATCTGCTTTGCCCGCGGCGCGACGATTGGCGATGAACACGAAAGGCTCTGTGTAGAGCGGCGTCCATTGTGTACCTGAGGGCAGCTTATGCGCATTCTTGACGGCGAGCGCGGCGTCCAACTCCCCACTCTGAACCCGCAGAGATAAATCACCAGAAAAGCTGATCGCGGGATGCACCTTCAACTTTGGATGGGACTCACGCAGCGCTAATACTGCCCGTGCCAAAAACGCCATCGATGTGCCCACTGCGCCCACATTGATAGACCCAATCACTTCATCATTGCCGCTGTCACCGTCCCTCAGAGCATCGTAAAGCGCCAGCAATTGATCCGCGCGCGACAAGAGCCGGTGGCCGCTTTCGCTAAGGGACACGATCTTGCCACTGCGGTCAAACAGAATCTGTCCCAGGTCGTCTTCCAATGAACGCATTTGCAAGCTCACGGCGGCCGGCGTCAAGGACACCCGCTCCGACGCGGCGGCAAACGATCCACTGCGCGCCACGGCCACAAAGGTACGAAAGAATCTGATCGAACTCATCAGCTGCCTCACACAAACAAGGAAAACTTTATATACCACAAAGTAATTTTAGTTTTACTTCTTTATGACGGGACGTCAAAGTTACGTGGTTCTGTGCCCATGTTGATTAGCCGCGCTATCCACTTGCGCAGAGCACCTGTTAACCGAATCGTCACCACGACACCGCTACGGCAGCTGTCGGGACGTGAGCCATGAGTCCTACATGTTTCGCTTCGCACTAACACGCATTGGAATGGCGATACCCACACTACTCATCGTGTCGGTCACTGTCTTCGTGCTGATCCGCTTGATTCCCGGCGACCCCGCTCAACTCCTGCTGGGAGACCTGGCTGACCCCGCCAGTCTGGAAGACCTCCGGCAGCGCATGGGACTGGACCAGCCCTGGCCGACACAATTCATGTTGTGGTTCGGAAATTTGCTGCATGGTGATTTGGGTGCGTCCATCACGACTGGCCAGCCCGTTCTCGCTCTGGTATGGGAGCGCTTTCTCGTGAGCGCCCCCATCGTGCTCGCTGCTGTGGTCGCGGCCACCTTGGTTGCTGTACCCGCTGGCATCATCGCCGCATGGCGTCAGAACCGGTCGACTGACGTCGCTTTAGTCGGCATGGCTACGCTGCTAGTTTCAATTCCAACGTTCTGGCTGGGTTTGTTGTTGCTGCTGCTGCTGGGCCTGAAGCTGGAATGGCTACCCGTAGTGGGGTACGTGTCCATCTCTGAGAATGTGACGTCAGGCTTGCTGTACCTTGCTATGCCGATTCTCACCCTGTTTCTGCATGAGATCGGCGTGTTGATGCGCATGGCGCGCGCCAGTGCGTTAGAAGTTCTGCGTCTGGACTACGTGACCCATGCGCGCGCCAAGGGTCTAAGCGAACGGGCAGTGCTGAGCCATCACGTATTCAAAAATTCTTTCGGCCCAACCTGGACGCTGATCGGGCTGGTGCTGGGCAACCTGCTGGGCGGAATTGCCGTTGTGGAAACGGTGTTCACTATCCCGGGCCTGGGCCGTCTCCTGGTCGACTCGATATTTGCTCGTGACTACCCCGTGATCCAAGGTTGCCTGCTTTTTGTCGCAGTCATCTACGTGCTGGTCAACCTCTTTGTCGACCTGCTCTATCCCGCTTTCGATCCTCGCGTTGGCGCGGAATAACCAGCCATGTACCTGACTGCTATGAAACCTGCGAAAACGCGCCGTCACCGCCTCTCCGCTAATGCGCTCATTGGCGGCGTCATTGTTGCAATCGTGCTGGCGACTGCCTTGCTCGGCGCGGTCTGGACGCCGCGCGATCCTTTGGGCATTAGTTTTGCCACGCGGCTCAAACCGCCCAGCGCCCAGTTCTGGTTGGGCACCGACGAGTTTGGCCGAGACGTGCTGAGTCGCTTAATGATCGGCGCATCAACCAGCGTGTGGATCAGCTTGCTGACGGTGTCCTTCGCCGTTGTGCTGGGAACCGCAATCGGCGTATTGACCGGCTTTATGCGCGGTTGGACCGACCGCATCATCATGGCATTCAACAACGCGCTGCTGGCATTTCCCGGCTTACTGCTAGCCCTGGGGCTTCTGGCCGTCGTGGGTGCCAACAAGTACGGGATCATTCTCGCACTGGGGCTGGCATACACGCCGTCGGTGACGCGAATTGTGCGGGGAACAGTGTTGTCGCTGCGCGAGCGCGAGTTCATAGAGTCTTCACGGGTATTGGGAAATTCGGAGCTATATACGATGCTGCGGCACGTATTGCCGAACTGCGTCGCACCACTGACTGTCTTGGCAACCTCGATGTTTGGCTGGGTCATTCTGGCCGAAAGTGCCTTGTCTTTTTTGGGCTTGGGCGTACCGCCCCCCGCCCCGACGTGGGGCAACATGCTTGCCTCCGCTCGTCCTTTCATGGCACAGGCGACGTACCTCAGCATTTTTCCCGGTATTTGTATTTCGCTCACGTTGCTGGGCATTAATTTGCTAGGCGACGCCGTGCGTGACCGCCTGGACCCCCGCATGCGTACGGGTGAATAACATGACCAAAAATCAAAGTGCCAGCAACACGCTGGTAGATGTGAACGGCCTGACACTGACTGTCGGCGTGGGCGGTAGAGAGATCGTCAGACGTGTCAGTTTTTCGATAAAACCAGGCGAACTCGTAGGCATCGTCGGCGAATCAGGAAGTGGTAAAACGCAGGTCGCACGCGCCCTATTGGGTCTGACGCCACCACCACTGGTGCGGGCCACAGGCACGATTACGTTTGAAGGCACCACACTGACGGACGCGAGTTCGAGCGTCTTGCGCAAACTTCGAGGCTCTCGAATCGGCATGGTGTTCCAGGAGCCAATGACCTCATTGAATCCATCCATGAAGATTGGACGCCAGCTCGATGAAGGCTTGGCGCTGCATCGCAAAGATCTGCCCGTCAGTTTGCGCAAGCAGATGATTCTCGCCATGCTCGCGCGCGTTGGCATCCGCGACCCGCAAGCGGCGTTGGATGCGTGGCCTCATGAGTTTTCCGGCGGCATGCGCCAGCGCATGATGCTGGCCGCCGTGATGCTGCTGGAGCCCGCGCTACTGGTGGCGGATGAACCCACTACCGCGTTGGACGCGGTCGTCCAGCGCGATGTGCTGGAGCTCATGTTGGAGCTGACGCGCGCCAAGAACACGGCGGTCTTGATGATCAGCCATGATCTTCCTATGGTGGCGCAATATACCGAGCGCATGATCGTGATGCGTCATGGCGAAATCGTGGAGAGTGGCACGACGCATGAGATTCTTGATTGCCCCAAGCACGCGTACACGCAGCAACTGCTGGCTGCCATGCCACATCGAAGCCCCGCTCGCCACATTCCTGTTGAAGGCCCCATTGTCGATGTGCAGGGTTTGTTAGTCGACTATGCCGGTCGTCAGCGCTTCTTTGGCAAGACTGCGCCCAAACGTGCCCTGCACGGCATTGATCTGCATATTCGCCCGCGCGAAGTCGTGGCCGTGGTGGGTGGCTCGGGTTCCGGCAAGACCACACTGGGCCGCGCCATTGCCGGCTTACTGTCCCCCACAGGCGGCAATATTTTCTTTCGCGGCAAGCCGATCTCGCAGATTGGCGCGGCTTGGCAGGACTATCGCCTGAATTGCCAGATGGTGTTCCAGGATCCGTACTCATCGTTAAATCCGCGCATGACCGTGGGGGAACTCGCGGGCGAGGGGCTACGACAGGTCAGCACCATGAGTGCTGCGCAGAAAGTGGAACGCGTACGCAATGTGCTGTTGGAAGTGGGGCTGAGCGATGAGTATGCCTCACGGTATCCGCACGAACTTTCGGGCGGACAACGCCAACGTGTTGCGGTTGCTCGAGCCATTGTGCGGCGACCGGCCTTTGTGATTGCCGATGAGCCGGTCTCGGCACTGGACGTAACGGTGCGTGCCCAGGTACTCAAGCTATTCGCCGAGCTTCAGCAACGTCATGGTTTCTCGTGTCTGTTCATCAGCCATGACCTTGGCGTGGTGGAACAGGTGGCGGACCGAGTGATCGTGATGCAGGACGGCCGGATCGTTGAGCAGGGCCTGCGCGACCAGATTTTCGACTCGCCCCAACACCCCTACACGCGCAAGCTGCTCTCCGCCATTCCCGCGTTGGAACCGAATGCGCATGGCGGTGTGCGATTGAAGTGGCGCTTTGACCAATAAGACGCCAGAACTATAGGAATATGTATGGAAGCAGAAGCATTCTTTCCGCTCGTCGAAGTCGTCGGCAGCCCTTATGAGCGCGGCCTGCAACATGGCCGTGCCGTACCGGAACGCGTGCGCCGCAGCGCGGCCATTTACGCTCAGGCACTCCAGCAATTGCAGTTCTCGCCATCGGACCTCAATAAGCTGATTGCGAATTTCTCGCGTGCCATTGAGGACTTTGAGCCGGACTATCTGGATGAGATGCATGGCATCGCAGCAGGAGCCGGCGTGTCATTCGAAGACGTGTTGATGATCAATGCGCGCACCGAGATAGTGTCGCAAGCTCGCCGGGCCAAACGATTGGCCACCGAGGTGTTGCCGGGCAGTGACGAGTGCACCGGCGCGGCCATCTTGCCTGGCCGCAGCGCCAACGGCAATTTCTTGCAGGGCCAGAATTGGGATAACCGTCAGGATTGCGCCGACACCATCATCATTTTGCGAGTGCTGCGGGAGGACGGCCCTGACGTGTTGACCTTTGTTGAGGCCGGCGGCTTGGCGCGATACGGCATGAACGCCGCTGGCCTTACGCTGAACGGCAACGGAATGGCTTCAAGCCGCGACTACCAGCAAGAAGGCATTCCCCTGCCGCTGGTGCGCCGCAAGGCGCTAGAACAGGAACACTACGCGCTCGCCCTGCAAATCGTGACGAATACGCCCAAAGCCTGCTCGTGCAATCTCATCCTGGGCACAAAGCTGGGCTTCGCGCTCAGCCTGGAATGTGCGCCGGACGAGACCTTTCTGATCTATCCCGAAAACGATCTGATCGTCCATGCCAACCACTGGACCAGCCCCGTTGCTCTGGGGAAACTCAAGGAAACCGGCTTGGCTGGCTCACCGGAAAGCTTGTATCGCGATCAGCGCGTCCGTCAGCATCTGCTCGCAGCCGGCAACAGGCTGGGTACGCAGGATCTCAAGGCCGCCTTCGCCGACACACATGCAACGCCGTTTTCCGTTTGCCGCCCGGCGCGCTTCAGCGCACAAGGCTACTCATCCTGCACGACCGCCACGTTAATCATGGAACCCGCTGTGGGCATCATGGAAGTGGCCCGCATGCCGTGGCAACAAGCCACTTTTGCACGCTATTCGATGGAACGAGGATCTGCACTTTCCTTCTGACCCTCGCCGTCCCGTAGAAAACCGATCACTTCAAGGACCCACCATGAAACGACATCTTTACGCGTTTACTGCCCTGGCTACCCTCTTGACCGCAGCCTCACCCTCCTTGGCCGCCACGGTACTGCGCGTCCATCAAGATGCAGATATCCGCAGCAGCGATCCTGGTGTGAATCGCGACGCCAATACGGATACGGTGGTTCTTCACGCGGTAGAGGGTCTGGTCGGATACAACGCCCAAGGTCAGCCCCGACCGTTGTTGGCAGAACGCGTAGATGTTTCTGATGACGGCAAGAGCTATACGTTTCATCTGCGTCAAGGCGTGCGTTTTCACAATGGAGCACCGTTAACCGCCGACGATGTGATCTGGAGCTGGAACCGCTACATGGATCCAAAGACCGGTTGGCGCTGTCTGTCCGACTTTGATGGTCGCGTCGGGTTGAAGGTCGAAGGCGTGACGGCGCTCGACCCGAACACCGTCGTATTTACGCTGAATCAGGCAGCTCCGCTATTCCTGGACTCGCTGGCGCGCAATGATTGCGGCATGACGGCGATTACGCATCGCGACTCCGTCAAGGCCGACGGCACCTGGGACAAGCCTATCGGCACCGGTCCGTTTCGCTTCGCGGATTGGCGCAGACGTGAATACATCAGTCTGACCAAATTTGAAAACTACGCAAACCAGCCAGGCAAGCGCGACGGCTATGTCGGGTCAAAGCGTCCTTTGGTCGATGAACTTCGGTTCATCGTGATCTCCGATCCCGCCACGGCCAAAACGGCGCTGGCAAGTGGCGCCATTGATCTGATGTCCAAGGTGCCGTATTCCGAGGTCGCCGAACTGGCAGAGAACAAGACCATCGGCACCACGGTTGTGCCACAACTGGCCCCCTCCACATTAACCATCCAGACGCAGGACAAGCTGCTGTCCAACCGCTACCTGCGTCAGGCAATTGCCGCTGCGCTGAACTATAAAGAATTGGTCGCAGGTGTGACTTACGAGCTCACCACGCCAAACAATTCGTTGGTGCCGGTGGTTTCGCCTTACTACGGTGAAGTGGAGAAACAGGGCTTCAAATATGACTTGGCACAGGCTAAAGCCTTGCTGGCGAAGGCAGGCTACAAAGGCGAGAAAATACTGATCTCGACCAACAAACGTAATCTGCCGAACTACGACGCCGCAGTGATCACGCAGGCCATGTTGCAGCAGGCAGGCATCAATGCGGAAATTGAAGTGCTCGAATGGGGTGCTCAACAAGACAGGTGGCAAAAAGGCAACTACCAGCTCATGTCGTTCTCGTACTCCAGCCGCATGGATCCGGCCTTGAGCTACGAAGCTGTCACTGGTGACAAAACGACGCAGCCGCGCAAGCTGTGGGATGACCCTACTGCACGCGCATTACTGGAAAAAGCAACCCAGGCCACTGTGCCCGCCGAACGCCAGGCGTTGTTGGACGAGTTGCATCGTCTGATGCTCGAACAAGTCCCCATCATTCCTTTGTTCAACACCTTGAGCACTGGCGCATATCGCAAGAATGTGACGGGATTTGAATCTTCCATTTTCGGTACCCCACAGCTTTGGGAAGTGTCGAAGTCAGACTAGGAACGCCACCATGCATCAAACACTTTATTTGTTGGGCGACATCAACCTCAAAGGCGTCGATGACGCCAGCGGCCTTTTCAATCAGGTTAGATCACCCTTACAGGCGGCGGACCTGGTGTTCGCCAATCTTGAATGCTGCCTCTACGAATTGCCTGACTGGGCGCAGGAACGCCGTGGTTTCTACACGTCGCCACGCCATGCATCGGCCCTGCATGATGCGGGTATCCAGGCGGTCGGCAACGCCAATAATGTCAACATTGGTCATGAGGCCGTGCTGTCGACGTTAGCCGCCTTGAACGCGGCGTCTGTTCCAAGCGTGGGGGCCGGGGCCAATGCCAGCGCAGCTCGCGCCCCGCTTATCCTGGTTCGCGAAGGCGTTCGTTATGGGTTCTTACAGCGCACCGCCGTGTATTGGCCGGACAATCATGAAGCCAATAACCACCACGCGGGTGTCGCTATTATTAAGGCAAATACCGCGTATCGGCCTCAACTGGAATCGCAGGCCGCACGCACGCGTCCCGGCGTTCCTCCCGAAGTGCTGACCTGGTCCTGCCCAAATTCCCTGGCGCAGTATCGAGCCGATATCAGCGCGCTACGTAAGCAAGTGGATGTGGTGGTGGCCTCTTTGCACTGGGGTTATCGCCGCGAAGTACTTCAGTATCAGCGCGAGTATGCACACGCGGCCATCGAGGCCGGCGCCGATATTGTCCTGGGACACGGCCCGCATGTCATCTTGCCGGTCGAGCTCTATCAAGGAAAGCCCATCATCTATGGCAGCGGCAACTTCTCTTTTCAAGTGGCGCACCAGGCAGATGCGCACACAGACTGGACGGGCATGATCGCCCGCTTCGACATCCAGGATAAGCGACCTGTCGCGATTCAATTCACGTTTGTCCAGCGCAACGCCGACAACCAGACCGTGTTTGTTCCTGCTGCTTCTGTGGCCCATGAGAGGGATCTATTAATTCGAACGTCTGCCTCGCTTGGCGCGGCCCTGCAGATTGATGACGACGTCTTAAGCCTCTCGCTCATCACTGGTGCCACCGCCTAAGCCCGGCCCCTCACCTTGGAATCCTTCATGCAATACGCACCCTTTCCCCTTGTCTCGATCTCCGGCAAACCTTTTGATCGTGGCGTTCAATATGGCCAGGCCGTTCCCGGCCGTATTGCGCACAGCGCGCAGCATTACCGGAACGAGCTTACAAAATTAGGTATGAGCGATACGCGGCAATCCGTCCTCATTGCGGAATTTGCGGCGCAAATTGAGGGGTTTGATCCCACGCATACTGAAGAAATGCGTGGCATTGCAGAGGGATCAGGCAGCGCATTCGACGATGTCGTACTGATCAACGCACGCACGGAAGTCATCGCCAAGGCTCGATTGCTCGCCAAAATGGGCAACCTGGACCCCGCCGAAGGCGAATGCACTGCCGCGTTGGTAATGCCCGCCCGCAGCGCCACCGGAAATCTAATTCATGCCCACAACTGGGATTGGGATCCGGATGCCTGCGACAGCACGATCGTGTTGCGCGTGACGTTGGAAAACGGTGTGACGTTCCTGACGCTCGTCGAGGCTGGCGGCCTGGCGCGCCACGGTTTTAACTCGGCTGGCATCGGTCTCACCGGCAACTATCTAAGCAGCGATCGCGACTATACGCAGTCCGGCGTTCCCTTGAGCAGCGTGCGCCGCGCCGCCCTTTCCCAAGAGCATGTGGCGATCTCCATGCAGTTGATCGCTGCCACGCCAAAGGCTTGTTCAAGCAACATGATCGTCAGCCAGGCCGGATGGGTAATGGATTTTGAATGCGCGCCCGACGAGAGCTTTCCTCTCTTGCCACAAGATGGTTTGCTAACCCACTCCAATCATTTCATGAGCGAAGTCGCACTGGGAAAACTGCGCGAGGCAGGTTTGAAAAATGCGGTAGATACGTATTACCGCGCCTGGCGCGTGCGTCAATTGCTTGATGTCTGCGGCCCGAAGATAAGTGTGGCTGACGTGCGCCGCGCCTTGGCTGATGACTGGGCCACCCCCTATTCCGTATGCCGCCCACCGCGTGGCACGTTAACGGGCGGACGCTCGGCGACCGTAGCTACCCTGATTATGGATACTGCCGCTTGCACCATGGACATTGCCGTCATGCCCTCTTTCGGCCAGTCTTTCACCCGCTATGGTCTCACGGGCGAAGCCTACGCTATCGACTAAGCCCGCAAACCCATCGGAATCGTACTCGTGAAAAAGAACTTGATCGCGCTAGCCGTGATGGCGCTATGCGCCTCTGCCGCGTCGACGGCCTTCGCTCGCCCTCTGACGGTGGTTTTGAATGCAGATATCCGCAGCACCAATCCTGGCGTCAATCGAGATGGCAATACCGACGGTGTCATGCTGAACATCGTCGAAGGCTTGGTCGGCTATGGAGCGGATGGTCTGGTGAAGCCCTTGCTGGCGGAGCGCGTCGCCATGTCAGACGATGGCTTGACGTACACCTTCACGCTGCGCTCGGGGGTGCGTTTCCATAATGGCGCACCTCTCACCTCAGCTGAAGTGCTGTGGAGCTGGGAACGATACATGATGCCCGCGACAGACTGGCGTTGCCGCGGTGAGTTCGACGGACGCAATGGTCTAAACGTGGTCGAGGTCAGCACCCCGAACGCGGAAACCTTCGTGATGCGTATCGACAAGCCGCAAGCCTTGTTCCTGGATTCGCTGGCCCGCACAGATTGCGCCATGGCTGCGATCATTCACCCCGAGTCGCTAAATCCTGACGGTAGCTGGAATACCCCCATCGGGACGGGTCCATTTAAATTGACGAAGTGGACACGCGGTCAGCACCTGACTTTGTCACGTTTTGAGGCATACAAGTCGCCTCCTGGCGATGCTCCAGACGGAGCTACTGGCAAGAAAGAAGCCCGCATTGATGAAGTCCGATTCCTGATCGTGCCGGATTCGTCAACCATCAAAGCCGGGTTGGGGTCGGGCGCGTTGGATATTTCCAAGGTGCAGAGCATTGATCTGCCCGAACTGGTGAAAAACCCGCGTTTGGCGATTGCTGAAGACCGGACAGGTGGGCGCAATGCGATTCTGTTCCAGACCCGCGACCCGCTCATGTCCAATTTGAAGATGCGTCAGGCGTTGGCCGCCGCCATCGACGTATCGCAGATCGTGGCATTAGTAACCGACGGCAAAGGCACACCGAATAGTTCAACGATCAAGACGGGCTCCTACTATTACGACGAGGTCCAGAAACAAAGGCTCACGTTCGACCCTGCCCGGGCACGGGTGCTGCTCAAAGAAGCGGGCTACAAAGGCGAACGCATTCGCATCACCACCAACAATCGCGAGAACATTCCCAGCCTGAACGTAGCGATTGTGATGCAGCAGATGTTGCGCGATGTCGGCGTCGAGTCAGACATTGAAATCGTTGAGTGGGGCACGCATATGGACCGCTTCCTGAAAGGAAACTATCAGATCATGGTCCACTCCTACTCATCGCGTATTGATCCAGCGCTGAGCTATGAGCACTTCACCGGCCCCAAGGCGACGCAAGCTCGAAAGGTCTGGGATAGCCCAACCGCCCAAGCATTGCTGGACAAGTCTTCGACAGTGTCCGATCCGAAGGAACGTCAAAAACTGTTTGACGCCTTGCATTTGCAGATGCTCGATGACGTGCCCTTGATCATGCTGTTCAACCCGGTCGAGCCGTGGGTGGTATCCCGCAAGGTCCAAGGTTTCCAACCGTGGGAAGGGATGCCCCGTTTGTGGGGCGTGTCCTGGGTGCAATAGATCGAGTGCACCGTTGACGCAAGTAGCCATCAAAAACAAGGGGGTAGCCGTAATATCAGCTACCCCCTTTTGCATACAAGGTAATGCTGCCTAACAGCTCCTAGATGGTGCCGTCTTCCTCATCTGGCGTGCCTGTTTCACCACGTGCCTGGCGCTCGGTATTTTTCACGCCAGTGTGACGGACGTCAGCCCCTTTGACCATATAGATCACGCGTTCAGACATGTTCTTGGCGTGATCGCCAATGCGCTCTAGTGCACGTGCAATGAAAATCATGTCAATGGCATGCGAAATCGTGCGCGGGTCTTCGATCATGTAGGTGATCAAGTTGCGCAACGCGCCCTTCCATTCCTTGTCGACTTCCTTGTCACTGCGCACGACAGCCGCCGCCTGAATCGGGTCTTGACGCGCAAACGCGTCCAGCGCCTGATGCAGCATATTGCTTACATTGGTGGCCATATGGCGCAGTTCGATGACCGGCATATAGCGCGTTTCAGCTTCGTGAATGCGACGAGCCATCGTCGCAATTTTCTCGGCTTCGTCGCCCGAGCGCTCCATGTCCGTCAACATCTTGGACACGGCCATCAGCATGCGAAGGTCAATAGCAGTCGGTTGATGGCGAGCCAGAATCTGGCTGATGCGCTCATCAATTTCCACTTCGGCGCGATTCACTTCTTTTTCGCGCTCGCGCACTTTTTCCACGAGCGACATTTCAGCCGTGGCGAGAGCATCGATCGCTTCCTGAATCATGGCTTCCACCACGCCGCCCATTTGCAGAAACTGCGAACGGACCTTTTCCAGGTCGGCGTCGAATTGCTTGTTTGTGTGCTCCGTCATCCGGGCTCCCTGCGTGGTTGATCTCATCGGCTGTGCCCCCAAAAAAAATTGAATTTGCGTGGTAGGCCTGCACGACCAGCAAGGTTATGACTCAAGTGTGACAGGATTATGAACAACATGACATTGCGCGAGAAAACCGGCTCCCCTCAGGGTAATTGGCCGTCAATGCGTCTCAAACAAAGGGGCGGCCAAATCGCCCGCCCCTGTCAGACCTTACGGCTGCGAGGCCTAACGATCCAGTCGACGAATACCGTTCTGGGTCGCTAGCAAGGCCACATCTGCGCCAGCAATGGAGAACAAGCCGCAAGTCACCACGCCAGGCAAATTATTAATAGCGGCTTCCAACGCCGGGGCGTCGGCAATCGACATGCCCGATACGTCAAGGATGATATTGCCGTTGTCGGTGACAAACCCGTCGCGCAATTTGGGCACACCGCCCATCGCCGCCAATTTACGGGCGACGGATTCGCGGGCCATGGGAATCACTTCAACGGGCAGGGGGAACTTGCCCAGCTGTCCGACCAGCTTGGATTCGTCGGCAATACAGATAAAGCGCTGGGCCACAGACGCCACGATTTTCTCTCGCGTCAGCGCGCCACCCCCGCCCTTGATCATGGACAGGTTTGCGTCGATTTCATCGGCGCCGTCCACATAGATGGGCATGGATTGAACCTGATTCAGGTCCAATACCGTCAGGCCATGCGCCGCCAATCTGGCCGCACTGCGCTCCGAGCTTGCGACGGTGCCGCCGATACGCCCCTTAAAGCGTGCCAACCCATCAATGAACAAATCTGCGGTCGATCCGGTTCCGACACCAATAATGACGTCTGGGCCGGCCACTTGTTCGACGAAGTCCAAAGCCGCGTCTGCGGCCTGTTGTTTGAGTTCTTGCTGGGTAAGCATGGCAATGAGCACGAATAAGAAATGAGTAATGCCAGAGAATTTAGCAGATACCGGGCCACGCACGCCTCAGAATGGCGCCCGTGTCTACGCCAGAGGGCAATTCGCCGATAATTCCTCCCGGAGCGCCCAAGCGGCTTGCCACAAAAGCGTCTGCCACGGCAGCGGGTGCGTGACGAATCAACAGTGCGGCTTGCCAAAGTCGAGCCAAGCCCGCCGCCACACGGCGCGCTTGCGGCTCGGCCTGGCCGGGGTTGGCCAACATGGCGCGCCATTGGGCCAGGGATTCATCGTAGGCGCGGTAGCCGCCTCGTGCAGGTTCCAACTCAGCATCCAGCGCGGGCATGGCGTCCGGTTCGCGCTGCAAGGCCCTCAGCACGTCCAGCGCCATGACGTTGCCCGATCCTTCCCAAATGGAATTGACGGGCGTTTCACGGTAGAGCCTGGGCATGGGACCGTCTTCCACATAGCCGTTGCCACCCCAGACTTCCATGCATTCGGCAACCGCCGTAATCGCCCGTTTGCACACCCATAGTTTGGCGGCAGGTGTGCCTACCCGCGCCAACACGCGGGCGGATGCATCGGCACGTTCGTCCACGGCGCGCGCTAAACGCATCGCCAGCATCATCGCGGCTTCACTCTCGAGCGCAAGATCGGCGAGTACGTTGCGCATGAGTGCTTGCGCGGCCAAAGGCTTGCCAAACGCCAAGCGATATTCGGCGTGGTGCGCCGCCTGCACCAGCGCCTGACGCAACAGAGCTGCGCTGCCCAACACACAGTCCAGTCGGGTAGTGGCGGCCATTTCCAGCAATACGGCCAAGCCCCGTCCGGGTTCGCCCATCATTACGCCCCACGCCCCTTCAAATTCAACTTCAGCACTCGCATTGCTGCGGTTGCCAAGCTTGTCTTTAAGACGCCGCACGCAAATCGCATTGCGCGTGCCGCCCGGCACCCAGCGCGGCACGAAGAAGCAACTCGGTCCCTCCTCGGTTTGCGCCAGCACCAGATGCGCGTCTGCCTGCGGCACCGAGAAAAACCACTTATGCCCGACCAGCCGATAAGCACCTCCTCGCCCGGGTTGACCTAGCGCCGTGGCTCGGGTGGTGATTGCCCGCAAATCAGAGCCGCCCTGTTTTTCGGTGAGTCCCATACCGATCAGCGCCCCGTGCTTGGTGCCAATGGGCGCATCGGCGTCATCATATTCACGCGCATAGAGCGCAGGTAGCCACTGACCAGCAAAATCCAGCACACCATTGGGTTCGCGCTGCAACAGGGGAACTGCGGCGAAGGTCATCGTGGTGGGACACAAGGTGCCCGCTTCAACCTGACCTTGCATAAGGTAGGCCGCCGCCCTTGCCGCTTGCGCGCCGGGAGCAGGCACGGCCCACGCCTGGCTGTGCAAGCCCCTTGCGGCAATGCCTGTCATGAGCAACTTCCATGACGGATGAAATTCCAGATGATCGATGTGATGGCCGCTGCGATCGTACGCAATCAAGCGAGGCGGATTGCGGTTAGCCTCGTCGCCCGCAGCCAGCGTCTGGGCGCGCCCTAACCATGCGCCATGCTCAATTAAGGCATTCTCCCAGGCCGTGGCGCCTTCCCGTCGCACGGCCGCACGCAAGGCGGGATCCGTGTCATAGAGTGAGTAGTCTTCAAGTGGAGGCACCTGGTTTGTGACCGTGTGCGTAATAAAAGACTCCATAACCCCTCCAATGATGAGGCGTCCGCCCTGCTCTCAACTCACGTCAGGTGACAGCGGGCGCCACGCGCGGCCAGGGGCGTAATGCCTCAATTTGCGCAGCAATTTCCAACAATACAACTTCGCTGCCCAATGACCCCATGATCTGAATGCCAATAGGCAAACCATCGCTGGAAAAGCCGAACGGAATGGAAATGGCGGGCATGCCGGTGAGATTAGCCAAGGGAGCAAATGGCGAATAGCCGATGACCCCATTCTTACCTAGTCGATAAGTAAGATAGTCGGCGGTATCCATGGCATAGCGGCCAATTTTGGCTGGCGGTTGCGCCAATACCGGGCTTAAGAACAAGTCGTGCCCCTGCGTGCCTTCAACATGCAGGAATTGGCCAATGCGACGGGTAATCTCATGGCAGGTGTCTACGCACGCCACATATTGCGCACCGGAAATGGCACGGGCGTATTCCCGCGCGCCCAGGGTCGTGGGTTGCAACTCGTCGGCCGCCAAGCGGCGCCCCCGAGCGCCTACAAAATTATCAATCGCGTTGGCGGCCGCACTGGCAATCAGGGGCAACATGGGCGACAGCACTTCTTCTGACCCGACGGGCGGGCGCGCTTGTGTCAGTTCGTGGCCCATAGAGGCTAGAAAGGCTGCAGCATCATTCAACACTGCCGCCACTTCAGGGTGGATAGCCTCACCTTCGTAAGTTGTGTTCACAAAAGCGATGCGTCGACGCGTCAGCCCTTGCGGATTAGCTGCCACGCGCGCCACGGCTGCACGATAGGAACCCGGCGGTTGCGTCGGGGCGGCGTAAGGCGCGCCCACATCTGCACCCGCGCTGATATCCAACGCCACCGCGCAATCGCGCACCGACAAGGTCATCATGTGCTCGGTGGCCAAACCGCCCCAGCCCTCACCCTTCAAGGGGCCAAGCAGCATCAAGCCACGCGAAGGCTTCAGGCCCAGCACGCCGCAGCAAGATGCCGGAATGCGAATAGATCCCCCCCCATCGCTGCCATGCGCAATGACAACCATGCCGCTGGCAAGCGCAGCACCTGCCCCGCCTGAAGAACCCCCTGCGCTATGACCGTCTTTCCAGGGGTTTTGCGTAGCCGCGCCATAAACCGGCGACTCAGTGGTGGGGCTGAGCCCCAGTTCTGCGCTGGTGCTGCGTCCGAATGGAATCAGACCCGCACGGCGATATCGTTTGACGATTTCGGCGTCCAGGTTCCAATTGACTTGCCCATAGAGCACTGAACCCATGGCGCTTGGCAGGCCTATTGCCGCCGTGCCCAAATCTTTGAGCAAAGTGGGTACACCCAAGAAGGGACGCGCTTGCAACAAGGCCACGCGCTCGGCATCGTCCAACATGGCCAGCTCAGCATCGAGAGCCTCTGCAAGCTTCAAGCCTTCTTGCACCTGCATACCGCAAGCGGCGTTGATATGCGGATTTAACCTGGCGACCCGCTCCGCGGCAGCTTCCATCGCCGCCACGGCCGTCACAGATCCGGCAGCGATCTCGGCACCTAGCCCTAGGGCGTCGACGGTGGACAACTCGGGGGAATGGGCTTGGCTCATGCGAACGACACTCCAGCAGTTAAGGGCACATTGCCTCAAGCATCAGGATATCGGCTGTAAACGTTAGCAACAAGAGAACGGATGGTTGATCCCGGGTGGACGAGTCCGGGCGAAGGCATGGTTATGTCGAGAACCCGGGACAGACGCAGCAACAGTCGGTCACGTTGCCGACGGTAGCGAGGCCGTAGCGCGAAGTTGCCTCTTTATCGAGGCTCGCTCGCATTTGTTACCGCGATGATCGGGCAGCCCGTGGGATACCGCAGTACAGCAAATAAACAACATGCCCCGCCCCTGCGGGAATCCCTAGTATCAGGGTTCCTCGCAATATGCCCATTTGTTGGTGTCAAACCGAGCGCGCGTGATGAACGAAAAGTGGGCGAGCAAGACGCAAATCATCAGGAACCAGATGGCTCGGGTACGGTTGTCAGTTCAGTTGCGGCGGTATCTTCTGATTCTGCGGTAGAACGCTCTGTGGCGGCGTCGTCACGCAACAATTGCAATGCATCTGCCTCCGGCAGCGCTTCCACTGACTTCAGGTTGCGCAACATGGCGCGAGTGCGCACTTCTGTTTGGCCGATTTTGCTGCTGGCTGAATCCAGCGTTTTCTTGACGTTGGCCAGGGTTTCGCCGAACTTTCCGAACTCGGTTTTGACGGCGCGCAGCACCTGCCACACTTCCGAAGAGCGCTGTTCAATAGCCAAGGTGCGAAAGCCCATTTGCAGGCTGTTGAGCAGCGCTGCCAAGTTGCTGGGGCCGGCGACGTTGATGCGAAGCGCTTGAAGCTTGTCCAGCAAACCGGGGCGGCGCAGCACCTCTGCGTACAGACTCTCGGTGGGCAAGAACATAATGGCGAAATCGGTGGTGTGCGGCGGCGACACGTACTTTGACGCGATGAGACGGGCCTGGAGCTCTACGGCACGCCCCAGCGCAACACCGGCTGTTTTGGCGGCGTCGATGTCGGCGGCTTCCTGGGCGTCCATCAGGCGTTCGTACTCTTCCTTCGGGAACTTGGCATCAATGGGTAGCCACACGGGTTCGCCACCGTCACCACGGCCAGGCAAACGGATTGCATATTCCACGATGGCATCGCTGCCTGGAATGGGTTTGATATTGCGGCCGTACTGTTCAGGCGTCATGTTGTCTTCAATGAGACGAGCCAACTGCACCTCGCCCCACGTACCGCGTGACTTCACGTTGGTCAGCACACGCTTCAAGTCACCAACCCCTGCGGCCAGGGTCTGCATTTCGCCCAAGCCTTTGTGCACTGCTTCCAGACGATCAGAAACCAGCTTGAACGATTCGCCCAGACGTTGCTCCAGCGTGGCGTGCAGCTTTTCGTCTACGGTGCGACGCATTTCTTCCAGCTTGGCGCTGTTGTCTGCCTGAAGCGCTTGCAGACGTTCATCTACCGTTTGGCGCACTTCGAGCATGCGGCGGTCGTTGATTTCGATGAGACCTTGAAGCTGTTCGCCAAAGCGTGTGCCAAACCGCCCGAGAGACTCAGCAGACTCTGCGCGCGCGGCTTGCGCGTCGCGCGTTAAGCCGCCGCGCAATTCGCTGTGGGTTTGGGCAAGTTCGGTACGTAACGCGCGTGTTGACTCTGCGAACTCGGTACGCAAGCCACGCTGCCCTTCAGCGATATCGGACCGCAGTGCGCGTTCCACGCGTTCAAGCCCTTCAAGCAAGGTATCCAGACGGCCGTCGCGAGCAGCAGGGCGCAAACACGCCAGCACCGCCACCAGAAAGGCCAGCACTGAGCCGCCAGCCGCTACCCAAAGCAGTATTTCGGTCAAGAATATGTCTCCAAAACCGAAATTGTAGGCGCACGGCATCGGTATGCCAGAGGTATTTGCCGCGAGGTGTCGTGATGGCACGACGTATCACGTCTCTTGCGCGCCAGGCTCTGCCGGGCAGATGACGCCATTACAGGCCGTGTTTATGCTCACACACGGAGCGTCCGGCCCGATCGACCCAGCGAAAATCCTGGCCTGACAGCTGCCCGCGACGCAGCGGATTGCGCGTGCACAATGTCGCGTACTCGGGGTCAACAAAGCGGTATTGAAGATGCTCATCGCGCCCCGCCGGAATGCCAAGTCGCGTGGTGCAGATAAGGCGCGCCGGGCGCAGACCCAGATCTTGCACAAAGAGTGCGTGGTGGTCGAACCGGCGTGCATCCCAATCGGGCACCTTCAGGCCCATTGCCCGACACAACAGCGTTTGCCCGGCGCACAGACGAGACAGCGGGCGCACTTGCCCGGCCGCATCCGGGTTCAGTTGTTGCATACGTGCGAGAGACGCCGGGCCCGATACAGCGTCTTGCCACGGATAACCGGACTTGATGAGTACGGCATTGCCGGGGCCACCGGCCGAGAAATTCAGCGAGTCTCCGCCACGCGCGTAGTACATGTACACCACACCGCCATCCATGAAAAGAGCACGGCGCTTGTGGGTGTAACCCAGTGAGGCGTGGCTGCCTTTTTCTTCCAGATAATAGGCTTCCGTTTCGATGATGCGGGCCGACAACCAAAGGTCGTCGACACGATGTCGGATGACGCAGCCTATCAACTCACGCGCGACCAACGCCGCGTCGCGGTTGAAAAAATCGTCGGGTAACGCAGGCCCGGGACTCGCCACCGAGCCTGCCCGAGGCGCACCCGCGGACGCGTCAGGCGAAGCGTGCCTCGTAGCGTTTTTCATTAAAGCCTACGGTCACAACGTCGTCAGCCGTGACCGTGACCGGACGACGCACCAGCGCGGGATACTCTGCGATGAGCGCGGTCCATTGGTCATCGGTGTGGGCCGTTTTTTGCTCATCAGCCAGATTACGCCAGGTCATCGAGGCGCGATTAACAAGTTTTTCCCAACCACCCAATTGATCTGCCCATTGCTTGAGAGTGGCGGGGGGTACCGGCGTGTCTCGGTAATCAACGAAAACGTGATCCACGCCGTGCTCGGTCAGCCAGTTGCGCGCCTTCACGCAGGTGCTGCACTTGGTTAGCCCATAGAGAATGGTGTTTTGCTTCATTTGACGTCGGTCTCCTTGCGCCATTGCATACGGTTGGCCAAGATCACGCAGGTGCCAACAGCCAGAATAAATAGCGTGGCCAATGCGTTGATCTCGGGTTTAAGGCCCAGACGGACCCGTGAAAATACTTCCATTGGCAAGGTGGTGGAGCTTGGCCCTGACAGGAACGAGGCCAGCACTACGTCATCAAGCGACAAGGTAAACGCCAGCAACCAGGCCGATGCGAGCGCGGGCGCAATGAGTGGCAACGTGATTCTGAAGAACACGGTAATGGGAGTTGCACCCAAGTCCAGGGCGGCTTCTTCCAGCGAACGGTCGAGATCCCGGATACGGGCTTGAATAATCACGGCTACAAAGGCCATACACAGGGTGACGTGACCCACCCATATCGTGAACATTCCGTTCTCTGACGGCCAGCCAAGACTGCCGCGTAGCTCAACAAACATGAGCAACAGCGAAATGCCCAGCACGACCTCAGGAATGACAAGCGGCGCGCTCAACATGCCCACATAAAGCGCGAAGCCACGGAAACGTCCCATGCGCCCCAGCACGTAACCGGCCCACGTGCCAATGATGACGGCGGCAGTGGCTGTCATGGCGGCAATGCGAAACGACAACCACGCCGCGCGCAAGAGCGCGTCGTCGTTAAACAGCGCGCCATACCATCGCAGCGAAAACCCGGTCCAGGAGGTCACCACCGGTGAGTCGTTAAACGAGAACACCATCAAGCTGATGATCGGAACATAGAGAAAAAAGTATCCCAACCCCAGCACCAGCGCGCGCAACTTCTTGTCTGGCCCTTTCATGAGCGGCCTCCCAGTGCCAGTTCTTGTTGCTTAACCTGGTTGTACTGGAACAAGGCCAGAGGAATAAGCAACAGCAGCACCATCACGCACGTTACCGCAGACGCCATGGGCCAATCTGCGTTGTTAAAGAACTCGTTCCACATGACGCGACCAATCATGAGGGTGTTCGCGCCCCCCAACATTTCGGGAATAACGTACTCACCCACCGCAGGGATAAACACCAGCATGGCCCCCGCAATAACGCCCTGACGCGACAAGGGCACGGTGATCTGCCAAAACGCCTGCCAGGGTTTGGCACCCAGGTCGTAAGCCGCTTCCAGCAAGCGCAGATCCATTTTCACCAGGGTGGCGTAGAGCGGCAGAATGAAAAATGGCAGGTAGGCGTAGATCATGCCGATATAAACCGCAAGATCGGTACGATAGATTTCCAATGGGCTGGAAATGATGCCTAAACTGATCAGCAGCTTATTGAGCAGGCCATCGTTGCGCAGAATGCCCACCCACGCATACACGCGCAGCAAGAGCGAGGTCCAGAATGGCAGAATGACCGCCAGCAAGAGCAGATTACGCACCGCTGGCGACGACCTGGCAATGTAGTACGCCATGGGATAGCCAATCACGACGCAAAAAAATGTCGTGATGCCGGCGATCTTCACTGAATTCAAATAGGTGGCCAGGTACAGGCTGTCGGTGAAGAGCAGGATGTAGCCACGCAAATTCAAGGTGATGCGAATGGCCTCGTCCTTGAACTCGGCCAACGGCGTGTAAGGCGGAATACCAAATTGCAGATCAGCAAAACTGATCTTGAAGACCAGCAAAAATGGCACCAGCAGAAACAGGGCCATCCAGATAAAAGGCGGCACAACCGCCAGCGTCCGGCCAGAAGGCAGCCAGTCGCGGGGCGAGATGCGGATCATGATGGCAACACCGTCGCGCTGTCCGCGTCCCAGGTGACGAAAATTTCTTCATCGATGCCGGGCGCATCTAATTGAGCCAGAAGCAGGCTGGGTACGCTGGCTTCCACGGTTTTGCCCGAGTCCAGCCGAATTTGGTACAGCGCGTAGCTGCCCATCCAGGCCATGTGACTCACCATGCCATGGGCCCAGTTGTATTCGCCGGCAGGTTGCTCGCGTGAGACCACCAGACGCTCGGGGCGAATTGACACGTGCACCTCCATGCCCAGTGGCTCACTGACGCCATGGTTCACAAAGAGGGGCCGCGTGAGCTCGGCACATTCGATGGCGACATGATCGGGTTCGTCCACCACTATGGTGCCGGTGAACAAGTTGGTAGACCCAATGAAACTGGCCACAAAGCGCGAATTCGGAAACGCATAAACATCTTGCGGTGTGCCACGCTGCACAATCTGCCCTTCCGTCATGACGGCCAGGCGATGCGCCATGGTCATGGCTTCTTCCTGATCGTGCGTCACCATGATGCAGGTGACGCCCACTTGTTCCAGGATTTTGACGAGTTCGATTTGCGTCTTCTGGCGAATCTGCTTGTCCAGCGCGGACATGGGCTCATCAAGCAGCAGAAGTTTGGGGCGCTTGACCAAGCTGCGCGCAAGCGCCACGCGCTGTTGCTGCCCACCTGAGAGCTGATGCGGTTTACGCCGCGCATACCCTGCCATTTGAACCAGATTGAGCACTTCGAAGACACGGTCGTGAATCTCGCCGCGATCCACCCCTTCTTGCTTCAGACCGAAGGCTACGTTCGCCTCCACGGTCATGTGAGGAAAGAGCGCATAGGACTGGAACATCATGTTGACCGGCCGCCGGTAAGGCGGCACGTCGGTGATGTCTTCGCCGTCGAGAAAAATCTGGCCGGAGGTCACTTCCTCAAATCCGGCCAGCATGCGTAACAAGGTGGATTTTCCGCTGCCGGAACTACCGAGCAAGGCAAAGATCTCATTGCGCTTGACGGACAAATTCACTGACTGAACGGCAACGACGTCGCCAAATATTTTGACGACATCAGCCACCCGGACGAACTCGTCCGGGTCAGCCGCGAGAGGCGCCGTGAAACGGCTATCGGTCATGATGCTTATCTTCCAGACTTCAACTCAGCCCACATACGGTTTTGCAGGCGTTGGATATTCAAAGGTTGCGCCTTGATCACATACAAGGTCTTGGAGACTTCCGGTGACGGGTAGATCATTGGATTGTCAGCCACGTCCTTCACCACATACTGCCGCGCCTCTTTATTGGCGTTCGGGTAGAACATGGTGTTGGTAATGGCGGCATGCACTTGCGGCGTTTCAATATAGTTTATGAATGCCAGCGCTTCTTCCGGATGCGGAGCGTCTTTGGGGATGACCATCAAGTCAAACCAGGCTGGCGCGCCCCCCTTCGGAATAAAGTAATTGATTTCGTAGGCCTTTTTGGCCTCTTGCGCGCGCTTGCGGGCAATCATCACGTCGCCGGAAAACCCGTAAACCATGCAGAGATCCCCCACGGCCAGCTCGTCGATATAGCCCGAAGAACTGAACTGACGGATGTACGGACGGATGCTCTTGAGCACGTCGAGCGCGGCTTTATAGTCATCCGGATTGGCACTGTTGGGATCTTTGCCCAAATATTTCAGCACGGCCGGGAACACTTGCGCCGCTTCGTCCAGCATGGAAATGCCGCAGTCTTTGAGCTTGGCCGCATTTTCCGGTTTGAAGATCATGTCCCAGTTGGCCAGGTCAACGTCATCGCCCATGATCTGTTTGACCTTGGTGATGTTAAAGCCCAGACCGTTGGTGCCGTACCCCCAAGGAATGGCATGCTCGTTGCCGGGGTCTACCGACGCCACCAGCGCCATGATGTCTGGATCCAGGTATTTCCAATTCGGAATTTTGGATTTATCCAGCTTCTGGAACAGGCCCGCCTCGATTTGACGCGATGCGTAATGCGTGGAGGGCACCACGACGTCGTAACCCGACTTACCCGCCAAGAGCTTGGCCTGCAATATGTCGTTGCTATCGTAGACGTCGTAGCGCACCTTGATGCCGGTTTCACGTTCGAAGCCCGGAATCGTGTCGGGCGCGGTGTACTCCGCCCAGTTGTATACGTTGACGACTTTGCCCTGCGCAAGCGCCACCGACGCCGCCGTCAGCAGTGCCGCCCCCAGTACATAACGAATTCCCGCATTGATCATCGCGAGCCCCTTGCCATAAAACGAGTTATCAAAATGCCAAAAGGCAAAATGATAAAGCCTTTTAGCAGGGGGTTGAGCAATTTTGAGGTCTAGCGCTTCCAGGCTGCCGCATAGGCGGGCTGCAATGTTTGCCAGAAGGCTTCACCCGCCTCGCCCCCAACCTTGATCAAAGAGCGATGCAGACGATCCAGGTTGCCCAGCCGCGCACGCTCAGACAATTGACCTTGGGTGCCACGATCAAAGTCGATGAGCCAGACCTGATCCTGAGGGTCCAGCAAAATGTTGAAGGCATTCAGATCTGCGTGCCAGACACCCGCCTGATGCATGTGCACGATGGCTTGAGCGACCGCCTCTGCGATGGGCTCGGCCAGCGCATGAGCCAACGGGCGCACGCCAGCAATACGCTCCACGATAATCGCGGCCCGATACGTGAGGCCCTGACGCCAGTAGCCTGCGGCCAATGGCAGCGGCACTCGTAACCCTTGCTGATGCAAGGCCGCAAGCAGGCGAAATTCCCGAAAGCTGCGGGTGCGAGACTCTCCCGTCCAGATATACGCCTCACGGCTTAGACGGGCAATCAGGCCACCACGTCGATAGCCCCGCAACACCCCTTGCCAGCCTTCGGCCTCGACAAACCACGCCGCCTGCCGACCGCCCGCATCAACAGGCCGGGCTTGCTCGCCGTAAAACCCGGGCGAGAAAATCTCCGGGCCAGATTCGCCTAACCGCGATGCGTCGTTCAGCATGGCACCCGCATTCGGGCCAGACCACGCGTAACGTCGCACCAGCGCTAACGGGATATCAGCCGGCACGGTTACGCATCCAGTCCGCCACGCCATAGAAGGACTGCAACAAGCGGTCAATCAGGGCGGGATCAATCCCTTGGTCTTCCATGGCGCGTCCCATGCAGGTCACCCACTGGTCGCGCTCGACCTCACCAATAGAGAACGGCAAGTGCCGTGCGCGCAGGCGAGGATGGCCGAAACGTTCTATATAGTGATCTGGTCCACCGAAGTAACCACAGAGAAACCAGAAAAGCTTGTCGCGTGCGCTATCCAGGCTGGGGCCGTGCGCGGCGCGCAGTTCCAGCAAATCGGGCTCGATGTCCATCAGGTCATAGAACCGATCGACCAGGGCACGCACGGCAGGCTCGCCGCCTAGCAAGGTGAAAAGACTGCTCCCGCTTTCCTGGGGTTCTGCAATCGATTGAACGTTCGTACTCATTAACTTTCTCTTAAAGTAACCAAGGGCGGCGTGCGCAGCACACCGCGTAATGCCAATGCGCCACCAGCCCAAGCGCCAAGCATGCCAGCGGCCGTACCTGCCAGCCACGGCCAGAGGTGCAGCGTAATCGCGAAATCGAAGACCTGGGTTGATAAAACCCACGCGATGGCCGTGGCGCCAGCCGCCGCCAACAAGCCCGCCAACCCACCCACCGCCAGCAATTCGAATCGTTGTGCGCGTGCCAATTGCCGACGCGTCGCGCCAAGCGCGCGTAATACCGCCGCTTCACGTACCCGCTCATCGCGGGTGGCTGTCAGGGCCGCCGCCAACACCAGCACTCCCGCCGCCAAGGTAAAGACAAACAGCAGTTGCACAGCGCGGCCCACTTCATTGAGTACCGTTTGCAGTTGCTGCAGGATGGCCCCCACGTCGAACACCGTCAGGTTGGGAAACTCGTGTACCAATGCGGGTAGCACCGCTATTTTGTCTGGCGGCAGATAGAACGAGGTGATCCAGCTCTGAGGCATGTTGGACAAGGCTTTGGGCGACAGGATGGCGAAAAAATTCACGCGCATGGTATCCCAATCGACACGGCGCGTGCCGGTGACCGTGACTGTGACCGGTTGTCCTGCCACGTCGAATGTCACGGTGTCGCCCAGGGCCAGATTAAGGCTCTTGGCCAAGCCCGATTCCAAAGACACTTCCAGCTTGTCGGGGTTTAACCAGCGCCCCGTTTCCACGCGATTGGAGGATGGCAGGTCATCATCGTAGGAAAGATTGAACTCGCGATCCACCAATCTTTTGGCACGTGGCTCATCGAAGCTGTCAGGTCCAACCGGTTTGTCGTTCACGGCGATCAGGCGCCCGCGCACCATCGGCATCAACGTAACGCCCGTGAGCCCATGCTGCGTCAAACGAGCCGCTACCGCCTCGCGCTGGTCGGGCTGAACGTTAATGAGGAATCTATTAGGCGCATCCGGCGGCATGGTGCGCTGCCAACCTTCAATGAGATCGCTGCGCGTCATGGTGAGCAACAGCAACGCCATGATGCCTACGGCCAATGCGCAAACCTGCGTAATGGTGGCCGCTCGCCGACGCACCACGCCTGCCAGCGCAAAACGCAGCGCAGGCATGCCCGAGGCCAGCCCTCGCACCCGGTTCAACACCAGAATGCACAACCAGGCGACCAAGGCGAACAGCAGGAAGGCGGCCAGAAAGCCCCCGGCCACCACACCTGCCAGGCGAGCATCACCCGCGAACCACCAGATCAAGAGTCCGAAACCCACCGTGCCCACGGCATAGCCCATCACACTGCGGGCACGCAAAGCATCCACATCGCGGCGCAAGACCCGGGCAGGCGGCACATGGCGCAATTGCGCAAGCGCTGGCAAGGCGAAACCCAGCAGCAATAACAAGCCTGTCATGACGCCTTGCAGAGCAGGAACGAAAGACGCTGCGGGCAAGGTCGTATCAATAAGAGAGGCCAGAATCATGACCATGCCCTGATGCATGGCATAGCCAATAAGACACCCCACGGCAGAGGCAAACAAGCCGACAAGTGCGAACTCCAGGGTCAACATACGGGTCACTTGAGGCTGTACGGCCCCAAGACAGCGCATGACAGCAATGCCGTCACGATGCCGTGTCATGTAGCGTCCGGCCGCCAAGGCCACCGCCACCGCAGAAATCAGCACTGCCAGCAGCGCCACCAAAGATAAAAAGCGCTGGGCACGATCAAGCGTGCGACGCACCTCGGGTCGCCCCGACTCCAAGGTGGCAAGTTTCTGCCCACGGGTCAGATGGGTTGCAAGCCAGGTCGAATAGGCGGCCACCGCGTCGGCGGGTCCGGCCGCCAGCAAGGCATAACCGATGCGACTGCCCGGCGCAATGAGGCCGGTGGCCGGAAGGTCAGAGGCACGCAACATGACGCGCGGCGCGACATTCACAAATTGCAACCCGCGGTCCGGTTCATAGGTAATGACGCGTTCAATGCGTAACTGCGCATCGCCAATACCGAGTTTGTCACCCACCTTCACGTTCAAGAGCGCCAACAACTGGGCGTCGACCCAGACAGCCCCTTCACTGGGCACCTCATGGGTGACAGCGTCTTTAGCAAATGGCGCATCGGCCACGCGCAATGCACCGCGCAAGGGATAGCCGGGTTCCACGGCCTTGATGGAAGCCAGTTGTGCGCCATCACCGGCGCTGGCCATTGACGGAAATTGCCAGGTACGCGAGACCGTCAGGCCCAAGGTTTGGGCTTGATCGGCGAAGGCCGCAGGAACGAGTTCATCGGCATCAAGCACCAGGTCTGCGCCCAGCATCTGCCCCGCGTCGCGCTCCAGTGCGCGGCTGACGCGGTCGGCCAGAAAGCCGACGCTGGTGACGGCAGCTACCGCCACCACCAATGCCAGAATTAATAATCGCAGCTCGCCTGCGCGTGCGTCGCGCATCATCATTCGCGCGCCCAGGCGCAGATCAGACCAGAAGCGGGAGCCGGTCACTCGACGGGGAACACGGGGGGAATCAGGGAAATCCATCATCGTGCAATGTTAACCAACCGGGAATTTGCCCGGAGAATCCCGCTATCATGCGGCAATGGCGGTGCTTCGTAACTGCTCATAACAAACATATCCATAGATCCGGAGAAGACAACATGCGTAAATCCTGGCTTGCCGCCACGATCCTGGCTGCCTGCACGGCGGCTGCCGCCCTGCCCGCCGCCGCTCAAACCAATCTGAAGATGGCCTATGCGCTTTCGACCTCTTCGCATTACGGTGCGGGCGCGGATGCGATGGCCAAATCCATTGAAGCCTCAACAGGTGGCAAGTACAAGGTACAACAGTTCGCGAACAGCGCTTTGGGCGGTGAGCGTGAAGTGATCGAAGGTTTGCAGATTGGCACCATTGATCTGGCCATCGTGTCGACCGGCGCCACCCTGAACTTTGTTCCTGAAACCGGCGTGTTCGACATTCCGTTCCTGCTGCGTGACCTGCCTCATGCCCGCGCCGTTCTGGACGGCAAGATTGGACAGGACATGCTCGCGAAGTTCCCGGGCCGCGGTATTGTGGCCCTGGCCTGGGGCGAGCAAGGTTTTCGCCACTTGACCAACAACGTGCGTCCGGTCAAGACCCCGGCTGATGCCAAGGGCCTGAAGATCCGCACCACCGAAAACCCCATCCATATTATTGCGTTCCGTCAGATCGGCATTTTGCCAACGCCAATGGCCTGGCCTGAAGTCGCCACGGCATTGCAGCAAGGCACCATCGATGGCCAGGAAAACCCCCTGTCCGTGATCACCTCGGCCAAGTTGTCGCAGATGCAGAAATACCTGTCCCTGACCGGCCACGTATACGGCCCGGCGCTGGTGCTGATGTCGGCTAACGCCTACGACAACCTGTCTGCCGCCGACAAAGCCAAATTCGACCAGGCCGGCAAGGACTCTGCGCAGGCAATGCGTGCCTACGTCGACAACGTCGAGAAGACGGGCGTCGAGCAGTTGAAGAAAGAAGGCATGCAAGTCAGCGAAGTGGATCGTGCTGCCTTCGCCGCTGCCGTTGAACCCGCATACCCCGAGTACTACAAGAAATTCGACAAGAAGCTGATCGACGCGATCCGCGACACCAAGTAAACCTCAGACGCCTATCGCAGCCCAGGCCAGCCGGGTCCCACCCGTGCTGGCCTGTTCGCGTCTTCCGGCACGACCGGACGCAGCCGTTTCCCCTGAACCCTCGCGCTATACGCTCTCAGGATCTCCCATGAGCCTGCTTCTTACTTTTGACCGCATCCTATTCAAAGTGGTGTCGGTTGTTGCCCAGATTCTTCTGGTTGCGGCAGCGGCTGCCGCCTTTTATCAAGTAATTGCCCGTTTTATCCTGCACTCTCCTGCCGACTGGAGCGAAGTCACTACCCGCGCGCTGCTGATCTGGACGGTGTTCCTGGGCATCGCCCTGGCCTTCCGCCAAGGCGCGATGATCAGCGTTGAGATGCTGCGCAATATGCTGGGCGGCACAAAACGTCGCGTTCTCGAAGCCATCATCGGCCTGACCTGCGCGGGCTTTCTCGGCGCCGTGGCGTGGATCGGTGGACAAATGACCTATCGAGTGCGTTTCCAGACGGTACCCAGCCTGGACATTTCCATTTCATGGATTTATGTCGCTATTCCTATCGGAAGCACCTTAGCCGCCATTGCAGTGTTGACGCGCTGGTGCGCCGGCGAAGAAGAAGACGTGCCCGTGCGCAATGACGCACAGGGCTAAAGCCTATACCTCCTAACGAATCGCACCTGGTATCGCTATGTCTCAACTCATGATTGTTTCGATGTTGATTTTCTTCGGGCTATCAGTGCCCGTTGCAATCTCCATCGGTTTGGCAAGTCTGGCTGGTGTGGGCGCAAGTGGCCTGCCCTGGCTGGTGGTGGCGCAACAACTGTACGCTGCGCTAGATAAATATCCTTTGGTCGCTGTGCCGTTTTTTATCCTGGCCGGCAACTTGATGGAAGCAGGTGGCATTTCCGAACGCATGGTGGAGTTTGCCAAAAGCGTCGTCGGCGGCGTTCAGGGCGGCCTGGCCTGCACCTGCGTGCTGACCTGCATGATCTTCGCCGCCGTGG
>JBEBWV010000013.1:0-78279 GCA_040391965.1 Achromobacter deleyi | reverse complement strand
TGGGCGGTAAAGCTACCGGTGAAGTCAACGTCGGTGATCGTCGCATCACTGGCCTCTCGGCCGGTGCCGGAGACACCGATGCGGTTAACGTCGCGCAGCTCAAGCAAGTCGCTGCAGCCTCGGCGGCCGACTCTGTCCTGTACGACAACAGCACGCATGACAGCGTGAAGTTGGGTGGCACAACCTACAACTCGCGCAGCAAGATCGGGGGTACGAGGATTACCAACGTGGCAGCGGCAATCGATGGCGGTGATGCCGTTAACCTGGACCAGTTGAACGCTACCAAAACCTCTTACTACAGCGTCAACGACGATGGTGTCGTAAGCGCCAACTACGCTAACGACGGCGCAACCGGACGAAATTCGCTTGCAGCCGGCGTCGCAGCTAAAGCAAGTGGCAGCGACAGCGTCGCGATTGGCTTTAATGCTCAGGCATCTGCACCCCAGAGCGTGGCATTGGGATCCAATAGCATTACTACGTCCAATATGTTGGCTGCTGCATACAACCCCAACGCCCTGTTCACTTTATCGGGATTGACTCCGGTCGGTGAAGTCTCGGTTGGATCGGCGGGCATGGAACGCCGTATTACAAACGTGGCTGCTGGCTCCTCGGATACTGACGCGGTGAACGTGAGTCAGTTGCGATCCGCGATCAGCGTGATTCCAGCATCCAACCCGAGCAGCAATGATCGTGCCGTGCAATATGACGGCGCCGCCGGAGACCCGAAAGACAAGGTAACCCTGCAAGGCGATAAATCCGTTGACGGAGGGAAAACCAACGGCACCAAGATCACTAACGTTCAACGTGCAGCGCTTTCCGCCTTCAGTACCGATGCCGTGAACGGAAGCCAATTGTTTGAGACGAATCAGAAGGTTGACTCTCTTGATAACCGTGTCACCAATGTTGAGAACAAGTTCATCGACAACCTCAACAATCTGGAGAATGGGTCGCGCTACTTCAAGGCAGACGGCACAAACTCAGATGCAGATGCGGCAACGGTAGAGGCTGGTACAACCGGTGTTGCATCCGGAGCCAACGCGAAAGTGTCCGGTAAAAACGGCGTGGCTATCGGTAACAGCGCCGTCGCCTCTGCTGCGGAGACGGTTGCGGTGGGAGCAAATGCAAGCGCATCGGCGGCTGGAGCCACTGCCACCGGCAGCGGTGCCAAGGCCTCAGGTGCGAAGAGCGTCGCGGTTGGGCAGAATTCCAAGGCCTCCGGCACGAACGCCGTCGCGGTTGGTGCAGAAGCGCAAGCTTCGAATGCCAACAGCGTTGCACTGGGTGCTAACTCTGTCACCAGCCGAGACAACTCCGTTTCCGTAGGCTTTACCGGCGGAGAGCGCCAGATCACGAACATGGCAGCGGGAACCGCTGACACCGACGGGGTCAATGTGTCTCAATTGAACGACGCTAAGAGTGACATCATCAATTACACAAATGGCAAGCTGAGCAATTTGCGAAACGATGCCAATGCCGGCACGGCATCGGCGATGGCCATGGCGGCCCTGCCACAAGCGACCATTCCGGGTAAGGGAATGATGGCGATCGGCGGCGGCTCCTACGGAGGTCAAACCGGCATGGCAGTGGGTGTTTCAGGGATGTCGGAAAGCGGCCGATGGGTATTCAAGGCTAACGCCACCACCAATACCCGAGGCACCGTTGGCGCAGGTGTCGGTGTCGGATTCCACTGGTAAGCCGATAGCGCATCAATCCTTGCCTGCGGTTCAATGAGCCGCAGGCTAATCTCTCCTCACAAAAGATTATGAATAACAATCGCAACTGGATGATTAGCGTTATCGCCGCCATCACGGCTACGCTTCTGCAAGCATGCTCGACCACCGTGCCAGCGACAGCCAACGCAGATGGAACGACTACCGTCCACTTCCCAGCACCCGCTGACGCGTGGCCAAAAGAGGGAATATTCCCCAACCTGGACAATCTGCGTATGCTCAACGTGGGTATGACCAAAGACCAGATCTCATCACTGTTAGGCAGGCCCCATTTCAATGAGGGATTCATCGGCGTTCGAGAATGGAACTACTTATTGAAAATGGCCTTGGGCCAAGGCGCTGAGAAAGAGATAGTCACTTGCCAACTCAATGTCCGATTCAACAATGAGATGCGAGCAGACGCCTACCATTGGCTACCCTCGGGTTGCGCGGAACTTCCGACTTCACTGCCAACCACCGCCGCGGTGGCACCGGCCACGAAAGTTCTGAGGAGCGTTACCCTGGCTGGTGACATTCTCTTTGCATTCAATGGCTCCAGCCTGACCGACCTTACGGAACAAGGCCGTCAGAAACTGATCTCACTCGTGGGGGATCTCGGCAAATTGAAGGGTGTGAAGCGCATCGAAATCCTGGCCTATACCGATAGGCTGGGAAGTGATGCCTACAATTTGTCGCTATCGGAGAAACGCGCCCATGCAATACAGTCTCTGTTCATCCGGTCGGGTATAGACTCAAATGTGGTCTTCGCTCGTGGCATGGGTAAATCCAACCCTCCCCTTACCCAATGCGGTGCAATGCCGAAAGATCGCCTGATCCAATGCACAGCACCGGATCGACGCGTGGAGATTCAAGTGTTTGGAACGAACTGACGCGCGCCTCTATTGCTTTATGACGTAGTCATTCGGCCGCGCCTGCTTCGGTGCAGCGTGGCCTTTTCTTTTGTAGCGCACATGCACTCGACCGGTACCAGCGTGCCAGCAATGCCAATTAAACATATCTTATGCGTTCATGACGGATGACAATAAAGCTGCTTTTGCCGTGCTCATGAATAACGTTTAAGGACTCCCTCTTGCCCAGTCGTCGCACCATGCTGTGTTTACCTGCTGCATATCTATTGCTGCGTAACTCTCATTTGCTGGCAGCCACGACGTCGCCGAGCGTCGTGTGGCCAGGAGAGGAATGGACTCGAACTACGCCTAAGCAAGCAGGCTGGAATCCAGACTTGATGGCGCAAGCCAGGAGCTATTCCGAGGGCATTGGGACAGCAAGTTTTATGGTGGTCCACGGCGGAGTAGTGGTCGACAGCTGGGGCGATATTCGCCAGAGACTGGCGCTGCACTCGGTCCGTAAGAGCCTTCTCAGTGCGTTGATAGGCATTGCCGTCGCAGAAGGGAAAATTTCGCTTGATGCAACACTCAGCGCATTGGCTATTGACGACGTTCCCCCGGCGCTGACTGATGCCGAAAGACAGGCGACCCTGCGGCAATTACTTCAGGCTCGCTCTGGGGTCTACCACCCTGCCCTATATGAGACCAAGGGCGAAAAGAAGCGGCGCCCAACCAGAGCAAGCCATGCACCCGGCACGTTCTGGTATTACAACAATTGGGATTTCAACGCGCTCGGCACTATCTACGAGCAGGCCACCGGTTCTTCAATTTTCGATAGCATCCAGCAGCGCATTGCCACGCCTCTTGGCATGCAGGACTACCGGCCCAGTGACGGACGGTATATCCGAGGCGCTGAATCCATGCATGCCGCCTACCCGATTCGTATGAGCGCCCGCGATCTGGCCCGATTCGGACTACTTTATTTGCGTGCAGGAATGTGGCAAGACAAGCCCATCCTGCCTGCACATTGGGTCCAGGAAAGCACCACCGCGTGGTCGGACACGTACATCGGCTCCGGATATGGCTATCTCTGGTGGACGGGGTTTCCAGATAAACGCGTTCCGATCATGGACCTTGCGCCGGGGGCTTTTTGGGCCGACGGTCACCGTGGGCAATATGTCGTGGTTGATCCTGCACATGATCTCGTGCTCGTGCACCAGACGCAGGTTGGCAAGGTCAGCCAACGGCAGATGGGCCACTTGATGTGGTTGGTCTTAAACGCCATGGGTGCAGCAGACCCGGGAACAGACCCCATGGCGAACAGGACGTGACAACAGTTTCTTCTGCCTGGCGCTTTCACGGCGATAACCATCGCCACCCAGGCCCGGCCCCTTACGCAGCCGCGTATGCCGGATAGTCCGTATAACCCTTGGATGCTCCCCCAAAATAGTATTCGCGTTGGGGCGAGTTCAAGGGCAAACGCTGGCGCAGGCGCTCGGGCAAATCCGGGTTTGCAATAAAGGGACGGCCAAAACCGATCAGGTCAGCCCAGCCCTGAGACAGCGCCTCTTCTGCGCGTTCGACTGTGTAGTTACCCGCGTAAATGAGTGTGCCTTCGAATACCAGTCGGAAGGCTTCCTTGAATGCCGTCGACATCACCGGTGCATCGTCCCAGTCGGCTTCGGCAATATGGATATAGGCAATGCCTTTATCGTTCAGCAGCTTTGCTGCAGCCAAATAGGTTGCCTGCGGCGTATCGTCCACCGCGCCCTGCAAGGTGGTCAGTGGGGCCACGCGTACGCCCAAACGATTCGGACCCACGACAGCCGCCACAGCCGTCACGACTTCATCCAGGAAACGCAGTCGATTGCGTAGCGTGCCGCCATAGATATCGTCACGATGGTTGGCTTGCGAATCAATAAACTGATTTATCAAATAGCCGTTGGCGCCGTGCAATTCCACCCCATCAAAGCCCGCAGCGAGCGCATTGCTGGCGGCGTGAGCGAAGTCTTGAACAATCGCCTTGATTTCAGGAATGGACAACGCGGTCGGCGCAGAATGTTGAATCATTTCGCCAGCGCCGCCCAAGGGGCCCGCGCCGGTTGGATCAATAAAGACCTTCACACCCTCTGCCAACAACGCAGACGACGACACGGGTTGCGCGCCATCAGGTTGCAACGACACATGGGACACACGCCCCACATGCCACAGCTGCGCAAAAATATGCCCGCCAGCCGCGTGCACCGCGTCCGTGACCTGGCGCCACCCGACGACTTGTGCCTCGGTGTAGATGCCCGGTGTCCAGGCGTAGCCTTGGCCCTGCTGGCTGATCTGGGTCCCCTCGCTGACTATCAGGCCCGTGCCTGCGCGCTGGCTGTAATACTCGGCCATCAAGGCCGTCGCCACATTACCTTCGCCTGCGCGAGCGCGGGTCATCGGCGGCATCACCACACGATTAGACAGTTCGATGTTTCCCATTTTGTAAGGGGTGAAAAGCATGTTCAAGACTCCATCAGTTTGGTGTGCCCACGCGCATGAAACTTGTGATTTCACGGGGGCTAATAATTAATAATTGTGACGAAAGTCAGTGAACTTGAGTAGACTTCCATAGGAAAGAACACTTGTGAGGTGAATTCAAATGCCACGTCAAGACGTGAATCGATCAGGTGAACTTGAGGTGTTTGTACGCACGGTAGAACGGGGAAGTTTCTCGGCCGCCGCCCGGGAGTTGCACATGACACCCTCCGGCGTCAGCAAATTGATTACCCGGCTGGAATCGCGTCTGGGCGTGCGCTTGATCAACCGTTCCACCCGGCAAATCAACCTGACGCCTGAGGGCCAGCTTTTTTATGAGCGCGGCGTGACGGTGCTGGCCGATCTCGACGAAGCCGAACGCACCGTTGGCATGCACAACGCACCGCGTGGGCGCCTGCGTGTCAACGCGAATGTCCCGTTCGGCTACCACTTCCTGATTCCTCTGGTACCCAAATTCACGGCGCTCTACCCGGACGTGACACTGGACATCGTGCTCACGGACGAAGTCGTTGATCTGCTGGAACAGCGCACCGATGTCGCGGTGCGCGCCGGCCCACTCAAGAGTTCCAGTCTGCTGGCCCGCAAACTCGGCCAGACCCGTATGGTCATCGTGACCTCGCCCAGTTACGCCAACCAACACGGATTGCCTGCGTCACTGCAAGATCTGGAGCAGCACAACTTGTTGAGCTTTAACTACACGCGCTCAATGACGGGCTGGCCGCTGCGCATCGACGGCGAATTGGTCAGGGTGCCCACCGTCGGCAATGTGCAAATCAGCAATGGCCAGGCCTTGAAACAGCTCGTGCTGGCCGGTGCCGGGCTCGCCAGAGTGGCGGCTTTTCATGTCAAGAAAGAAATTGAACAAGGCCTGCTGCTTCCCGTACTAGAAGCATTTAACCCCGGCGACATTGAAGAGATTCACGCGGTGTTTGTCGGCCAAGGTGGGCACATGCCACTACGCGTAAGGGTGTTCCTCGACTTTCTAGCGGACAACGTGCGGGTGAGTCCATAGGGAAGCGCCCCACCGCGACCGGCGTGGTGGGAGGGGCACCGCCCTCTAGGGTATGGCGACGACGACATTACCAAAAACAGTTCCCGATTCCACTGCCATGTGGGCCTGGGCAATATCGTCGAGTGGGAAACTTGCGCCAATGTGATGCACGAGCTGGCCCCGATGGAGCCACGCGCTCAAGCCTTCAATGGCAGCGAGGCGCTCGGTGGGCAGCAAGTCATACACAAGGAAAAATCGCAGGCTAATTGACCGTGGCAACCACGCTGAGAAATCGATGGGCACGTCTCCACGGAAATTCGACCCGTACGAGACGATGCTTCCGTGAGGGGCCACAGCCCCGGCCGGCACCAAGCGTGCCGTCGTCGAGAAGTCCATATCAATGACGCCATCCACGCCCGTGCCGTCGGTCAACGCTTTGGTTCGATCGGCCACGGATTCCTGCTTATAGAAGATGAAATCCGTCACTCCTATCTGACGCAGCATCTCGGTCTTTGCCTGGGCACCGACCGTGCCAATGACCCGTGCGCCTTTCAAGCGCGCCATCTGCGCCGCATAGAACCCTACGGCGGACGACGCTCCGATCACCAAGACCGTTTTTCCTTGCAGCTCCCCTAGCGAGTGGACAGCATGCATTGCCGTTAACGCCGGAATACCCAGACAAGCCCCCGCTTCAAAGCTCGTCGCATCCGGCAATGGCACCGCCTGGGCTGCTGGCACACAAATGTACTGAGCTGCGGTCCCCATGGGGCGTCGCCATTGCGCGTTCCAAAGCCATACGCGCTCGCCTACCCGCCCGGCAGCCACGCCCTGCCCCACGCTCTCAATAACGCCTGCGCCGTCACTATGCGGAACAATGATTCCAGACGTGACGGGTCGACTGCCGGCGCGTGATTTCACATCGGAAGGATTGACCCCCGATATCATCACGCGCACTCTCACCTCGCCTGGTTCCGGCACGGGCATCGGCAATTCACCCAGCGTTAAAACCTCCGCGGCAGGTCCGTTCTTGGCATACCACGCAGCGCGCATATTCTTTCCTAGAGTTGTAGTTGATGCCATCTGCGGTGCACACGCACGCGCCGAAAACGCTAAGTCGCTTTAACGAAGCGATTATGCAATGAACCCAGTTCCGTCAGTGAAACTTTAACCTCATCACCGTGCTGCAAATCAGGCGATTCCCTCAGGTCGTGGTGGCCACACGTGCCTACCTGGATACTCACGGAACACCCATGACGCCCATTGAACTGGAACAACACAACTGTCTGGTTCATAGTCTGAAAGCGCCCACCGGAATGTGGACATTCACCGACCGCGACGAGCGTGTGCATGTCGTGCGTGTGGCTGGCTCATTCAGCTCAAATCTGGGCGAGTCCATCCAACGCATGGCCAAGCTCGGGCATGGCATATCCATGCATCCGCGCTACATGGTTGAGAACGATCTCAGGGAAAACCACTTGCAAGAAATTCTGACGGACTACCGGTCAGAAGGTTTGGATATCTACGCCATCGCTCAGTCCAAGCGACATTTGCCGTACAAAGTGCGGCTGTTTGTCGATCACCTGCGCCAGTGGTTCAAGCATGCCGAATGGAAGCAGTCATAAAAGTGGTGACGGGCCGCTACGGGGCAAGTTGCGGTCCGGTCTGACACATACTGATCAATATCTCAGCCAAATGTGCCTCCGCTGCCAAGGGCACGTCACGCACCCGTCGTATCAGGCTGACCGGTGGCAACTCCCAATCGAATGTCCACGGCACGACGGCGACGGCGCCCCTGCGACTCATTTCGTGTGCCAAATCAGCAGGAACCAGGGACAGCAGCGTTTCGTTCGATGAAAGCATGCCTTCGATAACGTCGGCGGAATAGGTTTCCAGGATCGGGGTGGGCGGCTGCACATCGGCGCGGATGAACTGTTCGGTAAGCATTTGCCGCGTAGGCGTGTTTCTGGAGGGCAATATCCACCGCATGGCCGCCAACTCCGACCAGTCTGACTTGCTGCGCGCCATGCGCGCCGCAAGTTTCGGATGTGCAATCAGTACCGGACGCTGTCGAAACAACACCTTGTGCGTCAGATCGTTCATATGCCCGATGGAAGACGCTCGCCCGATAACGCAATCCAGCTCGCGTCGGTGCAATAGTTCTACCAAATGATCTGTCGTTGCTCGATGCAGAGTCAACGTAACCTTGTGCCGTTCATACAAGGCCGTGATGGTTCGCGTGAGCAGATCGCCGGAGATATAGGGCACAGCCCCCAGGTTCAGATGTGCAGATTGCCCTGCCCTCAGGGCATCGACTTCCTGCGTCCAGATCTCCAGATCTTGCAGCATATGCTGGGCGCGCACCAAGGCCAGTTCACCAAGAAGCGTCGGCTGCATCCCACGCGAGCTCCGTGTGAACAGTGGCTCTCCAAAAATGTCCTCTATCTCGGCCAGGGCCTTCGTCGCCCCGGGTTGGCTAATTCGTAGTCGGGCCGCGACCCGCGTGAGCGACCCGTGCTCCGCGATGTGCGCGAGCAAGGTCAAGTGGCGAATTTTCAATCGATTGATCAATCGCCCAGCATCCAAAGCCATTGCATTCCCCTATAACCGGTTGGTTATATAACCATGACAACATTTGCACAATAAGTTATTGGAGATTTCTATACTGTCGGCTACTCGTTTCTAAGCACATATCCGACCATGTCTGCATTCACTACTCGCCCAGAAATACGGGGCACGTTCGGCGTTGTTTCGTCAACGCACTGGTTGGCCTCACAGGTCGCGATGGGCGTGCTTGAACGCGGCGGCAACGCCTTTGATGCAGCAGTAGCCGGCGGATTTGCTTTGCAGATCGTCGAGCCGCATCTGAACGGGCCTGGCGGTGAAGTGCCTATTTTGCTGTGGAGCGAGGGCGAACAACGGATGCGCGCCCTGTGCGGTCAAGGCCCCGCCCCGGCACTCGCTACGCCCGCCTACTTTCGCGGACTAGGCGTAGACCTCGTTCCCGGCATCGGTTTGTTGCCCGCCACTGTGCCGGGTGCCTTCGGCGCGTGGTTGACGATGCTGCGAGACTACGGCACCTGGGAGCTGGCCGACGTCCTGCGACCGGCCATAGACTATGCCCGCGATGGATTCCCGTTAGTCCCACGCGTCGTGGCGGCCATCGTCGCCGTCCAGGCGCTGTTTCGAGACGAATGGACCAGTTCGCGCGATGTCTGGATGCCTGGGGGCCAAATCCCGCATCCCGAGGGACTCTTTCGCACCCCGGCAATTGCCGCGACCTACACCCGAATTCTTGACGAAGCCCACCAGAAAAGTGACACCCGTACGGGTCGCATTGATGCGGCATTGGACATTTGGTATCGCGGGTTCGTTGCCGACGAAATTGACCACTTCTACACCCACGAAGCCATCCGCGACACGACGGGCCAACGCAACAAGGGTCTATTGCGAAAAAGCGATATGGCGACATGGCAAGCCACCTATGACGAACCACTGACCGTGGACTTCGGCCGCTACACAGTAGCCAAGTGCGGCGTATGGTCTCAAGGTCCCGTCCATCTGCAGCAATTGGCGATTCTCAAACACCTTGATTGGGCATCCCACGCGCCAGACTCCGCGGAGTTTGTTCACTTGATCGCCGAGTCGGCCAAACTGGCCTTTGCCGACCGGCTGGCCTGGTATGGCGATCCTGATTTCGTCGACGTACCGATCACCGCATTGCTCAGCGACGCTTATGCTCAACAGCGTGCGATGCAGATCGGACCAATGGCCTCAACGACGTTAAACCCAGGCCAACCCGAAGGGCGTCAGCCGCGCTTGCCCGACTTGCTGGCAGCTGCACGCAGCCTGGCGGTTTCGGATACGAGGTTCGGTGTGGGAGAACCCACCTTCGCCCAGTTGCCCCCCGTTCAAGAGTGGGCCGCGCGCGAGATATTCGTGGGCGATACCTGCCACATCGACGTCGTGGATCTTCATGGCAACATGGTGGCGGCAACGCCTTCCGGTGGTTGGCTGTCGTCCAGCCCAGCCGTGCCAGCACTCGGTTTTTCGATAACCACTCGCTTGCAGATGACGTGGCTTGATGAGGACGTGCCCGGCCAACTACAGCCCGGCAAACGACCCAATACGACGCTGTCGCCGGGCATGGTTCTGCGCGACGGTAAACCTTATATGGCGTTTGGCACGCCGGGCGGAGATCAGCAAGATCAATGGACGGTCAGTTTTCTCCTGCGACACGCGTTGGGCATGAATTTGCAAGAGGCCATTGATGCCCCCTCGTGGCATATCGACCATTTTCCCGGCTCGTTCTGGCCCCGCAGCCTGACCTTGAACCGGCTCACGGTGGAGTCGAGATTTTCAGACACCACGCTGCAAGGCTTGCGCGAGGCCGGCCATGACGTCAAGGTCGGCCCGCCCTGGTCAGAAGGCAGAGTCAGCGTTTGCACGCGCGAGCCTGCAGAAGGCCCGGCGTTGCTGCTCAAAGCTGCTGCGAATCCACGTGGCATGCAGGGCTATGCCGTAGGCAGGTAACACGATTCGGGAAAATTCTGCCAGCAGTCCGATATCTGTAATTCAGTGCTTCACATCATTTAACCGGCGATCCGACCGGACAATTCCAAGGGGTATTTACATGCATTTTTCTCTCAAACGATTATTTTCTACGCTGCTGCTTGCCACCATTGCGCCTTTGACGGCGCCATCGCTAGCCGCGTGGCCCGACAAGCCCATCTCCATCATCGTGCCATGGGCCGCTGGGGGTTCGACAGATATTCTTGCTCGGGTGTTGTCCGAAGGGCTGACCAAATCACTGGGTCAATCGGTCATCGTTGAGAACCGTTCAGGTGCCTCCGGCAATATCGGCTCCGCTTTCGTCGCACGTTCGAAACCGGATGGCTATACCTTGCTGGTGGGTTCTATGAGCACCCACACCATGAATCAGGCCCTCTACGCCAATATGCCGTTTGATGGCGTTCGCGACTTCACGCCAATCGCCGAGTTGGCGTTGGTGACGAACACCATGGTGATTAACCCTTCCGTGCCCGCGAACAATGTTGCCGAATTCATTGCCTATGCCAAGGCCAATCCGGGCGCCGTCGCCTATGCGTCAGCGGGCCAGGGGTCAACCAACCATCTGAGCGCAGCCCTGTTTGAAAAGGCCGCAGGCATCAAGATGATGCACGTCCCTTATCGCGGTGGCGCACCCGCTGTGCTGGACACCGTGGCCGATCGCGCCCAACTGCTGTTCAGTGCTGGCACACAGACCTTGCCCCATGTACAGAACCAAAAGCTGAAGCTGCTGGCGGTGACCGAGGCAGAGCGATCCCCGTTGTTGCCCGGCGTGCCTGCGGTCGCCGAAACCGTTCCCGGATACGAGATGGCCGTGTGGTACGGCGCGTTCGGACCAGCCGGCATGGATCCCGCGCTGGTGGATCGCTTGAATAAAGAAATCAACGCCATTCTCAAGCGGCCAGATGTGGTGAAGAAAATGGCCGACATGGCAGTCCAGATCACGGAAACAACCCCGGCACAATTCCAGGCGATTTTGGAGCGCGATGCGCAAAAGTACGGCAAGCTCATCAAAGAGCTGAACATTACGGCGGAATGATGACGGCTGACGTAAAACCTGGCGTCGATGTGCCGTTAGCAACACTTGCGGACATCGTTGCGGCCTGCGCTGGCCAAGACCCGATTGCCCTCTTCGGTGCTGTCGATCACTTTGCTCGCAGCACTTTGGGGCATACCCTGTGCACGGTGAATCGCTATGACCCAAAACGTATAGCCGTCATACGCCTGTACAGCTCAAACCCAACGGCGTATCCGCCGGGCGGGAGCAAGGACAAGGCAGGGACGGCTTGGGGAAAAACGGTGCTCTTGAAGCGCCAGGTCTTCGTCGGCGAAGGGGTAGCCGCCATTCGTGAGTCGTTTGACGACCACGAGGCTATTCAGGCTCTCGGGTTGCAATCGGTCATCAACATTCCCGTCGTGGCTAACGATGTGTGCCTGGGAACCGTAAACTTCCTGATGCCGCGCCAGACCGTTCAAGCCGCACACGTGCAGTTTGCGCAGTTGGCGGGTCTGCTGTGCATACCCGCGTTCCTTGCTCTCTTGGCGAACATCCAGCCGCCAAGCTCAGCATAAGGCGCGTTCAGCTTCGCCGAGTCTCATCGAGCGTGCTCAGCCATTGATGCACGCTCGATGCCAGCGCGAGACTATTCCGATCCATCATCAACATATGCGAATTGCCGTGCACGCCATGCTCAGGCAAGGAGTGCAGTTTGACCGAATCATGACTAGCCGCAAACTGCTGAATGCGCGTGCGCATGCGCGGCCAGCGCGGATCGTCATCGATGTTGTCGCCCATCATGATGAGTGTGGGCGTTGCATAGCCTTTCCCCGCATCCGGCAATTCCGGAATACTGGCTGGCTCAAGCGTAACCAATGCGCGCACCAGATCCGGACGCGCGTGAGCGGCACGCAGACCAAAGACGCCTGCCTGGGAATGGCACACCACAATGGCCGGCCCAATACGCTCAAGCAAGGCGTAGTGGGCTGCCAGAATTGCGGCGTCCGTACTCGTCCAGCGCGGCACCACCTGCATCATGAATTGATCAAACGCCTCTACCGGAAATTGCGTATTGAGATACGCTTGCGGATCAACCCGTGACCCGCCTGGCAGCCCAATCCTGAAGCGAGCATAGAGGTCTTCCGCTGTCTGGATGGTGGGCGGTTCAGGCCATACTTGCGGCACGAGTGCGAAGCCCGAGCGCCCGCGCTCTACCGCATCGCATAGATAAGCATCCCAGCCCTGTTGCAGGAAAAAATTTAGCCATCCTGGCCTGCCATCAGGCGTTGTCTCCCAGGCCGCACCCGTCATGCCACCGCCATGCCAGAACACCACCGGCAGGCGGCCGTTGGACGGCTCACACAGAAAATATTGTGCGTACATTTGTTCGACGGTGTAGCACCCATTGGGGTCGATCCTGACTGGCTCTCCCCCTTCGGCCATCAGTTGCATTCGCACCGGCAAGCCATCAAGCATGACCTGCCTGCCACCCACATGGAAAGAACCCATGTCGCGCAAGCGGATCGGTTTTCTCTGCGCTGGCGGGCCACTGTTCAACGCGTCGATCTGATGAGATGCCGTCATTGCGCTTGAATCCGATTGGCTTCGATGATGGTCTTCCAGCGCGCCGTTTCAGCGGCAACAAAGTCGCCCAGTTCCTGTCGACTCCCTGCGGCAGTTTGAACGCCCAACTGCTCCATACGTTCGCCCACGTCCGGGGACGTCAATGCTGCAACAAACGCCGCGTTCAATTGTGTCAGTACCGGTTCCGGCGTGCCTGCAGGGGCCATGATGCCAAACCACGGCGTAATGACGAAGTCCGGCAAGCCAGCCTGCGCAAACGTCGGCACATTGGGAATAGACGAGGAACGCTCACGACTCGCCACGGCCAACGCTCGGAGTTTGCCCGAGCGAATATTGGCCAGGGAGGCCGGAAGATTGTCGAAGTACATATCCACCTGTCCCCCGAGCAGATCGGCCGCCACTTGACCTGCGCCCTTATACGGGACGTGTGTCAACGAAATACCAGCCTCGGTATTGAGCAGCTCGGTTGCCAGGTGGGCCGAGGTGCCAATACCTGACGACGCAGAATTCAGTTTGCCCGGATTCGCCTTCGCAAAGGCAATCATGCCCGACACATCCTGAAACGGTACTTTTGGGTTAACGACCAGCACACTGGGAACGGTGCCAACCATGGACACCGGCGCGAAGTCCTTGACGGCGTTATAGGGTGCAGGCGTATAGAGTGCGGGGGCCACCGAACAGCCGAACGCGCACATCAATAGCGTATAGCCGTCTGGTTTGGCGCGGGCCACGGCTTGCGCGCCAATGTTGCCGCTGGCGCCTGCACGATTTTCCACAATCAAGGGCTGCCCCAGACGCTTGGCCAAGGACTCGCTGAGGATGCGCGCAAGAATATCGGGGGTACCGCCTGCTGGGAAAGGCACGACCAGGGTGATCGGTCGGCTGGGAAACTCCTGAGCGGCTTGCGCCGGCAATATGCTCATGGCGCTTCCAGCAAGCAGCAACGCGCTACCTGCAGTGAGAAAAAATTGGCGGGGCGTGTCGCCCATGGTTGTCTCCGTTATAGGTATGCATGCAGGCTGGATGGCCTGATTTCGAATGAGTTTGACTATATCCAGTTGCTGCAGACCTGCCGAATGCCGAGTTGGAAATCCCCGTATATCTAAATCGTTATACAGTGCAGCATCTATGGCAAACACTCATACCATGCCCTCATTGGCCGACAGCGGCCCGCTGCCCTATCTGCGGCGGCTGGACATGAATCTGCTCCTGACATTCGACGCCTTGATGAGCACGCTAAGTGCCACCGCCAGCGCGAGCCTGCTGCACAAGACCCAACCGGCCATCAGCCGGGAGCTGGCGAAATTGCGGCAGCGCCTGGATGACCCGTTGTTGGTCGTCGTAAAAGGCAAATTCATTCCCACCCAACGTGCTCTCGAACTGCATCCGGCGGTGCGCGACGCTCTGGGCCAGATAGAAGCTGCATTGCGTCCAGTTGATGCCTTTGATCCCGCGGCCGCGCACGGCATAGTCAACATTGGCATTGGGGCGCATGCCGAGGTGCTGCTCGCCGCCCCGTTGCTCGAACGCGTGAGCAAGCACGCACCGGGATTAACCGTGCGCTTTCAATCGGTCCATGGCGATTTCATGCCGGACGACCTGGACACCGAGCGTATGGATATTGCCATCGGGCTATTCAGCAACGTGCCGCCCCGTTTCCATCGCGTCAGTTTGTTCTCGGATCGCCGTGTCTGTGTGGTGTCAAATCGTCATCCCCGTGCTGGGCAGGGTCCGTTAACGGCCGACGAGTTGCCAACGTTGAAGTGGTTTGCCTTTGAGCAAATGTATGGTCGGGAAACCAATCTCGACCGCGCCCTCAAACCTGCCCGCGCCGCGCTTACCTTCTCAGCCTACCTTTCAGGCTTCGGCATCGCGCCCTATCTGTTGGTGGACACGGACTACGCGACCACCATGCCAGCCAAGGTGGCACTCGCCCACGCCCGATATTTTCCGATAGCCATCCTGGAGCTTCCGGCATTCTTGCAACCCTCTGAATTCTTCATGACATGGTCGCGTCGGCAACATATGTCGTCCCAGCACGCCTGGATCCGCGAACAAATCATGGATGCGGTACAAGAACGCATTGATCCTCACTGAGATCAGCATGCATCACGGGCAGCACATATTCAGCAATCTCTCGAAGCGTGTCATCGATGGATCGTCGACTTTCGACTGAAAATCGATCATTCAGCGAGCAGTCTCGAAGACGTCTCGTAACCACTGCACGAACACGCGAACGCGCGACGATAGCTGTCGGCTTTGCGGGTAAAGCACGCTGACTGGCAGAGGCGGCGGTGCAAATTGTGCAAGCACGATCTTGAGTCTGCCGCTGGCCAGTTCATCGGTAATACGATATTTCGGAATCTGAATCAGCCCGATTCCGGCCAGCCCGCAACCCGTATAAAGATCGGCGCCGGTCACGCTGACGCTGGCAGGAAGCTGCAGCGCTAAAAGCTCTCCATTCACCATGAACTCAAGCGGCAGGGTTCCGGCAGCCCCGCTGGAAACGTAATTCACGGCGCGATGCCCTGTCAGTGCCTCGATGCTCTCAGGTTCACCGAATTGACGAAGATAAGCAGGGCTGGCGACGGTGACTTGTTCCATGAGGGCCACCCGCCGAGCCACCATGGAAGAATCCTGCAACGTACCCGCACGCAGCACGCAGTCAACGCCCTCCCGCACAGGATCAATGAGCCGGTCATCTTCACCGATATGCAATTCGATCTCGGGGTACGCCTGCAAAAATGCCGGCAAGGCAGGCACGACATAGTGTCTGGCAAGCGTGCCTTGCACATTCACTCGCAGCAGCCCCTTGGGATCCACGTTGCGAAAGGAGCCTTCCGCCTCTTCCATATCGGCAATCAAACGCACGCAACGGCGATAAAAGGCTTCGCCGTCATGCGTCAGGCGCACCGTGCGCGTCGTACGCTCAAGCAAACGCGTGCCAATGCGGGCTTCCATCCGCTTGATCAGATTGGTGACGGTTGCGCGCGGCATGCGCAGGTCATCCGCCGCCTGGGTGAAGCTGCTGCGCTCGGCAACCCGAATGAAAACCTGCATTTCTTGAAAGCGATCCACGACTCTTTGCGGCCTATTGATGAGGAAAAAACAGGTTTCCAAGCTGGACGCTTACGAGGCATCGATTTCGACTGCAGCCAATTCTAATATTTTTGGCGTCAAGCACACGTACGGAAACGCTGCGGCCTGCCGCTTCGACCTTCGGCCAAACCGCGCATTTCCCACTTCACGTTCCTCAGTTAGAATAATAACCATTATCGTTCAATGATCATAAAAGGCATACGTGCCTTCGCCGATGGAATGCTTGTGCAAGCTGCTGAAACCGCCAATCAGGAAGATGTCCGTGCGCTTTACCACGCTCACCACGGCTGGCTTCATACGTGGCTCAGGAAAAAACTGGGTAATCCGTTTGATGCTGCGGATTTGGCACACGACACCTTTCTGCGCTTGATGGCAACCCGCAAGACCCGCAATTTGGGCAGCGAACCGCGCGCATTACTCACCCACGTCGCAAAAGGTCTGATCGTTGATCACTGGCGGCGCCAGGCAGTAGAGCGGGCGTATCTCGACACACTCGCCAGCCAGCCCGAGTGTCACGCGCCCTCCCCGGAAACCCGCCTGCTGATTCTTGAATCCTTATGCCTTCTGGACAACATGTTGCGCGCCATGCCAGGTAAAACGCGCGACGTGTTCCTGCTTGCCCAGCTAGACGGGCTGAGCTATGCCGATATTGCCCACCAAATGGGAATGGCGCTGATCACGGTCAAACGACACATGCGCAAGGGCTTTATCGCGTGCATGGCGGTCATGTAATGACTAATCTTCGCCGACACCCGACATGAGCACGCCTGATCACGTCTTGCTGGGCGAGGCCGCAGACTGGCTGATCCAGTTCCAGTCGGGGCCAACAAGCCCTGCTGAACGCCGTGCGTTTGAGCGCTGGCGCACCCAAAGCCTTGAGCATGAGGCCGCATGGCAACGGGCCGAACGTGTTCTTGGCACGTTTGAACAATTGCCTGTTCCCACCACGCGCGCCACCTTGAGCCGGCTCCAAAAGCCTGGACGCCGCCAGATATTGCGCATGCTGGGCGTCGCCTGCATTACCGGCCCTGCCGTCTGGGCCGTTTGGCGTGAATTACCGTGGGCCGACTGGCACGCCGAAATTCGGACGGCGACGGGCGAACAAAAAACAATGCGACTTAGCGACGGCACGCAATTGCTGCTCAATACCGCCAGCGCCGTTGATATTGCCTTTACGGAGACCGAGCGCCGAATCATTCTGCGGGCCGGGGAAGTGCTCGTCACGACAGGGAAAGACCCCGGGCGGGCATATCGGCCATTTCTTGTGGAGACTCGAGAAGGCACGGCCCGCGCGATCGGCACACGCTTTTCTGTACAACTGGAGCAGGAAAATACACGGGTACGTGTCTTTGAGGGCACTGTTGAAGTGCTTCCCTTTGAAGGGTTTCACCCTGTCGTGCTCCATGCGGGTGAGCAAACGGTGTTTGCAAAGGACCTGGCAGAAGGTGCGCAGCCGGTTGATCCCAGCGCCGCGGCTTGGGAATACGGCATGTTTGTTGCCCGAGACGTGCGCCTGGCAGATCTCATTGCGGAACTGAGCCGCTATCGCCGTGGAGTCTTGCGGTGTGATCCCGCCTGTGCCGACATGCGCGTTTCTGGCGCGTTTCCCATCACTGACATCAATGCGAGCTTAGGCCTGTTGCAAAAGACGCTGCCTTTGCGGGTGACCATGCTCACCCGCTATTGGATCACCGTTCACCCGCGGTAACGACAACGCACGCGAATGGCTTCGGAAGGCCAACGTGCACCCTCTCCGAAAAAAATTCAACTCCAGGTGATACCTTTTTACGCCTCATGCGGTGTAGGAGATGAAGACGCTGTGTTCGCAGTGTCGGCCTTCTCATCTTTACTCTCCGCGAAAGGATCGTTCCATGGCATCCCGCCCTCTCCAGGCTCGGCGCTCTCCCGCCGTAAATCTTGTGACTGCGCCTGCTCCGGCAACTGCCCACGCTTGCATGACACGACACGCCAGACGTTTTATACGGCTTCATGCTGTCACCATGGCCCTGCGCAGCACCTGGATAGGACTCGGTATTGCACTCAGCATGACGCCCTTCGTGAGCTCGGCGGCAGAGCCATCCGGCAATTCCGTGCCATCCAATTACACGATCGCGCCCGGATCGCTGGGCAATGTGCTCGCCCAGTTCGCGGCGGCAGCGGGCGTGCCCTTGTCGTTTGATCCCGCGCCGCTTGCCCAACTGCACAGTGCAGGCTTGAATGGGCGCTACACCGCGCAAGAGGGCTTTGCGAAATTGCTCGACGGCACGGGATTTGAACTCGTCAACAAAGGAGATGGCGCTTATTCGGTGCGCCGCATGCCTGACGGCGCAACCACAACCCTGTCGAGCGTGACAGTGTCTGGCAGCACAGGCGTCACCGCCACAGAGCTGCCACCGGCATATGCCGGTGGGCAAGTGGCGCGCGGCGGCCGGTTGGGGCTTTTGGGCAATAAAGAAGTGATGGATACGCCGTTTAACGTGAGCAGCTACACGTCGGACTTTCTGACGAATCGACATGCCGTCACCTTGGCCGATGCGCTCAATTCGGACCCCTCCGTCCGCTTTACCGGCCAGATCGGCGGCATTACCGATTCCTTCTATATTCGTGGCTTCCCTATCGGTGAAGGAAATCTAGGAGAAATCGCATTCGACGGCGTCTATGGCGTCGCCCCGAACTATCACGTCTTCACCGAATACGTTGAACGCGTTGAAGTCGTCAAAGGCCCTGCCGCCCTGCTCTACGGCATTTCGCCAAACAGCGGCGTGGGTGGCGTGATCAACATTGTGCCCAAGCGCGCCTTGCCGCAAGACCTGACTCGAGTCACGGCAGATTACGCATCAAGCTCCCTGGTCGGCGGCCATCTCGACTTCAGTCGACGCCTGGGCGACGATCACGAGTGGGGCATACGCTTTAACGGTTCTCATAGACAGGGCGATACCCCGCTCGACAACCAGCAATCGCGCACAAACATCGGTGCCTTGTCGCTCGACTATCAAGGCGAACGCTTTCGCAGTTCCCTTGATCTCATCTCACAGCACGAGAAAATTGACGCGCCCACGCGTCCGTTTTTATTGGCCCCCGGCATTCAAGTTCCCACAGCACCTGACGGGCGGCGCAACGTCACGCAGTCCTGGGGCTGGTGGAAGTCAGACGAACAGGCTGCGCTTCTGCGTGCCGAATACGACTTGACCGACAGCGTGACCTTGTTTGCCAACGCTGGCGGCTCCAAAACGGACATTGCGCGACTCTCGGACCAGACACCTACCATCCTGAACGAGGCCGGCGACGTCAGTTCATACCCCACACACTTTCTGTTCAAGGTTGACCGATCTACCTACGACACGGGGCTGCGCGCCAAATTTGATACCGGCCCCGTCAAACATTCCTTGTCGCTTCAGGCCAGCCTCTATAAAGACAGCGTCTCGAAGGCCAGCAATACAGGCACGGAAATACTCACGAACATCTATCGGCCTATCTCTCGTCCAGCACAAAACGTGGCTGAACCCGCAAGCGTGCCAAAAGTGTCGTCCTCCGAGCTCTCGGGCCTGGCCTTGGCCGACACCTTGAGCGCATTCGATGAGCGCGCCCAGCTCACCCTCGGCCTGCGTCATCAACGCATCAAATCTGACAACTTCAACGCTAACGGTTCGGTCTCAAGCGCTTATGACAAGAGTGCGCTGACGCCTTTGGTCGGGCTTGTTATCAAGCCTTGGGAAAACGTATCGGTTTACGCGAACTACATCGAAGGACTTAGCAAGGGAGACACGGCGCCCTCTTCTGCGTCCAACGCTGGCCAAGTTTTTGCACCCTATAAATCAAAGCAGCACGAAATTGGCATTAAGTTCGACTTCGACAGCGCCATGTTGACCTTGAGCGCCTTTCAGGTCAGCAAACCCAGCGGGCAATTAACCGGCACGGTCTATGCCGCCGATAGCGAACAACGAAATCGCGGCCTGGAATTGAACCTCTCGGGCGAGCCCGCCCGCGGCGTTCGACTCTTGGGCGGCGTGACCTTGCTTGACGCCGAGCTCACCAAGACCAGCAATCCGAACACGCGCGGCAACCAGCCTGTCGGTGTGCCAAAGATCATGCTCAGCATGGGTGCAGAATGGGATCTACCTTGGGTGAACGGCCTGACCCTCAACACCAACGCTACGTACACCGGGCGCGAATATGTCGATCAGGCCAACACGCAATCCGTACCGTCTTGGGTCACTTTCGATTTTGGAGCGCGCTACACCACAAAAATGTATGGCAAAAACGTGACTCTGCGAGGAACGGTCATCAATGCCTTCAATCGCGGCTACTGGTCCGGCGTTGCCTCTTACGGCACCATCTCGCAAGGAGCACCGCGTACCCTCATGTTGTCAGCGTCCATGGATTTTTGATCGTGGGCTTTGGTAGCTGGCTGCGCCAATGAGCGACTAGGCCTGTCATTTGCCCAATTATTGGACGACGACTATTATTAGACGTCGTCCATTTTTTTATTCATCATGCCCATCGCAGCCATGCCCGGACGCCGGGACAGAAAGCGCCGCCAGACGTTGAACCACATTGCGAGTGTCGCGGCAACACTGTTTGAAGCCAATGGCTTCGATGCCGTGACCATGGAGCAAATTGCCGCAGCCGCAGACGTGGCGAAGGGCACGCTTTACAACCACTTTCCCACTAAAGAAGCGGTGCTGGCCCATTGGATTCACACGGAATTGGCCGACGACTTGCCCAGGCTCCTGGGCGAAGTCGACCTACAGTCTGGATTTGCTAGTGTTCTCACGCACATTCTTCACGCCTCGGCCGACTGGTGCGAGCAGCATCGAACCTATCTGGCGCCTTACCTGCGCTATCGCATGCTGGCGCTGGGCAAGCCGCCGACGGATGTGAGCAGCACAGATACACAAGATATGACGGGCGCATTCGCCGAGCTCATTCTCAAGAGCCAAGAGGCCGGTGAGATACGCACAGATATGAGCGCCACGCATCTGGCCACCTTGTTTCATCACCTGTACCTTGGCGCAGTACTGCGCTGGATGACGGTGCCCCGATTGAACTTGCGTGAAGAGTTTGTGAGTGCTCTGCGACTGTTTGCGGAGGGCGCGCGCAGCGGCATACGCAGTGGGTCGGAGCAAGATAGCTCGCAGAGAGGAAAGCCATGAAGTTCGTCGTCGTGACCTATGGAACGGAGGGCGATGTCCGCCCGTTCGCTGCCCTGTGCCGTGCCCTTATGGATGCGGGGCACGACGTCCTGCTACTCGGTGATGCGGCCACCTTGGGAAGCGCGAACGCGCTGGGCGTACCGACCATCGCCTTGGCAGGCGATATTAAAGGCGCGTTCGGCCCCAACGACTCGATTTCCGGTGCGACACAAAAAGCTGCCAAATTCAATGCCACGGAAAAGGCACTGGCACGTATTGCCAATGCCAACGCCGAGTCCTGGCTTCAGCAAATTGTGGCGAGCGCACAAGGCTGCGACGCCATCATCGCCTCAGGCTTGGCCGCATTTGTCGGCTTGTCGGCAGCCGAGTACCTTGGCGTGAAAGTCATTGGTGCCAGCATGATTCCCATCACGCCAACCGCCGCATTTCCCTCGCCCCTTCTGCCACCCAAGCTCGTGCCGAAGTGCCTCAATCGCGCCAGCCATCACTTCGTGAATGGCATCATCTGGCGCACATTTCGCAAACACCTCAACGCCGCACGAGCCAGCATATGTGATCTACCTGCGAGAAAAAAACTCTGGACCGATCACGCCATGCTGTATGGCGTGTCGCCCAGCCTGCTGCCACCACCGGCAGACTGGCCAGCCAATGCTCAGGTTTGCGGTCAATGGATACACCCTTCGCCCACGTGGTCACCGCCACAGGCACTGAACGATTTTCTCGCAGCGGGCGTCCCACCTATTTATGTGGGCTTTGGCAGCATGGTGGGGTTTGACCGGGCGCGCCTGCTCTCGGCGATCGCGGAAAGCGTGGCAGGTCGTCGGGCCTTGTTCTATCCGGGATGGAGCGACGTCGATACGGCCGCTCTTCCGGCAAATTTCCACATAATTGGCGAAACACCTCACGACTGGTTGTTCCCCAGGACCTCAGTGGTGATTCATCACGGAGGCTCGGGCACGACACATTCCGCCGCCCGAGCTGGCGTGCCGTCGATCGTGGTGCCGTTCGTGGGCGATCAGCTCTTTTGGGCGGAGCGATTAAAACGCTGCGGCGTGGCGGCCGAACCGGCAAACGGCAAGCACCTGCGGGCGGAAGTGATCGCCCAAGGTATTGAGTTTTCGTTGCGTGCCGATGTGCGCGAACGGGCCCGAGCGTTGGGCGAAAAAATGCGCGCAGAAGATGGCCTGGCCGATGCCATCAACGCGCTTGAATGTCTGTGCCGTTTACCCCAGCGCTAGGCACGGCTGACACGGGCACCTCGTAGTGCGCTACTTGCCACTCTCAGCCGCCAAAATATCCAGGACCGATGCCGCAAAGACTTCTGCACCGCGAACAATATCGTCGTCGCTGGTATTTTCATTCCAATGGTGGCTGATTCCACCAATGCTCGGAACAAAGAGCATCGCGGTGGGCAGCTTTTGTGCCAGCCACAGTGCGTCGTGCCCTGCTCCACTCGGCAAACTGAGCGACTGGCCCGGATGCAGACGCGTCGCAGTATCGTGAATGATCTGCTGCAAGGTTCGATCCATCGGGGCCGGAACACTCACGCTAATTCTCGTGGCCGTAATTTTGCAGCGGCCCTTCTCATTCGCCTGCGCAATCAGTATCTGTAATTCAGCTCCCAGACGGGCCAGGATTTCTGGATCCACATCACGAAATTGAAAAAGCGCTTCTGCCTTTCCTGGAATCACGCTCTTGGCTCCGGGCGTCAGCTCAATTTTTCCAGTGGTCCAGACAGTGTCCGCCGTCCCGATGGTCGGGAAAACCTCCTCGATAGCCGCGAGTAGTTGAACAAGAGCGACTCCTGCATCACGGCGCTGTGCCATTCTTGTCGATCCAGCGTGGTTCTGCTCACCCTCTACCTGAATCAGATACTGCCAATTCCCTACGATGGCGGTCACGACACCCAGCGTCTTTCCTGTTGCTTCAAGAGTGGGCCCTTGCTCAATATGGCCTTCTACATAGGCCACGTAATCGTTGGGATTCAGTTGTCGGCGAGGCAATCCTGCCAATCCGGCCACGCTGAGTGCGTCGCGCAGCCCTTCTCCGGTTTCTCGTTTGACGAGAGAATCCAGTTCCTCCTCCGTCATGTTCCCGGTAAACGAGCGGCTTCCCACGTAGCTGATGAAGTGTCCTTCTTCATCGCAGAACGCAACGACATCCACGCCAATCCCTTGCAGCCCCTCTGTCTCTCGAATGGCCCGGGCAGTTTCGAGCGCATAAATCACCCCCATCGCGCCGTCCAACCAGCCCGCATGGTTTTGAGTCTCCAGATGCGAGCCACACAAAATCTTTCGCTTCGCCTGACGGTCAATGCCATATACGTTGCCCACGCCGTCGATTTCCGCAAACAGGCCAGCGTCTTCCATACGCGTCATCAGCCAGCGCCTTGCGGCCATATCCTGCGGGCTAAACGACGGCCGATGCACGCCAGTTTTATAGGCGCCAAAGGTGGCAAGCTTGCGTAGGTCTGCGAGCAGGCGTTCACGATTGATCATTAAATTGGTCCTCTTACGGGCAACAAATAGCGCTCATGTGCGTCACCAGATCCTGAATCATCCAGCAGTGCCCCACGCCACGAAAAAAAGCGCGCACCCGCAATGGGCACGCGCCTCATATCGACATGATTACTGCTTTGGAATGTTCGCTGTCTTGATTACCTCAGCCCATTTGCCCTGCTCACTTTCTACAAACTTGGCCATCTCTACACGGTTCAACGAAATCGGCGTCGCGAACGCCTTGGCCAAATCGGCACGAACAGCGTCAGATTTCATCACTTGTTCAAGTACGGCCGACATGCGATCGAGCACCGGCTGCGGCGTTCCGGCAGGCGCGATCATCGCGCCCCATGAATTGTTGTCGTAACCTTTCAGGCCCGATTCATCCATCGTCGGGACATCAGGAAAAAGTGCTACGCGAGTTGGTGCGGTGACGGCGAGCGCTCGCAGCTTCCCCGCTTGAACGAGTGGCCACGCCACTGGCGCGTTGGGCAACGCGTAGTCCAGTTGACCGCCAATCAGATCGGTCAACGAAGCGGTATCTCCGCTGTAGGGCACATAGGACGCGTCAATATCAGCCATGTGCTTGAAAAGCTCGCCAGCCATGTTCCCACTGCTGCCAAGATTTCCAGCCGCCCAGAATAATTTCCCCGGCGATTTCTTTGCGGCCGCCACAACATCAGCGACCGAGGTGAAGGGCGAATCCGCGCGTACGACCATCATGTTGGGCACAGCGAAGAGCGCACCAACCATGGCAAAGTCCTTTTTGGCATCGTAGGGCAAGCTGTTAAACAGCGACGGGTTCACCGCCAAGGTATTCAGATTGCCGTAGCCAATGGTGTAGCCATCCGGGGCAGCTCTCTTTATTTGCGACATACCGATGCCACCGCCTGCGCCCGGACGGTTCTCGATGATGAAGGTTTTGCCCGTTGCCTTGCCCATATGCGAGGCGATGATACGGGTCAACACATCCGCACCACCGCCTGCTGCTGCCGGAACAACTACCGTGACGGGCCGTGTGGGCCAATCGCTGTCCGCAGCGTTGGCCGAAAGTGGCACGCCAACCCCCGCAACGAGTGCCACAACGCCTGCAACAATGCTGCGATGCGACCCGCCAATAAAATGCCCTTTAAACATGCTCATTCCCCTTGTTTATTTTGACTGCGTTTTTATGACTGAGGTATCAGGCGTTGGAAGCGCTACCTAGCTCTTCATCCACCACAGCCAACCAATAAGCGATGCCGTACGGAATCGCTTCATCGTTGAAATCGTAATTAGGCATATGCAGGTTCCCTCCTCCATCGCCTTTTCGAACGCCGTTGCCAATGAAGACAAACGAGCCCGGGCGCTGTTGCTGCATCCAGGAAAAATCTTCGCCCGCCGTAAGGCGCTGCATCTCTGAATTGACGGCGTCCGTACCAACGACCCGAGCCGCGGCATTAACTGCCGATTGAGTCACCGCTTCATCGTTCATTACGACAGTGGCATTCCACCAACACTTCACGTGTGCCGAGGCACCTTGAATGGCGGCATGCGCATGGGCCAATTCATTAATCCGGCGTTCGATCAGCTCCTGAACATCCGCGCTAAACGCGCGCATGGTCCCGGAGATCTTCAATTCAGCGGGCATAACGTTCATCGCTTCCGGGTCGCCAGCGCGGATGTGACCTACGCTGATGATTGCCGTCTGGTCGGGCGGAACATTGCGTGCAACAACGGACTGAAGGCCAAGAACAAAATTGGCTTGTGCCACGGTTAAATCAGAGGCCAGGTGCGGAGACATGCCTCCATGCCCACCCGTACCGGAGAATGTGACTTGCCACCGACCCGACGCCGCCATGAAAGCGTCTGGGCGAGTGCCGAAATGTCCTACCGGCATCGTCGGGTAAGAATGCAAGCCGAAGATTCGATCACAGGGGAAGCGGTCAAAAATACGGTCTTCCAACATGGCAAGCGCACCACCGCGCCCTTCTTCGGCGGGTTGGAATATCACGTGCACCGTCCCCGCAAAGTCGGGGTTTTGCGACAATGCGCGCGCTGCACCCAACAGCATCGTTGTATGACCATCGTGGCCACATGCATGCATCGCGCCGGCGTTCCTCGATGCGTGCGGCAGGCAATTCGTTTCCGTCATGGCCAATGCGTCCATGTCGGCACGCAAACCGATTGATCTCTGTCCTGACCTCTTGCCTCGGATGGTTCCCACCACGCCGAGTTTTCCCACCCCTGTTTCGACGGGGATGCCCCATTCGCGCAACTTGTCAGCCACCAGGCGCGAGGTTCGAGTCTCCTCAAAGCCAAGCTCGGGATGGGCATGGATATCTCGTCGGATGGCAATCAGTTCATCTGAACCAACAAGAGCGCGTTCTAGGTATTCATTCATGGAGAAGTCCAATAATGGAAATTTTCAATCGATTTACCAGCCAAAGAGCGGTGACATGATCTGCGGCAATTTCAAACCCGTGCCGATCCGCTAAACGACCGTGGTCTGAGACGCCTTGGCCCGATGGCGTCAACGAAGTACTGCTCACCAGGGCCACGCAATCTTTTGTCCGCGCCCCGCGCCTCTTGCTGCGTCGAAGATCCATTGCGCAACCGCCAAATCTTGCAGGGCAAGACCGGTCATATCAAAGACAGTGATTGCCGTCGCCGCACGCTCGTAGGGTGCTTGACTCAGCAATACAGATCCGATCTCTGTCAATGGTGTTTGGAGCGACCATTGCGCCTCTCCCACGCCGCGGGACTGCTTGGCGTCATCGACGAAGACCTCGCTGCGCGCCAGCAAGCCTTCCGGTAACTCTCGCTTGCCGACCGTGTCAGCACCCACCGCGTTGATATGTGTCCCTGGCCGAATAGCGCCGTCGGAAAAAAGTGCCGTGCGAGAAGGTGTGGCCGTAATGACGACATCCGCAGACGCCACGGCCAAATTGGAATCCACGTGGTGAATGACCCGGCGATGTGTCTCGTGCAGCGCTTCGAAGCTCGGGTCCGGTTGACCCGAATAGGTGACATACGAGATGGTCTGCAAAGCAGGCAGAACCTGCAATGCATAGTCAAGATGGATCTTTGCCTGGACGCCCGTTCCGAAAACGCAAATATGTTTACTGTCTGGTCGAGCAAGCATCTGAAGCCCAATCGCCCCTGCCGCACCGGTACGCAAGGTGGTGACATGGTTGCCGTCGAGCAGGCAGACAGGTCGCCCCGTGGCGGGGTCGATAAGCAAAATCGTTGCCTGATGTTTATCTTTTCCGAGCTTTTCATTGCTCGGCCAAAATCCCGCTGCCTTAAAGCCGAGCACCGCTTTGCAGGCGATATCCCCTGCCTTGATGCCAAAGACGGCGTTTTCCGCGATGGGCTCCCGGATCATCGGATAGACACGACCCGTGCCTGCGCTGTGATGGGTCAGAGCCTCCGTCACGATCAATATGGCGTGCTGGCGATCGAGCAGCGACAACACATCGTTGGCGTCAAGCAATAGCAAGGAGTTCAAAGAGAATGCGTCGGCGGCGCGTACCGAAGGAGCTGTCGATGTATTTATCATTTGGACAATATATCCACCTAAAGATAAAACGTCCAGATTTTGAAGCTAAGGAATAACCCGGACTTTTTATGTGTCTAACTGGACAATTCGTCAGGGCCTATCCCCATTGCAGGTATATTTGCCGCATGCAGAAAAAATCCAACAAATTGCTCTTGAGCGAGCTCCAAGTCATTGCCGAAGGCCTGGCGCAAACGTTTGCGCCCTTCTGTGAAGTGGTGGTGCATGACCTCAGCCATCCGAAGAACGCGATCGCGTTTATCGAGAACAACCTCAGCGGCCGTGAGGTGGGTCAATCCGTGACAGAGTTGGGCCTGGCTCGTATTCAAGACCCTGAATACCCAGCAGTGATCGCCAATTACGCCAACCAGTTTGCCGACGGCCGACGAGTCAAAAGCACATCAATCGGAATTCGCGACGAAAGCGGCGACTACGTGGCGGCTCTCTGTCTGAATGTCGATCTCACCCTGTTTAATGGTTTCCAGGCTGCGTTGAATCAATTCACGCAAGTGGAGAGCAAAAACGTCCTTGAAACGTTGGACGCGAGCAATTCAGCGAGGATCTGCGACCGAATCGACGCATTTGCTGCGTCCCGCGCCACCAGCCCGCGCGCGCTCAAGCCTGCTGACCGAAAGCAATTAGTGCAAGAGCTGAAGCGCGCTGGATTCCTGGACATCCGCCGAGGAATGGAAATCGCGGCTGCCCATATGGGCGTGTCTCGCGCCACGGTGTATAGCTACCTTCGGTGAGCAGAACGCCATTGTTACGCAGACCGAGAGCCGCTCAGGCCAACACGGTAGAAGACTCACCTGACTGCAGTTCATGGATAAGCGCGATCAGAGCCCGCAATCGCGCTGGCACATAGCGGTGCCCCGAGTAATACAGTCGCAGCCCGCCAAATGGCCTGCACCACGATGGCAACACGGGCACGAGTGCCCCGCTGGCCAGGTCGTCCTGGATAAACCATTCAGAGATAAAGCCGATACCGAGCCCAGACAAAACCGCGCGTCGAATGGCACGCACTTCGCTGAACGTCATGCGGGTGGGCATATCAATTTCCAGCTTTTGTCCGTCGCGCTCCAATTCCCACTGGTAAATACCACCGTGGGACATTCGCATGCCGATGCTCTGATGTTGCATCAGATCGCGAGGTTCTTGCGGCGTTCCGTGACGTGCCAGGTAGTCGGGGCTGGCGACGATCAGCATGCGCATGTTTGGCGTCAGCGGCACGGCAATCATGTCTTGCGGCACGGATTCGGCAAGACGCACTCCTGCGTCAAAGCCCTCCGCCACGATGTCAATCATGCGCCGCTCTGTTACGACATCCACCCGCATCTGTGGGTAACGCCGCATGTACTCCAATAACAGTGGTTCCAGCAATATCAAGGTGGTTTCTGGCGGTGCATTGAGCCGTAGGGTGCCACTGGGAGCATTGGGCTCGGCGCCCACTTCTTCGCTGGCTCGCTGTATCTCCGCCAGGGCTGGCGTGATGCGCTGAGCAAAGCGCTGACCGGCATCTGTCAGTGCCACGCTGCGCGTCGAGCGATTGAACAACCTCACTTTGAGGCGGGCTTCAAGCCCTGCCACAGCATTGCTGACCGCAGTGGTCGACATACCCAATTCAAGCGCGGCAGCACGAAAACTGGCGTGACGGGCGACTGCCAGCACCACTTCCAATTCCGTCATTCCAGTACGGTGCATTGATTATCCTGATTTTCGGAACATGCCATAAGCAATAAGACGGCTTATCAGAATACTAGTACATCCCTACACTTCATCAAACCCGTGAGTTTCGGGCCACATTGCCGAAAACACGTTTGCGGAGAATGGCTATGCAAAACATTGAACAGATCTATATCAACGGTGAATTTGTCACGCCTCATGGGCAAGAATGGTTCGACCTTTACAACCCAAGTACCGAAGCGACAATCGGCCGGGTTCGGCTGGGCGATGAAGAAGACACACGCCGCGCCGTCGCCGCGGCGAACGCGGCATTCCCTGCCTGGTCACGAACCACACGACAAGCGCGCATTGCCGCACTAGAGCGCATGTATCGCGCGGTTGTGGCACGAGAAGATGCGTTGATGGAAGTCATCATCACGGAGTACGGTGCGCCATCTGTTCGATCGCGCTGGATGGCGACATATCCCGCACAGACCATTCTGCAGGCAATTGCTGCGCTGAAATCGTTCCAGTTCGAGGAGAAGGCAGGCGCTGCAACGGTAATCATGACGCCAGTGGGTGTAGCCGGGTTGATTACGCCCTGGAATAGCAATGCGGCTTTTATCTGCAACAAGCTGGCCACGGCACTGGCCGCTGGCTGCACTGCGGTAATCAAGCCGAGTGAAATGAGCGCGCTGCAAACGCAGGTCATTGCTGAAGCGCTGCACGAAGCGGACCTGCCTGCTGGCGTGTTCAACATCGTCAACGGGCGCGGCGATGTGGTGGGGGAAGCGCTGAGTCGAAATCCCGATGTTGCGAAAATCTCTTTCACAGGTTCCACCGCCGTAGGCCGGCATCTGGTGAGCGCCGGAGCAGCCACGATGAAGCGGGTGACGCTGGAACTGGGCGGCAAGTCGCCTACGGTGGTGCTCGACGATGTGGATTACGCCAGTGTCATGCCCATGATTTTGCAGGCAGGCTTTTTGAATAGTGGCCAAGCCTGCATCGCAGGCACGCGCATTCTTGTGCCACGTCATCATCTGGCTCAATTTGAAGAGGCCGCGCTCGACGCGATTTCGCGCATCAAGTCTGGCGACCCGAGGGATGACGATACCGATATCGGCCCCATGGTGAGTGCAAAGCAGTGGGAACGTGTACAGGCCTATATACGACTCGGCACTGAAGAAGGCGCAAGACTGCTCACCGGTGGAGAGGGTCGCCCAGAAGGTTTGACGAGCGGCTGGTTTGTGAAGCCCACGATTTTCACCGATGCCCATAACCAGATGCGCATTGCTCAGGAAGAAATATTTGGGCCGGTTCTGACCATCATTGCCTACGATGACGAGGCACAGGCCGTTGAAATTGCGAACGACACGAGCTATGGCTTAAGTGCCCTGGTGCTCGGCCGCGACCTGGAGCGATGCCAGCGCGTTGCACGGCAGATCCAGTCTGGCCGCGTGTTGGTCAACACATTGGACAACGAACCTCAAGCGCCTTTCGGCGGATTTAAACACTCAGGCTTGGGCCGGGAGATGGGCAAGTGGGGCATGCATGCCTATCTCGAACCCAAAACCTTGCTGATCGGATAAGCGACGCGTGGGTCGTTGCCGAAGACTTGCACCAACGAGCAGTGCAAGATTCGGCGCGATCGCTCGATTGAGCGTCACGCCGCCGGGGCAGCAAAGGTGACCGTAATACCCACACCCCGGCCATCCAAGCCTGGGCTCCAATAGATTTTGGCCTTGTGCATGGCAGCGATATTCGCCACCAACGACAACCCAATGCCGCTACCGCTTTCTGTACTGCCCGGCACACGGTAAAAGCGGTCGAATACGCGTTCGCGTTCGACCTGGGCAATGCCCGGCCCATTATCTGCCACGGTGAGTTGGATACTTTCGTTCTCCAGAACCCTGCACTCCACAGAGATTTTTCCGCCTTTGGGCGTATAGCGCAGCGCGTTATCCAGCAGATTGCGCAGAAGCACCCCTATCGCATCGAGTTTGCCGGTGACGTACGCAGGTTGCACGTCCAGCAGAATGCGCTGGCCCTTCTTGGCGGCAATTACCTCGCTATCACGCACGATCATCTCCACCAGTCGGTCCAGCGCCACCCTCTCAGAAGGGATCTCGCCCAGCGCTTCCATTCTTGCCTGCTCCAGCAACTGCTCCGCCACACGAGCGGTCCGCGCAGCGACAACACGCAATTGTTCAACGGCTTGTTCCCTCACTTGTCCAGCACCGCTACTCGAGGCCAGTTCCGCATAGGCACTCAAGGCCGCAAGCGGCGTGCGCAGTTCGTGTGCGGCATCGGCCAAAAAGCGGCGCTCCCGATCCAACGACGCTGCCAATCGGACGAGCAACTGATTGATTGACTCGATGAATGGCTGCAGTTCGCCAGGCATGCCTAACGTCGGCAATGGTGTCAGGTCCATATCGGTGCGGCGCGAAATTGCCTCACGTGCACGATCAACGGGGCGGAAAGCACGACGTATTACCAGCCATGTGGCCATCGTTAGAAGCAGGAAGACCGCAATCAAGACGTCCAGACCACTCCGCAGGTGGTCAATGCCTTCCGCGCGTAATTGGCTTTCTGACTTGGCAAGCTGTACCTGGACTCGGCCGGCAACATCCGAGACGGCGTAGACGCGCCAACGTTCCCCTTGAATTGAGGTATCTCCAAAGCCATTCTGAAAGTTCTTCGCCAGCACTGCGGGCGGTGCACCCGGCGACTTTAAGAGCATGCGTTTGTCGGGAAGCGACCAAATCTGAAAGATGACAGTATTGCCATGGAACGGGTTCGAAGAGGGTAGTTCGAAGCGCCCCTCCTCGGCTGCGGAGGCGGCTAATAGGCCGGTAGGTAGCGACAATAAAGCCCGCTTGGCACTATCGCGTAAATCCATGTCCAGGAGGCCAGTTTCAGCACGCGTGAACTCCCTGTACCTGAGGAAGGACACGGTCAAACAAGCTACCAGAATTGTCAGCAAGAGCGTGACCGCAACCCGTCTGCGCAGCGTCTTCACGCGGGAACATCCGAATTAATTCGATAACCCATTCCATGAATCGTTTCGATGAGGCCATCACCGAGCTTGCGTCGCAATTGATGTATATAGACCGCCACCGTATTGCTCTCGATGGTGCCGCTGCTGCCATAGACGGCGAGTTCCAATTGTTCTCGACTCACAATGTGACCTATTCGCTGCATCAGCGCCAACAACGTTTGGTACTCATGAGCGCTCAGGCTCACTTCGACGCCGCCCTGCGTCACCGCTCGACGAGCAGGCTCCAGCGCCAGACTACCGCAGCGCATCGCGGAGATGACGCTATTGCTACTTCGGCGAATGACGGCCCGTAGCCTGGCTAAAAGCTCGTCCAGCTGGAAAGGCTTGAGCAGGTAATCGTCAGCGCCGGCGTCCAGTCCCTGAACACGTTCGCTGAGTCGATCTCGCGCCGTAATAATCAACACCGGCGTGGTGTCAAAGCGGGATCGCAAGTACTTCAATACAGTAAGGCCGCTACCCTCAGGCAACCCAAGGTCAAGCAGCACTGCGTCGTAGCCGTGATCGATCAGTGCAAGGCGCGCCTCGGACATGTTGTGCGCCCAGTCTATGACGGCACCGTCCTGCATGAGTCCCGTACGCAGAGCATCTCCCAGCATCGAGTCGTCTTCTATTAGCAGGATTCGCAAAACCGCTCCAACATGAATTTCGGCATCTGGGCCAACGTCTTAAAGGATTATTAAAAGTCTGTCAGGACAATGCGAGTGAACGCGGGCTTTGTTTCCCGCGGCCCTCACAACACGTAAGAAAGGACGTCCTGATGCACACCGGTATGTTAGCAAGGGGCTCGTTGATGGCCGCCGCTTTAATCGCAAGTAGCGTGGCAAATGCCCAGAGTGGTAACTTCATTGGCCTTGGCGTAGGCGTGGTCCCAGTCTACGAAGGCTCGAGCGAGTATCGAACGCTGCCAGTCCCGCTCATCAACTACCACTCTGGCAATTTCTTCATAACGCCTCGAGCTGGACTGCCTGCCATGGGTCTAAAGACCACGCTGGCACCGGACCTGAACGCAGGTGTTTTCGTGGGTCTGAGCTTGGGTCGCAAGGCCGATGACGCAGATCGCACTCGAGGACTCGATGACGTCAAATTTCATGCTGCGTATGGAGCATTCGTAGAATGGACGCCAGGAAGCTATTCCCTAGGTGCCGCGTACCGGCAGGCGGCGCGCAGTGGCTACGGCGGAAACCTGGAGCTACGCGCTTCCTACGCCGCCTTGAAAACCGAGGACCACAAGGTGCTGGTCGGGGTGAGTACACAATGGGCCAGCCGTGACGCGATGCAGACCTGGTACGGCGTCACCTCCTCGCAAGCAGCCAGCAGCCGCGAAGGCCTGTCGACATATTCGCCCTCGTCAGGATTCAAGTCGGCCGCGCTGTTTACGTCCTGGGCCTACCGTATCACACCAAGTTGGAGTGCCCTGACCACCGTAGGCGTCACCACCGTGCTGGGCGACGCGCGCAACAGTCCGCTCACGGAGCGCAAGACTAATATGTTCGGTACGGTTGGCGTGGCATATAACTTTTAAGAAGTACAGGCGGCATTCAATAGCCGCTGAATGAAGGCGGCGTGGTCTTTGGGTCCAGTGCACATGCAGAGCAGAGCATTCGGACGACAGCCACTGCCGCCGAGACGCGATGGGCCTCGCATCGCAATCGCAGGGAAAACTGCGATTCACTTGGTGTCGAGCCGTAATCTGAGCCGAGGCAGCTCGCTCGCGCCTATCCGCCTTATCTCAGCTTCCCCTGCCGCAAGCGCAGCCTTACTCGTATGTACCGAATAGAAGCCCGTCACCAGCTCGTGTGGATGCTTCACGGCAGAGCCTAAGACAAACTCGGTGCTGCCGCGCGCAACCACGGTGATTGCTTCATCAGACTCTTCGAATACTGCCAACTCGCCCTTGCCGATCTGCTCACTATCGTCGTCGCCGGCAAGGAGCAGGCCTTCGCTGACTGCAATCCAGCCTACCTTGTGACCGGCGGGAGGCACGTAGCACCAACGCTCTGCGTCTTCCAAACGCACGCTCAAATAGTTGATCGATGACGGCGCTGTGATGCTGCTCGACGCCGTCTCGTAGTTCCCTAAAAGAATACGTGCCGGCCCCTCAGAGTTCACATCGTCGGGCGCCTGATAAATACTGATGGGAGCGCTCAATTCAAGGTCGGGTGGCAGGGCAATCCACAGTTGAAAGCCCTGCGTTCGACCCGCCTTTTCGATGCCGCCGCCGTGCCACATGCCACGACCAGCCTGCATCCATTCCACCCCTTTTTCCGACAGCGTACCGCTTACGTTGAACGGGTCGATATAGTTCAACGAGCCCTGCATAACGTAAGTCAGGGTGGCGATGCCTGAGTGGGGATGCAGGTTTCCGACGAAGGGTTCACCTTCATGATCAAAGAGGTCCAGGAACACGAACGGTTTCAATATTTCACCGAGGTCTCCCGGGCTGACAAGGCGCGTAATCGGCCCATGGGCACGGCCACGCGTGCGGTGGACGATTGCCCGTGTCGTCGTAGCGACGGAGCTTGTCATTCGGCGTCTCCTGCGGCTTTTAGCGCTCGCGCCCACCAGACCATGTCGTCCAGCAGCCCGGCTGCGGCCTGAGTCAAATGCGGAAAGTCTTCGAAGCGCTTGCCCTGCTGCCAGATGCCCAAAAACTCTACCATCCCGATGTGGACGGCATTGCGTACTGGCGCCATCTGTAACTCTATCGCCACCAGGCGCAATTGTTCGACTGCCCGCGCCGCGCCAACGCCACCATAGCCCACGAAGCCAATCGGCTTGCGGATGAATTCCTTGTACGCATAGTCCATGGCGTTCTTGAGGACGGCAGTCGGCCCATGGTTGTATTCCGGTGTGACCACGATCAGACCATCCAATGCAGCGAGCTTGGCTCCCCACCGCTGCGCGGCTTCGTTCTGCACCGGCCCCCAGGCCGGTGACATGGGTTCGTCGAAAAAAGGCAATGGGTGATCGCGTAGATCGATCAGTTCGACGTCGAGATCAGTGCGCTGACGGGCGATTTCGTGAATCCAGTGGGCGGGTTTTTCGCCAAAGCGCCCTTCACGGGTGGAGCCGATGATGATGCCAATACGGGGGGGCTGCGAGTTCATGTGGCAATCCTGAGAAATGATTGTTCAAGGAAAGAAAATGCGGTGATTCAAGCTGCCGTGGTCAGGCGACGCTGATGCCGCAAGCGCCAGGCTACAAAAGCCGACAGCAGACCAAGCACAAGGGCGGGCACGGGATTGCCGCCAATCAATACGAGGTGGGTAGCGATTGCGCCAGCCATCGTCACGGCCAGTAGCAGACCGCCAAAGAACCCGGTGACGGGCACCAGCAACAACACCGCGCCCAGTATTTCTAAGGCTCCGGTCACGTAGCGAAACCATTGTCCAAAGCCGATGGCGGCGAACACTTGAACCATTTGCGCCACGCCGGCCAATTTGGAAATACCTGCCGCGCCGAACGCCAGTGCCAGAAGGAAGCGAACGCCCCAGACGATGCGAGAGGGCTTGCCGGATAGAGAAGAAGTAACCATGAAATTGCCTAATCCTTTGTGTGAGACTTATGGCGAAAAGTGTTTTTCTGCCTGATGACGAAAGTGTAGGATCGCCACTATTGCTTTACTAGATGAGATAATTGGACTTTACTCGTCCATTAATCGTAGGAATTAATCGCCATGTCTGATCTGAACGACATCGCTGTTTTTGTGCAGGTAGTGCGCTGCGGCAGCTTTGCAGAAGCAGCGCGGCGGCTGGGTTTACCTCCGAACACGGTGAGCCGACGCATTCAACAGCTCGAAGCCCACCTTGGTACGCGGCTGATGCAACGCTCCACTCGCAAGCTCACACTGACGAGCGCGGGGCAAGCCTTTCACGCGCGCTGCGCGGGCGCCGTCGACGGCCTGCTGGAGGCAAGCCAGGAATTGATGACGGGCAGCCAAGAGCCCAGCGGTCGCGTCCGCGTAGCGGCAATGGCCGATTTTTTTGATTTCTTTCCGATGGAATGGGTGGCAGAATTTTTGGCCGCACACCCGCGAGTGCGCCTGGACTTCGTGCTGAGCGATGCCCACGCCGACCTGATTGCTGAGCAAATCGACATCGCCTTTCGCAGCGGCCCATTGCGCGACTCCGGCTATGTTGCCCGCAAGCTTCTGGATTCACGCAGTGACGGTATGGTGGCCAGTCCTGCCTACCTCGCTGCACGCGGCGCACCTGCCAGCTTGCAAGACCTCGCGAATCACGACTGCGTGACGTCGCCCCACCCCAGCGGCTACAGCACATGGCACCTGACAGGCCCCGAGGGCGTCGAGGAAGATGTACTGGTATCCGGTCCGTTCAGCGGCAACACCGCTCAGTCATTGCGCAAAGCCACCTTGGCTGGCCTGGGCATCGCGCTGCTGCCACCGACCATGGCCAGGCTTGACGTGCAGGCGGGTCTGCTGGTGCCAGTGCTGCCCCACTATCAGCACACCAATCACGGGTTGAGCGTGCTGTATCCGAGTCGCAGGCACCTGCCGCTCGCCGTATCGGCATTTATCGGCTTGATGACGGAGAAGCTAAGTGCCTCACATGCGTCGCGGCCGTGTTGATCGGGTCCCAAATGCCTATGCGTCTGGCGGTCGAACTGCCGCGCGAAAAGGCCCTCGGAATGCAGCAGCAAGTACCGGAGCCCGTTCTCGTCCAATCTCCTCTAGGATGGGGGATTCCTGCGCTCACATTCTTTCAGGCCTACATCGATGATTGCCGCTGACAACGCCCCGCCCTCCTCTCTGAACGCCGCCGCATTTTTATCGGGATTGGATGACGACTGGGCGCGGCATATTGCACACATCGGCCCTTGTCGGCACGAAACCAAACCCTCGCGCGAACCTTATGAAGCGCTGGTGCGTGCCATTGCCCATCAGCAACTGCACGCCAAGGCAGGCGACGCCATTCTGGGCCGCCTGATTGCGCTTTACCCGGATTGCGAGTTTCCCTCGCCTGAGCAAATTCTGGCATCAGACCCCCTCCTGCAACGCACTTGCGGCTTTTCTGCGAACAAGCTGGCCACGATCCGAAGCATTGCTCAGGCCACCCTGGATGGTGTTGTACCTAGCCGAGCGGCCGCGCTGACCTTATCTGATGAAGACTTGATCGAGCGACTGACCACGCTGCGAGGAGTCGGGCGCTGGACGGTCGAGATGTTTCTTATCTATACCCTGGAACGATCAGACATTCTTCCCGTGGATGATTTCGGGGTGCGGGAAGGATTCCGACGCCTGAAAAGCCTGGAAGCGGCGCCTACACCGCGACAAATGCGTGACATCGGTACCGCCTGGAGCCCTCACCGCACCACAGCCGCCTGGTACTTGTGGCGCCTTCCGGCGCGGTAATGAATTCAATCGCAAGAAACGAAGTTCGCGCGATTGACGGTAGTTCTACAGTGAACTCACACTGAAATCTGCCCGAGACCGATCATGAACAACATACTCTCTGACGCCACGTTGCAGCATGTCCAATCGTTCCTTACGGATCAAGACCGTTGGGACGCTGTCAACACGCGAAATCCCGCCGCCGACGGCCAATTTGTCTATGCCGTCAAAACGACGGGAATTTATGGCCGCCCGAGCAGCGCGGCACGTTTACCCCGCCGTGAGAACTGCCTGTTCTTTAATACCCCGGAAGACGCCGAAGCGGCGGGGTTTCGCGCCAGCCAGCGCGCGGCAGGCGACCAGACAGCAGCCGCTGCGCAGCGCAGCGCCTTGGTAGCAGACGCCTGCCGACGTATTCAACAAGCCGATGTCCCACCCAGCCTGGAAGAACTTGCCGCCAACGCAGGCATCAGCACGTTTCATTTTCACCGTGTCTTCAAAGCCGAGACGGGTCTCACGCCCAAAGCGTACGCCAGCGCACATCGAGCCAAACGCTTGCGCGCCGAACTTGGGGAGTCGGGCTCCATTACGTCAGCCATCTATGACGCAGGCTTTAACTCGAACAGTCGCTTTTACGAGGCCTCAGACGGCATGCTGGGCATGCGTCCAAGCGACTTTCGTGCAGGCGGCAGCAATGTCGACATCCGCTTCGCCGTCGGCCAATGCTCGCTAGGCGCCATTCTGGTTGCGCAGAGCCTTCGCGGAATATGTGCCATCTTTCTCGGCGATGAGCCCGACCGACTGGTGAGAGACCTGCAAGACAAATTTCCAAAAGGAAAGCTGATTGGTGGCGACGCCGATTTTGAACAACTGGTGGCGCAAGTCGTCGGTTTCATTGAAGCACCCGCGCTTGGCCTGAACCTGCCGTTGGACATACAAGGCACCGCGTTCCAGGAACGTGTCTGGCTGGCACTGCGCGACATTCCACCCGGGGCTACGGTCAGTTATTCGGACATCGCCAATCGTATTGGTTCGCCAAAAGCGGTGCGAGCCGTGGCACAAGCGTGCGCCGCCAATGCAATTGCGGTGGCCATTCCCTGCCATCGAGTCGTGAAACGCGATGGCGATATTTCCGGATATCGGTGGGGAGTGGATCGTAAGCGCGACTTGCTGGCACGCGAAGCCGTAGCCTGAGAAAACAGTAATGAATACGGAAAACAGAACGGCGGTTGACGCGCATGCATTGAACTGGAAGGACATCGAAACGCAGTTGGATGCCGAAGGTTGGGTAGTGCTGCATGGTCTGCTCGATGGTCCGCAGTGCACAGAACTGGTCAACGCTATCGAGCATGACAACGCTGCGTCGACTCGCGTCGGGCTTGACCGCGCCGAGCTTGGTCAAGGCGACCAGTTTTACTTTTCCCCTCCACTGCCGGTGCCGTTGTCGTACTGGCAAGCCACGTTGTACGAAGCGCTCGTACCCATCGCCAACCGCTGGGCCGAAACACGTGATTTGATGCAACGATACCCCGCCTGCCTGGCGGAGTATCAAGCCCAGCACCGAAATGCCGGGCACGAACCCGGCAGGCCAAGCCTGCTTCGTCTTCGTGAAAATGACTACCTGGCGCTGCACGTTGGCGCGCAAACCGAAGAAGATTTTCCCCTTCAATTGGTGGGCTTGCTCTCTCGACCCGGACAAGATTTCACCGGAGGTGAATTCGTGATGACAGAACAACGCCCTCGCATGCAGTCTCGTCCCATGGTGCTGCCGTGGCACCAAGGCGATATCGCGATTATTGCCTCAGGACAGCGCCCATTCCGCGGAACACGCGGCTATTACAGCGTGACCTTACGACACGCCGTGAGTCGCGTGCGTAGCGGCGAGCGAGTGGGTTTGGACTTGCGATTCCATGACGACACGTGATCACATGATGCCAGCGCAACAGTTTTCTTTCTTTCACCATGACCCGGCAGCCACACCCCAGCGTGTCTCGTTCTGCAAGCCCGCGTCGCCCATTGACGAACTTGATTGGCAGCATATTGAACGAAGACTGGATGCCGATGGTTTTGCCACGCTTGGCACGATCCTGGACCCCGCTACCTGCGAGGCTACGGCTCGCCTCTATGCGCAAGGCTCTGATTTTCGCAGTCGAATCGTGATGGAGCGATACGGATTTGGGCGAGGTGAATACCAGTACTTTGCCTACCCGCTTCCCCATCTGGTCGCTACCTTACGCCGCGCGTTCTACACCCGGCTTGCCCCCATTGCCAACCGCTGGCATTGCGCCATGCGCCTGCCCGAACGCTTTCCTGCCTCACACGAAACTTTCCTGGATACCTGCCGGGCCGCGGGTCAGCAACGTCCAACGCCGCTGATGTTGCGCTATGGCCCCGGCGACTACTGTTGCCTGCATCAAGATTTGTACGGTGCGCATGTCTTTCCGTTCCAGGTCGTGGTCTTGTTGTCGCAGCCCGGCCGCGACTTCACGGGAGGCGAACTGATCCTGACGGAAAGCGACCCGAAACGTGCGGGCCGCGCGGAAATCATTCCGTTGTCGCAGGGACAGGCGGTGGTCTTTGCCGTAAACAGCCGACCCAAGGCAAGTAAGCGAGGGAGCTACCGCGCCAGCCTTAGGCATGGTGTGAGTCAACTTCACTCGGGGCAGCGGCACACCCTCGGACTCATTTTTCATGATGCCAAATAGAACTTGCCCCAACACACGTACCGGGCGGTAAGGCATTGGAGGTTCGTGTTTTGTTCCCCAATGCGAACCACCATGCCACTGCAGCTATAAGCGATACGACGGCTGCCGTCCATAGCGCGGCACGCATACCGGCCTCAAATGGATGCTGTGCGGCGATCAACGTGCCAAAGATGGCGACACCTAATGCCGCCCCTGTTTGCCGAGCCGAATTGAGCACAGCGGCAGCCACCCCTGCCCGATTCGTTTCGACGGTTCCCAGCGCCGGCGCCGTGGCTGCCGGCGAAACGAAACCAGAGGCAAGCCCAATGACCAACATGGGAGCGACGGCCATCCAGTAAGAAGAGGTTTGATTGCTTGACAACATGCCGAGAGCGCCGATGGCGTAGCAGCCAAATGCCCCACACATGGACCCACGCGGACCACAGCGCTTCACCACACGGTTCGAGACAAGGCTCCCGACAGCGACCATTGTTGTCATTGGCAAAAAAGCGAGGCCCGCCAATAGCGGTGAATAGCCCCGTGCCTGTTGGAAATAGAGGCTACTTACGAAGAGCAGCCCATAGAACACGAAGGCCGATGCCATGGACACGCCGGTTGATCCGGTAAAGATGCCGCTCTTGAAAAACGACAACGGCAACATCGGATCAGCACTTCTCGCCTCAATGGTGAAAAACATCACCCCAGTGACGACAGTCACGGCCATACCCGCCAAAGTGAGCGGTGAATCCCAGCCGAGCACATGGCCTTCGATGAGTGTGGCGATAAGCGCGCCAAGCGCTGCGATAGCGGTCAGTTGGCCAACCGGATCGAAACGGCGGACGTGCGAGGAGCGTTCGTCGGGCGCAATACGCAATGTCATCGCTATGCCGATTAGTCCAATCGGCACATTGACAAAGAAAATGCTGCGCCAATCGAACCCATGGATCAGCACGCCACCTATCAGGGGGCCTGCGGCCATGGCGACCCCTCCGCTGCCGACCCATATGCCCACTGCCCGTGCCCGTTGCGCCGGGATTGGGTAAGCATGATTGATGAGTTTCAGGCAGCACGGCACCAGCATGGCTGCACCGGCCCCCTGCAAGACGCGAGCGACAATGAGCGTCGGCAAATCCGCAGCCAGGCCACAGAGTGTCGATGCAAGCGTAAACACCGCCAGACCGGCGAGATAGACGTTTCGTGCCCCCCAGCGATCACCCAGTGTGCCGCCAGTCAGCAGCAGACTCGCTAACGCAAGTGTGTAGGCGTTCATCACCCATTGAAGGCCCGCAATATGTGTCCCAAGCGCGACAGAGATACGATCCAGCGCGACGTTGACGATGGAAGTATCAAGCAGAACGACGACATAGCTAACGCTGGTAGCCGCCATGACCCGGCGTTGCATGACGGTACTTGTGGTGGCGGGATGCATCGTGCTCATGGTGCAGACGTGTTCAAGGTGCTCACGTTCGGCGTGAAGAAAGGCCGACGTTCGGCAGCGGTATTTCCGGTCATCGTTGAATTACATCGTGAAGTTTGCTGATCCGAAGTCTACGTTCGGCACGATCCTGGATGCTTCGACACGCATCGAAGCATGCGGGCGGCATCGGTGCTACCTTAATGAGGTTCGACAGGAGACCAACGATGAGCCCCCCACCCAATATCGCGAGTGCCGCTTTCTTAATTGCTGATCCGGCCCGCGCCGCCATGCTGATGAGCTTGCTGGATGGACGCGCACGGCCTGCGGGCGAACTGGCATTTTCCGGAGGCGTGACCGCGCAGACGGCCAGCTCGCATCTGGGCAAACTCCTTGCAGGCGGCCTGCTATTGGTCGAAACCCAGGGTCGGCACCGCTACTATCGACTGGCGGGCGCCCACGTTGCGCTGGCATTGGAGAATCTGGCCTCCATCGGCCCGGCGCAAGCCGTACGCCGCTCGGCACCGAGCCGCGACGCTCAGAGACTTCAATTCGCCCGCTGCTGCTACGACCACCTGGCCGGGAGCGTTGGCGTAGTTCTTACGCATCGTTTGCAAGAGCTGGGATTTCTCATTCCAGCAGCCGACAAGCAATTTGAAGTGACCCCTGCCGGCATTGAATGGTTTGCTCGTATGGGCCTGGATGTCGCAAAACTCAGGCCAACGCGTAGCGGTCTGGCCCGACAGTGCCTCGATTGGACCGAGCGGGAACACCATCTTGCCGGTCCGTTGGGCGTGCAATTCTTGAGCTTGTTGTGCTCGAACGGTTGGTTGCGCCGGTCCACGTCCTCTCGCGCCATACAGGTCACGCCGAAGGGGTGGATCGGCCTGAAGGAACAGCTCGGCATTGACGCGGCTTCATTTGAACTCGACGCTACGCAAGCACGCGCAATGCCTGGCGCAAGTCATCGATAAGATCTACAGGCTCTTCGAGACCGACGTTCAATCTCACCAACAATCCGCCATAGTCCTTGTTCGGCCTGGTCAGTGCCGGATACAGCAAGGCCAGGCTGGTCACGCCGCCCCAACTCATGCCAATTTTGAAGAGCTTCAGCGAGTCTACAAAGCGCTCCGCCTGATCCGGGCGAACCGTGGAGTCGAACAGAATGGAAAAGACGCTGGAGGAACCAGTGAAGTCGCGCTTCCAGATGTCATGCCCTGGACACGACGGCAACGCAGGATGAAGCACTTGAGCAATGCCTGCTTGTTCTGAGAGCCAACGCGCCACCTCAAGGGTCGATTTTTCCAATCGGTCAAGTCGTACGCCAAGCGTTTGAAGCCCGCGCAGCGCCAACGCACAATCATCGGGCGACACCGCCATACCCAGCTGTTTGGCGGCGAAACCTACCTGTTCGTACTGCTCTTGTGTGCGCACCGAGACCGAACCCAACAGAAGATCACTATGCCCGCCGATGTACTTCGTGAGCGCCTGCATGCTGATATCAACCCCATGCGCAAAAGCATCGAACAACACACCTGCGGCATAGGTGTTGTCTAGCGCTACGGTCACGTTCTTCTCATGCGCGGCTCTGCAAATGGCGGGCACATCTTGCACTTCCATTGTCACGGAGCCCGGGCTCTCGACCCAGATCAACGCCGTATTGGGACGTATCAGGGCCGCAATGCCTTCGCCGATCAGCGGGTCGTATTGTTCCACTTCAATGTTCAGCCCCTTCAACATGAAGTTGGCCATTTCCCGATTCGGTCCATAGGCCGTAAACGGTACAAGAGCGTGACTGCCACTTTGACAAAACGTCAGGTAGATCAGCGCAATAGCGGCTTGGCCACCGGGCACAATGAACGTTTTTGTCGCCCCTTCCAGTTCAGCAATACGCGCAGCCAGTTCCATCGTCGTGGGCGTGCCATATAGACCATAGGTGTACTTGCCCTCTGCATGGCGCCAACTATCAGAGACATCGGCCTGACGTTCGAACAAAACCGTAGACCCACGATAAACGGGTGCCGCCAGCGACGAAAAACCTGCGGGTGCGTAATCGCCGGGTTGTGCTAATTTGGAGCGCCAATGCATGAGTCATCCCTTAGAAGAGCGGGTCTCTTTTGACCCGCGTGAACACCCCAGGTTTTAACCATTGCGGCCTCGTTTGCCAACCCGAATTTTTCGTCAAACGCCATACAGATGCCATGTTCTGACGCTGCCGTTTCTTAACCGCTTGCCTATAGGTGCCCGATGTCCCTCATCAAACGTTATCCCAGCACTAGCGCGTTGCCTCTTTCGCGAGCAAGTTCCGTGGGAGGTTTTCTCTTTCTATCAGGGCAGATTCCTGTAGACGCCACCGGGCAAATTGTGCGCGGCGACATTCGTGCTCAAACGTGTGCCGTGCTGGACCGCATCACGGAAACGCTTGCGCTGTCCGGTGCCACGCGCCAGGACATCTTGCGCGTTACCGTGTGGCTCTCAGATCTCGCACTGTTTGACCAGTTCAACGCTGCCTACCGCGACTACTTTCCAGACAACTTTCCCTCCAGATCAACCGTGCAGGCGAAGCTGGTGCGGGACGTTGATATAGAAATTGAAGTGCAAGCCTGGGTTGATACGAGCAATCAAGGCTATGTGCCGGGGCCAACATCGGAAGCTTGAACGCGGCTGACCGGGCCAGGCTGACGCGCCCGAATCATCGTTCTTCCCGCAATAGTAGCGTGGGTGGAGCGCGCGATTGCCTTCATCATGGAGACGCTGACGAACGCGCGTAACCCACGATCTGAACCCTGCGCCATTGCTGTTCGGGCATCGCGGGTGACGCGCGCTTAACGATAGTTTTTTTGCCTCAGTTTTCGCGCGCGCCACCCACGCTACGCTTCGACTGACAATGTTTTCCATGCTCCGAAGATCTGGCCGACCCGATGCCCGAGCCGCGCGGCACGGGCGACACTGGCAGATCTTATGAACCAGAGCCGTTCAAGCCAGCGAAGCGCAAGAACACCATTCGTGCCAGCGACATCACGCCCCTCGCCCTGCCCTTAAGAACTCAACGAACCGCCAAATAAAAAACACCCCAAAAGTTGAATCGGTGTCCAACCTTTGGGGTGCAGTTCATCCGCACAAGCAAGCTTGGCGGCCTTGTCTTCGACCCCTTATGAGGCCAATTGCTTGACTAACTTGTACATGAACTCGCGAGCATCATAGAGCCGTTGAATTTCTACACGTTCGTCCAGGCCATGTGCGCGAGCATCGGCCGGGTCAGCGAAAATTCCGGAAATTCCATACATCGGAATTCCAGCATTGCGCATAAAGCGGCTATCCGACGCGCCCGTACTCATAATCGGCACAAGAGGTACGCCCGGCCACATTTCTTTCGTGATGGATTGAACGGCAGCGATCACCTCGCCGCTAACCGGTGAGGCCGGGCTCTTAAGCGGAGTGTTGCCCACCTTCACGGCAATCTTGCTACCCAACACGTCCTTTAATTGCTTATCAATGGCTTCAGGATCATCGTGCGGAAGAATCCGGCAATTCACCACTGACTTTGCAGACTGCGGTAATGCGTTTTCCGCATGGCCGGCATTGACCATGGTAGCCACGCAAGTAGTCCGTAATTGCGCGTTATAAAGTGGATTGGCAGACAGTCTGGCCAGCGCAGCTGCATCCGGCTTGCCTTCTGACACCGCCTTCATGTCTTCTGCCACCTGGCCAGAATTCAACTGCGCGCTCTGACCAAAATATGCTTTGGTCACGTCAGCCAGGTTCACCGGGAATTGATAAGCCCCCAAGCGTGCCAAACCCTCGGAAAGTGCATATACAGGGTTATTGGCGGTTGGCACTGAGCTATGACCACCCACGTCACGCACTTCCAGGTTGTACGTGGCGTACATTTTTTCCGCCACCTGAACGCGCTGCAAACTGGGTTTGCCATTGCGCAATTCACCACTGGCGCCTTCATTCACGCCGAACTCTGCGTTGAGCAAATCGCGCTTGTTGTTCACGAGCCAGAACGCGCCGTTGCTCGGCACGTCGCCCCGTTCTTCGTCGGCGGTCAGCGCCAGAATGATGTCGCGCTTGGGCTTGAAGCCTTCGGCCTTGAGCTGCCCCAAGACCGACACAAATGCTGATGCCATGGCCTTATCGTCCGTCGCGCCACGAGCGGTGAAATAGCCACCGGTCTCCTGCAACTTGAACGGGTCAGTCTTCCAATCTTCTCGCTTGGCTTCAACAACGTCGATATGAGCGAGCAAGAGCATCGGCTTCTTGCTGCCGTCACCCTTGAAGCGCAACACCATATTTCCCTTCTTGGGAAAAGGCTCAAATATTTCGATCTCACCCGGCGCAAAGCCGGCATCGACCAGTCGTTTTTCCATGGCCCGAGCGGCCTGGGTGTTATCACCACTGGAGTGCGTGGTGTTGATCTCGACCAGTTCCTTATAAATCGAATGGAACTTCTCTTGCTCTGGCGTCAGCGCCTCAGCGGCAACGGCCGAACCTGCAGCCAGTGCCAACATCGCGGCGGCACATGCGCTCGCGGTTGCATTACGGACAAACATTTCCATCTCCCCTCCATTACAACTTGTGGTCAGAAACCTTGCTGGCGTTGATCAAGCATGGGAGATAAGCCCAGGCCGTCTACGCTTCTTCGCTGTAAATCAGCCTGAGGTATGCACGTAAGTGAACACGGCATCAAACTGAAAGTCGTTGGAGCAAGAGTACTGACTGCGTCGCATAAAGGAAAGACAACAAAAAGCTGGCACTGATAACTTTTAGTGCTTACCGAACTCGTTCAGGCTTGTGCGCGACTTGTTTGGCAAAAACACACGCCATCCAGAAGCGTGGGTGTTCCACCGTTATTCAGGCCGCAACCCGTCGTGCGTCTAGCGAAGACTGGTCCAACGAAGCCGAGCCTGCCATGGACCAGCAACCACCACCCTTGGACTTCGCGACATAGAGTGCCGCGTCTGCGGTGTCTAAAATCGTTTGAACGTCGTTGCCATGCTCCGGGATGAGCGCAATGCCAATAGCCAAGCCCACGGAAACACTCACGCCGTTTGAAAGAACAATGGGGCGCGGCACGTCTTCCAGGAGCTGGTCGCCCAAGCGCATGGCAGCCGACCGTTGGCCACCTTTTGCCAACACGACAAACTCATCGCCACCAAAACGCGCCACCACATCGTCTGCACGCAGCATGCTTTTCATTCGTTCGCCGATCTGCTGCAACACCTCATCCCCTGCGGCATGGCCGTAGGTGTCATTGATGATCTTGAAATCGTCCAGATCAATATAGAGAAGCGCCGATGGCACGGCCGTGCCAGGTTCCTCAGAAAAGGTCTGATCCAAGGCGGCCATCAGCCCCCCTCGATTCGCCAGCCCTGTCAACGGGTCCAGACTGGCCCGACGCTCGTTCTCTCGCTCCGCCAACATGGTTGACACCAGAATACGGTTCAGCTTGTATGAGGCAATGCTCATGCTGATGAGGTAGAACGGAATCTGGATAAACACAACGGCAGTCACGGGTTCGCCGGTAAACAGCGCCGCCACGCACATGGGGCCCATGCTGAGGAAAATCATCGCACCTACAAGACGAGGCGCGCCGTAGTTGCGAAAACAGATACCCCCCGCCATGGCGGCGCACGAAACGCCCGCCAGGGTGGCCAACACCCAATCTCCACTCAGGAACGTAATGAATACGCCGTACCCGACACTAAAGGCCCACAACAGCGCCAGAACAATATAGATGTCGGTATGTGTTGGTCGACCAACTCGGGCGGCTTTCGTGGCAGAGCTCAGCACCGCGACCCGAATCACGGCCAGCACCAGTTCCAGCACTAACCAGGAAATGAATATGGGTTCCGGGCGACGCCAAGTGACTACCGCAGACACGAGCAGCGTGTTGATCACGCCACCGGCAAAAATGGGAAGTGTGCCGAAAAGGCTGGCGATCAACGCGACGCGAATATCTGTCGGTGTGCCCTTGCCACCATCGACGAGCCACTTCGTGAACGCCCATCGTGGCAGGCTGAATTTCAAGCCCGCTTCCACGCTGTCTCCTCATTGCTCATGATCCGGCACCACGACTCTGAAGTCTGGCGTTATAGCAGGATTCGCAAGTAATGGTAAAACTTTGTGTATCTTCTAACCCCAATATACGGTCTAGTGACGCCCGATCTGACCCTTTATATGGCCCCTATCGGTTTCAACAAATAGGAGGCGCTGGCACGCCGCCCCACCGACCGCTTGTTCCCGCTTAATAGTCGTAGCTATCGTTGCGGCGGTTGCCGCCACTTACGCCCGATTGACCCAGCATGTGCAGGGCCACAGCTTCCGCTACCTTCATGCCGTCAATCGCGGCGGACATAATGCCGCCTGCGTACCCGGCACCCTCGCCTGCCGGGAACAAACCACCCGTATTCATGCTCTGGAAATCATCCCCACGCGTAATGCGAAGTGGTGAGGACGTGCGGGTTTCCACCCCCGTAAGCAGCGCATCGTGCATGGCAAAACCCTTGATCTGCCGATCAAACGCGGGCAATGCTTCTTTAATGGCAGCAATGACGTAATCCGGCAGGCTCGTGGAGAGATCAGTCGGTGTTACGCCCGGCTTGTAGGACGGCACAACGCTTCCTAGGTTTGTGGACGGTTTGCCCGCGAGAAAATCCCCGACCAGTTGAACCGGTGCACTGTAATCACCACCCCCCAGCTCATAGGCACGCGACTCCCAATGGCGCTGAAAATCGATGCCCGCCAATGGCGACTCGCTGATACCCGGAAAGTCTTTAGGATCAATACCCACCACAATCCCGGCATTGGCATTGCGTTCATTGCGTGAATACTGGCTCATGCCGTTGGTTACGACGCGCCCGGGCTCCGAGCTGGCAGCCACCACGGTGCCGCCTGGGCACATGCAAAAACTGTAGACAGCGCGACCATTGCTCGCATGATGCACCAGCTTGTAATCGGCTGCGCCCAACACCGTATGACCGGCGTTCTGCCCGAAACGCGCACGGTCGATCAAGGACTGTGGATGTTCGATACGGAAGCCCAGCGAAAACGGCTTGGGCTCCATGAAAACGCCTCGGCGATGCAACATTTCGAACGTATCACGGGCGCTATGGCCCACGGCCAGCACCACGTGACCGGACTCGATCTCCTCGCCGCTCGCCAGCGTTACACCGCGAACCTTCCCGTCCTCAATATGGATATCTTCAACACGGGATTCAAACCGGAACTCACCCCCAAGCGATTCAATTTGCGCCCGCATTTGTTCGATCATCTTCACCAATCGGAAGGTACCGATATGCGGTTTGCTGACGTACATGATTTCCGGCGGCGCATCCGCGGCCACAAACTCCTGCAGGACTTTGCGACCGTAATGCTTGGGATCTTTGACTTGTGTTGAGAGCTTGCCGTCTGAAAACGTGCCCGCCCCGCCCTCACCGAACTGTACGTTCGACTCGGGTTGCAGCTCATGCTTGCGCCAGAATCCCCAGGTATCTTTAGTGCGCTCGCGCACTACCCGACCTCGCTCAAGCACAATCGGTCGAAAGCCCATCTGCGCCAAAATCAAGGCAGCGAACAAGCCACAGGGGCCAAATCCAATGACAAGCGGACGCGCATTAGCCGGCAAATCAGCCGGCGCCTCGCCCACGTGCTTGTACTGCATGTCAGGCGTGACCTGCACCGTGCGCAAACCTTGGCACCGAGCCAGCACCGCCGCTTCATCCGCCACCTCAACGTCAACTGAATACGTCAACGTGATCGCGCTGCGCTTACGCGCATCGTAGCTGCGACGAAAGATCGTCAGAGAGCCAAGTTCTTCAGGGGCGATGCCCAAACGCGCGCAGGCGGCAGTTTTAAGGGCGTTTTCGATGTCCGATTGGTCAATGGACAGCGGAAAGATGATTTCGGTAAGGCGCAACATGAGACTGGTGGAATCGGGTAAGGATTCAAGGAACTCGTAACCCGTTATTAGAGCACGCCAGGCGCCTATCTATGGGCAGGCTCCGGCAGACGATAAAAGCCACTCCAACGAGTGCCATACTCCCTCAAAGCCCCTTCAACATCTTCTGCACATACAACCAGAGCGTGCTGGTCTGCTTGCGCGATGCCCATTGGTGGTCTGGCATATCTCGCGCCAACCACTGTTCTCTTGCCGTAGTCAGGCGTTCGACGCCAAACCGCTCAGGTGCATTGAACAGGTCCAGGTAGGCGCGTCGATAGTGTTCAACCATTGCGCATTCCTGGTAGTAGGTTTCCATCCATCGCCGGGAAGCCGCGCCAATTTCAGCACGCAGCTTGCGATCGGCCAGCAAGTCTTTTAAGGGGCCCAGCGATTCTTCCAGACGCACGTTGATCCAGGGCAGCTCAGTGGCGCCGGTAAGTTCGCGCAGTTGGAGTTGCACGCGTTCGTCCAGGTAACCCAGAGTGGGTTTTCCTTGAGACAAGGCCTCTAGCCCGCTCAGGTGATAGTTGCCTGTCACGCACTCATCGATGGCGATGGCGGCCTGCTGTTTCAGGCGCAGACAGGCATCGTGCGGCGTATTCTCAATCAGTTGCACTTGGCACAGGCCGCGTCGTTCCAGTTTTTTCAGAACTGCCAGGGTTTGCGGCGCGCCTTTGGTTTCCCAACGCTGGCGCCATGCTTTTTTTCTGCCACTCGGCGAAAAGGTAATGATGGGAGGATCAGCCATGTCATCCATTGGCAAGTAGCGGCGATCATTCAAGGGAATGATATTTGGCACGACCCTGGCAAAAGGATATCGGCGTTCTGGCCCCTGCGCGATCACAAGCTGGGGCACCTGTTCGCGCACAATGCGTTCGGTTAGCGCGACGTCGCCCTTGGACCACAACTCTGGCGCGGAATGATATTGCTTGATGAGTTTCTTATTGCCGAACCGCTGTTCGAATCCCGCGCCAAAGGTTTCTTCAAACAGGAAATATTGATGCACATGGATCACATCCGCCTCGGCAATCGCGTCAAAAGCGGCCTCTTGCTGTTGTGTCCAGTCGATATCGATGGGAAAGGTGCGAGCACGGTATGCCGCGCTATTAAAGACGATGTGTCTCGCCTGCACGTCTGTCAGTCGATTCAACGCCGACACAATATTGCCGGGGCTGCCGGCAACGGGCGTATTGGAAATATGGACGACTTTCATGCCCTTAAGTGTAGTGTTGGGAGCCGCAAGAATGCTCACTGAAACCGTTGTTCCGGCGCGTTTGAAATCTAATGAATTGGATACTTCGGGCCAGACCAGAGCCCGCCCCTTTTTTGGCGAACCATTGCATCCGATCGAACTGTCCGACCTGCCTGTCCGATTCAAGCGAAAAAAAACGTGCCGAATCGGCACGTTTTTTGGCTAGTCAAGCACTAGGCTTCAGGCCTGTTTCTGCAGCAGTTCTTCGTCCTTGGATGACTCTGCGGTGGCGGAAGTGTCGTTCATTGCACGGGGTGCAAGCGTTTGAGGAGCGGTAGCCGGAGCTTTCCAGTTGAGTGGTTCCACCTCGAAAGGTCCTTTGCGTCCAACTGTTTTTATCGACATGAATTTCCTCCATTTCTGGTAATAGATTTTCTGGCGAAGCGCCGCAGCGTTTGGGGGTTCTACTTTCGCGGGCCCTACTTTCGCTGGTCCTGCTTTCCTCGGGTATTGCCGCCTCGCACTTCAAGGAAGTGAGAACGTGTAGATTGGGGCACGCGGCGGGTTCGAGCACGCGTGTGGAATCTGCAATGAAGCCCCAATTCCGGCCGTTTCCTCGCTTGGGTTCGCGCGTTCGCCAGTTTTCAGAAAACCAGACTCGCACGCTTTTTCGCGAAAAGAAAATTGGCCGCAGATGCGTGTTTTTTAATGTAATTTTGGCATCTGATCGCGCAGTTTAACACTTACAGCGGGCATAAGCCACCCTTGCCCGCTGTATGGCCTGTAGCGGCGTAAACGCTTACTGGTCGTAACCCGGATTGCGGCGGTCCAGACGGCGCAACAGGCCGGGCCACGCCAACGCTGCTTTACGCCCACGATCCGCCGGCGACTCAACGCCAGCCCGCGCCAACACGTCTTCCGGGATGTAGGTCAGTTCCGTGCCACCTGATTGGGCACGAACCTGAACCATGCATGCTGCCTCAAGGCGGTGCATGGCCTGGAAGGCTTCAGCCATGGTCTGACCCACCGTCAACAAGCCATGGTTTCGCAAGATAAGGTAGGACTTGTTGCCGAGATCGTGCACGAGGCGGGGCTGCTCTTCCAGATTGAGAGCCAGACCTTCATAGTCGTGATAAGCGAGCGACGGCAAGACGATGAACGCAAACTGCGACAACGGCAGCAGGCCAGCCTTTTGCGCCGAAACCGCCACCCCATTGAGCGAGTGCGTGTGCAACACGCACATAGCGTCTTTGCGTGCGGCGTGGATACAGCTGTGGATCGTGAATCCAGCCGGATTAATGTCGTATTCAGACGCCATCACCTTGCGCCCGTCCAAGTCGATTTTGACCAGACTGGATGCCGTGATTTCGTCAAACATCATGCCGTAGGGATTGATCAGGAAGTGTTCCGTTCCCGGCACTTTGGCAGTGATGTGCGTGAAAATCAGATCGTCCCAACCGAACAAGGCCACCAGGCGATACAGCGCCGCCAAATCTCGGCGTACTTGCCATTCTTCGGCGCTGACCTGATCTTGCACTGAACCGGCAACGGGTATGGTGACATCCATGATGAATTCCTAAAATGTATGCAAAAGGAATGGCGGGCACCGAGTGGTGCACACCGAAAACAGGTGTAAGCGAGGCGCGCATGCGCGTAGCCACCGTGGTAAAACACGGCGGCCTGCCAAGCTGTCGACTGTACGGCGAAGTCCGCGCTCACCAAAGCGGAAAAACTTCATGTCATGAATGAGTTTTATGAATGCATCTGCGTAAATTGACCCCATCAATGTCGCTGCTGGTCGCTTTTGAGGCGGCAGCTCGACACGGCAGTTTTACCCGAGCCGCCCATGAGCTGGCCCTGACACAGAGCGCTGTCAGTCGTCAGGTGCAGGCGCTTGAGTCTCTATTGGATGTGGCGCTCTTTGAACGTAGTGGCCGCCAGATCGCATTGACTGCCGCCGGCATCTTGTATGCCAGGGAGATCGGTGTGGCGCTCAGCCGTATTCGCAGCGCCAGCCTTCAGGTCTACGAGTCACGCAGCAACGCGAATGTGCTGCAGCTTGCCGTGCTGCCAATCTTTGGCTCGAAATGGTTAATGCCCAGGCTTAGCCGTTTTCATGACCTGCACCCGGATATCCTCATCAATGTGCACTCTCGCGTGGGTGACTTCGACCTGGCGCTCTCCGGGATGGATGCCTGTATTGCCATGGGAGACGATGGCCATTGGCCCACGCTGAATAAGCACCACCTTGTGGATGCCGAGCCGGTTGTCATTGCCAGTCCGGATCTCCTGCGCAAGCTACCCATTGCCCGGGCGGCAGACCTGCGGCGTCATGCCCTGCTTCAAATCACTGAACGTGCGTCAGGTTGGAAAGAGTGTTTGCTGGCAAGCGGCATTGACCCCCGCAGCGTGACGCTCGGCGCACAGTTCGAATACACCGCTCATTTGATTCAGGCGGTGGCCGCCGGAATGGGTATCGGGCTGGTGTCTGATTTGTTCGTGCGAGAAGAATGCGCGAATGGCACACTGGTCACGCCGGATATTCCTGACCTGGTCACCCGCCCGAAGCAGTATTTCTTGCTCTACCCGCCTCAGCGCGAAACGCGGCCCGCCCTGGCCCTGTTTCGCGATTGGGTGTTAGAGCAGGCGAGCCGGGAGCACAGCTGATACCGATGCCGCGAATCGGCTGACAATGTCGGAGATATCCGCTTCTGTACAGATAAACGGCGGCGCGATCAGCGCATGATCGCCATGAACCCCATCAACCGTGCCACCCATCGGATACACCAGCAAGCCATTTGCCATGGCGGTGGCCTTTAGCTTGGCGTGCGTGCGAGCCTTCGGATCAAGGGTTTGCTTGGTATCGCGGTCTGCCACGAACTCCACCCCTACAAATAGACCGCGCCCGCGAATGTCGCCCACGTTCGGATGGCTGCCCAAAGCATCGCGTAATTGCGTGCGCAATTGCTCGCCTCGCGCGCGCACCTGGGCCAGCAAGCCATCGGCTTCGATGACGTTCTGCACGGCGAGTGCACCCGCGCAGGCCGTGGCATGCCCGATGTAAGTGTGGCCGTGCTGAAAGAAACCGCTGCCGTTCACAATGGTGTCGTAGATTCGACGCGTGGTGAGCATGGCACCAATCGGCTGATAGCCCGCCCCCAGACCTTTGGCGATGGTGATGATGTCGGGCACCACGTCGTCCTCTTCGCAAGCAAAAAGGTAGCCGGTTCGGCCCATGCCGGACATGACTTCATCAAGAATGAGCAATACGCCATATTTGTCGCAAACTTCCCGAATGCGCTTGAGGTAATCACCCACCGGCGCAAGCGCCCCTGCCGTGGCACCCACAACGGTCTCGGCGACGAACGCCGCCACATTCTCTGCGCCAAGCGCCAGAATCTGCGCTTCCAATTCGTCAGCAAGACGCACGGCGTATTGCTCCGCGGATTCACCCGGCGCTTGATCTCGATACGGATAGCACGGCGACACGTGATAAGCCGGTATGAGCAAGGGGCGGAAAGGTTCTCGGCGCCATTCATTGCCGCCAATAGAGAGAGCGCCAAGCGTATTTCCGTGATAGCTCTGGCGACGCGCAATAAAGTGCCGCCGCGACGCTTGGCCGGATTCCACGAAGTACTGCCTGGCCAACTTCAACGCGGCCTCGATTGCCTCTGATCCGCCTGACACAAAGTAGACGTAATCCAGATCACCAGGGGCCGCTGCAGCCAACTTATCAGCCAGCGCCTCAGCAACGTCAGTCGTGAAAAACGAGGTATGCGCATAAGCAAGCTTCGCGACCTGCGTCTGGATTGCTTCGATGACTTTAGGATGCCCGTGGCCCAGGCACGACACTGCCGCACCGCCTGACGCGTCGATATATCGCTTGCCCGTGCTGTCGATAAGCTCGATACCCTCGCCCGCCACGGCGGTAGCCAACGTTTGATGAGGGTTTCGGTGAAAAATATGTGTCATCAGAGTCTGCCCAGGGTGGGAGAGAGAAGCAAAAAAGGCGACAGGGATTACTGGAGAATTTACCGCCGACCAGGAAAGTGTAGGTATTATTCAATTGGTATGCAACATATGATTCATACAGCACACACATGAATCATTTGATATTTAGTTAATTTGCCTTCCTACGTCGGCGTGTGCACCTGCCCCCACAATCCGTAGCTACGCAAGGCTGGCCGCTATGAAACAATCGCTCCCATGCTCTCGCCACCAGGAACAACGATGCCTGCCGCCCCAGATAAACAAGCTTCCCAACTTGACGCACTGCTGACGCGGCTACGCAGCGACTTCCCCACGCTCAGCCCGCAGTTTCAAGCGGCAACGCGCTATATCCTGGATCACCCGGAAGAGATCTCCATTTCATCGATGCGCACGATTGCGGCACAAGCCAATGTGCAGCCACCCACACTTGTGCGGCTGGCACAGTTTCTTGGTTTTGAGGGATGGCAAGGTCTGCGCGATGTATTTCTGGAGGCCGTGCGGCGGGGCCCCAAGCGCTATGCCACCCGTGCCAAACAGGTCGTTTGCCCTAATGGCGCTCATACCATTCAGGCCGACATGCTGGATGCGCAACAACACAATCTGGCCCTATTGCGCGACATCGACCCGGACATGATTGCGAAGGCAGCCGACTTACTCAGTAAGGCCGACAATGTTCATATTGCGGGGTTTCGGGCAAGTTTTCCCATCGCTTTTTCGCTGCACTATGTCTATCGGCTATTTCGACCTTCGGTCTACTTGATCCGAGGCGATGCTGGCGCGCTCGAACTGGAACTGCGCGTGCTGACTGATCGAGACGTGCTCTTTGCCGTCAGTTTCGCGCCCTATTCGCAGCAGATCATTCAGGTAATTGACGCGGCCCGAGCCGCAGGCTGCAAGATTGTGGCCTTGACCGACAGCACCGTGTCACCTCTAGCGTTGCAAGCGGATTGCACCTTGCTCTTCTCAGTAGAAAGTCCATCTTTCTTTCCTTCAATTGCGGCTGGCGTCGCAGCAGTAGAAACGCTGGTGACTCAACTATTGGTGAGAGAAGGACGTGGCGCCATCAAGGCACTGGAAACCAGCGAGGGGCAACTCCACAAGACGGGGGCTTATCTGCCCTCCCGTTGAGCTTGAGGCGTGGATGTGTTGCTCTATGCGAATGCGGCACGTAGACTTGCTGCCGACTTCCTGAACGTCGGCACGGCGTCTCCCGCAGCACCCTCTGCCGCTTATTGAATACGCCCATGCAACCTGACAACCAAACTGTTTCAACCGCGCTCAGCGCCATGCAAGCCATTGTTGGCGCAGACGCTTGCCTGAGCGGCGAGCGCGATACCGAATCATTTGTGACGGATTATCGTGGCATTTATCGGGGCAAAACGCCCGTGGTGGTCTTGCCCTCAAGCACGGCGCAAGTCAGCGAAATCATGTCCTGGTGTTATGCCCACGACGTACCCGTGGTGCCGCAGGGTGGCAACACCTCGCTTATGGGTGGCGCCGTACCCGACGACAGCGGCACCGCCATTGTTATCAATTTGCGCCGCATGAACAACGTGCTCGCCGTCGACACCGTGAACGACACCTTGACCGTTCAAGCCGGTCTTACCTTGAACGGCACGCGCAGCGCCGCCGACGCTGCAGACCGGCTCTTCCCCTTGCGTATCGGCTCGGAAGGCTCGTGCCAGATTGGTGGCAATCTGGCCACCAACGCAGGCGGAACCGCCGTGCTCCGCTACGGCAACATGCGAGATCTGGTGCTGGGAATTGAGGCAGTACTACCGGATGGCCGCATCTATTCCTCGCTGCGAGGCCTGCGCAAGGACAATACGGGATACGACCTTAAACACTTGTTCGTCGGCTCCGAAGGCACGCTGGGCATCATTACGGCTGCCGTCCTCAAGTTGATGCCACAGCCTCGCTCTTCATCGGTGGCCTTCGTGTCTGTCGCCAATCCGGCAGCAGCGGTTGAACTGCTCGGCCACGCCAAGAAACTTTCTGGGCAAGCGGTCACCGCGTTTGAGCTCATTTCGGCCCCGGCGCTCAAGCTGGTGCTCGAGTATTTGGGCGACGCGACCTCCCCCTTGTCTGGCGAACCGGATTGGATGGTACTGATCGAACTTACATCCGGTGCCGACGCCGACAGTCTGAACACCACCATGGTGGAGATTCTGGAGACTGGGCTGGAGCAAGGGCTTGTACTGGACGCAGCACTGGCAGCCAGCGTTGCAGACGCGCAAGCCTTCTGGAGAATTCGCGAAGAGATCTCAGATGCCCAGACCCGCCAAGGCGGCAGCATCAAGTGCGACGTGTCGGTTCCACTGTCTCGCATCGCAGGATTTATTGCTGACGCCACTCACAAAGTGTTGGCGCTTGAGCCCGATGCCCGCATGATCATTTACGGCCACATGGGAGATGGCAATGTCCATTTCAACCCTTTACGACCCGCCAATCAGGCATCGGCTCCATTTTTGAATCAGCATTACGGGCCGATTTCCCATGCGGTCGATCAGCTCGCACACGCCGAGGGTGGATCAATCTCTGCCGAACATGGGGTGGGCGTGGCCAAACGAGATGATTTGACGCAATACAAATCACCCGTGGAACTGGCGCTGATGTGGCAGATAAAGCGAGCACTGGACCCTAAGAATCTGCTCAATCCGTCGAAGCTGCTTCCTGCTAAAAACCAGGAAAATAAATAATATTACCGTTAATAATCAATATGTTATTGATTTAATTTAATGTTATTTATTTAAAGCAAACTCTCATAAGTGAAACTCTCTGGCATCTGCCTTGGCCGGGCTACGGCGAGGCAATGCTGACTTTGCGGGATAGCCACCAAGCTGTTCTATCGACAAACTCAGGGCGCCTGCGATTCGCTCCAGCGTACTGTGCCGCAACCGTCGAGATTCACCGCGTTCAATTTTTGAGAATGCCGATTGCTGCAAACCCATTTTTGCCGCAACGTCCTTCTGAGTGAGCCTCAGATGAATCCGCCAGGCCAGAATGAGATTGCCGCCATGAAACTCGGCCAGTGTCGTCACGGCATGCGGTATAGGTACGGAGGTTACCGCGGGTACCGTTGGGCGCAGGCGCGCGTCCTCCCGGCTTTGGCGCATGGCTCGCTCGTGACGTTGCGATAAAACGTGATAACGCCCAATGCTCTGCGCGGTGCACCAATCGTCACCCGACCTCCCACAGATATATTGCAGATAGAAATCCGATTCTTCTGCCGTCAGGCCACGCAAGATCGAGAGGCCCTGTGCATCTGGCACAAACGCATTTCGGTCAATAAATACCTGCATCAACGATGCCTCGATCGGTAAATCCATCTGTCGCTTTGTCCTGTGTTGCGGCGCTGTGATGACGACTGACAATCGCTAGTCAGTCCCGGCAAAGCACATTGCGATAGCCCGCCTTGCGCGTGCTCTATTGATAACCGATCCTGCGCTATCTCTTCTCTTCCCGGGCGTATGAAGTCTTTGCCTGACGGGACTCGCGCAAACATAAGAACAAATACCCGCGTGCTGGAAGGAAAGCTTGCACATCGAGCGTCTCAGCACGCAGAGCAAGCTGCCTGGCGTTAACTCCAGGTGAAGACACGGTTCTAGATTGAAGAATGGTCAATCACCCTGCGCACAGACACACTGCCATCACACAAGATGGCCTCAAGGGCCACAGGAGACAAACATGTCCGTTGCTATCCGCTGGCTCGCTGTCGGCGCGCTATCCATCGTTGTCGCCGCTCCCGCCCTGGCAGCGTGGCCAGAACGACCCATCACCCTGATTATTCCAGCGGCCCCAGGCGGCACGACGGATATCTCTGCCCGTCTGATTGCCGACAAGATGTCAGCGAAGCTGGGGCAACAAGTCATCGTTGAAAACCGGGCAGGTGCCGCAGGCATCATCGGCACACAAGCACTAACGCGCGCCAAACCTGATGGCTACACGCTCATCATGGGCAATATCGGCCCCAACGCGATCAACTACGGCCTCTACAAGACATTGCCATATAAGGCGACGGATTTTGCGCCCATCACTCGGGTGATCTCGGTGCCAAACGTGTTGGTCGTCAGTGCCGAGTCCACGCCAAGCACTGTCGCGCAGTTGTTGGCCTATGCAAAACAACCCGGTTCGAACGTGTCTTTCGGCAGTTCGGGCTCAGGCCAATCGCCGCACTTGTCGGCGGAACTTTTCAAGCAACGCACCGGCATCACCGGCACGCATGTGCCCTATAAGGGCGCGGGTCCAGCCGTGGCAGCCCTGCTCGGCAATCAGTTCACCTTCATGATCGACAACTTGCCAAGTTCCATGCCCTATATTCAGTCGGGCAAGTTTCGGGCTCTGGCGGTCACCAGTGACCGCCGCATGCCGCAACTGCCAGACGTGCCCACCATGGCAGAGGCTGGCGTGAACGATATGGTGGTCACCGCTTGGTTCGGCCTCATGGCCCCGGCAGGCACGCCACCTGCCGTCATTGACACCTTATATGCCGCCACCCGAGACGTCGTGCGCAGCCCGGAGATCCGGGAACGTTTCGCGGCAATGGGCGGCGAGGCTGGCGGCGATTCGCCCGCAGAATTTGCAGCATTCATCGCCAGCGAACAAACACGCTGGAAACAAATTGTGGACACAGCAGGTCTGGTGCAGGAGCAATAGGTGATCAACAAAATACAAGACTCTATGGTGCAAGCCGTGTCAGTCATTCCTGATGGCGCATCCATCCTGGTGGGCGGATTTGGCGACGCGGGCGTGCCTTCGGAACTTTTACAGACGCTGGCTGACCTGGGTCGGCGAGATCTGACGATTATTTCCAACAATGCCGGCACGTTTGACACCGGTATTGCCGGTTTACTGGTTCGCAAGCAAGTCAGAAAGATCATTTGCTCGCATCCGAGACCACCGAATTCCGAAGCGTTCGCCCGAGCGTATCGGGCAGGTGAAGTCGAGCTTGAGTGCGTGCCACAAGGCACGCTGGCTGAGCGGCTGCGCGCCGCCGGGGCCGGACTGGGGCCGTTCTATACGCCCACGGGTTATGGCACTGAGCTTGCGCAAGATAAAGATCAGCGCGAATTCGATGGCGTGGGCTATGTGCTCGAACAACCGTTGCGCGGTGATTTCGCCCTCATCCGGGCGCACCAGGGAGACCGTTGGGGCAACCTGATGTTCCGACTGGCCGCCCGTAATTTCAATTCCGTGATGGCCATGGCCTCGCGCCACACCATTGCGCAAGTCGATGAAATCGTGCCGCTAGGCACGTTTCCCCCCGCACTGATCATGACGCAAGGCATTTTCGTGAAATCCGTCGTCCAAGTGGAGCGCTGATATGCAGGAACCTCTCGTTCTGACTCGCCAACAAATCGCGCAACTGGTCGCCAGCGATTTCCCGGATGGCTCCATCGTCAATCTGGGCATCGGCATGCCAACCCTGGTGGGAGACTACCTGCCCACCGACCACGAAATAGTGCTCCATAGCGAGAACGGCGTGCTTGGCATGGGCCCGGCCGCCATCGGTGACGAAATTGACCTCGATCTAATCAATGCCAGCCGCAAGCCTGTCACCTTAATCGAAGGTGCGTCGATTACCGAGCACACCATCTCGTTTGCCATGATGCGCGGCGGTCATTTGGACTATGCCGTGCTTGGCGCTTTTCAGGTGTCAGCAACCGGCGATCTGGCGAACTGGAAGACAGATGCCTCCGATGCCATTCCCGCTGTGGGCGGAGCCATGGACTTGGCCGTTGGCGCCAAACAGGTCTTTGTCATGATGGAACATCGGGGTCGCGATGGCGCGCCGAAAATCCTGCCGCGATGCACTTACCCGTTGACTGGCGCTGGCGTGGTCACCCGTATTTATACCGATCTTGCCGTCATGGACGTGCGTAAAGATGGCCTGCACGTATACGCCATGCTGGACGGCATCACGCGAGAATTTCTGCAATCGGTGACTGGCGTGCCGCTGCAGTTCTCAGACATGACACGAGGCATCGCCCGCGCGACAGAGAGTGAGAACACCGCGAAATACCACTAGGCACTAGGGCTTGTTCGCCCTGGTTTTCAACTGCCGCAGCATTGGCGCGACCCAACGGAGCCCTTCATGACTCGTATGCCCTTGAAACCACTGAGCAAGTTCATCCTCTTGGCGGCCGCCACTCTTGTGAGTGGCGCCGTCCTGGCACAGGACTTCCCGAATAAGCCTATTACCCTGCTTATTCCCTACCCACCCGGTGGCAGCGCCGATATGTTGGCTCGCCCGGTATCTGCTGCGTTGCAGAAAAAATGGGGGCAACCTGTGGTGCTGGAATACAAGGCAGGGGCCGGTGGCGCCATTGCTTCGGCCCAACTGGCCAGAGCTAAACCAGACGGGTATACCTTGTTGATGGTGCTGGCGGCACATACCATTAACCCCAGCCTCTACCCGAGTCTGCCTTACGACACGAAGAAAGATTTCGCGCCCGTCTCGTTGGTGGCGACGCTGCCAATGCTGGTGTCCTCGCCGTTGAAAACGCCGGCCAACACGATTCCCGAGCTCATCGCCTATGCGCGGGCAAACCCGGGCAAGCTCAGTTTTGCTTCGGCGGGCAATGGCAATACCAGTCACCTGGCCGCAGAGATGTTCAAAACGCAAACAGGCATCGACATGCTCCACGTGCCCTACAAAGGTAGTGGTCCTGCCGTGGTGGCGCTTCTCGGCGGAGAGGTCTCCTTGATGTTCGACAGCATCTCAACCTCTCTGCCGCAAGTGCAGGCAGGCAAACTGAAAGCCTTGGCCGTTACGGGTGAAAAGCGTTCTGCCCTGTTGCCAAATGTGCCCACCGTGGCAGAAACCGTGCCGGGTTTTGTCGTTAATGGTTGGTATGGTGTGCTGGCACCAGCGGGCACGCCACCTGCCATCATCAACAGTCTGAGCACAGCCATTGCGCAGGCGGTAAAGCAGCCGGAGTTGCAAACGCAGTTGGCTGCTTACGGGTACGAAACCGTGGGTTCAACGCCCGAGGCTTTTGGCGCGCATATAGACCGAGAATTGGCATCATGGAAGAAAGCGGTGGACGCTTCAGGTGCGAAACTGAATTGAGGACTGCCCCTGCATGCTGGCCAAGACCGCCATGCAGGGGCAGCTCCATGTCGCTTATGCCCTGCGCGGGCTCAACCGACGCCTTGAACGACAACGGCGAAGGCACCTGACATTGCCATCACTACCCTCTGGTGCCGCACAGCTTTGCGGGACGAATATCAAACGCTGCCAAAGCCGCGCAACGCGCTTGCCAGGTTCAGTCCTAATTCGTCCGACAGATAACCGCCTTCCTGCACCAACACTGTTGGCAAACCCAGACGCGCGATTTCTTTGAGAATTTCCGCAAAACCCGGCGTAGTGATTGCCAGGCCCTTATAGGGGTCTTTCTCGTAAGCATCCAGACCCAGTGCCACGACCAACGCACCGGGATTGAATGCCCGAATGTCGTCGCAACTGCGGCGCAGCACATCCAGATACTCGGCATCTGCCATGCCAATCGCTAATGGACGGTTGATGTTGTAGCCCATGCCCTCACCCTCCCCGCACTCATGGGCATGCCCCACGAAAAAGGGGGTCGTGTAGCGCGGGTCGGCATGCAAGGAGACGGTCAGCACATCTGCACGGCGGTAAAAAATGCCTTGCGTACCGTTCCCGTGATGAACGTCGATGTCCAGAATCGCCACGCGTTCGTGGGTGCGACGCAAGAACTGCGCCGCAATGGCCGCATTATTTAAATAGCAAAAACCATTGGCACGATCGGTATAGGCATGGTGGCCTGGCGGACGACACAGCGCGTACGCGGCGCTGTCGCCATTCAGCACCAACTGTGCAGCATGACAAGCGGTATGCGCCGCTTGCCGTGCCGCATCCCAAGTACCTGCACCTATAGGGCAAGCGGTATCACCCATGTGATAGCCGGCTTGTCCGACGATGCTCTCGGGGTAGGTAAAGGGCTGACCCGGAAAGGGGTGCACATTGGCCACCACTTCGGAAGCCGGGTCATCCAGCTCTTGCCAACGCGCATGCGCGGTTTCCAGAAAGCGCAGATAAAGCGGGGTGTGAATGGCAGCAATGGGGCCTGCGCCAAAATCATCGGGCGCCACGACGTCGTGACCATCACGCTGCACGGCGGCCAGCAGGCGCGTCGCCCGCTCGGGCTGCTCATTGCTGCGCTTGACCTTGCCGCGGACCAGGAAAAACTGCGGATCATGCAGCGCGTGCCGCTCGCTGTAGACAATTTTCATCGCGTTCTACTTTCCTTTGTCTTTGTGGCACCAGCCGTTCCGTGCTGGGTCACGAACAGATTGCGGACATGCTGCCAGGCATCGTCCAGGTGAATTTTCATGCACGCCATAGCGGCAGGCGCGTCACGACGCAACAAGGCGTCCAGAATGGGCTGATGCGTGGCAGCGACCATCTCCGGGTCTTGATAGACGTCATCAATGAGCGCAATGATCATGCGCATCTCGGTTTGCGTGCTGGAGAAAATGCGCAACAAATGCGCGTTGCCAGACATCTCGCAGATCAAGGTATGAAAATTGAGGTCCAACTCAATACGCTTGTGCTGCGGCAAGGCTTTGGCCTGCGCGATCATCTGGGTCACCAGCGCCTGCAGGCGCTGCATGCCGGCGTCATCGCCGTGCTCGCAGGCTGCGGCAATACCCGTGAGTTCCAGGCTCAAGCGCACTTGGAACAGGTCGTCAATTTCCTTTAGCGTGACTTCCCGCACAAAAAAACCGCGACGTGGTCTGGAAATGAGCAGCCCCTGGCGCTCCAGGCGGCGCGCCGCTTCGCGTACCGGTGCCCGGCTGATCGCCATCTGCCGGGCGATTTCCGCCTCGACCACACGGCTGCCATGCGGCAGGCGCCCTTCCACGATGGCTTGAGTCAGGCGCGCTTCAACGACGCCAACCAGATCGGGCATATCAATTGACTCAAAGGCATCAGAATCGGCATTCGTCGTAGGGCGGATCACAAATATGTCCTGTCTCTCAGTATGGCTGGGTGTTTTTTGCAGGCGCCTTGCCTATATAGCACCACGTTTTTAGCGAGAATATCAGTAGAAATGCTAACTGTCGACAGTTGACGATCCACATATGATGCAGGTCAATGAACCGCCTAATTAGCCATTCCGGCCGCGGCTCATCACCAAGGACGCATCAATGGCTCAGCACCAGAACATCGCCCCGCCCGCCCATATGAGCGAAGCGGAATGGGAAACCCGGCAGGATCTGGCCGCTGCCTACCGGTTAATTGCCCATTTCGGCATGGACGACAGCATCTACACGCACATCTCGGCAGCGGTGCCTGAGCAAGAAGGTGCGTTCTTGATCAACCCATACGGTCTGCTTTTTCAAGACATCACCGCCTCTTCACTGGTGAAAATCGGGCTGGACGGCCGCGCGCTTGAAGAAACACCTTACGACGTCAACCCCGCAGGCTTCACCATCCACAGCGCGGTGCACCAGGGCCGCCCCGAAGTGGGCTGTGTATTGCATACGCATACGGTCGCCGGTGTCGCCGTGTCGTCCATGGCGGCCGGATTGCAGCCGGTCAATCAATGGGCGCTGCAGTTCTACAACCGTGTGGCCTATCACGAGTACGAAGGCATTGCGCTGGATCTGGGAGAACGCGAGCGTCTGGTCGCCGACCTGGGTGAACACAAAGCCATGATCTTGCGTAACCATGGTTTGCTGACCACGGGTGCCAGCGTGGCAGAAGCCTTCATTCTGATGCGCAATCTGGACCGCGCCTGCCGCGTACAGATCGCCATTCAATCCACCGGCCAGGCCGTGCATCACGTCCCGCATGACGTGTGCGAGAAAACGGCACGCCAATACGCCAGCGGCGACACCAACCGTTTGCGCGGTACCAGCAGCAATGCCCACACCCGCGAGTGGCGCGCGCTACTCAAGCTGCTCGAGCCCCAGGCTCCCACCTCATACCGCGCTTAACGCCTCAACAGGAAAACATATGAAACGTCGCGACTTTCTGATCAGCAGCGCCGCTACGGCCGGTTGGTTCAGCGTTAACGCCGCCCTGCCCGCGCTGGCTGCCGCCGCCAACAAAGGTGTATTGAATATTGCCGTGCAGCCGGAACCCTCCGGCTTGATGCTCGGTATTACGCAAAACGGCCCGACACAGATGGTGTCAGGCAATATTTACGAAAGCTTGGTGCGTTACGACGAAAAGCTGAACCCCATCCCCAACCTGGCTGACTCCTGGACAATCAGCGACGACGCTACCGTCTATACGTTCAAGATCAAGCAAGGTGTGTTGTGGCATGACGGCAAGCCCTTTAATGCCCACGACGTCGCCTTCAGCATGGACAAATTTCTGCGTAAGACCAACTCGCGTCTTCGCGCAGGCCTGCAGAACGTCGCAAGTATCACGGCGCTAGACGACTACACGGTGGAGTTCAAACTGCCCCACCCGTTTGCGCCTTTCCTGAGCATGTTCGATGTGGGCACCACTCCCATGGTGCCGCGCCACATTTACGAAGGCACCGATTACGTCAACAACCCGGCGAACAATACGCCCATTGGCACAGGCCCCTACAAGTTCAAGGAATGGCGTCGCGGCTCGTACATACAGTTGGTACGCAACGAGCAGTACCACGTGGCCGATGTGCCAAAAATCGACACCATTTATTTCCACGTCATTCCCGATGCGGCAGCCCGCTCTGCCGCTTTTGAATCCGGCAAGATTGACGTCCTGCCGGGCGGCACGGTCGAGTATTTCGATATTGCACGCCTGAAAGAGCTGCCCAATGTTGAAGTCACAACCAAAGGCTGGGAGCTCTTTGGCCCGCATTCGTTCTTGTGGCTGAACAACCGTAACCCAGTGCTGGCAGACCCGCGCATGCGCCGCGCCGTCATGTATGCCCTGGACCGCGAAGCCATGCGTGACATTGCCTGGCACAGCTTTGGCAAGGTTGCCACCGGGCCTTTCAATTCCAGCGTGCGCTATCACTCCGACAACGTCACCAAGTACCCGCGTGATCTGGCGAAAGCCAAGAAGCTGATGGCCGAAGCCGGATACAAAGGCCAGCCCCTGCGCCTCTTGCCCTTGCCTTACGGCGAAACCTGGCAGCGCTACGCCGAGATTGCGCGCCAGAACTTGATAGAAGCGGGCTTCAAGGTGGACCTGGTTGCAACCGACGTGGCTGGCTGGAACGAGAAAGTCTCTGCCTGGGACTACGACCTGGCCTTCAGTTATCTGTATCAGTATGGCGATGCCGCACTGGGCGTCAGCCGGAACTATCTGAGCAGTGCCATCGAGAAAGGCTCGCCCTGGAACAACGTCGAGGGCTATAGCAACCCGAAGGTCGACGACTTGTTCGCCCGTGGTGCGCGTGAGCCTGACCCGGAAGCACGTCGGAAAATCTACGAAGAAGTGCAGCAGATCCTGGTCGACGACGTGCCAGTTGCCTGGCTACTCGAACTGCAATTCCCCACGATTTACCGCAACAACGTCAAGAACCTGATCAATTCCGGTATTGGTTTGAACGACAGCCTGGCACGCGCAACCGTGTCTTGATGCCGCGTCACCCGCCGCCGCGTATGCGCGGCGGGTGACTCAGCGCCGCGGGCAGCACCGCGTCGAACTATCTGTTGGGGATGAAATGAAAAGACTACTGTATTTGCTGCGCCGGATCTTCCAGGGGATCTGTGTGCTGCTCTTGATCGCGGTGATCAACTTTATGTTGATCCGCGCAGCACCCGGTGACCCAGCCGCCGTGATGGCTGGCGAAGCGGGCGCATCCGACCAGATTTTCATGGCGCAATTGCGCGAGCGCTTTGGTTTAGACAAGCCCTTGCCACAGCAATTGGCCAGCTACATCGGCAACGTGATGCAGCTGGATCTTGGCGAGTCGTATCGTCAACAACGTCCAGTCATGAGCTTGATTGCCGAGCGTTTACCGGCAACCTTGATCCTCACATTAACGGCATTTCTCTTCGCCTTAACGTTCGGCGTGGCACTAGGGGCCTGGGCGAGTTCGCGCGCCGGGACCTGGGTAGATAGTGCTATCAGTACGTTCTCCATGCTCTTTTACGCCACACCTATTTTTTGGCTCGCCCTGATGGGCGTGTTGCTCTTTTCCGTCAAACTCGATTGGTTACCCGGTTTTGGTTACGAAACCGTGGGGGCCGGCCTCACCGGCTTTGGCCGTGCTTTGGATATTGCCAAGCACCTCGTGTTGCCGGCCGGCACACTGGCGCTGTTCTATATGGCGGTATACGCCCGCATGACGCGCAGCTCCATGCTGGAAGTGGCGCAAATGGACTTCATCAAAACGGCGCGCGCCAAAGGGCTTCACCCGCGCCGCATTTTGCGCCAGCACATTTTGCGCAATGCCTTGCTACCGGTCATTACGCTGGCGGGCATTCAAGCTGGCGCGATGATCGGTGGTGCAGTGCTGATCGAGACCGTATTCGCTTGGCCCGGCATCGGCCGCCTGATGTTCGATGCTCTCGTTCAACGTGACTACAACTTGCTGTTGGGCACTTTTCTAGTCGCAGCCGCCCTGGCCGTCGCCTTCAACGTGGTGACCGACATGCTCTACACAATGGCCGACCCGAGGATTGAACTCCAATGAACAACGGATTCTGGCGGCGTTTTCGTCGCAACAAAGGGGCCGTGATCGGCTTGTTCGCGATCATCCTCATAACTCTGCTGGCGCTGGCCGCACCGCTTATCGCCCCGCACGACCCATGGGCCATGCTGCAACGCCCGTTTCTGCCCCCCCTGAAGGCTGCCGGTTTCATGTTTGGCACCGACACCATGGGCCGCGACATTAGCTCAGGCCTGGCTTATGGCGCGCGCATATCTTTGCTGATTGGTCTGATTTCGACGGCGGCGGGTCTTCTGCTGGGCGTGTCGATTGGCGCCGTCGCCGGGTATTACGGCGGTTGGGTGGACACCGGTTTGATGCGGTTCACTGAACTGTTCCAGGCCATCCCCAGTTTTGCCCTCGCCATTGTGCTGGTCGCTATCTTCCAACCCTCTGTAGCGTCTATCGTGACAGCCATCGCCTTGGTGTCCTGGCCACCCGTGGCACGTTTGGTGCGAGGCGAGTTCCTGACACTGCGCCACCGCGACTTCGTGCATGCCGCACATCTGGCGGGAGAATCGAATTTGCGCATCATCCTCGTGCAAATTCTGCCCAATGCAGCTGCCCCTATCGTCGTCATGGGTTCGTTGATGGTGGCCACGGCGATTCTGCTGGAATCGAGCCTGAGCTTCATGGGCTTGGGTGACCCTAACGTGATGAGCTGGGGCTACATGATTGGCGCGGCTCGCACGTCGTTGCGCCAGGCCTGGTGGATCAGCATGTTCCCCGGCGTCGCGATTCTCTTGACCGTGCTTGCGCTGAACCTAGTGGGCGAAGGCCTCAGTGACGGCTTGAACACGCGCCTGGATGCAAGGAGCCGCGCATGACGACAACTGCCCCTCGATTACTTGATGTTCAGGGCTTGAGCATTCGCTTGCCGCAAGGTGCCGACCGCCAGTTGGCGGTGCAAGAGGTTTCCCTGCATATCGCACCAGGTGAAACGCTTTGCATCGTAGGCGAAAGCGGTTCCGGTAAATCCATGATCGCCAATGCAGTGATGGGCTTGCTGCCTAAACCGCACGTCGCGCCGGTGGCGGGCAAGATCATGTTCGAAGGTCATGATCTACTCACGCTCACCGAAACCGAACTGCGCGCCCTGCGCGGCAATCGTATCGGCATGATCTTCCAGGACCCGATGTCGGCGCTCAACCCCGTGATGCGCATTGGCGACCAAATCGGCGAAGCACTCGACGCTCACGTGCAACTGCCTGCCGCAGAGAAGCGTGCGCGCGTTCTGACCGCCCTTCGCGACGTAAACCTTCCCGACCCGGAAGGCATTGCTGACAGCTATCCGTTCCGCTTGTCTGGCGGCCAACGTCAACGCGTCATGATTGCATGCGCGCTCATGCTTGAGCCCGCCCTGTTGATTGCAGACGAGCCCACCACCGCGTTGGATGTCACGACGCAAGCTCAAATTCTCGACCTCATCCGCGCGCTGCAAAAGAAGCGCGGCACGGCGGTGCTGTTCATTACCCATGACTTTGGCGTCGTTTCCGAAATTGCAGATCATGTCGCCGTGATGCAATCCGGTGAAGTCGTTGAGGCCGGCCCCGTTCGCGAAGTGCTGGGCCATGCCCGGCATCCCTACACCCAACGCTTGATCGCCGCCATTCCCCATGGCAGGCCACCGGAATCGCACGAAGGCGAGAGTGCACCCTTTGTTTTACAAGCTGAAGGCATGCGCAAGACCTACGTATCCGGCGGCGGCCTGTTCAGCCGTGCCAGACGTGTAGATGCCGTGCGAGACGTGAACTTCACGATTCGTCGCGGTGAAACGCTGGGTCTGGTGGGAGAGTCAGGCTCAGGCAAGTCCACCGTTGGCCGTTGTATTGCCGGTCTGCTCAAAATAGACAGCGGACGCATCATCTTCAAAGGCCAGGACACTACCGGCGCCGATAGCGCGGGAAGACGAGCAGCAGCTGGACGTATACAGATGGTGTTCCAGGACCCTCACGCGTCGTTGAACCCACGTCATAAGGTCGGTACGTCGATTATGTCTGGCCCCATTGCGCAAGGCGTGCCACGCAGCGACGCGCAAAAACGCATGGCCGATTTGTTGACGTTGGTCGGACTGAACCAGGATGCGGCGGAGCGCTATCCGCACGAATTCTCCGGCGGGCAGCGCCAGCGGATTGGCATTGCGCGTGCGCTCGCGGTGCAACCCGACTTAATCGTTGCAGACGAGCCCGTGTCAGCGCTGGACGTGTCCGTACAGCAGCAAGTCCTTGAGCTGTTTGCCACGGTACGAGAACGCTACAACCTGGCCATGCTGTTCGTCACCCACGACTTGCGTGTGGCCGCGCAAATGTGCGATCACATTGCCGTCATGCAACAAGGCAGCATTATTGAGTACGGCACGGCCCAAGCTGTGATCCGCCAGCCTACCCACCCCTACACCCGCAAACTGATCGAAGCGGTTCCTGACTTCGCCACGATTGTTTCCGGTCGCCGTAAAACCGAGGCGCAAGCCGCATGAGCACCATGAACCAGCCCTCCTCTACCCCACGAGCACCGTGCATCGCCTTGCTTAGTAACGTGCTGGACTTGCGTTACCTCGTACCCGCTTTCGATGCCTTGTGTCCCGATATCGATTGGCGCCTGCAAGACAATCTGGGCAACCGCGCCGATATCGACGCCGCCATCTGCTGGAATGCACCAGCCGGCATTCTCGCGACCTTGCCGAATCTTCGATTAATTCAGTCGATCGCGGCCGGCGTGGATCATATTTACGCTGACTCCTCTCTGCCGGAGGCCATTCCGGTGTGCCGGGTGGTTGACCCGGGCATGGCGGCTGGTATGAGCGCCTATGTGGCCTGGGCGGTCATCAACCGCCAACGGCATTTCACGGATTATGTCGCCAACCACGCCGCCGCCATTTGGCGCGAAAGCCCCATTATTGCCCCCAGCGTTCACCGAGTAGGCATCGCTGGCATGGGCAACCTGGGTACGGCAGCCGCTCGGGCGCTCACGGCGCTGGGCTATCGCGTATCCGGTTGGAGCCGCAGCGAAAAAACCAATCTGCCACAAGGCGTTACGGGCTATCACGGCACGGAAGGCCTGACTGGCTTTCTTGCGGGCGCCGACACGCTGGTGTGTTTGCTCCCCCTGACACAGCAAACCCGAGGCTTTCTCAATGCGCGTACCTTTGAGCAATTGCCAAGCGGTGCTCACATTGTGAACGTGGGACGCGGTGCGCATCTGGTCGAAGCCGACTTGCTGGCCGCGCTAGATAGCGGGCAATTATCTGCCGCTACGCTCGATGCCGTAGAAGTTGAACCAATGCCTGCGAATCATGTTTTCTGGCGTCGGCAAGATATTCTGGTCACCCCGCACATCGCCACGCGCACGCCCGCCACCACTATTGCCGCACAGGCCCTGAGCAATATCGCAGCGGCTCGCGCAGGACTGCCGGTCAAGAATGCCGCAAGTCGCGACCAGGGCTACTGACCACAGCAGAAACCGGGCCATGGCCTACCGCGTGAAGGTGTTGCAACCAATCGCGGCTGGCCCGGATCAATTGCTCAAGCGTCTCTGCAGGTATGGCGTCCAGCGCTGACGTCGGCCCGTAGGCCAGGCTGGCGAGCGTATTCGCAAGCTCGGGCGTAAAGCCGTGGCCACCGGTGGCTCGCAAAAATTCTATCCAGGCTTCGCCATGTAATGCGGCCACCCGGCCATCGACATGCGGCATCGAGAGTGCAACGCGTTTGAGCAGCACGGGTACTTCGCGATAAACCTCGCGATCAAGCCGCCCTGCCTGGGCTAAGCGATCAAGTTCAACCAAAGCCTGACGTCTGTACAAATTGCGCCGTCGGCGTTTCCATGCAAACCACGCAATCAATACCGCCGCCCAAAGCAAAACAATGCCAAGCATGGCCCAGCCCCAGGTCTGGGGCAAATAACTGATCGGGTCCGGTAAGGGCAACTCCCGCAGTTGGTCAATGCTTGGCAGCTCGGCGGTCATCTCACCTCCCGACCCGTTGCCGACCCAACTCCCGGCGTAACTGCGGCATCAGTTCATCGCCCGTGTTGATCGACAATAACGGCAGCTGACTTCGGCGCAAGAGGCCTGCCACGTCAGCCAGACGGCCTGAGAAAAACTCACTCAATGGCTTGTGTAATTGGCGATTACCGGCGGGCAGTTCGAGTTGCAGCTCGCCTTGCGTCACCACCAAATTGCCTTTCGTGGGGAGGTTCAATGCGAGCGAATCATAGACAAGCGTCGCAATCACGTCGTTGTGCGCGGCTAAAGCGCGCAACAGGCGCAAGGTCTGTTCATCTGCACCCGCGAAATCGCTGATGATGCAAATCAGGTAATCATGGGAGGCCACAGAAAGCGCCAGGTGCAAGGCCTCATTCAATTTGCCTGCCGCTTGCACCTCTGGGGTCACGGCACTCAATTCATTATTACGTGCGACGACCTGGGCACAGAGGGCCTGAATGCGACTGCGGCTGCGCAATGGATGCACGCTATCGATCCGCTTGTCGCTAAATACAATGCCACCCACCCGATCGCCGGCCTGATACACCACCCAGGCCGAGAGTGCCGCCAAGTTTGCTGCCACCACCGATTTGAAGCTGCGCGTGGAACCGAAGAACATGCCCATCCGCTGATCCACAATGATCAGTGCAGGCCGGTCTCGTTCTTCACTGTACGTTCGCACATACGGTTTGCCAAAGCGCATAGAAGCGCGCCAATCCAGCTGGCGCAAATCGTCGCCAGGCAAATAGCGGCGCAGCTCCTCAAAGTTCAAACCACGACCGCGCAATCTTGACCCATGCTGGCCAGCCAGAATGCTCGATAGTGGCTGGCGCGCACTGAAACTCAGCCCTCGGGCAGCGGGCTCCAGAGCCATTAGCTCTTTCAGAGACACATACACATTGCTGTCGCGTGCAAGTGGCGAGGGCATAGCCGCCTTCAGACAGGAACGGCCACGCGATCCAGCAGCCGGTCGATCACGTGATCTGCCGTGATGCCATCTGCCACCGCGTCATAGGACAAATGCAGGCGATGCCGTAACACGGGATGAGCCACTGCCCGCACATCGTCGGGTGAGGCAAAGTCTCGGCCCTCCAACCACGCATGCGAGCGTCCCACGCGGTCAAGTGCAATGGCTGCGCGAGGGCTCGCTCCCACTTGAATCCAGCGCGCCAGATCGTCGTCATACTTGGCCGGATAGCGCGTGGCGTTAGCCAGGTCCACCAGATACTGGTCCAGTGCCGTACTCACATGCAAACCGTTGATCTCTTGCCGACAGGCAAACAGCGCCTGTTGATCCAGCATGTAGGCGGTGGTGCCTGCACCAGCATGAGTGAGTTCACGACGCAGCAACGCCAGCACCTGCACTTCACTCTCTGGCGCCGGATAGTCCAGCACAATCTTCATGGTGAAGCGATCCATCTGCGCTTCAGGCAGCGGATACGTGCCTTCCTGTTCAATCGGGTTTTGCGTTGCCAACACCATGAAGAGCTCGGGCATGGCGTGCGAGACACCCGCCACGGTAATCTGGCGCTCTTCCATGGCTTCGAGCAATGCGGCTTGCACCTTGGCGGGTGCCCGGTTTATTTCATCAGCCAGAATGATGTTGCCAAATAGCGGTCCCGGCTGGAAGCGGATTGTGCTTTGTCCGGCATCCTGATGAAGCACTTCCGCTCCTGTAATGTCCGAAGGCAGCAAGTCTGGCGTGAACTGGATACGACTCATGTCCGCCGTCAGATGACGGGCCAGCGCCTTCACGGTCCGCGTCTTGGCCAAACCCGGCAGACTTTCGAGCAGCACGTGGCCATCAGAAAGCAGGCCCAGAATGACCTGCCTTACTACTGCATCCTGGCCCAGCACAGACTGCGTCATGGCGCTTTCCAGCGCGAGTATGCTTTCTCGATTCGTCATGCCCTGACCTTATGTGCGGTTTGATTCGACGCAAAACAACCCGGCTGTCGCCGGGCCATTCGACGTGATGCGCTAGCGACTTGCCATGCTCTGCTTGCTCGATTGGGCAGTCTTCCATTGGTCCGTCGTCATGACCGTTCGAAACCCCAGGTGCGACATGCCATTCATCGGGTCTGTGCCACGCCTCGCACTGGTTCGATAACTGATGCAATAGGTGTCGCTACACAGGAAAGACCCGCCTCGCGTCACGCGTTTCGGCGCCTTGACCGGCACACCCGGATCATTCGGATCAAAGCTATCGGCAGGGCCGGCCGGGTCTAGTGGTGGCTGGCGGTATTGCGCTTGTATCTTGAAAGAATCAGCCCGATACCAGTCGGCGGTCCATTGCCAGACATTGCCAGCCATGTCGTACAAGCCATAGCCATTAGCCGAGTAGCTACCAACCGGTGTTGTCCCAACCGGTACCTTTTCGTCCTTGACCACCGGGAAGGGTTGATTTTGCCGCGTGTCCCAGATATTGGCCGCCGCTTGCCCCTGAGGTTGCAACTCATTGCCCCAGGCATAGGTGGCCTGCTCCAGCCCTCCGCGCGCCGCAAATTCCCACTCGGCCTCGGTGGGCAAGCGCTTGCCTGCCCATTTTGCATAGGCCTGTGCATCTTCGTACGACACTTGCACAACCGGGTGATTGTCTTTTCCGTCAATGTTGCTGTTTGGTCCTAGCGGATGACGCCAATTCGCACCCGGCACAAACCGCCACCATTGGGAGAAGTCTCGCAATGACACTTCGTTCGTGGTGCCAATGAATACCATGGCTCCCGGCACCAATACGCTGTCGTCCGGTTTCGCCGTGCCAGGGGGCAATTGCACCACCAGATCTTCCCAGCGTGGTTTCTTTTCTGCGGTGGTGAGATACCCCGTCGCTTGCACGAAGCGCCGGAAATCTGCATTGGTCACATCATGAACGTCCATCCAGAATCCAGTAACCTTCACCTTATGCGCGGGCATCTCGTTGGGCTGCGCAAGTTTGTGATCGCTGCCCATCAGAAACTCGCCCTGAGGAACCCAGGCCATTTCAAGCGGTCCGCGTTTGCCATCGCCCAACACGACTTTGACAGGACCGCCCTCGCTATCGTTGCTGACGATGTAACCCGCCCCCGCCACGCCACCAGCCACGAAAACAATCGCCACTGTCAGCGCTATCCATTTCATTTTTGTTGCTGGCATTCTCATGTCACGTCCTCGTTGCTCTGGCCCAAGCTGACTCCGCGGATACAGGTTTGGTGCCTCCAAGTGGTGCATTCATAACAGACCTTGCCTCGGCGCAACGCGCCCCCGAGGTTAATGCCCGAACGTCATATTCATACCCATAAAAACGGTGAACTGTGGCAAACCCTCACCACGGTGGGCCACCGTCCATTGCGGCTCGACAAACAGGTTGAAAATATTCTTGCCCGCACGCCAGGTTTTACCGGCGCCCAAGCCAATCGGAATGTAGTAGTCGTTTTTATTCAGATCGAACGTCCAGGTGGCTGTTGACCTTAAGTAATAGCCATCGGGCAAATTGCGAATGATGAACGGCTGAAACGTCGCGGTATGTACCGTGGCACGGTTGCTTTGACCGGCAAATGAATGCTGCCACTCCACCAGTGCGCCCAGCAGACCTTCTTTACTGGGGTGAACCGCCACGGCCGCCAAGCCGCCCGACCATTTACCGGCACCCAGTTCAGGGCTGGTCGCGGTGGGCATCGTCAATAGAGGCCCAATGCCTAATTGGGTGCCCTCTTCCTTGAGCAGGAAGATGTCAAACAAATTGATGTCGCCCAGACCCGTTTTGTAGCCCCCATCCGGATCAGGCCGTGTGCTTAAGGGAGCCGTGGCACGAAAGATCTGTGGCACGCCAATAAAGTCGCCCGGCGCAATAGGAATCGTGGGGCGCACGAGAAAGTCATTGGTATGGGCGTTTGTGCCAAACAAGCGGGGGGTGTAGTAATTCTGAAAATTCAGAGACGGTGCCAGGCTGAGCGGATTATTGCTTTTATTGGCATCGTCAGAGGCTTGCGCATACGCCGCCCCTAATGGAAATAACGGCCCCACGGCGAGAGCCATTGAAGCGTGTGCTAGTAATTCCCAGCGCATTCGTTGCATCTACAGCTCCAGACCCACTCAGATTAAAGAGGAGTAAAGCGCCCGCGACCGACGAACAACTCTAAGCACTCACGCAAATTATTGCAACACAGCGCAAACGCTACGGCGGTATAAATCTCAGTTTTGGCTTGCCAAGTCGTAGCACTGTTGCTTTTGTCGTGAATTTTTTCGTATGCGAACGGCAGGTCTTCTCAAAATCTATCGACCTATCTATGATGAACTGGCACTGCGGGCATGGTTATCCCCATATGCGTTGCCGGCCCCAATACACATCGAATTGATATAACTCATTCCCGTACTGATAATCGCATTCCTGCTTGAAGGTGGGTCAATGATGAATACAGCAAGGTTCTGGCGTTTCACTTCTGCGGCATTGACCGCGTCGCTTCTAGCAGCTTGCACGGCCACCACGCCCCCTGCCAGCACAAAAGAAGACGCCAACATCCGGAAAATTGCCAAAGAGGCGTTCCTGTACGCCTACCCCATCCTCTATAACTACAAGACCATCTATCAGCAAGCCATCAACAGCGCCAGTCCGTCCTATGTCGGCGGATTCAATAAATTCCGCCATTATTCGCAACCCTATACGCCCGCGAATACAGAAATCGTCACGCCGAATAACGATACGCCCTACTCATGGGCCTGGCTGGACTTGCGGGCCCAGCCCATCGTGCTGAGCGTGCCCGCCGTGACGCCACCGCGCTACAACGTATTTCAATTGGTGGACCTGTATACCTATAACTTCGCTTACGTCGGCGTACGCGCGACGGGCTATAAGGCGGGAAATTATCTGATTGCCGGCCCCGGCTGGAATGGTGAGGTGCCAACTGGCATTACCGAGGTCATCAGAGCAGAGACCGATCTGGTGGGCATCCTGGGCCGCACCAGCCTGAATGGCCCGCAAGACGTCAAGAATGTCCAGGCTCTACAAGCGAAGTATCGGCTGGAGCCGCTGAGTACCTTTGCGAAACAGCCCGCCCCCCCTCCTGCGCCGCCAGTGCAATGGATTGCCTGGGACGAAGCGAAGGCGACCTCGATAGACTTCATCAGTTACTTGAATCAGCTGTTGCTCTTCGCTCAGCCCCCACATCCGTCGGAATCTGAGCTAATGGCGCGCTTTGCCACGATAGGTATTGGCCCAGGTCGCCCATTCGATGCGAATGCTCTGCCAGCGAACAAGCGACATGCCATCGAGCAAGGAATTGCAGATGCCAAGGCAGCCTTGCTCACAGCCGAAAAGCAGACACGCAGTTCCACGGGTTTGTTCGGCACGCGTGAGTTCATGAACGGCGACTACACCAAGCGTGCGGTCGCCGCGGCGATGGGCATCTACGGTAATTCGCAAGAGGAGGCCATCTATCTGGGCTACGAGGAAGATGCGGCCGGCCAGAAGCTGGACGGCAACACGCCCTATCTCATTCATTTCCCTAAGAGCCAACTTCCTCCCGCCACGTTTTTCTGGTCAATGACGATGTATGACTTGCCCGCCAGACACTTGGTGGCAAACCCACTTAACCGCTATGCCATTGGCGACAGAACCAAGGGCCTTAAGTACAACAAAGACGGCTCGCTGGATATTTACGTGCAGCAAACGTCGCCCGGCAAAGCACGCGAATCGAATTGGCTACCTGCGCCTGCCGGACCCTACAACATCGTGATGCGCCTATATGGCCCGAAGCCTGCTGCGCGCAACGGCACATGGGCATTACCTAAAGCCGAAAAAATTCATTAAGTACTGCATGCGGTGCGCCAAATCAATGTGCTGGTAGCAGCCCCAGTCACCACGTGGCTGGGGCTGCCCAGGCAAGCGATCGGCATGGCTTCGGCGGAAAGTGCAAAGGTGGAATCGCGCCCCTCTACACCTATCCTTCACAGCTACAACGCGTTGCAAAATAATTCGAATCCACGCATAATCGATAGTTATTCTCATTTGTATTATTGTTGAGATTCGATTGTGATCGCCGCCTGTCATCCCCCCCAATATTGAACGCCCGCTACCCACTGTTACGGTAGGTGAACAGCATGGACGACGAGTCGCAACCGAACGCCGGATGGCGTCGGCGCGAATGGCATCGCGCATCTTGATGCTCACCCGAAGAGGACTGCTCTGAAACCCAAATTTCGACTCTCCATGGCTTGGCTCCACACGTGGACCGGCCTCTGGTTCTCGTGGCTGCTTTTTGCCGTGTTTCTCAGTGGGTCTCTCGCCGTTTTCGAAGAGCCTATCGGGCATTGGATGACGCCGGAGCATCATGCCGAAGAAGCGCTCGCCAAAGAAGTTGTTGCGCCTGAAGTAGACCGACAGCACCGCCTGGCTTTAGCGATGGCTTACATGGCTCGCGCCCATCCCGACGCAAACATGTGGGAAGTCTGGCCTGTACACAGAGACGACGACAATGGACTGATTGCGTATTGGTTGGATGAGCAAGGCGAATATCACGACGCCAAACTTGATCCACAGACCGGTGCGGTTGTAGCGGAGTCCCATGAACACAATGCACGCGCTACCCAAGGCGGTCGTCATTTCGTGCTGTTCCACTACGAGCTGCACGCAGGGCAGATCGGCTTATGGATCGTGGCGTTTGCAACCATGGGCATGCTGGTCGCCTTGGTGTCAGGCGTGGTTACCCATAAGCGCATCTTCAAAGACTTCTTCACGTTCCGCGCCAAAAAAGGTCAACGCTCGTGGCTTGACGCACATAATGCCGTCGCGGTCTTGACCCTACCCTTTCAGTTCATGATCGCCTACACCGGGATAGTTATCTCTAGCAACGCGCTCATGCCCGCAGCTGCCGTCGCCCAATATGG
>JBEBWV010000012.1:0-78521 GCA_040391965.1 Achromobacter deleyi | reverse complement strand
TTTTTTTAATGTATTGAGCTGAAATTTTCATTAGTCATGCCTTGGTTACCTACCTATAGTTGGTCGTGAAATAGTTTTGGGCTAACGCTTTAAGGTCGATTCCACACTACAAAGGTGCCTAATGCAGTTCAATACGATCTTGACCCACGGCGGACGTGATCCTCAGACTCATAAGGGGATGGTCAATACGCCGGTGTACCGAACATCCACCGTTGTCTTCGATTCGATGGCGCACTACAACGCGACTCGAGGATCAAAATTTGACACGGTGCGATATGGTCGCTTGGGCACTCAAACGCTCAAGGATTTGGAACTGCTGGTGGCTGGCATGGAAGGTGGCTACCGCTCCGTGATTCTGCCCTCGGGTTTGTCAGCCATTGCCACGACGCTTAACGCGCTGGCGGGTCCGGGAACCCACGTTCTGATTCCTGACAATGTGTATTACCCCTGTCGGGAATTCTGCGACCAGGTATTGGTGCCACGCGGCGTTCAGGTCGAGCACTATTCAGGCTCCGATATCGCGGCCTTGGTAAAGCCTAATACCTCGGTGGTGTATTGCGAAAGCCCGGGCTCGCTGACCATGGAGATGCAAGATATTCCTGCCCTGGCGGCGGCTGCGCGCGCCGTAGGCGCCAAAGTCGTTGCCGACAACACCTGGGCCACACCCGTTTTCTTTCAACCGTTCGATCACGGCGTTGACGTTTCTATTCATGCGGCCACGAAGTATTTCGTGGGTCATTCGGACGTGATGATGGGGACGATCACCACGCAAGATCCTGACTTGTGGCTTGCCATTCGATCCGAGGCGGCGTCGCAAGGCGTTTCAGTCAGCCCCGACGACGCCTATCTGGCTATGCGCGGCATAAGAACCTTAGGGGTTCGCATGGCTCAACACTACCGCAATGGTATGGCCATCGCGCAGTGGCTGGAGGTGCAGCCCCAAGTCGCTCAGGTCCTGTATCCGGGACTGCCCAGTCATGCGGGCCATGGGCTTTGGAAGTCCCAAATGAGCGGCGCGTCGGGCCTGCTCACCCTTGAGCTGAAAGACCGCAACGTTGAACAACGCGACAAGTTTATTGACGCGCTGGCGCTGTTTAGCATTGGTGCAAGCTGGGGAGGGTACGAGAGCCTTGTTCTGCCTGCCGATCCGACCGGAAAACGAAGTATTTCGACCGACCCATTTAAGGGATCACTCGTGCGTCTGCATATCGGTCTTGAAGATGTGGACGATCTGAAAAAAGACCTGCAGCAAGCGCTTGAGTTATTAGCTTAAGGTTGCCGAAAACGCTATCTGAGGCAAGTCTCTCAACGACTCGCACGTAAACCTGAGTAGCCCTTGGGGCTGCCTATCCATGCTCTTTTGGAGCCACCATGCAACACCGTTATGACGCAATCAAGACAGCAATGTCCACCATCAAGGATCTTGCTGCTCATCAGGAAGGCCAGCCCTTGCTGCATGCCATCTCGCCCGTGCTGATTAGTCTGGGAGAACAGGAACATCTGTTTCCCAAAGACGAGTTCGGATCGCGTGCAGGAAAAACCGGGGGCTTGTACCAGTTGTGGCGGGGGCTTGATGGCGATTTGGCGTTGTATGCGTCGGCTGGCAAAACCGGCAAAAAACAACCTCCGCACGATCACACGACATGGGCCGTGATTGCGGGTGTGTATGGCGAAGAGCACAACGTTTTCTTTGAGCGAGTCGATAACCGGTCGGTGGAAGGACAGGGCAAGCTGCGCCAGACGGACGAGCTGACGGTTTGCCGGGGCAACGCGGCGCTGTTGCTGGGGGACACTTTCCATACGATTGAAGTGGTATCTGACGAAGACTCACTTCATCTGCATCTCTATGGGCGAGCGTTGGATACGCTGAGTGGGCGGATCAACTTTACGGCTGAGGAAGGGGGTGCTTATAGCCGGTTCATGGCTGTGCCTGAAACCTATGCGCCATGGATCGCGCCGCAAACCGTCTACGACATGCTGACCGATGGCCGTGAGTTTGCCATTCTTGATGTGCGTGAGAATGGCGTCTATACCCAAGGACACATCTTTCATGCGGCATCCATGCCTTTGTCGCATCTGGAACTGCGTATACAGGCGCTTCCTTCTTTGCACACACGGCTTGTTCTGGTCGACGACGACGACGACGGTTTGGCAGAGTCTGCCAGTCGCCGCTTGCACGCCCTTGGATACCACAATGTGGCTGTGCTGAAGGGCGGTCAAAGGGCCTGGGACGCCGCCGGATTGCCCACCTATTCGGGCGTATTTGTGCCTAGCAAGGCATTCGGAGAAGTGGTCGAACATCACTATAAAACGCCACACATCACCGCTAGCGAGTTGGATGCACTCGTCAAGAAGCAAGACATTCTGATTCTGGATAGCCGTACTGAAGAAGAATTCAAGCTGATGTCCATTCCCGGTGCCTTGTCTTGCCCCGGGGGCGAGTTGGTCGCCCGAGCGCTTAACCATACGGGCCCGATCGTGGTCAATTGCGCAGGCCGGACGCGTTCGATTCTGGGTGCCCAATCCTTGATCAACGCGGGCTTTGCCGATGTGCACGCGTTGGAAAATGGGACGATGGGGCAATATCTGGCTGGTTTGTCGTTGGACAAGAGCCAGACACGAAGTTACTTGACGCAGCCTATTGCTGCGGGTGCCGAGCAGGCGGCACAAGAACTGGCGAAGTCGCTGTCCATAGAAACGATCAGCCCGCAGCGACTGCAAGACTTATTGAGCGACGGTGGGCGCGTCACGTATCTGTTTGATGTGCGTGATCCAAAGGAATTCAGCGCGGCCACCTTATTGAATGCTGTGTCAGCTCCGGGCGGACAGCTTGTACAGCAAACGGATGAGTTCGCACCCATTCGAAATGCACGCATTGTGGTGTTCGATACCGCTGGAGTGCAGGCACCGATGACGGCGAGTTGGTTGCATCAGATGGGATGGGATACCTATATCTATCAGGCCAGCACGGGGGACTTGGTCAAACCGGTAGTGCGCCAGCATGCGGTGGACGTGCCTACTTCGGACGTGGCTACGTTGCCGGCCGACGCCGCCATTGTTGATGTGGGCGATTCCCGGGTGTACCGAAAGGGGCATTTGCCTGGGGCCAAATGGGTCGTTCGGTCCCGCCTGGCTACGGTATTGAAGAGCTTGGCCCCAGGGCAGGAAATTGTCTTTACCTGCCCCACAGGAGCCGTCTCTCGTTTAGCGGCCATGGACGCGTTGCTTTTGGGATTCAAGGCTTCGTACCTGCACGGGGGGACGCGCAGTGTTCCGGTCGACAAACTCACGTCGAGTGATGCGGTGTTCATGACAGAAACCGATGACGTCTGGTATCGCCCTTATGACCGGGATACGGGCATTGAGGAATCCATGCATCAATACCTGAGTTGGGAAATCGGGCTGCTTGATCGGGTCAGGGCCGATCCCACTGTCACGTTTCGAATCTAACGACACGCCAATCGAGTTCAACCACGATAAGCAAACCGAAGGGCCGGAGACAGTCATGCTGAACATTATTCGAAAGACAGCAGTTTTGGGTTTGGCCAGCGCCGCCGCGACCTTGGTGGCCAATGCCGCCTGGGCCAACAAGCTGGATGACATCAAAGCGCGGGGCTCGCTGATTTGCGGCACGCAGGGGAGTGCCTCACCCTATGGTTTTCAGGACCCCAAGACGCGCGAATATATTGGCTACGACGTCGATATGTGCAGAGCGATTGCCAAGCAGATGGGCGTCAAGGTGGAACACCGGGTGTTGTCTACCGAGGCACGTATCCCCGAGGTAAAGTTGGGTCGCGTCGATATCGTGGCAGGCTCTATGGCGTACTTGCCAGCTCGGGCCAAAGAGGTGGATTTCAGCCTGCAGTACTTGCAAGGCAATATCAAGGTTCTGGTCAAGAAGGATTCTGGCATCAAGACCCTGGCTGACCTGGCCGGCAAGAAGGTCTGTGCCTCTTCCGGGTCCAGCTCGGCGGCTATTGCCGACAAAGTGCTGACGAAATCCGACATCCTGACGTTCCAGACGATTTCGCAGTGTTATCTGGGCTTGCAAAGCGGGAAAAGCCAAGGCATCACGGCAGGCGAACTGGTCTTGTTGCGCTTCTACAATGACTCGCAAAAAACCGATGAGCCCATGCAGCTGATCGATGAGCCAACCTTTACTGAGCACATTGGCATTGTGGTCAATAAGGGTGAAACCGACTTGCTCAAGGCGGTAGACGCCGCCATTCAACAGATGGATAAATCGGGTGAGTTAACGAGTATTCACGACAAGTGGTTGGGGCAGGACACCATCTTTAAGCTCAAGCGCGATTTCAAGGTCGAGCCCGTCGCCACGGCCCAATAAAACATGGACTTTTCCTTGTTTTCAGACCCCGACACCGTGCGTATGCTGGTGTCGGGCGTGGCGATTACGTTCAGGCTATTTGTCGGCGCTCTGGTGGGTGGCTTCGTGATCGCGATACTGCTCTCAGGGCTTTATCTCATCCCGTCGGCCATCACGCGCGGCATCATTGCCCTGTATGTGGAATATCACCGCAACGTGCCTACCGTGGTGCAGATCATGGTTTGGTACTTCGGTATGCCGGAAATCTTGCCTAAGGCACTGCGGATGTGGATCAATCAGGGCAACACCGAGTTCTCGTTTGCCTTGGTTGCCTTGTCGTTGAATGTCAGTGCCTATTTTTACGAGGACATTCGCTCTGGCATAAAGGCGATTGCCGGCACGCAAAACGAAGCGGCGCGTTCTGTTGGATTGGGGGCGATGCAGGCCTTGGCTTACGTCATCTTGCCCCAGGCCGTGCGTATCAGCATTCCACCCATCATCAATCGTTCGCTGATCTTGTTCAAAGACACCAGTCTGGCCATGGTGATTGGCGTGACCGAGTTGACGTATCAGGTCAAGCGCATTGAGAACGCCACCTTCAAGACCTTCCAGATCTTTCTGGTGGCCACCTTGATTTATCTGGTAATTTCTCTGTCGATCGCTTTGCTGGGCGCGTATATGTCTAGACGATTTCCAGCCAGTTTCAAGAGCTGACCATGATCGAATTCCTGCATAACTATGGCCTGATATTTTTAATTGGCTCGTGGCCACACGGGCCTATCGGCGGCTTCGCCGGCAGCTTGTTGCTGGCCGGGCTGGGCCTGGCGGGCGCGTTCCCCTTGGCATTGGTGGTGGGCGTTGCACGCACCAGTGACGTGCGCGCGATCAAGATCGCTTCAACGGTGTGGGTGTATACGTTTCGCTCCATCCCGCTGATCATGATTATCTTCTGGGCCTACTTCCTGCTGCCCGTGCTTTTAGGAACCGAGGTTCCCGCCTTTTCGACGGCCTTGTGCGCGATTATTTTTTACGAATCGGCCTTCCTGGCAGAGATTATCCGTGCAGGTCTGGAAGCGTTGCCTCGCGGCCAGACGGAGGCGTCGCGTTCGATGGGACTGTCGTACTTTAAAACCTTGCTGTGCGTGCAGCTGCCTCAGGCGCTCAGTAACATGATTCCGTCCTTGCTGAATCAGTTCGTGTCCACGATCAAGGCCACATCAATCGCCTACATCATTGGGGTACAAGAGGCGTCTTATGCGGCTCAGCAAATCAACAGCATTGAGTTGACCGGCACCCTGCGCACGTATCTGGTGCTGGCTCTGTTCTATTTTCTATTGTGCGCGCTGCTGTCCAAGCTGGCCCGCATCCTGGATACGCATTTGACCAACAAACGCATGGGCCTTGCCTGACCTGGAGACTGACATGATCCAATTCGAAAACGTGAACAAATGGTATAAAAAATATCACGCCCTGGACAACATCTGCGGCGACGTGAACGCGGGCGAGGTGCTGGTAGTGTGTGGTCCCTCGGGCTCTGGCAAATCCACGATGATTCGCACCATCAATAAGCTCGAAGAGATACAAAGCGGTGCAATCCGGTTTCAGGGCGGAGACATCACAGACAAAAAACTCGACATCAACCAGCTGCGCGCCAAGATTGGCTTCGTCTTTCAATCGTTTAACTTGTTTCCGCATCTGAGCGTCAAAGATAATATTGCGCTCTCGCCGATCAAGGTCGGGGGCTATTGCAAAGACGCCGCCTATGCGCTGGCTGCCGAGTTGCTGGCTAAAGTGGGCTTGAGCGAAAAGGCCGACGCCATGCCGGTCAACCTGTCGGGTGGACAGCAACAACGCGTGGCGATAGCCCGCGCCTTAGCGCAAAAGCCGCCGCTTATCCTGTTTGACGAACCGACCAGCGCGCTTGACCCCGAAATGGTGGGCGAAGTCTTGCACGTTATGAAAGACCTGGCATCTGACGGCATGACGATGGTGTGCGTGACCCACGAAATGAATTTCGCCAAGGACGTCGCCGACCGGATCTGGTTCATGGACCAGGGCCAGATTCTGGAGAAATCCACGCCCGCCGAGTTCTTCTCTGCACCCAAACACGAGCGGGCGAAGAAATTCTTGTCAGATATTCTTCATTAGCTTGTGGGGTGGATGGTTCCTGGCGAATAGTGGTGATATTTCCAATCGACAAACGCCATCTGCATGTCGATCACTTGCTCAGGCGGGTGCCTGCGTTAGTGGTTATCCGATACTCGTAACGATCTGGTCGATACGCGGCAATCAGATATTCAATTGGCATGCCGCTGCTATCGCGTAACAGGCGCCGAAGACTCAGCAAGGGCGATCCTATTGGCACGTCCAGCGGGCCAGAGGTATGCAGGTCTGCCAGAATGGCGGTGATCGCTTCGTCGGCGCCGCCTATCTCTATGCCCATGCGGCGCAGAATTCCCAGCAATGGTTGGGAGGTCAGGTCTTTTTCCTGAAACTGCAAGCCAATCGCTTCGGGAATGTAGGTGGTCAGGTGAGAAAATGGCTGACCCTCATGTCGCCGTATACGTACCGACTTCTGGACACGGCTATTCGGCTCAAGCTCCAGACGCTGAGCGATTTCGGGCTGGGCCGTTTCATAACCGAATTCCAGTACGCTGACATCGGTTTGAACACCCATGCTGGATAGATGAGAGAGCAGGCTGTCTATATCTGAAGCGTGCTGAGGATTCGACAAGACTGCTGTTGGCGTGGGAAACGTCCCGCTGCCTTGGCGGCGCATGACTAAACCTTCGTTGGCGAGCGTCTCCAGGGAACGTCTGACGGTCAGCCGGGAGACGCCGTATTGCTCTGCAAGAGCATGTTCGCCTGGCATCGGCTCATTCGGAGCGAATTGGCCAGATTCCAGGCGCTGGCGCAAGAGCAAATAAACTTTGTGATAAAGCGGTAGCGGAGTATTCGCCAAAATAAGAACCTTAGTCAGCAGTGGCACCCGTGAATTTAACCACTTCGGCGTAGCGCTTGATGTCTTCGGCTACAAATGTGCTCAGCTCTTGTGGTGTGCTGCTTTGAGGACGTGCTGCGTCGGTTTCGAGCAACTGGCGAAATTCATCCGAAGCCACGGCTTTGGCGACATGGGTGTTGAGATTTTGAAGCACGGTGGCAGGCAGATCTTTAGGGCCAAACAATCCGAACCAGGCTGTGGACTCAAAGTCCTTGATGCTGGCGCCTATTGGCGGCACACCAGGGAATTGATCAAGCGCGTATTCGCTGCTGACACCCAGCACCTTCAAGCTGCCTGCTTTGGTATGGGGTAGCACGTTCATTGTGCTGGCGAACATCATGTCGACCTGGCCGCCAAGTAAATCCGTCAAGGCAGGCGCGGTGCCTTTGTACGGCACATTCAGGATGTCCAACTGACCCATCATTTTCATGCGTTCACCAGCCATGTGCAGGGAGGAGCCGATGGAGCCGAGAGCCATGGTGTACTTACCCGGGTTGCTGCGCACCAAGCTCAGGAATTGCTCCATGGTGTCCGCGGGAAAGTCCTTTCGCACGACCAGCACATTGGGCACTTTGGCCAACATGCTGACCGGTGTGAAATCGGTATTGGGATCAAACTGCAGGTTTTTGTAAAGGCTGGCGTTGATGGAAAAGCTGCTGAAACTGACGAGGAGGGTGGTGCCGTCGTTGGGGCTTTTGGCGACATAGTTTGCTGCGATATTGCCGCCGGCACCCGGCTTGTTCTCGACCATCACCGTGCGGCCCATCGTTTTATTGAGTTGTTGAGCGATGCTGCGGGCGACGGTGTCAGTGGTGCCACCGGGAGGCGCACCTACTACCAGACGGATGGGCGAGGTGTCTTGCGCGAAGGCGGCAGGAACCTGGGCCAGGGCAACGCCGCTGATCAAGCTGCAAAGTGCGAGCTTCAGACGAGAAAAAGCCATGCGAGAGTCTCCAGGGCGTATTTGGATACGCTCAGTTGTTGAATTATTCAGAGATTGTATTGTTGTCCGTATAACAATACATCATAGGGAAAACGCGAGGTGGTTCAGGTGGTACGTAGCGCGAACGAACGTGTATTTTCGGGCGCGCGAGTCTGAGAAAACAGGACGGCTGAGCGCTTCGGTGTTCTGGCGGCGAGGGGCTTATGGATCGCGAGTAGGCTTTGCATGGCCTTCAAGTTACCGAGGAATCTTTGAGTTGTATTATTGATAGTACATGCGTACATTAATGCATAATTTGAAGCGGACTAGTTGAAATAGTGTCCTGCCTGTCGATACGAGCAGACCTTGCGGCACAGTAGATTTTTCAGGGACATTGCAATGGCTGGTGTACAAACTCTTGCTCAAAAATTGATCGCTGCGGCCTGCGGTCGAGAGTCGGTAGTGCCTGGTGAGATCGTGACCTGTAAGGTCGATCTGGCCATGTTTCATGACTCGAGCGGGCCACGCCGCTTGCAACCCATGCTGGAAAGTCTGGGCGCATCGATTTGGGATCCGTCCAAAGTGGTGTTGGTGATCGACCACTACGTGCCCGAGTCGGACGATGAGTCGCGGCGCATCGTGCGAATTGCCCGGGATTGGGCAACTGAGAAAAACTTGCCCCATGTGTATGACTCGGTGGGTATTTGCCATGTCGTGCTGCCAGAGCGTGGACATATACGGCCAGGCATGTTTTGCGTGGGCGGCGACTCTCATTCGCCCACGGGTGGGGCGTTTGGCGCGTATATGTTCGGCATTGGTAGCACAGAAATGCTGGGCGTGACGGTGACCGGTGAAATCTGGGTCAAGGTGCCGCAAACGCTGATGATGCGTTGGAACGGCCGCTTGCAGGAAGGCCTCAGCGCCAAGGACATGGCTCTGCATATGATCGGCCGCTACGGCATGAATGGCGGGGGCTATCAGGCGGTGGAGTTCTGCGGTGAGGCGGTGCGGGCGCTGTCTATGCAAGAACGCATGACGCTGTCCAATATGAGTGCGGAATTAGGTTCGCAGGTGGGTTTGATTGCCCCCGATCAGGTGACGCGCGCGTACTTGGAGGCGGCCGGTGTGCCGTTGGGCGACGATATGGAACGTTGGCATTCTGATCCGGATGCCGCGGCGCAATGGCACGATTTTGATGCCGCAGCGCTGGCCCCCCAAGTGGCGGCGCCGCATAGCCCTGCCAATGTCAAACCTGTGCAGGCGTATGCCGATGTGGATATTCAGGCGGCATATTTGGGCGCCTGCACCGGCGCGAAGCTGGACGACTTACGTGCGGCCGCGACCATATTGCGAGGCCGCAAGGTGGCCGATGGCGTGCTTCTCTTAGTGGCGCCAGCCAGTCAACGTGATCTGGCAAGTGCCCGGCAGGAAGGCGTGATGCAAGTGCTGGAGCACGCTGGCGCGCAAGTGCTCGGTACGTCATGTGGAGCGTGCGCGGGCTATGGGGGAGCTATTCCCGATGGCGCCAACGTCATCTCCAGCACTGCTCGCAATTTCAAAGGCCGCATGGGGTCGGAATCGGCGCAAGTGTATCTGGCTTCGCCCTATACCGTTGCCGCGTCTGCTTTGCGCGGCCGCATTACCGATCCCAGGGAGATGCTGGTATGACGGACTCGCAGCAAGAGCTGCGCCATCGTGTTTGGCGCTTTGGGGCTGACATCGATACCGACGCCCTGGCACCGGGTGCCTATATGAAGTTTGGCATCGACGATATCGCCAGGCATTGCTTGGAGCGGGTGCGTCCGGAGTTTGCAGGACAAGTCCAGCGTGGCGACATCGTGGTGGCAGGGCCCAATTTCGGCATCGGCTCTTCGCGAGAACAGGCGGCGGCCGCATTGGTGCATTTGGGCGTAAGCGCCGTGATCGCGCCCGCGTTTAATGGTCTGTATTTCCGCAATGCCTTCAATGTGGGCCTGCTCTTGCTGACGTGCGAACGGTCCGAGCAGATCGAGGAAGGCGAGCGTATTCGCATTGATGCACGTGCCGGACGCATTTACCGTGAGAACAGTGCCGAACTGGCCTGTGAGGCGCTGCCTGAGTTTTTGCTGGAAATGGTGGAGGCGGGTGGTTTGCTCAAGTTGCTTGAGCAGCGCCGCAAGAACGTTTCCAGCCTGGGTTGAGCAAAGGAACACACAGTGACAGTCTTGTGTCGGCCGGATACGGCGTTGATTATTGTCGACCTGCAAAACGATTTTCTATGTGACGGTGGTGCGTACGCACGCGGTGGCGCGGTGCTGCCCGATGGAGGTCGCTTGCCTGCCCGTGTCGCGCCAGTGGCACAAGCGCTGAAGCAGGCTGGAGGTATGGTGGCAGCAAGTCAATTTACGTTATGGCCTGACGCTGCTGGTGAACCCATGATTTCTGCGCATCTAAAACAGCTGCGGCCTTTCTTGCGCAGGGGGGATTTTCAAGTGGGCATGCCGGGGCACGACACGGTGGCAGCCCTGCTTGCCTGGGTGGATGTGTCAGTCTGGAAGGTTGCGTATTCGGCATTTTTTCAAACCCAATTGGATTGGGTGCTCCGCCGCGCAGGCATCGACGCTGTGGTGGTGGCAGGCATCGTGACAAATGGCGGAGTGGCCAGCACTGTGCGCGATGCCCATATGCGTGATTATCACGTCACCGTATTGAGCGATGGCTGCGCCGCCTTTTCGTCGGACGCCCATGAGGCGGCATTGGCGGACTTGGGCACCGTGGCCGATGTTGTGTCTTGCGAAGACTATTTGCGTCGCCTGACGGCGGCGTGATCGCCCTTGTCGTGACGATTTCATTTACTACGGTTCAACTTTGGTGCGTCTTTTCTTTTGATGAAAACAATACCTACTCTTAGCTCGCTTTTGTCCGAACCGGCGGCCGTTCTGGCCCCTGGGGTCTACGATGCCTTGTCCGCCTTGATTGCCGAACAAGCCGGCTTTAAAGCACTGTATTTGTCGGGTGCATCCATTGCCTATACTCGTCTGGGCCGTTCAGATGTGGGGTTGACGACCTATTCTGAAGTACACGAGACCTTGGCGCGTATTGCGGAGCGGGTGCGCGTGCCAGTGATTGTTGACGCGGATACCGGTTTTGGAAATGCGCTGAACGTGCAGCGCACGGTACGCGGTCTCGAGCGTGCTGGCGCCTCCATGATCCAGTTGGAAGATCAGACTTTTCCGAAGCGCTGCGGTCACCTGGATGGGAAAAGCGTCGTGGCAAGTGCGGAGATGTGCGGCAAATTACGCGCTGCCGTTGATGCACGCACGAGCGCGAACACCTTGATCCTGGCACGCACTGATGCGCTGGCCGTGGAAGGTATGGACGCCGCTCTGGATCGGGCTGAGGCTTATTTGGCGGCAGGTGCCGACGCGTTGTTCATAGAAGCCCTGCGTACTGAGGAACAGATGGAGGCCGCATGTCGCCGGTTTGCCGGAAGGGTGCCTTTGCTGGCGAATATGGTGGAAGGCGGAAAAACGCCAGTGCAGAGCGTGCAGGTCTTGGCCGAAAAGGGCTTTCGCATCGTTATTTTCCCCGGCGGCACAGCGCGTGCCGTGGCTCATACCTTGCAGGGGTATTACGGCAGCTTGCTCGAGCAAGGCAGCAGCCGAGCCTGGGGCGATCGTATGTTGGATTTCGAGGGTTTGAATGAACTGATCGGTACGCCGGACTTAATGTCCCGCGCGGCTGAATATCAATAGTTCACTGTCCAGCACCTGAACACCGTTTTGTGCGTGCGCGAGGAGCAGCGCAATGCTGCTGTTGCGCACGAGGCGGATGAAATCGTATCCGGCTAGCTGCCGATACGCCGGGCCGTCGCGACAAAGCGCGTGCCTTCGTTAGTGAGTCTGACCTCGCACTGACGAAGCTGCGTGAACGCCGCGTTCATGCAAAAGACCTACGCCTGACGTTTCTTTTGCGCACTGCGCGCGCTCAAACACGCCATTCCGAAATAACAGAAGTCTCAAAACGGTATTAGACCGGGGTTTCTGCACGTCCATATACTCGACGGGCCACTTATACAGTGATGCGGCGCCAGAAGCAGGGCCAGGAATTCTGTCGATGGCGACGGCCAGAAAATCATGAGGAGACAAGCGTGATCAAGAGGTATCAGCTCTACGTGGACGGCCAACATGTTGATGGCGCTGAGGGTCGTATGCTGCAAAGCACGAATCCCTATACCGGCGAAGTGTGGGCAGAAATTGTCGATGCGGACGGCAGCGATGTTGCACTGGCGGTAGCAGCGGCGAATGAAGCGTACCAGCGGGAATGGCGCGACACACCCGGCGTCAAGCGCGCTGCGATGATGATCAAGTTGGCCGAGCTGATAGAGCAGGACGCAGACCGCCTCTCGCTGATCGAAAGTACAGACAACGGCAAGATAGTGCGTGAGACACGACCGCAGATGCTTTGGGTGGGTCGGCAGCTCCGGTATTTTGCAGGCTATGCAGACAAGCTGTTCGGTCAACATATTCCCTTGGACCAGCCCAATACCCTGGACTATCTGGTCATGGAGCCTTACGGCGTCGTTGGCCTTATTACGGCTTGGAACTCTCCCCTCGCATTGTTGGCTAACAAGCTGGCGCCTGCGCTCGCCGCCGGCAACTGTGTTGTGGTCAAGCCTTCTGAGCATGCCTCAGCTTCCACCCTGGAATTTGCTTGCTTGGTGGAGCGTGCAGGGTTTCCTCACGGCGTTTTCAACGTGGTGACCGGTGGCTCGACAACGGGGCGTGCTTTGGTGGAAGACCCTGGGGTGGCGCTGGTCAGCTTTACCGGCAGTCCACAGGTAGGACGCGAGATCGCCGCAATGGCAGGCCGTCGTCTGATCCCGGTCAAACTTGAGTTGGGTGGGAAGTCTCCGAACATCATTTTTGATGATGCGGATCTGGACAAGGCCGTGGTGGGTGCGCTGGCTGGCATCTTCGGTGCGACAGGGCAAACCTGCGTCGCAGGGTCCCGTCTTCTGGTGCAGCGCAAGGTGTTGGATGAGGTGGTTTCGCGATTGGTTGAACGTGCCGCCAAGATACGCTTGGGCGACCCGACGGATCCGGCTACCGAAATGGGTACGGTGGCCAATGAGCCCCAGTTTCGTCGAATCCTGGCTGCTATTGAAGAGGCCCGGGCGGCGAACGCTCGGCTTGTGGCGGGAGGCGGGCGTGCGCAGGGGCCGGGGCTGGAAAATGGGTATTTCATCGAGCCCACCATCTTTACCGATGTCGATAACCGCAGCCATCTGGCGCAAGAAGAGATCTTCGGACCAGTGCTTGCCATCATTCCGTTCGACACCGAAGCGCAGGCTATTCAGATGGCCAATGACAGTCGGTACGGTCTGGCGGCAGGTATTTGGTCACGCGACCTGGCCAGAGTTCTGCGTGTATCGAAGGTTTTGCAGTGCGGTTCTATTTGGGTAAATACTTACCGAGCGGTGGCGGCACAGGCGCCGTTTGGAGGATTCAAGGAATCCGGTATTGGTCGTGAACGCGGCGAAGCCGGTCTGCATGAGTACTTGACCACGCGCAATATCATGATCGATTACTCCGACGAAGTAAGGGACCCATTTTCTATCCGAACCTGATCCCGCAAGACCACCAAAGGAGATGAGAAGTGAGACAAGAACACAATATAGCTCCGCTTAGCGGACTGCCCCGAACCTGGGTGCAACGAACGTTGATATCTATGGGCTGCGCCCTGGCCGTGTGCGGTACCGCGGCGGCCGCCACGTCGACACCAGAGGCATACCCGACGGGTCCGATCAGGATCGTGGTGCCATTCCCGCCGGGGGGATCGGTGGACACGGTGGCGCGCAGCATCGCGCCGCAACTGCAAGCGCAGCTTGGACAACCCGTGGTGATTGAGAACCGGCCTGGCGCCAGCAGTGTGATCGGCGCGCAACATGTCAAGCAAGCCAAGCCCGACGGCTACACCATTCTGCTCAACGCTTCGTTGCAGATGGCCAACCCGCCTTTGATGACCACGGTCACCTACGACCCTATCAACGATTACGTGCCCATCACCCAGATTGGTGCGCTTCCTCAGTTGGTCGTCGTGCGCGCTGACGGGCCTTATAAGACGATGGCCGATCTGGTCAATGATGCCAAGAAACGTCCGGGCGAAGTGACGTGGGCGATTGCTGCGTTTGGCGCGGCGGGGCACCTCGCATGCGAGCTGGTGAATGTGCAAGCCAAGGTTCAGATGCCGATTATTCCGTACAAGGGCGGTGGACCTGCACTGACGGATCTGATGGGCGGGCACGTAGCGGCCATGATTGAACCCATGGCTTCTGCCTACCCGCAAGTTCAGAGCGGGCGGCTGCGCGCGTTGGCGGTGACGAGTGAGAAACGCCTGCCGTCATTGCCAGACTTGCCTACCGTGGCGGAGAGCGGCTATCCGGGTTTCGACATGCCGAGTTGGTATGGACTGTGGGCGCCAGCGGGGACGCCAAAGTCTGTGGTTGATCGTATCCAGCGAGAGGTGCACAAGGCCTTGCTGGTGCCTGCCGTCGAAGAGAAGTTGGCGGCCATCTCGTTCATTCCGGTGGCGTCATCGCCGGAAGAGTTCAGCAAGTACGCGAAGAACGAATTGTCTAAATACACGACGCTGATAAGGCAGGCCAATATCAAGGCCAACGATTGACGCCCGCGCGTCTCAACATCATTCGAATAGATTGAACCGGAGCAGAAACCATGAGTGACTACAAGACCCTGGGCTTTGTCGGCTTGGGCGTGATGGGTGAACCGATGTGCATCAATCTGGCTCGCAAGTCGGGCCTGCCGGTCCACATGTTCGACTTGAATCCTGAACCCCTTGCGCGTGTGGCAGAGGCCGGTGGTATCGCCGAGCCGTCTCTCGCGGCGTTGGCGGAACGGGTGGATGTGGTGTTCCTGTCTTTGCCGTCTATCGACCAGGTTGAGACGGTGGTGCGCGAATTGCTGGCTGGGCCCAAGCGGCCGCGCATGATTGTTGATATGAGCACAAGCGATGTGGCACGGACCCGCGTGCTAGCCAGCAACGTGCAGGCTGCAGGCGTGGGGTATGTCGACGCGCCGGTGGCTCGCACTGCGCAAGCGGCAGCGCAAGGCACGCTCTTGATCGCCGTGGGTGGCCGGGAAGAGGATTTTGCCGAGTTGCAACCTTTGTTGGCTTGCATGGGTTCCGACGTGCTGCACTGTGGCGACGTAGGCAGTGGCCAGTTGGTGAAGGTGCTGAACAACATGATGGTCTTCATGACCGTGAACGCGTTGGCAGAGGTGTTGACCATTGGGCGCAGCGCCGGCATGGACGGCGAGACGTTGTTCAATTTGCTTGCCCAGGGTTCGGCCGACAGCTTCGTGCTGCGCAATCATGGCTTGAAGTCGATGGTGCGGGATCATTTTCCGGAAAAGACGTTTCCCATGGTCTACGCCATCAAAGACGCCAGTCTGGCACTGGCGCTGGCGCAGGAAGGAGACTTCCAACCGCATATCGCCCAGTACACGTATGACCTGATGTGCAAGGCACGCGATGCAGGCTTTGCGCAGAACTATCATCCGGCGCTGGTCCAGTTGGTGGATGGCCGGGTGAAGGTGGATGTGGGAGCCGCGGCCTAAGTGCCTGAACGCGGCGATCTTGCCAGAGTGGCCTGGGTCGTCGCGTTATTTTTCCGGATTCAACAAGGGCAGGATCTGTTGCGCGACCTTGCGCGTCAGGTCAGACGCATGCTTTTCGCTCCAGATGGCTTCCATGCGCACCTGTCCGGCGGTATGGGGAAAGTCTCGAAAGCGTACGCCCGGGTAGGCGCTGGAGGCGTAGGAGTGCGGGACCAGAGCCACGCCAAACCCCAGCCGAACCATCTGAAAAATAGTCAATGGACTACGCGCCGTGTGCTTGAAGATGGGGCTGAATCCCGCTTCATAACACGAGGCCACGATGGCATCGAACACGGCAGGCGCGTGTTCCCGCGACAGGGCAATCATGGATTCTTCCGCCAGGTCGGAAAGCACGAAGTCCGGCGCGTCGGCCAGCGGGTGCGTTTCGGACAACACTGCAATATAGGACTCGCGATAGATTGGCACGTGCATGAGCTTGCTGCGATCCGGGCGTGTGTGCACAAGGCCGATATCCAGCATGCCGTGGCTCACTGCAGAAACCTGATCTTGCGATTGCATGTCGCTGATCGAAATCTCAACCCCCGGGAAAGCGTCTCGTACCAAGGACAGGAGTTTGGGAAGTACGTGAAATAACGCGGAGGTCGCCACGCCCAGACGCAGAACGCCCGCGTCACTATGCGCCGCGCGCACCGTGGCGCTGACAGCGGTTTGCATTTGACCGAGTAATAGCCGACTTTCGCGCAGGAACACGGCACCGGCGTCTGTCAGTTTGACCTCACGCCGTGTACGGCTCAACAGCATTACCCCGAGTTCTTCCTCAAGCTGCTTGATATGCAGGGAGAGTGGGGGCTGGGACATATGCAGGCGCTCGGCGGCCCGACTGAAACTCAATTCTTCGGCCACCATGACAAAGTAGCGAAGTTGCTTCATGTCCATGACTATTTTTCTCGAGTAGAGGCGCGGGGGCACAACGACTGCAGGTAGCGACTGCGCCTCTGCTCTCGTTGTTCTTGTACTGTGCGAAAGATAGCCGAATAGCCGATGCCGTTGTCAAGTGTGCATGTGAACGGCAACGCCAGCCGGGTCCGTGCGGGCGGTAGAGAGGCCAATGGCGGGGATGCCCGGGCGACGTTGGCGGCGCCGCGGTGGCCTGAATTTTCAGGCCAGGCGCGGGCCGTCTTGCGTCAGGCCAGGATGCGCAAGAGCTCGCGCACGGGGGTTTTCGGCTGTAAGGCCAACATCGTGCCCAGGATATCGCTGACCCGGCTCTCGGGCAACACCAGGCCGGCGTTCGCGCGGAACTTGACCGCAATGTCGTCCAGGCTAAGTGCGCGTTCGCCGCTGCCCAGATTCATGGGGATGTTGTGGTGCAGCGTGGATCCGTCAGCATACTGAAGCGAGACGGCACCAGAGAAGTACTTGGGAAACGATGTGTCTGCCTGAACCACGCATTCCACTTTGGCCGCGAGCGCCAGAATGTCCGGGTCGGCCAGGCTGGCATCATCCAGTTCGGCCAGCGTGAAGCGACCACGCAGCAGGCAGGCGGCCACTACAAACTGGGCACTGAATTTGGCCTCGTAGTCAGACTGCGGTACCCGTTTGGCCGCGGCGGGTTCAGCCACGATGTGCAGTGTGGGCTGAGGCAGTTCGCAAACAATGCGGCTCAAGCCGTTGAGCCCTGGCATTTCGTGGCGCAGTTTCAATGCGGCCTCTGCGCAGCCATGAATGAAGTGGCAGACGGGAAAGGGCTTGATGGACGTGTCCAGCAAGGTCCACTCTTTGCCCAGGCTCTGTAGTACAGACTCCAGGTCCACTTGGCCTGCGCGCTCCTGCATGTGGGTCTCGAACAGACCGAACTTGCCTTCATAAGGCCGGGTCGGGCCATGGAACCCAGCCTTGGCCATTTGCGCCGCGGTGATGCCAGCCATGGCACCCCAGCCGGGATGCATGCGTTTGGTCCAGGCGCCATTCTCCAAAAACACCTGCACCCCCGACGCGGTGCTGGCGGCAATGCCCTGCGCCGCGACGAGTTGCTCGATGGATAGACCCAGGAGCTTGCTGGCAACGACGGCAGAGCTGAAGTGTGAGACGACGCCAGTGGCGTGAAAACCGGCATGATGAAACCCGCCGTTGACGGCGCGGCCCAGTCGTATGGCCGTTTCCATGCCTGAGGCATAAGCGACCACGAGTTCTCCCCACGTGGTGTCGGTGGTCTGGGCGATGGCCAGCGCTGTTGGCAGGCACGCCACCGTAGGATGAACGATGCTGGCCGGATGGGTGTCATCAAAATCCAGCCCGTGAATCAGATAGCCGTTGGCAAGTGCCGCGTCGCGTGGCTGCAGTTCGCTGCCGCCGCCGATGACCGTGGCGTGTCCCACTGCGCCCGCCGCACGTATGCCCGCCAATCCCGGTGCGGCGAATGGAAAATGATGCGACGCAAAGGCCAGGCCAATGGCATCGATGATGTGGTGTTGAGATTTTCGCCACACGGCATCCGGTAGATCCGTTGCGCGCAGCCCATAAGCGAATTGCGCCAGGCTTTGGGCAAGATTGGCCGAGGCCGTGGGCAGGGAGGAAGTGCTATGCATGGACTTGTCTCGGTAGGGTGCTTTGAGTTTCGACTGATGCCATCGCGTCACGGACGGTCGTGGGTTCCAGATGCAGGCAAGCGACCGCCACGGGGACGTCCGGCAGGCGGGGATAGCGCTCCAATACAAGAGGATCATGGCCGGGCACGAAATGATCCGGCGAGCTGGCGCTGCGCAGGAGCTTGGCGTGGCCGGCCAGCATTTCAGCTACATCCACTACTACCGGAAAAGGCATTCGTCGCGTCACGTTGGCGTAGTAATGGGCCGCGTCCGAAGCCAGCACGACCCAGCCTCTTGCGGTATGAACGCGCACGGCCTGCAAACCCTTGGTATGTCCGCCCACGTGGATAAGTTCGATGCCAGGTGCAAGCGTGGTGTCGCCGTTGTGAAAGCAGACTCGGTCTTCATAGACGCGGCGCACGAAGTCGCAGACATCGTCGACGGCGAATGCACGCCTCAGGACGGGTTCGCACATGCAACGGCCGGTGGCATACGCCGCCTCGGCGTCCTGAATGTGGAAAGTGGCGTTGGGCAGTTTGTCCAGGTTGCCGGCATGATCCCAATGGAGGTGAGTCAGCACCACGTTGCGGATGTCGTCCGGATTCACGTCCAGATGGCGCAGGGCAGCAATGGGGCAGTGTTCCAGCGGCCGATTACGGTTAGCGGCCCCTCGCTCGCCAAACCCGGTGTCCACGAGCATGGTGGTTTCCTTGTCGCGAATGAGCCAGACGAAAAAGTCCATATCCACAACACCGTCATGTTCGTCGCGAAAAATGAAATTCTCGCTGGTTCGACGTTGCATGCTGGCAAAGCGCAAGGCATAGACCTCGTAGCAGGGCAAGATCGGGGTAGTCATGTTGTTGCGTCTCCTTGTGTTCTCAGGCACCAAGATATGATTTCTGCACGAAATCATCGGCCAGCAGTTCTTCGCCCGTGCCAGCACGTACCACGCCACCCTGTTCCAACACGTAGGCGTGGTGCGACAAGCGTAGGGCCAGGCGCGCATTCTGCTCAACCAGAATGATCGAGAGACCGGTCGTGCGATTGAGCGATTCAACCGCTTGCGCGATCTCGGCGATGATTTTCGGCGCCAGCCCAAGCGAGGGTTCGTCCAGCATCAGCAGCTTGGGCTGCGCCATCAGGGCACGCCCGATGGCCACCATTTGCTGCTCTCCTCCAGACAGGGACCCGGCTAATTGCGTCCGGCGTTCCGCCACTCGGGGAAATAGCGTGTACACCTGATCCATCGAGCGTTGGCGCGATTTTTTGCAGCGGACCGTGTGCGCACCAATGAGCAGGTTCTCAAGGACAGTCATGCGCGAGAACAACCGGCGTCCTTCGGGCGACAGGGCGATGCCACGTTCAACCCGTTGCGCAGCAGGCAGGACAGTAATTGGCTCGTCGTCCCAGCTCAGTGAGCCGCGAGTAAGGGATTTGAGGCCCATCAACGCCTTCAGCGTTGAAGTTTTGCCCGCGCCGTTGGACCCGACAAGGGCCACAATCTCACCAGGCTCGACCTTGAACGAGACGTCATGGACGGCTTCCAGGGGGCCATAACTTACCGCGAGCTGGCGGGCTTCAAGAGTGGGCATAGTCGGGGGCTCCTAAATAGGCGTCGATCACTGCCGGATTGCCACGGATGGCCTCGGGCGTACCCTCGGCGACTTTTTGTCCCTGCACCAGGACCACTATGCGCTGGCACAGTTCCATGACGAGCGCCATGTGATGTTCAACCAGCAGCAGAGACAGGCCGCGTTGTTGCTGCAGACGCCGCAACAGGCGGCCAAACTCTGCGCATTCTTCACCGTTCAAACCGGCGGCTGGCTCGTCCAGCAGGAGCAGCGCGGGGCGCGTGGCAATCCCGATGGCCACGCCCAGCTTCTTTTGGTGACCGTAGGCAAGTCCACCGGCAGTCACGTCTCGATAGGGGGCGAGCCCGGTCAGCTCAAGGATGTCGTCCACGTCGTCGGCGACGCGTGCCAACGCCACGCGGCGCTCGGTTGTCGTGGCGATTTGCGTCCAGATTGAGCCCGGCAGCGTGGATAATGCGCCGCGCTGGATGTTCTCGGCCACGGTTGCCGACGGGTACACCGACGTGGACTGGAACGTGCGCGCCAAACCGTGACGCACGATACGGCTGGGTGCCATGCCGGTGATATCTTTGCCGCGCAGCATGACACTCCCCGCGCTGGGATGCAGCGTGCCGCTAATCAAGTTAAAAGCTGTACTCTTGCCCGCGCCGTTGGGGCCAATGAGGCCGATGATTTCGCCTGTGCCAACATCAAAGCTGAGATCAGAGACCGCCTTTAACCCACCGAAGTTCTTGCTAAGCCGATTGATCTGCAAGATTGGTTTCATTGGGCTATCCCTTTTTTTCCGCGCCAGGTCAGGCTGGCCAAGCCCTGAGGGAGAAAGCGAAGCATGAGAATCAGCGCTACGCCGTAGAAGATATTTTGGCTTTCGACGGCACCCCGGAATAGCTCAGGCAGCGGCGTCATGATCAGCGCGCCAATCAGGGGTCCCAACAGGTGCTTGCGGCCGCCGACGACCATCATGATGATGAGCGCCACGGATAACTGCATGTTGAAGGATTCGGGTGAGATGTACCCGACGTAATGCGCAATAAGCGCGCCGCCCAATCCGGCCAGCGCGCTGCCAACCGTGAACGCAAATAGCTGAGTGGCGCGCACGCTCACGCCGCTGGACTCAGCAAGCTGCGCGTTATCGCCCACGGCGTCGATGGCATGGCCCGCCGGGGAACGATAGAGCACCCTCAACAAGACCGTCACCGTCAGCGCGCACACCACGGCGAGGCAGTAGAACGCGGTTTTTTCATCGAAGGCGAAGCCCAGTAGGGAAGCAGGCGGAATGTTGGTGATGCCATTGGCGCCACCGGTCACTCCGTCCCACTCCAGCAGACACAGGCGCACGAGTTCACCGAAGGCGAAGGTGACCAGCACGAAGTAGACGCCGGTCAGGCGCAGCATGATTGCCCCAAGCACGAAGGCGCAAGCCGCCGCCGCCAATATGGCAACGAGCACGCCAACAGGAAAAGGCAGCCCGGCACCCATGACCACGAACACCGACACATAGGCGCCGACCCCGACGAACGCTCCTTGGCACAAGGAGATTTGGCCGGTGCGGGCAAGCAGCGACAAACCACTCGTTACGATGCTATTGATGCAGACGAGAATTGCCAGATGCATGTAGAACGGGTCATTCAGCGCCAGAGGCAGCAGCACCAGGGCCAGGGCGGCCAGGCCTCGCCCCAGCGTTGCTGCGCAGGGGCGGGCAATGCTGGATAGCGGCGTCGAGATTGATGCGGAAAGTGCAACTTTGCTTTCATTCATATCAGGCCTCCGCACGGCCGAGCAAACCCGTTGGCCTGATAACGAGCATCAGGATGACTAGCGCGAAAATCAGGATTTCGGCGATGCTGTTATTCATGAAGGTGCTGGCGACGCTTTCCGAGACGCCCAGCAACAGACTGGCAAGCGCTGCGCCGGGGATGCTGCCCAGTCCGCCCAGAATGACAACAATGAATGCCTTGAGCAGTGGTGTGCTGCCGATGAAGGGAGACACCGAAAATAGCGGGGCCATTAAGGCCCCTGCAATGGCGGCCAGCCCCACCCCAATGCCAAAACCCAGTGGGTACATGAATTTGGCGCGTATCCCTTGGGCGGTGGCGATTTCCGAGTCTTGCACCACCGCACGCAGGGCGCGGCCGGTGCGAGTGTGGCCAATGAACAGGTACAGCAAAACCAGAACCCCTATAGAGAACGCCACCACATAGAGGCGTGACATGGGCACGATGATGCCGCTGAGGGTGATTGATCCTTCGGCAAGCGGCGGCATGATCTGCGAGTCAGGGCCAAACGTCATGAGGGCTACCGCCTGCAAAATCATGGCCAGTCCAATGGTGGCAATCATGCCGTTGAGCTCGTCGCGGCGAAAAGGTTTGAGAACCAGTTCCTCCACCAACCAGCCCAGCACGACGGCCAGTACAAAGGCGAGCGCAACCGCCGCGATGAATGGCAACTGCCAATGCGCGACGAGAACGTAGGCGGAGAATGCCCCCACCATGTAGAACTCGCCATGGGCGAAGTTAACGACGCGCATGACACCAAAGACGAGGGTGAAGCCAACGGCCATCAGCAAGTACAGCAAGCCGATGACGATGCCGTTGACGAGTGCTTGAGCGAAGAGGTGGGAGGCATCCATGGTATTTACGGCGCGACGGATTCACACAGTGTGACGGAGCAACGGGCACGGACAACTTCTTGTCCATTTACCACTTCAGAAATGAAGAAAGGCGACTCCACCTGATGGTCGATGCCGTACTTGGCCTTTCCGCCCCAGTTCAAGTTGCCCTGAATGCCGGGGTAGTTTTTGATCTGCGCCAATGCGTCGCGGACCTTTTCAGAGTCCGTGACCGTGCCAGCCGTCTGCATGGCCTGGAACAGCATGTGCGTGCCGTCATAGAAGGCCGGGCTGAAGCCGTTCATTTTTTTCTTGTACTTGTCTTCGTAGCGCTGGGCATACGCGGCGACCTCCTTGTTGTTGGGGTCGGTCAGCGAGCTGACCATCATGCCCTCTGTGGCAGCTTTTCCGGCCACCGCCACGATCTCTGGCGTAGCTGGCCCGCCGTTGCGAACGATAGGGCCCTTGAAGCCCAGTTCGCGAGCCTGCCTGACAATCAACCCGGCTGTGGCGGGCGAGTTTCCGTCCAGCTCAATGGCGTCAATACCCGATGCGATCATTCGGGTCAGCAGCGGCACCATGTCTACGCGCTGACGTTCGAAGAACTCCTTGGCAGACATCGAAGAGCCTGCTTTGGCATAGGCGTTTTCCAGGTCGCGAGAGATCTGCTGACCCGATTCGTCGTTCGGAAACAGCGCGCCCACCTTCTTCAGATTGAAATGGTTGACCAGCCAGACAATGGACGGATACGACGTTTCTTCCGTTGTCAGGTTGGGGCGAAACGAATAGGGCTTCTCCGGGCTGAGTGCCTTGGAGGTAAAGCCCAGTGTCATGATGATGGCCTTGTTGCGCTCGGTGATAGGTTGTACTGCCAATGCGGGCGCCGAGCCCATCGGGCCAATGATGTACTTGACCTTGTCGTCAGAGATCAGCCGATTGGCTGCCGTGACGGCGTCGCTCGATTGATATTTGTCGTCGTACGGGATGACCTGAATCTTGTAGCGTTTTCCTGCGACTTCCAGGCCGCCCTTGGTATTGACGTCGTCGGCCGCCAATTCAGCGCCGTAAAGCAGGGCCTGCCCCCATGCCGCGCCAGCACCAGACAGCGTGACCAACGCACCGACCTTCAAGGTCTCCTGGGCATGTACCACGCAGGGCATCAGCAACGCGACTGGCAGCAGAACTGTCATGATCTTTTTCATTGGTGTCTCCTCATTTTTAGGGGTGCAACGGTCGTGATTTTTTGGGCCGTGGTCTGTCTGGTATGGCTATGCAGCGATGTCCAGCGGTACTTCAATATCCAGCAGTGGCGCGTGTTGCTGCGCGCCGTAGACATCCGTGTCACCGACTGCACCAGAAGGGATGCGTCGCGGCAGCGTCGCTTTCCAGGCCAGGGCGGGTGCGTATTCGGTGAACAGCACGTCCTGCGTGCGCACGCCGTAAAGCGAGGCAATCAGCTCTGCGGTAATGACACCCGATTCGCGCACCTGTTCGAACAGGGCCGGGTTGTCGAACATGATGTCCAGCGTGATGTGGAACGGCCCGGCGTTCTTGCTTTTGCATGCCCGGGCGATGTGCTTGAGCTTGATCATGGCGGTTCCTAAACCTGTTCGTACTCGATGGGGAACATGCAGAGCGGGTCGCTTATCTCCAATACGTGCTGAAGCATGAATTCGTAGATGGGGCCGCGCTCGATGTCTGAGGGCGAAAACGGGAAAGCCATATTCCCTTCGCGACACATGCGGCCGGGGAAGTCGGAGTGCAAGAGAGTGACGCGTGCCAGCGCCAAAGCGGCACTAGCGGTCTCTTGGTCTCGCGCGACCACTTCGGCGATGATCGCCACTTCAGTCGGAACGCTGTCCGTCTTGGGTTCCCATGCACCCATGACGCCGTCGGTGCCGTACCGGCGCAGCACAAGCTGGTAGTCGTCAGGAGAGATTCCCAGCGCGCTGACCTTCGTGGCGGTAGATGTGCGCACGAAGTCCATGAAACTGTCTAACTGCCCGATCAGCCCAGGGTCGCGCGTTGCTGCAAAAGAGATGGTGCTGAAACCCGCGCATCTGGCGCCCTCGAGCTTGATGGTGTAGGGCTGAGGCTTCCACCGCATGCCGGTGATACGTACGCGGCGGTCGTTGACAGCCTCAATGCGGCAATCGGTCGAATCTACGATGCCGCCCGGCTCATAGCGCGTGATGGGGCTGGCATTCTCGTGAAGCGCCTGCACGGCAACGGATAAGGGTGTGCAGCGGAGTTCTGGATTGAGAGGTTCGGTTTCGACGAAGTCCTCACCTACCGTCACCATTAGGCAGTCGTGCTTTTTGGGAATGGCGGCATTGCACGCGCACTCCAGAATCTTGCCCGCATACCAGGCGGACGCCTCAGGCAGCCCGTGGTGCATGGCCAAGGCTACCCACGGGGCAGGGTCTGTGCCGCGTCCACCCAGAATGACCTGGGCACCCACCTTGAGCGCCTCAAGATAGGGCTCGGGCCCCATCATGCCGACGATGCGCTCGGACTGTTTGATATCTTCCGCCTGCAATGTGGGGGCGTTGCCTAGCGGCTTGATCCTGCCTGCTTGCAACTGCTCCAACAGAAATTTCTTATCCTGCTCGGCGTCAATTAACGCCATCTTGAAATGCAGGTCGTGCTCTGCGGCGATTTCGCGAATGATGCTGGCGCAGGCTTGGAGATGTGGCGTGCCGCCCGCGCCACCGCAGGTGCCCACCATCATGGGGATGCCATTGGCAATTGCCCCGCGCAACAGCAAAGAAAGATCGCGCTTCATCGCCAGGCGCGAGTTGAGTGTCTTGCCGGAACCCAGGTAATGAGGACCCGGGTCACTGCTGCCACCATCCACGCCAATCATGTGGGGTTTGAGCGCGAGTGCGGCTTGCAGCGAGCTTTCGGGAAAGCCATACCCGAGGATGCCGCTGGCCGACATCATACGTACGGTATTTTGCGTCATGGGATGGTTTTCCTTAATTCTTCCGCCGCCAATCGCCAGCCTGGGGTTTGCTCAGGCCCAGGTTGCCGCGCAAGGTGTTGTCGCCATATTCTTTGCGGAACAATCCACGCTTTTGCAGTTCGGGGACCACCAGCCGCACGATGTCCTCATAGGTGCCCGGCATCGATGTTGCCGACAGTACGAAGCCATCGCAGGCGGTGTGGAACCACTCTTCCATTTGATCGGCGACCTGAGCGCCGGTCCCGCAGAAGACCGGGCCATCATCCAGCGTGCCACGCCCGGACGCCTCGACGAAGTCTTTGACCGAAGGGTTGCGCTTGCCGCTGACCTGCACGACCTTATTGCGCAAGCTTTGCCAGGACACCGCCGCCAGTTCTGCATCGGTGAAGGGTTGTTCGTAAGGACGACCCGCGAAGTCGATATTCAGCGTTTCACCGATCATGGTGAGTCCATCGATAGGCCGCGACAGGCCGGCCACCATGTCTCGTTGCTCGCGCGCCTGGCTTTCGGACTCGGCAACAATGATCTTGAGCTCTGGCGCGATCTTCAATGAGTCGGGATCGCGTCCGGCGTTGGCCACACCATCTTTGAGTGCTTGGTACTGCTTCTTGCCATTGTCCAGATTGGGGTATTTGGCAAACACCACTTCGCCCCAACGCGCCGCGAAGGCCAGGCCGCGGCCGCTTTGGCCCGCCTGCAGGATGACGGGATGTCCTTGTTGTGAGCGTGGCACGGTCAAGGGGCCACGTGAATTGAAGAAGCGGCCTTTGTGATCTAGTCGGCTAACGTCGTCGGGATCGGCGAAGTGGCCACTGGCTTTGTCCGCCACGATCGCGTTGTCTTTCCACGTGTCCCAGTGGCCCATGACCACTTCCATGAATTCGTCTGCACGGTCGTAGCGAAGATCGTGTTCAAGGTGTTCGGAAGCACCGAAGTTGGCCGCCTCCGAATCATTCATGGAGGTCACTACGTTCCACGCGACCCGGCCCTTGCTGAGCAGGTCCAAGGTGGCAAACAGGCGCGCCACATGGTAGGGCTCGTAGTAGGTGGTGGAGTAGGTGGCGCCCAGACCCAGACGGGAGGTGACCATTGCCATTGCCATCAATACGGACGTGGGTTCGAGCTTCACCGCCCGCACGCCATGTGCCACGGTGTCACGGTGGCTGGCCCCGTAAATATCGGGCATCGCGAGCCGATCATCGAAGAACGCCATGTCGAATTTGCCGTCCTCCAATGTTCGAGCGATACGTTGGTAGTATTCGGGCGACATGTAGTCGCCCATGCTTGACGGATGTCGCCAAGAGCCCACATAGTTGGAGCAGTTCTGGGCTTGAAGAAAGGCGACGAGGGCCATTTGGCGGGGCGTCTTGCTCATGTTTTTTCTCGGTCAGATTCAGGACGGGAACGTTTGAAGCTGTCCGCAGTATTGGCTCGCACCGAGGCGAGCACAATTTCCGCAGCGTGATACATTTATAACCATCATGAATAAATCACCCGATCGGCCCTCCTTGACGCGGCTCGAACTCTCCGAGCTCGAAACCTTTCTCTGGGTAGTGCAGGAAGGCAGTTTCAGCATCGCGGCGCGTAAGCTGCATCTGTCGCAGCCGGCGGTGACCAATCGCATAAAACGGCTGGAAGACAAGCTGCGCGTCAAGTTGCTGGAACGCACGACCCGGCGCGTCGAGCCCACTGCAGATGGCATTTTTCTGCGCGATGCGGCCGAGCAGGCGGTGTCCGGGCTGCGTGAAGCACTCAGGCGTTTTCAGATTAGTTCCGAGAGCGAACGCAACCGCGTGGTCGTCGCTGCTACCCCGATGTTGGCGGCTACCGTCATGCCCTCACTGATTCATGCCTACAACCTGCGTTACCCGGACGTACAAATCGTGTTGCGCGACCTGCCTTATGAACAGGTCATTCGCAACGTAGCTGATGAGAAGGCGGATATTGGTATTACGGCGTTAGACGGAACGCAACGTGGCTTGCGATTCGAATCCCTCGCCGAAGAGAAAATGTTGTTGGTCGTGCCAGCCCAGCACCCGTTGGCCGATGCAGAAGAGGTCACCGTGGATATGATCATTCCTTATCCGCTGATGTTTCTCGACCGCTACATGACTCTGCGCAAACGCCTCACCGAGGAATATCGGCTTCGGGGCACCGAGTTCATCCCGGCCACCGTGGCTACGCTGCCGACGCTGCTCGGCATGATCGATGCCGGTAACTGCATTACCTTCCTGCCTCGCTCCATGGCGCAGAACAACGCCAAGCGCACCCGCACTACGGTCGTCGTGCGCGATCTCGACGCCTCGCGGCGTTACGGCAGCATTGTGGCCAGCAAGGCGGAGCTGAGCTCGGCCATACTGAATTTCCAGGCTTTTCTGCGCGAAAACTTCAAGACAAAGCTCGAAGAAATTACCTGAACGCCCGGGGCTTTTATTCCCGTTGGCTATAGGTGCATTCAATTCTGCAATTTGTCGCGCGCCGATCCACGCTCCTAGACTGTGCCCATTGTTAAGGAATGGAGAGGGCAATGTCGGCCTTGGAGACCGCAATATCGTGCGTGACGGTGAGTCATCCCGAACGCGCATTTGACTCAGTGCATACCGCCATCAACGCGGTTCGTCGTGGCCAATTCGTGATCGTGGTTGACGACGAAAGTCGCGAGAACGAGGGTGATCTCATCATGGCCGCCAACGCGATGACCGCCGAGGCCATGGCCTTTATGGTGCGTCACACCAGCGGCGTGGTCTGCGTGTCCTTGCCGGGCGACGTGCTGGATCATCTCGACTTGCCACTGATGGTGCAGGACAACCGTGAATCACACCAGACCGCCTTCACCGTCAGCGTGGACCTGCTGCACGGGGTTGCCACCGGGATTTCGGCGGCAGATCGGGCCAGCACCCTGCGCGCGCTTGCAAACCCTTTAGCGACTGCCGCGAACTTTGTTCGCCCTGGTCACGTATTTCCCTTGCGTTGCCGGTTGGGCGGCGTGCTGGTGCGGCCCGGCCATACCGAGGCCGCCCACGATCTGGTGCATTTGGCTGGCCGAGGCGTCGGTGGCGTGCTGTGCGAACTGGTACACGACGACGGTGCCCTGCTGCGCCGCCCAGACCTGATTCGCTTTGCGCTCACTCATGACCTGAGCATCATTTCCATCGCCCAACTTATTGCGTACCGCCAGGAACTGGGTGCGTTGGACCAATCCGCCTGAGGAGTTTGGTATGAATACTTTTGATAGCCGCGATTTTCGCAAGACGGTGGGGGCCTTCACGACGGGCGTAACCGTGGTCACGACGTTGGACGCAGCGGGCAGGCCTTATGGCGTGACTGCCAATTCTTTTAGCTCTGTATCGCTGGACCCGCCTCTGATTCTCTGGAGCCAATCCGTGACCTCCACCAGCTATCCCGCCTTTCGTGATTGCGAGCGTTTTGTGGTCAATATCCTGGCAGACCACCAGGTGCAGACGTCAAACCAGTTTGCAAAATCGCGGGATGACAAGTTTCTAGGCATAGCCGTGCGCCCAGGCTTAGGAGGCGTGCCTATTATTGAAGACTGCGCCGCGCATCTGGAGTGCACCAAGGTGGCGGCTTATCCGGGTGGCGATCATGTGGTCTACATCGGTCAGGTGGAAAGAATGCATCGCAGCCCGCGCCGGCCACTGGCTTTCGGTGATGGCCGATACATGATCGCTTTTGCCCATGACCTGGGCGAAGTGCTCGGTGCAGGCGGTGCCAATACAGGATTGTCCGGCTTGGAGGCCGTGCGCTTTGCCAGCGCGGCCATGCCCGAAATCTGTGAACAAATCGGCCAACGCACGCTGGGGCTGGCCGTGTGGGGCAACCAGGGTGCCACCATCGTTCGTTGGGAAGCGTCGTCGGATCCGGTCAGCCCGCATCTGCAAACAGGCGTGGTGGTCAGCCTTACCCAGTCCGCAACAGGCGTGGCGTTTGCCGCCTTCATGCGGCCGCAGACCATTGACGTGGCCGTTCAGCGTGAACTGGATGCCAGGGCGGCGGAAGGGCATGCGGACAACGGCAGCTTTTCTGTGCGACTGGCGGAGGCCCGTGAAAACGGCTTGGCCCGTGCGGTGGGCAGCGCGCCATCGCCTCGCCACAAGGTTGCCGTCAACGCCTTCAGTGCGCCGGTGTTCGACGCCAGCGGTGAAATGGTGCTGGCGTTTTCCACGACGTGCCAGGCCGACAGGCTGGATCCGGATTGGGCCGGGCCTGTGCCGCGTGCGCTGAGGCAGGCGGCAGATCAGCTATCTGCGCGACTGGGGTACCGGCGCGCAGGATAGATGGACTTGGCGCAAGCTCATGCTTGCTCTAGCGTTGATTGGCCAGGTATTTGGTAAACGACTGAGTCGTATTTAGCTGCGGTGCGCTGTTCGATGACAACTCCGCCCAATGACTCTGCAATACGCCGACTGGCTCTATTTTCTTCTGCCACGGGGTAGATGAAGCGTTGAATGCCTCGTGTCTGAGTTGCCCATTGGGCGACCTGCGCCACGGCTTCGCCACCAAAGCCTTCGCCATGCCGATCTTCGCGAATCCAGATTCCCAGTTCGGGCATGTTCGTTTGAACGTGGTGAAGCCCGGCCAGGCCAAGAAATTGTCCGTCGCGGCGCACACGTATCGCAAACACGAAGTCTGAACCGTCTTCGATGGTCGGTAGCCAGGATCGCCAGATCTGATCGAAGTTTTCTCGGGAAGCCGGTGGCTCCCAGGACATGAAGCGGGTAAGGGCAGGGGTTATGCACGGAAACGCCACGTCCGCATCATCGCTTGAGAACGGTTTGATCGAAAGTCTGGGGGACTCAATATGGATGGTGCCCACGTACTGCGACATCGCGCGGCTCCTTTGATTGAACAGTGTCAGCGGATTGTTGACGAATCCGTTGCCAATGTCGAATAGAGGGGCGCCAGCGAAGACGCTTGGCCGCAGAATGACGTAGCGTGGGTGCAGCGCGAGCAAGCCGAGATTCGAGCACGCTTGTCGAACGCGCGTAACCCGCGATTTTGGACTTTCAATGGCGCGGGGTTCAGATCGCGGGTTGCGCGCGCTCGCGAGTGTTTCTATGGTTGGGCCAATCTCGCGCTCCACCCACGCTACGTTTCTTTGAGCTGTTGCCGGTTTCAAAGACTTCTTGCGGTTATGGCGTGCTTTGGCGGTTAAAAAAAAACCTGCCAGCGTTGCGCTGGCAGGTCTTTTGCATCAAACAGCGGATTCCGATGCCGTTTTGAGTGCCTTTAGGGCATTGGCTTTTCGAACACTTCGTACGAAGTTCACAAATTTCCAGACAACGACGAGTGTGATGACACCGATCAACGTGGCGCTAATCGGCCGTGTCACGAAGACGCTGAAGGAGCCTCTGCTGAGCAACATGGCGCGGCGGAAGTTCTCTTCGAACATGGGGCCCAGAATAAAGCCGAGCATGAGTGGTGCGGCTTCCATGCCTAGTCGCAGGAATGCATAACCAATCAAACCGAAGACCGCCGTGATGTAGATGTCGTCCAGGCTGTTATTGATGCTGAAGGTGCCGACGATGCAGAAAAATAGAATCGAAGGGAACAGCACGGTGTAGGGGATTTTGAAGACAGTGAGCCAGTAACGAACCAAGGGCACGTTGAGAATCAGCAGGAAACAATTACCGATCCACATGCTGGCAACCAAACCCCAAAACAGTTCCGGGTGAGTGCCAATCATGTTGGGGCCAGGTTGGACACCCTTCATCACGAAGGCCGCCAGCATGAGCGCCATGACCGCGTTTTCAGGGATGCCAATGGCCATCAGCGGAATGAAACTGGTACGTGCGGCGGCTTCGTCGGCGGCGGCTTGTCCGGCTACACCTTCAATGGCGCCACTACCGATTTCTGCTCTGTGCTTGCTGAAGCGCTTGTCTGCTGCATACGCCGCAAACTGTGCAATCGTCGGGCCACCGCCGGGCAGAATTCCCAGTACGGAACCGATGACGCTACCGCGCAATGCGCTAGGAATAATGCGTTTGAATTCAGTCCAGGTCGGGATGAGTTTGATTTTTCCGTTAAACGGGGTGAGCTCATTGCGGTTGTCGAGATTTTTCACGATCTCTGCAATGCCGAAACATCCTAACGCGATACTGATCAAGCCAATACCATCTTGCAGGAAGGTAAAGTCCATCGTGAAGCGTGCGACGCCGCTGTTGACGTCGGTACCGATCGAGGCAAGCAAAACGCCAACAATGGCCATGGCCAAACCGGTCAGCATATTGCCACTGCTGACAAAGCTGACGCAGAAGAAACCCATGAGCATCAGCGCGGCGTAATCCGCCGGGCCGAACAGAAAGGCAGCCTCACCGAGTATGGGTGTCATGGTGGACAAGACAACAATCGCCACCGTACCGCCGATAAAACTGGAAACACCTGCGGTAAATAAGGCGAGTCCAGTTTTCCCGTTCAGGTTCATTTGATAACCATCTATACAAGCGACAATACTGCTTGCATGTGGAATCTTCATCGTAATGGCACTGACACTATCACCATATTGAGCGCCGTAATAAATACCGGCCAGCATGATGAGTGCACCATCGGTCGGGATGGAATAGGTCAGTGGCAGCAACAAGCTGATGGTGGACAACGGGCCAAGTCCGGGCAGTAGACCTACCAGCGTACCGATTACGCAGCCCATGGCGCAGTAAAGCAAGTTCTGCCAGGTCAGCGCGTGCTCGAAACCGAGCGCAAGATTATTTAGGATTTCCATCGAATATTCTCGTCAGATGAGAGGCAAGTTAAGACCGAGGAGATATTTGAAGCCAAATGCCACAATAATCAGGCCCAGGGATATTTTCAGGTTTCTCACGGTTGAATAAGACGTCGCCGCAAGTGAAGAACAGAAAACCAGAAAAACAATGCCCGCAATCATGTTGATTAATGCGGAGATGACCGCGCAGCCGATAAGGCTGAGCATGATGATGGAAATATTCTTGACGCTATGGCTCATTGGAACCGGGTCGATGAAGCGTGAATAAATCACAACGATCAGGCCTATCACGAACAGGGCCACACTTGCCATCAGGGGGAATAACCCCGGACCACCTCGACTAAACGTTCCGATCTGATACCTGAATGATGTCAGCCCAAACAGCAGGGCGAACGCCATAATGAATACGCCTTTCAGGAAATTCTGATTATTCATGTACATATGAATAACCTCTTGTTTGTGAACTATTTGTTTTTATAGCCATTAGCCTCTCCCAGATTTTTTTAATGGCATTTTGACGAAGCATGCACTGCGCTGCATGTGCAAAACGCTGGAGGAAGTCTAGTGAGCAATGCTTCCACTTCGCTTTCGGTTTAAGGCGTTAGTCAGACGTTTTTATTATCGCTAACCCTAATTTTTGTGGTTTTTTCGAAGTTGAGCGTTTTGTATTCAGAATAAATTCAGGATAATTTCAGACAAAAGTCAGGCAGCATTCAACATTAAGTCAGGATGAATTCAGGGAGGGATCAGAAAATATTCAGAAGTTGCTCAGATAATATTCAGAAAATATTCGGATAAAGTTCAGAGTATTTTCAGGAAAATAGTAATAAATGGCATTGAAATCTGTGGCCATTGGGGTAAGAAGGTAAGCGGTCGACCGTTTATTTTTGAATGATTTTCTTACGGTCGATTATTTTTCTTGCGCTTTAGACTGGCCGCAGGCCCCGTCCGGCTTAGTGCGTCACGCCTAACTCGCCAATCCTTATCGCAGCTAGTTGCGCACACGATGCTCTCAGGTCGGGCACTTCCTCAGCGGGCGCGGGGCCCCTGGCACCGCCAGCAACACTGAGGTCATGCCTTTGTCGCGGGTCAAATCAAGGGGTAGTGGGCTCTGGCAGCTTCACGATTACCTTTATCTCAAACTGAAAGCCATAGAGCCACGTAACGCCGACTGCGGTCAAGGTTGGGTGCGGCGCGTTGCCCCAGTAATCCGGCACTACCTTCCAGATCGTCTCGAATGTCGATTCGGGATCGACCATGAAGACAGTTGCATCAACGACGTCGTCGAAACTGCAACCTGCCGCTGCCAGGATGGCGTTCAGATTGTTGAATGCGAGCCGGACCTGAGCCGTCAAGTCCGGCTCGGGCGAGCCATCTTCACGGCTGCCCACTTGCCCGGAAACGAATAGAAAACCGTTGGACCGAATCGCGGGCGAATAACGATTCTTGTCATAGAGCGCTTGGCGCCCGGGTGGGAAAACGACGTCACGCGTTGCCATCAATTACCTCCATCAATTGGGTCGAAACTGACCCAGTGTTCACGATGACGCTACGTTAAGGCAGCACGCTTTACAGATAAATGAGCAAGTCCAGCCATCACTGTTTGTAGAATCCAAACAATCCTCGAACAATTTGGAGCCGCGATGGACCGTTTTGATGCGATGCAGGCATTCGCCCGCGTTGTGGAAGCAGGCAGCTTCACCAAGGCAGCCGAGACACTTCATATGAGCAAGACCAGCGTGACGCAGCTCGTTCAACAGTTGGAGGCAAGGCTGCGCGTCAGGCTGCTTAATCGCACCACGCGCAAAGTCAACGTAACCGCTGACGGCGCCGTCTACTACGAACGCGTGTTACGGCTGCTGGCCGATATGGACGATGCCGAGACTAGTCTGTCTGGGGCGGCGGCAATGCCCAGGGGCCGACTGCGCGTGGACGTACCCAGCCCACTGGCGCGCATGATTCTTGTGCCTGCGCTGCCTGCGTTCCACGCGCAGTACCCCGATATCCAGCTCGATATGGGTGTAAGCGATCGCATGGTGGACGTGATTGGCGAGCACGTTGACTGTGTACTGCGTGGAGGCGAGCTGACGGACCTGTCGCTCAGAGCACGACACGTGGGCGATCTCAAGCTCGGAGTTTATGCGGCGCCAAGCTATTTGGAGCGCGCCGGCTCGCCTTTGCACCCTCGTGAATTGGAAGACACGCATCATCGCATCGTGGGCTATCTTTGGTCGCGCACTGGCCGTGCCTTTCCGTATGCGATGCGCCGCGATGGCGAGAGCGTCAAGGTGCAAGGCCGCTATGTATTGACGGTCGACGATGGCAACGCCTACCTCGCGGCTGGCTTAGCTGGCCTGGGCGTTCTTTGGTTGCCGGATTACATGTCCAAAGCACATGTGGAGCGTGGCGAACTGGTGCCCCTGTTCGAGGACTGGCTCCTCGATCCGATGCCGTTGTATATCGCGTTTCCGCCGAATCGGCATGTCAGCGTCAAGCTGCGGGTGTTTATCGATTGGGTGATTGAGCTGATGGCGCAACATGCACCGCTTACGGAATATCGTTGACGCAGGGTGGCTAGTCGGTATCGCCATGGCGCGCCAGTTTATCTGCGGCACCCTGCAAGCCGTTAAAGGTGCGTGTCGCCAAGTGCTTTGGGAAATAGGGGGCAACGTATCGCGTACCAAAGCGATCACATCGGGTGTGCGCGCTGCGAGATCGTCGATGACCGTCTCTGCATTGCTACCATCCGATAAGAAAGCCGCCCGAATAGATAAGCTCGTCGCCTTGTCGCAGAATAGGATGCTTGGCGTAGCCCCAATCGAGCGGCGACGTCGCGGCGTGTGAGTCTCGCCTGGAGCCGTCAGGCTTTGAGCGTTGCAGACGACGTGTCAGGCGTTCCGGCAATAAAATTTTTCATACAACCTTCGCACTGGATTTTTGATTTGCAGCACATAGGCTCTATGCATATAAAACAGGTCAAACGTTGTAAAACCTGTGCGACTCCAAGAAAGAAGGACGCTGGAGGTGACGAAGGGGTAAGAACACGATGGCGAGGCCACCATCGTGCTCTACCGTCACCCGCTCACGAACTTAGGCTCGCCAGGCTGACCGCTTATTGCGGTTCGATGCCAGCCTGCTTCACCTTCTCGCCCCACACGGCTTTCTGACGTTCCACGAAGGGGCCGAAATCACTGGCCTTGAACGGCGTGGGTTCGGCACCCATTTGCGTGAGCTTGTCCTGCACGTCCTTGGACGACACGATCTTGTATAGCTCGGCACTTAATCGATCCGACACCGCAGGCGGCATTTTCGCGGGTCCAAAGATGCCGACCCACGCTGCCAGATCAAAACCGGGCTGGCCAAGCGCTTCCGATACCGATGGCAGTTTGGGTGCGAGCGCACTGCGTTTTTCCGTCGAGACCGCCAGTGCTTTCAGACTGCCTGCATCGATCTGTCCGGCTGCCGAGGCGAGATCGACAAACATGAATATGGCACGACCACCGATCACGTCTGTCATGGCCTGCGGTGTGCTCTTGTAGGGGATGGCGTCGGCACCCAGCTTGCTCATCTTGTCGAATGAGGCCGCTGCGATCTGGCCGGTGCTGTTGCCATAGGCGTAGTTCATCTTGTCGCTGTGCGCTTTCCCGTAGGCGACCAGGTCCTTCACGCTGTTGACCCCCAGTTTGGCGCTGACCACCAGTACGAAAGGAAAGTTGCAGACCTGCACCAAGGGCGTGAAATCCTTGATGGGATCGTATCGCAGCGTGGTGAACAGGAAGGGGTTCGAGGAGTGCGTGGTATTGGTGGCAAGCATCAGCGTGTAGCCATCGGGGGCGGCACGTGAGACGTAATCGCTGGCGACCTGGCCCGATGCGCCGGGTTTGTTCTCGACGATGACGGGTTGGCCTAGCGCGGTGCCCAGGCGTTCACCCAGCATGCGGGCAACGATGTCGCTGGCACTGCCAGCGCCAAACGCTGTCACCAGTCGGATGGGTTTGCTGGGATAGTTGTCTGCCGCGTGTGCGGAGGCGGCAAAGGATAGGCATGCCGCGATGCAAAGAGGTTTTAAAAGGGCTCGCATGGTTTGTCTCCTGGTGGACGCCGGACTCTATTGGTCGGTCGTCCTCACATCGTCAGGCCCGGGCGGGTGCCGAGGCCAAAGTGCGTAGTGCTTGTTTCAGATGGGGCCGGTCAAGCATTTCTCCGTCTAGCTGCAAGGTGCCAACGCCGGGAGAATCTTCGAACGCTTGCACGATGCGTCGTGCGCGCGCCAGTTCGGCATCGCTGGCGGTAAAGGCTTCATTAATGGGCGCGACCTGATCGGGGTGAATGGCGATCTTGCCGGTGAACCCGGCCCGGCGGGCCTGTTTGGCATCGCGCATCAACCCCTCGGCGTCTTTGAAGTTGCCCCAGATCGTGTCGATTGGGCTGACGCCGGCAGCGTGCGCACCCAGCAGGCAAAGCGAGCGTGCAAGTTTGTAGGTGAAGTCGTATTCGCCGTCGTCGAGCCGATTACTGATGGCGCCAACCGCCGCGGCCAGATCTTCAGCGCCCCAGGTGAGGCCACGCAATCGCGCTGACGTGGCGAAGTAAGTGCCCAGGCCAAACATGGCTTGGGCCGTTTCGGTGGCGACGGGCAAGATGCCGATGGAACCTGCGACGATGCCTTCGCGCGCTTCCAACACATCCAGATAATGGTGGAGCAGAGTGATGTCGGCGCCTCCGCCGACTTTGGGCAAGAAGATGCCGTCGGGCTTGCCGCGCACGATAGCTGCCAGGTCATCCAGGGCCAAACCCGAATCGAGCGGATTGATGCGTACCCACAATTTTGAAGGGCGAGCGGTGTGAGCGGTCAGGTACTCACACACCATGTCGCGTGCCACAGGCAAGCGGCTGATATCGACCGAGTCTTCAAGATCCAGGATAAGGGCATCGGCGCCGATGCTTTCCGCGCGGGCCTGCTTGCGTTCACTGTCACCGGGGACAAACAGCAATGAGCGAAATGGCATGTTGAGCTTCCTTGGTTTGACGTGACCTTGCAGCGGTCAGCATTGGATGAGAGACGTTGCGGGTATGAAGGCGGCGTTAACGGCCAGTGAAGCTTGGGGCGCGCCGCTCATTGAAGGCGTCTCGGCCTTCGGCCAGGTCGCTGGAGGTTTGCAAAATGCGCAGGAATAACTGCTCCATGCGCAGGCTGGTAGCCAGATCCGCATCGCGGCTGCGCAGCGCCAGTTCTTTGGCCGCCTGCACGGCCAGCGGGGCATTGGCCGCGAGCCGGGTGGCGTAATCCATGGCGGTTGCCATGAGTTCGGCGGGCTCCACCACGCGGTTGACCATACCCCATCGTTCGGCGATGCGCGCATCAATCGCGTCTCCCAGCAAGAGCATTTCCATGGCGATGGCATGCGGCAACTGCTGCGCGATGCGCTGTGTGCCGCCGTTGGCAGGAAACGCGCCGCGTTTGACTTCGCTAAGCCCGAAAGTGGCGCTGGGCACGCACACACGCAGATCTGTGGCGAGCAGCAGCGTCATGCCGCCGCCGAGGCAGTACCCGTTGACGGCAGCGACTACCGGCTTCCAAACTTCGAGGCCACGGTTGAGCAACTGCGATTGCTGGGTGTGCATCAAGGCATTCAGTGGCGGTGCTTCACCTAAGAAAGACTTGATGTCGGCACCAGCGCAAAACGATTGCTCGCCCGCGCCGGTGATCACGGCGACACGTATGGCGTCGTTGTCGCGCACTTCGCACCACGCGGCCGAGAGTGCGTCGTAATGCACCTGATCGAGTGCGTTGTGCTTTTCGGGCCGGTTAATCGTGAGGGTGGCAATGCCACTGGCGACTGAGAAATCGATAGACACGAGATGCTCCTTGCTTGAGGCGTTTACTCAGGTGCTGGCGGGACGGCTGTATAGCGCGCCGCTTGCCAGATAAGCATCGATGGCGTCGGCGTCATAGCCGATGCTGGCGAGAATGGAGCGCGTGTGTTCGCCCAACAAGGGCGGTGGACGTGAAGGCTGGGGACGCTGGCCGTCGAAACGCAATGGTTGCGCGATCACATTGAGATCACGATGCCCGGATTCGTCGAATCGATACACCATGCCGCTGGCTTGCGTGTGTGCATGGCTGAGCACATCGCCCAAACCATTGATTGGTGCGCACGGAATGCCGGCTTTTGCGAATCTGGCCAACCATTCGTCGCAACGATGGGGCGCCAGGCGCAGGCTGACCTCGGCCAGCACCAGGCTGCGATGCGCCACGCGCTTGGCATTCGTGCTGAAGCGGGGATCGTTGGCCAGTTCGGGGGCGGCCACTTCGCGGCAAAAAGCCTGCCACAAGGTGTCGTTGGCCACGCCTAGCAACATCGGTTTGTCGAGGGTTTCGAACACCTGATAGGGGCACAAGGACTCGTGCGCTGAGCCCCAGCGGGCGGGCTCGGTGTGTCGTTCCCAATAGCTTTGCATCACGTAGGCCATGAAGGCCAGCGAGGTGTCGAATAAACACGCCGCCACATGCGTGCCCTGGCCCGTCTGCATGCGTTTGATGATCGCGGCCAGAATGCCGATTGAGCCATGCATGCCCGTAGCCTGATCAATAGGCGAGATGGGACTGCGCACGGCCGGGCCGGTGTCTTCACCCGTAATCGACATCATGCCGCTGAAGGCTTGCAGGATGACGTCATAGCCCTTGCCGCCGTTCATCGGGCCTTCCGTGCCGAAGCCTGTGATGGAGCAATACACCAATGCCGGATGTTGCGCATGCAGCGTTTCGTAGTCGATGCCCAATCGCTTGGTTACGCCGGGCCCGAAGCTCTCGACCAGAATGTCGGCAGAGGCGATGAGACGTTGCGCCACTTCTTTGCCTTCGGCCGTTTTGAGGTCGACCGCAATGCTCTGTTTATTCCGGTTGACGCTCAGAAAGACAGTGCCATCACCGTCACGAAAGGGCGGCCAGCGGCGTGTGTCGTCACCATTAAGCGTCTCTACTTTGATGACCTCTGCACCCATATCGCCAAGATACTGTGTGCATAGCGGACCGGCCAGTACCTTGGAAAAATCGACCACCCGCAAGCCCTTTAATGCATCCATGCTTTCGTCTCCGGTGGATTCAGAACGCGACGTTGTCGCCGCCCTTGGTCTGGATCATGGCGCGCGCCTCAGCGGGGGTGGCAATGTCGATAGACAGGGCTTCCAGAATGCCGCGGATCTTGGTGACCTGTTCGGCGTTGGAGGTCGCCAGCTTGCCGCGGCCCGCATAAAGACTGTCTTCCAGACCGACGCGTACGTTGCCGCCCAGCAGGGCGCTCATGGTGACAAAAGACATTTGGTGCTTGCCAGCGGCCAGCACTGACAGGTAGTAATCGTCCCCGAACAGGCGATCCGCGATGGTGCGCATATGCAGCAAGTTGTCGTGATCGGCACCGATGCCGCCCAAAATTCCAAAGATGCATTGAAGGAAGAAGGGCGGTTTAGCCAGGCCGCGGTCAACAAAGTGCGCCAGGTTATAGAGGTGGCCCACGTCATAGCACTCGAACTCGAAACGCGTGCCCATGGCCGAGAGTTCGGCCAGACCGCGTTCGATTTGCGTGAACGTGTTGGACAGGATGAAATCCTGCGTCATGTTCAAGTAGGGCTTTTCCCATTCATGTTTGAAATGCTCGATTTTTCCAGCCGCGCCTGAGATATTGAAATTGAGCGAGCCCATATTCATTGAGGCCACTTCGGGTTGCGCCCATTTGGCCGCTGCCAGGCGCTCGTCCAACGTCATGCCCAAGCCGCCGCCCGTGGTGATGTTGATGATGGCGTCAGTGCGCTCTTTGATGCGCGGTAAAAACTGCGCAAACAATTTTGGATCCTGATCGGGTTTTCCAGTTACCGGGTCGCGCGCATGCAGATGCAGCATTGCCGCACCCGCCTGCGCGGCGGCTACCGCTTGTTCGGCGATTTCGTCGGGTGTGATCGGCAGGTGAGGCGACATGCTGGGCGTATGAATCGACCCCGTCACGGCGCAGGTGATGATGACCTTATTGGCTTTTCTCAAGACATGTCTCCTCGATCTCGTTCAGAGATGACAAACGAATGCGCTTGCGACAACTACAGCGTTAATTTCAGTACGACTTGGGTAGTCCCAATACTCTCTCTGCGATGTAGCAAAGAATGAGTTGCGGCGATACCGGGGCGAGGCGGGGCAGCATGGATTCACGCAGATAGCGCTCGACGTGATATTCCTTGGCGTATCCCATTCCCCCATGTGTGAGTAGCGCGGTTTCACATGCGCTGAAACCTGCTTCGGCGCAAAAGAGTTTGGCGGCATTCGCTTGGCCGCCACAGGGTTGTCCCTGGTCATAGAGCCAGGCCGCTCGCTGATATAACAAAGTCGCGGCTTCGAGCTCGACCCAGCGTTGCGCCAAAGGATGCTGCACGCCTTGGTTCTGGCCGATAGGGCGATCGAATACCACGCGCTCACCGGCATACTTGGCGGCGCGGCGCAAGGCGGCTTTGCCCAAACCGGTGGCTTCTGCGGCAAGGAGCACGCGCTCCGGATTCATACCGTGCAGGATGTACTCGAAACCGCGCCCCTCTTCGCCGATGCGATCGGCGACCGGGATTTCGAGTCCGTCAATAAAGAGTTCGTTGGAATCGACCGCTTTGCGGCCGTGTTTTTCGATCTCGCGTACATCTATTTTTCGGCGATCCAGATCGGTGTAGAACAAGCTTAGGCCGCGTGAGGGCTTGTCCAACTGATCCAACGGTGTGGTGCGTGCGAGTAGCAAAATCTTGTCGGCGACTTGGGCCGTGGAAATCCAGATCTTCTGGCCATGTACGACGTACTTGTCGCCATGCCGCACGGCAGTCGTCTTCAGTTTGAGCGTATTCAAACCGGTGTTGGGCTCGGTCACACCGAAGCAGGCCTTTTGCTCGCCTTTGACGATGGGCGGCAACCAGCGAGCCTTTTGTTCGTGGCTGCCAAACACGACAACAGGATGCAAGCCAAACACGTTCATGTGTATGGCTGACGCACCAGATAAACCGGCGCCGGTGGCCGATACAGTTTCCATCATCAGCGCAGCTTCGAGGATGCCCAAGCCCGCACCGCCATATTCCGTTGGCATGGCGATACCGAGCCAGCCGGCCTCGGCCATGGCTCGGTAGAAGTCTTCGGGGAAGCCACCTTCACGGTCCCGGCGCAGCCAGTACTCGTCGTCAAAAGGGGCGCATGCACTTTGCACGGCATCGATGATCGCGGTCTGATCGTCATTGAATGCGAAGTCCATGATCAGACGCCTTGGGCGGGTTGAGATGCTTGCTTGAGCATCAGCGCCACGCGCTTGCAGCTTGCCACGATCTCGTCGCGCTGATTGAAGGCGATGTGTTCGAAGACGACGATGCCGTTGTCGGGGCGCGACTTGCTCTCTTTCAGTTCGGCCACACGCGACTCCACATGCAGGGTGTCGCCGACAAATACTGGCCGAGGAAAACGCACTTCATCCCAGCCCAGATTGCCCACGGTCGTGCCCAATGTGGTGTCACCGACGGAGATGCCCACCATCAAGCCCAAGGTGAACGCGCTGTTCATCAGCGGCTTGCCGAACTCCGTCGTTTTTGCGTATTCAGCGTCCAGATGTATAGCCGCTGGATTGTGCGTCATAGCGGTAAAGAGTACGTTGTCCGTCTCGGTAACGGTGCGCCTGATGTCGTGCTTGAACATCTGCCCAACGCGATACTGCTCGTAATAGAGTCCTGCCATGGGGCTGTCTCCTGCCGGATATCGTGAGGGTCGGGAGCTGTGGGCCACCCGTCCATTAAAATATACTGCCATATTGTATGGTTGGATACAATAAGGAAAAAGGAGGGTAGATGTCATCGCCACTGATCAATCGCAAAGTCGTCCTGGCCTCGCGCCCCGTGGGTATCCCACAGGCCGAGCACTTCAACATCGAGACCGCGCCGGTGCCTGCGCTGGTAGATGGGCAGTTTCTGGTGCGCAACGCCTATTTGTCCGTAGAGCCGGCGATGCGGGGTTGGGTGAACGCCGCCGCCAACTATTCGGATCCGGTAGGAATCGGCGAGGTGATGCGTTCATTCGCGGCCGGGCAGGTGGTGGCGTCCCGTCATCCGGACTATGCGGAGGGAGACTTCGTGATGGGGATGTTTGGCTGGCAGGATTACGCCGTGACCGACGGCAGCCCCGTGCGGCGCAAAGTCAAAGAGCGTGATCTGCCTTTATCGCTATCGCTGGGTGTGCTGGGGCTCAACGGGGTGACCGCCTATTTCGCGTTGAAGGCCTGCGGCCGTCCCGAGGCAGGCGACACGGTGGTCGTGTCCACGGCGGCGGGCGCCGTCGGCTCGGCGGTAGGTCAATTGGCCAAAAGCTGGGGGTGCCGCACGATTGGTATTGCAGGCGGCGCACAAAAGGTGGCGCTATGCCGCGATGTGTTCGGTTTCGATGCGGCGGTCGATTACAAGTCGCCCGACTTCGAGGCAGCGTTTCAGGAGGTGAGTGTTGCCGGGGTAGACGTGTATTTCGACAATACGTCGGGCCGAATCAGTGATGTAGTGGTGCCGCGTATCAACAAGAATGCTCGTATCGTAATTTGCGGTACGGCGTCGGTGTCGAGCTGGGAACCGTGGCCCATGGGGCCCCGTGTCGAACGCCATTTGCTCAACAAAACGGCCACGATGCAGGGTTTTCTGGTGTGGGACTATGAATCCCGCTACGAAGAAGCGGTGACGTATCTTGCACAGCAGATCCGCGAGGGCCGACTGACCTATCGCGAAGAAGTATTGAATGGCATCGAAGCTGCGCCCGATGCGATTGCCGGGCTTTATCGCGGTGAGAACATCGGCAAGCGGCTGATCAGCTTGCACGGCGACTTCGCTTGAACTTGCGGTCGGATACGTCCGTTCAGCAGCGTCGCAATCAGATTGCTCAAGCGTCTTTGTAATCGAGCAGATTGCGCTTGACGGTGGTCAGCATCTCGGTGAGACGCTGGCGATCATCATCGCTTAAACCGGCCAAAATTACCTCGCTCATGCGGTCGCTTTGACCGCGCATCGTGGTAATCATGGCGCGGCCTTTATCCGTGAGGAAAACGAGCTTGGCGCGACGGTCGGCCGGGGTTGATTCGCGCCGCACCAGTTCGAGCGTTTCCAGCCGATCCACTAATCCACCCAGGGCGGCCCGGCCTAATTCAAGTACCTCGGCCAGATCGCTCTGATTCATGCCGTCATGACGCGACAGGTGTGCCATCACCCACCATTGCGAGCGCGTGACGCCTACCGGTTTCATGACATTGTCGAACACTTTTCGGCGCAGCCGCGAGACATCGTGCATGAGAAAGCCAAGACGTTGATCCCAGTTTTCCTGCCGAGGTGAGCTATTTTTTTTTGTCATGGTCCTGTGATTTGATACGGCGAGAAGGCGATTCGATTAGGTTGCCTCGAATCATATGCTAGTTTACTTTCTCGGCTACTGAAATGCCTTGAAACGGTACGAAAAAGCGTTGCTCATGGCACCGCCCGATCCGCACGCTGTCGGAAACATTGCTTGATGAAATTGGCAAGTAAATCATTCACCAGCGTTGGCTGTTCCAGGCTTGGTAAATGAGCGCTGCCAATCAGTTCATGAGACGTTCCTTTGATTAATTTCCTGGCAAGCTCGCGGCATCGGTCTTGAATATGAGGATAGTCAAAGCTTCCCCACATCAACAAGGTCGGCACCGATATCTCACCCAATCGATGAAACGCAGGCGCATTGTCAAGATTCAAACCGGTCGCAGGCGAGCGTAGCGCGATGCCGTTCATGTCCAGGAAAAGTTGCCGCAGCGCTCCTTGGACGCGACCCTCGGGCTGCAACGGGCCGTCCAGCAATGTGTGGGCTTTGAGCGCATTGATCAGATCGACATCGCCTGCTTTTTCTGCGGCTTTCAGTTGAGCCATGAGGCCTTTGATTTCGACAGGATAAAGTGGCTCGGTTGCGCCTGCGACATTCGGAGTAATGAGCGCCAGGGCACGGAAATGCGAGGGATATCGAAGGGCCGCATCAATAACGATTCGGCCACCCGCCGAGGCGCCTACCAGGACGGAAGGCTTGCCCTCCGATACAGCGTCAACCACAGCCATCAGGTCATCGACGGCGGAGAAGTCTTCGTTGTCAGCACGCGTTTCGCCAAAGCCTCGTCGGTCATAGGCAATCGCTTTGTAGTCCGCACTTAGGTGATCGAGTTGATGCTGCCACATACGCTTGTCGCAGACGCCGGCGTGGAGAAAGATGACGGGGTCGCCTGCGCCGACGACGTGGGTAGCCAACATGGCCTTGCCAGACACAATCCAGGAACCAGGGGTCATGATCAATCCAAAGTGCGTTCAAACAACCAAGACAATCATTCTATTGGACCGCGTGAGGAACGAGCAGGGCGACTCACGGGACGCGAGTCGCTAGCGGTTGCGCGCGAGTGCCGTTTCGTAGGCGGCCTGAAGTTCGCCGAACACCGAGCGTGCGGGACGCGGCGCACCAAGGTGCAGATGGCGCAGCTCGTCCATGAACGCGTTCCAAAGCGGCACGCCACCGTTTTCCAGAAGCTCTGCACGCACCGACAATTCCCGGCTTGAGGGCGTGTGGCGACGACCCCACGCGCCCATGTGCGCGAGCAAGGGCAAGAGCTGGATGGCTGGCTCCGTGAGGCTGTAGATTCCTTTCTGTTGGTGTGTCGGATCAGACTGCCAGGTTAAGAGGCCGGACGCCGTCAAGCGTTTGAGCCGGTCTGCAAGAATGTTCGACGCAATGCCTTCCTGGTTGTGCGCAAGCAACTCACCGTAGCTGCGCCGATTGCCGAACATCAGGTCGCGAATGACGATCAGGCTCCAGCGGTCGCCGAGCTGTTCCAGCGTCAGGTTGATTGGACAGCCTGATCGTCCTGTCTGTGACACCGTATTTCTCCATGAGGTTGGGGCTTGCCATGGGCAACCGGTAGAACTATGGTTTAACTACTTGCATAATGCAAGCAGTCTAGCTCAGGAGATTTCATCATGTCGATCGCGCTCTACGGCCATCCCTTTTCCTCGTACACGCAGAAAGCGCTCATTGCGCTATACGAGAACGACACGCCCTTCGAGTTCCGCTGCCTCGGACCGGATACGCCGGAGCATACGGGCGAGTGGCTACGCCGCTGGCCATTGCGCAAGTTCCCGCTGCTGGTGGACGACGAGCGCAACGTTAGCGAGACCAGCATCATCATCGAGTACTTGCAGCTTGCGCATCCTGGACGGGTACGTTTTCTTCCAGCAGACCCGATGAGCGCACTGGATGTACGTTTTCTGGACCGCTTCTTTGACCTGCATGTCATGAGCTGTACGCAGCATGCCGTCAATGCGGCGTTGACCGGCGATCCAGTGAGGCGTCAGGAGGGCTTGGAGTTTGCAGCGCAAAAGCTGGAGCTTGCTTACGCGTGGCTTGAAGGGCAGCTTGTCGGCCGAACGTGGGCAGCGGGTGATGACTTCACGCTGGCAGACTGCGCGGCGGCGCCCTCGCTGTTTTACGCAGACTGGACGCACACCATTTCTGACGCGTTTCCCGTGCTGCGCGCCTACCGCAAGCGCTTGCTTGCGCGCCCGTCCTTCGCCCGGGCAGTGGAAGAGGCACGGCCATTTCGTCCACTGTTTCCTCTGGGTGCGCCGGACCGGGATTAGCGGAAAAAGGCGAAAGAAAGTTTCGCCAAACAAGTCGGCCGAGATTTCGCCTAATTGCATTTTATATATTCAATATGCAAAACTAGGCGCCATGGAAAACATCAACCCTGAGTTGCGCCATGCCAGCTTCACGCTTGGCGGCACCGTTTATACGCATCTCGACTTGCCCGCCATGTTTGCGGCTGACTACTTTCGCCTGCCTGTCGTGTTACGGCTTTTGCTGGAAAACGTACTGCGCAACATGCAAGGCGATGAGCGCGACACGGCCGTAGCGGCGCTGTTTGGCTGGCTGGAACACGGCACCAGCGAAGCCGAGATTGCTTTTCAGCCGGGTCGCGTACTGATGCACGACACGACCAGCACGCCCGCGCTGGTCGACATCGCGGCGATGCGGGATGCACTGGCGGAAGTCGGCGTTGACCCCAGTGTGCTTAATCCGGTATTACCGGTGAACGTATCGGTAGACCATTCGCTGGCCGTTGAAGCCTATGCACAGCCAGACGCCGCGGCGCTGAACCTGAATCTGGAGTTGCGCCGCAACGCCGAGCGCTACCGCTTCCTGCGCTGGGCATCCAAGGCGCTGTCCAACGTGCATATTCACCCGCCGGGCACCGGCATCATGCATACGATCAACCTGGAGCAATTGGCCACGCTGGTCTGCCAGCGTGATAGCAACGATGGCGTCTTCCTCTACCCAGACATGATGATTGGCACGGACAGCCATACGCCAATGATCAGCGGTATTGGTGTGTTGGGCTGGGGCGTGGGTGGTCTTGAGGCGCAGACAGTCATGTTCGGCATGCCGACGCTGTTACGCATTCCTGACGTGATTGGCGTACGTCTGACAGGCGCGCTGGCCGCCGGTGTCACTGCCACCGATCTGGCGCTGACGGTAACGCAGCGACTGCGTGCCATCGAGGTATCAGGTGAGTTCGTCGAGTTCTTTGGACCCGGCGTCAGCACCTTATCCGCAGGCAGTCGATGCGTGGTCGCGAACATGGCACCCGAGTATGGCGCCACCACCGGCTACTTTCCGATCGACGGCGAAACCTTGGCCTATCTGCGCCAGACCGGCAGGGCCGAGACCCACATCGCGCGCGTCGCGGCCTATGCAGAACGCGTCGGCATTGCATTTGACCCTAGCGCCTCGCCCCGATACACCCGCGTCATCGACATCGCGTTAAACGAGGTGCAGATGCATGTCGCTGGCCCAACGCGGCCGCAAGACTTGCATCCCTACGGCCAGACGAAAGCGATCTTGTCGGCGCTGAACTTCACTCCTGCCGAGACCGCGAAGAGCGAATTACCACGACACCCCATCGTCATTGCCGCCATTACCAGTTGCACCAACACGTCCGACCCGCGTCTGCTGATGGCAGCCGGACTGCTGGCACGCAAGGCGCGCAAGGCTGGCCTGCGCGTGCCGTCCTGGGTCAAGACATCGCTGGGTCCCGGTTCGCCCGCTGCCGCCGATTATCTGGCGCGCGCCGGACTGCTGGACGACCTGGCCGCCGTCGGCTTCGATATCGTGGGCTATGGCTGTACCACCTGTATTGGCAATTCCGGTCCTCTGCCAGCCGTTGTGCGCGAGGGCATGGCGGCTGGTGCGATTCATCCCGTGGCGGCACTCTCCGGCAACCGAAACTTCGCGGGCCGGGTCCATCCCGACCTGGACCTGGGCTTTCTGATGTCACCGCCGCTGGTTATTGCCTTCGCGCTGGCGGGTGACGCCGAGCGCGATCTGAGTCAGGAACCGGTACAAGTCGCCACGGATGGTCAGCCCATTTTTCTGCGCGATCTGTGGCCGGACGCGGCCGATATCGATGCCGCGCTCACGATGGGGTTGCGACCCGACGACTACCGCGCGGCCTTCACGATAGCCAGCGCGAACCCTGCCTGGCATGCGCTGCAATCGCCCGACTCGCCGCGCTTCCCATGGGATGCCGCCTCTACCACTCTGCGTCGCCCACCGTTTGCGTCGACGCAAGAAGCAGGGCAGTTGGGGCGCTACCTGGCCCATCCCTTGCTTGTGTTGGGAGACGACGTAACCACCGACCATCTTTCACCTGCCAGCGCCATAGCGCCCGACAGCTTTATCGCCGACTTCCTGGTGGAACTTGGCGATGATCGTGAAGACCTGAACGTATTTGCATCGCGCCGAGGCAATTGGGAAGTGATGATGCGTGCGGCGTTCTACAGCAAGAGCCTGACGAATTTTCTTTGTCCGGACGCGCCGATCGGTCACACACGGCACGCACCGAGCGGTCGCGTAGAGCCAATATGGGAGGCCGCCGAGCACTACCGCCAGGAGGGGAAATCGGTCGTGCTGGTGGCCGGCGCCCGCTTTGGCACGGGCTCGTCGCGCGACTGGGCCGCGAAAGGCCAGCGTCTGCTGGGCATCCGCGCCGTGCTGGCCGTCAGTTTTGAGCGCATCCACCGGTCTAACCTGATCGGTATGGGCATTCTTCCCTTGCGCCTGCCCGACGGCATAACGCCTCAGACGCTTGGTTTGGAATCCGGTGACCGTATCGAGATCGATGCCCCTGCCGATACCTTGGCACCGCGTGTCTGCGTGCTCGTGCGCATCCTGCGGGCCGACGGCCGCATTGATATGCTGCGCACTACTGCCGCCGTTGAAACCCGGTTAGAGGTTCGCTTATTACGCATGGGTGGCGTTATTCCGGCGATCTTGTCGGATACGCTCACTGCTCACGTGCCGCCTCGGAAGGCCTCAAATTGATGAGTACACACAGCAATACCGTCACGAAAATCCTGGCGCTGATTCAGCAAGACCAACTGACCGAGGGCACGCACCTGACGGCGCAGACGCTTGCAGACCGCTTGCGTCTGTCGCGCTCACCGGTCAATGAGGCCCTGGATATCCTGGCGCAGCACGGCATCGTGGCGCGTAAACCCAATCGTGGGTACTTCCTGCTACAGGACTACAACGCCCTGGCCGCCGCAACTGCCGAACTGGTTCCGCCGTCTGTCGACGACATCGTGACGCAATGCTATTTCAGATTGGCGGACGAATTGCTGCGTGGTGAACTGCCCCTGCAATGCAGCGAAGCGCAACTGCGCGCACGTTATGCGCTGACCCAGACCCAAACCCAGGCGCTGCTGACTCGAATATCGCAAGAAGGATGGGCCACGCGCCGACCCGGCTACGGCTGGGAATTCTCATCCATGATGATCACGCCGGATAGCCTGTTGCAGTCGTACCGCCTGCGTCTGGCATTGGAGCCTGCCGCGTTGCTGGAACCGACGTTTCGTATCGACCTGAGCGTCATTGATCGGCTGCGCGCCGCTGAGAAACATCTGCTGGAGGGTGGCATCGCCACCGATACCGCAGACCAACTGCACGAGCGCGGCGTGCGCTTTCATGAGTCGCTCGTGGAAGCGTCAGGTAACCCTTTTTTCATCGACACCATCAAGCGCGTCAATCGCGTTCGCCGTTTGCTGTCTTACCGCTCCATGCAGGACCGCAGTCGTTATCAGCAGCATTGCGACCAGCATCTGGCCATCCTGGATTTACTGGAACGCGAACGCAACGAGGAGGCCGCCGCCATCCTGTCCAGCCATCTGCGCAGCACGCTGGACAACCTTGCCCGTATCCGGGGCATCCTGGCCCCCTAGTTCGGAGGCGTCTACCGGGGGCAAGATGCCGGGGGGACGTTCTGCGAAATCTTTGCAAAGGCCCTGCCATTCGGTGATTTGCAAATCACCGATCCGTCGTTCGCCATTGTGGGTCGCACGCCTACCATCGAGCTTTCCATTGCAGACAAACAAGCATAGGAGTGCTATGGCTGGCAACAACGCGGCACCACAGGGCAGCGCAAATTCGGGCTATGAGGCGGATGTTCTGGTCATTGGCGGTGGTCCCGCTGGCACGTGGGCCGCCATTATTGCAGCCCAAAGTGGGGCCAGTGTCATCCTGGTTGACAAGGGCTATTGCGGTTCCTCAGGCGCGACTGCTGCGGCAGGCACTGCCGTCTGGTATGTGGACCCCGATCCGCAAAAGCGCGAAGCCGCGATGGCCAGCCGCTACGACATGGGCGGACGCCTGGCTGAACGGGCCTGGATGAGCCGCGTTCTGGACCGGACTTGGGACGGCATCAACACATTGGCCGAATGGGGTTACCCGTTTCCGCTCGATCAGGAGATGCGGTCGCGTCGTAATTCGTTGCAGGGACCGGAATACATGCGCTTGATGCGCAAGCAAGTCAAACAGGCCGGGGCGAAAATTCTGGATCACAGCCCGGTACTGGAGCTGCTCCGCGACGAGCACGGGGCCGTGGCAGGCGCGGCCGGTGTTGATCGCCAGCGTGGCGGTGCCTGGTCGGTGCGCGCGTCGGCGGTGGTCATTGCCACCGGAGGTTGCGCGTTCCTGAGTCGGGCGCTCGGTTGCAATGTGTTGACGGGCGACGGCTTGCTGATGGCCGCGGAGTTGGGGGCTGAGATGTCAGGCATGGAGTTTTCAAACGCCTACGCGATTGCGCCTGAAATCAGCTCCGTAACCAAGACACTGTTCTACAACTGGGCGACATTTACCGATGTGGACGGGGTACCCATTCCCGGTGCGGCATCCAAGGGCGGGCGCTCGGTGATTGCGCGAGAACTTCTGCGGCAAAAGGTCTATGCGCGACTGGACATGGCCGACGAACCCACGCAGCAAGCGATGCGCGCTGGCCAGCCAAATTTTTTCCTGCCGTTTGATCGCAGCGGCATTAACCCCTTCACTGATCGATTTGCAGTGACGTTGCGTCTGGAAGGTACGGTGCGCGGCACGGGTGGCTTGCGCTTGACCAGCACAGATTGCGCGACGTCGGTGCCTGGCCTGTATGCCGCTGGCGATGCCGCGACACGCGAGCCTATTTGTGGCGGCTTCACAGGCGGTGGCAGCCACAATGCGGCCTGGGCCATTTCGTCAGGTTCTTGGGCAGGTGAAGGTGCCGCTGCCTATGCACGGCAGGCACGCGGGCGAGCTCAGCCGTCGATCGGGGCAGGAGGCGTGGGGCTACGCGGGCAAGGGACGCGGGCTATCGACGCAGCCGCGCTGGTCAAATGCGTGCAGGACGAGGTCATGCCGTTTGAGCGGAATTACTTTCGAACCGCAGAGGTGCTGGAGCCCTCTGTGGCGCGGCTCGACGCGCATTGGCAGGTGCTCCGCGGGGCGGCGCCGGCCGCTGCTGTGGATTTGCTCGCGACGCGGGAAGCGGCAGCCATGCTGGCCACGTCGCGCTGGATGTACCGCAGCGCGTTGGCCCGTCGCGAAACGCGCGGCATGCACAAACGTTATGACTTTCTGGCGCAAGATGCCGCGCAATATCACCATTTGATCTCAGGTGGCCTGGACGAGGTCTGGGTGCAGCCACGCGCGTGCGCGGCGCAAGACGCAACGGCGTCATCCATCAAGGAGTTGGCAGCATGATCGAACTGATTAGTGACAGCCGTTGCACGGGCTGCAATATCTGCGTACGAGTCTGTCCCGTGAACGTGTTCGACATCGTGGAGGGCGGCGTGCCAATCATTGCGCGCCAGAACGCTTGCCAGACCTGTTTTATGTGCGAGGCCTGGTGTCCTGAAGATGCTATGTATGTGGCACCACAAGCCGAAGAGTCAGTCTCGGTTGACGAAGCGGCGTTGGTTCAGGCGAACCTGCTGGGCAGCTATCGCAGGCAGATCGGCTGGAATCGCGAGTCGCGCGCCTTGCGGACGGGCGACCAGTCGTTCAAATTGTTGGGTGGTGGCCCTGCCAAGTAGCGTCGCCAAACTGACTCGCGAGACGGGCGGCTAGAGGGGCCGCCCGCGCCCGCAAGGCTGGCACTGAGGTCACTTCCCAATACACCCCACGTGTGGGAAGCCCCATTGCATACAACGGTGGGGTAGCGCCTCGGCTGTTTTTTAGAACTTCTCCTTCGGCGGTAACGTCCAGGCCCAGCCCCAATTTGCCGGGACGAGCAAAGCCGTCCTGTAGGAGTTTGGCGATCAAGGGATCCGCGCGACGCGAGATCCGCTCTTCAGGGCCCGTGGCATTGATGAGCCAGCCGGTATTAATAGATGGCACGGGTTGTCCCGCGTGGCGCAAACTGACACGCAACCCATATTCCAGTTCGTCCACGGCGTCGATGCGTGCCGCCGTGCGTTGCAACTGGCCTGCCGCTTGCGCAGCTTGCACGCGATCCAGCACAGCGGGGTCCGCGCGATGGCGAAACACCATCCAATAGGGACGCACATGGCGCAGGAAGCGCTGTTGATCAGCAAGTGTCAGGTGTTCCCATAACGGATCCGCCTGGCGCAGCACAGCGTCCATGGTCAACTGCCAGGGCTGACCCGAATCCTGAGCAAGCTTGATGGCATGGCGCACCGCGGTGTACATCAAGCGCAGTGGCGTGCGTTTGGACGCTGACAGTTCGAACACGGGTCCGCGCAGCACCGCGTCGGGCAAGGGCAAGACGTCCGGCCGGGGTAGCAGGGCACGACGCGACACCAAATGGATGCGGCCACGGTGGCCGGTATTCAGCAACTCCAGTACGGTGTCTATGCCGCTTGCACCCGACCCGGCCACGAGTACTGTGTCGTCTCGGTCGATGCGTGCCAGTGCTTTCGCACGCCACGGATCACTCAGGTAACGCTCATGTTCAGGCAAGCCTGGCAGACTGCGCGGTGCCGAAATGCCCTGGCACAACACGACGGCATGCGCCTCGTGTCGTTGACCATCGGCAAGATGCAACTGCCATTGGGCTCGCTGTGTGGACGGCACGGGCTGCAACGCCAGTACGTTCAGAGGCACCACGCGTATATCGCCAGTTGCAACTGCCTGGAGCAGTTGCGCCGATAACCACTCGCCGTAGACCGAGCGTTCAAGATAGCGGCTCGAGTGCGAGTCGGGCGTACCGCCGTCGCGCCCGGCTAGCCATTGCAGCAATGCGCCGGGATCATCAGCATGCCACCCTCCCATTTTGATCGCCGGCACGTTCAAGCGATGCCAGGGCGACGTGGCACTGTAAGCCACGCCTCGGCCGAACGCGCCGGAGCCGTCGTAGAGCGTGACACGAAGCCCGTGATGTTTCGCCAGGTGCAAGGCCAGTAAGCTGCCCGCCGCGCCGCCGCCGATAATGGCAATCGAGGATGATGATGCGACAGTCATGATGACGCGTTGCCGGTGACGTCGTGCACGATCTTGCCGCCGACAATCGTCATCGTGCAGTGCACGTCTCGCCATGCCTCCGGAGGCAGTTGCAGCGGGTCGCGATTCAAGACAGCCAGATCGGCCGCGTAGCCGGGAGCAAGAGGGCCCTTCCAGTCTTCATCAAAGCTCAGCCGGGCACCGGCAACGGTGAAGGCGTGTAGCGCGGCACGGGCGGGCAGGGCTTGTGCCGCGCCGATGACGCGGCCAGTGATTCTTTCCTGCCGAACGCCCGCCACCCAAAGCGTAAAGAACGGATCATAAGGAATGTTGTCGGTGGCCAAGGACAGATCCAATCCCAGTTCCAGCATCGTGGCGTGGGGCACCACGCCGTCGCCTGCGTTCGCGTCGTCCAGATACGTCGCACCGCCTTTCCACAAGAAATAAGTGGGAATCGTGGTGACCAGCACATCCAGCGCCTTGAGTGCCTTCAGGTCGTCAACGTTTGCGCGCGCAATGTGCTGGATGACCCAGCGTCGGCCTGCCAGCGGGAACCGGGCATTCACGTGTTGCAGCACCGGTAGCACTTCATGCAACTTGTCCGACACAATGACATTGACCCGCAGATCGTGCTCCGCTGCCAGAAAGCACAGAGCTTGAAAATCAGAGGGAGTCACCGCCTGCTCAACAAAACCAGACCATCCCGTATCAGGAAGATTGGCGCGTGCGCAGCAGGCCACCAGAGGGTCACCGCCGTAAGCAATGTGGATGCCGCTGATACGCAGCCAAGGGTCGCCCAGGCCGCGACCGCGTGCCGTTGCAAGCCAGTCGCGCATGGCGCGGGCGGCCTCGGTCAGATCGTTCCAGGTAGGGCTGACGACTAAGGTAGATCGCATCGTCAGGTCGCCATCTTCCCAGAGCTTGCGGTAGACAGCGATGGTCTCGGGCGCGCAACCATGCCCCTCGTAGATGCTGGTGGTGCCCTTGGCGTGGTAGAGCTGCTGGGAAATGCGCAGTCCTTTCAGTCGGTCTGCGAAGCCGAATCGGGGTACGTCGGGTAGCAGGTCAAACTCAAGCGCCGGACGTGCGTTGCGCTCGACGATGATGCCGCTCAATTCTCCGGAACCGTCATGCTCCAGTTCAATGCCACTGCAGCGCGGTTGCGAAGCGCGTGTGAGGCCGTTTCGGGCCAGAGCCAGGCTGTTAAGCGCTGCCGTGCCGGGTGGCTTTCCCCAATTGCCAAACGGCGCGGGAATATAGACGGGATGGCCAGGCGCGGCCGCATCCAGTTCCTGGCGGGTGGGCAAGCGGCCTTCGGCCAATTGGCCCAGTGCGCCAAAGAAATAGGGCGGTGTTCCGACCGGCATGGTGACGATGTATTCGCCTGGCGGCGTGATACGGGCCTGCTCGCGCACAACGCGCAATACGTCCTCGACACTGCGTGTGTGGGCCAGCGAGGGGCGAAGGGTTTTCAGCCCCTCGCGCTCCATGTGCGCATGGCTGTCGTTGATGCCTGGAATGACGGTGGCACCTTGTAAATCCAGGGTGCGCACATCGTCGCGTGCCAACGCCAGCGCCGCGTCATCATAGGCGGCCACTCGGCCGTCTCGCAGGGCGATGGCGTGGGCAAGCGGATAGGCATCGTGGAAGGTGTGAATGTTGGCGTTATGCAGCACCAACGTGCGAGATGGGTTCATATCAGGACGCGCTCTGGTACCAGGGAAACAGCCGCTTGGCGGTCCAGACGAATAGACGGTCCGCCAGGAAACCGAAGGCTCCAAGCAGCACCAGACCGATGAACATAATTTCTACCTGGAACAACTGGTGGCCCAGCGACATCATGTAGGCAATGCCCCGGGTTGAGCCGGAAAGTTCTGCAGCAACCAACACGATCAGCGACACCGCGATGGCTTGCCGTACGCCCGCCAGGATGAAGGGCAGAGCCGCCGGAAGAATGACTAAGAACAGGGTTCGAAAGCGGCCGGCTCCCAGTGCCGCGGCAGAGCGCAGGTACACAATGTTCGTATCACGCACGCCGATGAACGTGGTGATCCAGATGGGAAAAAATGCGCCCCAGGCAATCAGCGCGATCTTCGGCAGTTCCCCAATCCCGAACCACAAGACAGCCAGCGGCACAATAGCCAACGACGGAACTGAGCGAAAGCCATGCAGCACGGGTTCGCTGAGGTGATGCAAGGGCTCAATACGAGCCGTCAGCAAACCGGCCGTGATGCCTGCCACCAGCGCAATGCTGAAACCGGCGACGGCACGTGTCAGGCTGGCAGTGACATGAGATGCCAATTCGCCGGACGCAATGAGCGGGAGCGCGGCTTGCAACACGCGCGAGGGCGGTGGGAACAACGCCGGATTCATCCAGGGAAAGACATGCGGAATGGCTTCCCATCCCAGCAGGAAAAGCACCACACCGGTCAGGTTCAACAGCAGGCGCTGATGGCGCTTGCGGCGTTCGTGCTGACGGTGAGCGTGTTGGAATCGATCGGCCACACTGTCTTGTGAACGTCGCGCACGATGGTCAGCGGCTGCTTCCGGATGGATAGGAGCAGCAGCCTGCGAGCGAGGGTCGGGCACTTGGCCCAGCGTCGTTGATGTCATAGTGCTTGCCTGTAGGCGCCAGCAGCCAGAGCGGCTTCAATTTGGTTGTAGCGGTGCGCGAACTCGATCGAGCCGCGTTGACGTGGGTAGTCCAGATCAATAGGGATGTCGTCACTGATCGTCCCTGGATGGGGCGCCATCACAATGACCCGCTGCGCAAGGAAAATGGCTTCGTCAATGTTGTGGGTGACGAATAGCACGGACACGCCCGTTTCCTGCCAGAGTCGCAGCAAGTCTTTTTGCAACGCGGCGCGTGTCATGGCGTCAACCGCGGCAAAGGGTTCATCCATCAGCAAGACCTTGGGTTCGACCACGAGGGAACGCGCCACCGCGATACGCTGACGCATGCCGCCAGATAACTCATGGGGATACCGGTCAGCGGCGTCAGCCAGACCCACGCGCTCCAGTGCCAGCACGGCGCGATGATGGCGTTCCGCGCTTGGCGTGGCCTGCGCACGCAGCCCGAACTCCACGTTCTGGCGCGCCGTCATCCAGGGAAACAGGGCGTACTCCTGGAAGACCACGCCGCGTTCGGGGCCGGGGCGTTCGACGCGGCTGCCATGAAACAGCACCGTGCCATCGGTAGGCTCCAGAAACCCGGCCAGCAAGTGAAGCAGTGTGGTCTTGCCGCAGCCTGAAGGACCAATCAGACAGACAAATTCGCCTGCCTCCAGGTTCAGTGACACCGCATCCAGCGCCTGTGCAGGGGCGTTTCCACGTGTCGCGAAGAACTGCGACACGTGTTGGAATTGAATCAAACTGCCCATGCCGTCAGGCCAGTTTGACGCGATCGGGCGCGGCGGCGGACAGGGGGGCATCTTTGATCGCGGCGCGAAACAAGGCACGCAGATCGCCCGACGGTGCAGGGGCCAGCTTGGCGTCAATCGCCCACTTGGCCTGACTCACAAGATCGTCGATAAAGCTGTCGTCGAATCCCACCTTGAACTCGAATACCGATGTGGCTTCTTTGACCTCGGCGGCCGAGCTTCGGATGCGTGCGGCAATCAACTCGGGCCAGGCCGGGTCTTGATCAATGCGCTTTTCGGCGTCGAGCAGTGCGCCAATCGCATCCTTGACCAGCGCCGGGCGCGTTTCAAGCGTGTTCTCATTGACCAGCAGAAGTTGATGGCTACGGAAGTACTTTTCGTAGCCATCTTGCGTCAGGAAAAAAACGTTGCCACCGCTTTGGCGCAGCGCGGCGTTGCCCGCTTGCGCCGTCCACGAAAAGGCGTCGATATCGCCGCGCACCAAGGCACCGATCAAGTCCGTGGGGGCGAGGTTCACCTGTGTGATGTCGCTGGCGCGCAGATTGGCGAACTCCAGGTACTTGGCCAACGCATACTGACCTGAGGTGCCGGCGGGCGTACCAATTTTCTTGCCCTTCAGACTGGCGGGCTTGTCGGCCACGATGCCGCTGCCGTTGCGCGCCACAATCTTCATGTCGTAGGAGTAACGGCTGAAGTTGGCCAGAATGCCGGGTTTCAAGCCTTGCAGCACCGCGAACACCACCGGTGTGTCGGTCGTGGTCGAGAAGTTGGCCGACCCGGCGAGCAGGGCCTGCATCGAGTCACGTCCGGTGGGAAAGTCCAGTACCTTCAAGTCCACATTGCGCGCTTTCCAATAGCCACCGCTTTCGGCTACGAAGGGCAGGGCCCAGGTATAGCCCGCGCTACCCGATGCCAACGTGGCTTGTTCACGCGCCTGCGCAAACGACACACCTGGCAAGACGCCTGCTGCGCCTGCCCCGGCAACGGCAGCGATATGGAACAACAAGCGCCGACGCGCCGTGTCGGTGGATGACAGCTTCGTGTGCGAACTCATGCTTCCAGACCCCAATATTCATGTGAAATAACTTGGAGTCATGCTACGGAGGGCATGCTGTGCAGACAAAGAATATCTAGGTATATGCTTGTTTCCAGAATGGCGACGCTTTATCGGACCCCACGATGGCACCTCCGCCTTCATCGTTATTTGCATAGCGCAATTTGATCGTTCGCTACGGTGTCGGCTGTTGCTAGGATCGCCACCCATCTTGCTTGTGAACCATCTCGTCCAAGGAACCACTGCGCCATGCCTCTCAGACCTTTCCGCCTGCGGCACGTCGCCGTGCATTCAACGTTTCTTGCGGTGGCGCTTGGCGTGTCCACCGCCTCCGCTCACGCGGAGGGCACGCTGCGTGTAGCCCAGCAATTTGGCATCGCCTACCTGATTCTGGATGTGGTCAAGGACCAGAAGCTAATCGAGAAACACGGCAAAGAGGCCGGGCTGGACATCAAGGTTGATTGGGCCCAGATATCGGGGGCCTCTGCCATGAACGAAGCGCTACTGGCCGATGCGTTGGACATGGTGTCGGCGGGCGTGCCGCCAGCACTCGTGTTGTGGGACCGCACGCGTGGCAAGCAAGGTGTGAAACTGGTGGCGGCGCTAGGCTCTTTACCCAACTATCTTCTTAGCAATAATCCCGCCGTCAAGACGCTGGACGACTTCTCGTCAAAAGACCGCATTGCTGTACCCGCTGCCGGCGTAGGTTTTCAATCGCGCACATTGCAGATCGAAGCCGCCAAGCGCTATGGCAACGAGAACTTCAAGCGCTTTGACGATATTTCCATCAGCATGCCGCATCCAGACGCCACCACCGCCTTGATCTCAGGCGGTCTGGAAGTGAACGCACATTTTTCCAGCGCGCCGTTCTACTACCAGGCGTTGGAACGCAATAAGGCAGTGCATAAAATCATCAGTTCCTACGACATCTTGGGTGGCCCGGCAACGTTCAACGTGCTCTACACCACGCAGAAATTTCACGACGCCAACCCCAAGACCTACCAGGCCTTCTATGGTGCGTTGGCGGAGGCGGCGGCATGGATTCCGGCACACAAGCAAGAGGCCGCCGAGATCTTCATTCGGCAGCAGAACTCCAAGCTGCCTCCGGATTTTGTGAAGAAGATCATCGATGATCCTGAGAACCAGTTCACCATCAGTCCGCAGCAGACACAGGTGTATGCCGACAAACTGCATGAGATTGGCGTGTTGAAAACCAAAGCAGCATCGTGGAAGGATTATTTCTTCTCGGAAGCCTTTGCCAATCCCGGAAGTTAGGCATCGGTAACGGGGGGGGCGTTTGCCACGAGGAGGGCCGAGCCTGCGTGTTAAGGTGAAATTCCAGTATTTTCTCAAGCGTTCACCTCGCTCGCCTGCTGCTCATGTCCTCTTTTTTCGGCCCGCTTTTCGACCAGGTCCTGGCCTTCGCCCATGTTCACGAGCAGTGGTTGCCCGCCATCGGTTTTGCCTTTGCCTTCGTGAAGTCTTTGCCAATGGTGGCGCTCTTTGTCCCAGGAATCGCGTTGTTGCTGGCGATCGGCGCGTTGCTGGGCACAGGAGTGGGGCAACTGCTCCATGTCTGGCTCGCCATTGCCATCGGGGCCGCGCTGGGGGACTGGGTAGCCTACGTGGTGGGAGTACGCGTCGGGCCGGCGCTCGTGCAATGGGCACCTTTGCGCCGCAGGCCCGCACTGCTTATGCGCACGTCCGCTTTCATTCGGCGCTGGGGCGTGTTGAGCATTGTGTTGTGCCGGTTCTTTGGCCCTTTTCGGGCTACGGTACCCATGCTGATCGGCGTATTCGCCATGCGGGCAAGCACTTTCCAGATTGCAAACTGGGTGTCGGCATTTATCTGGTCGGCGGCACTGTTGCTTCCCGGCTGGGCGGGCATCGGATGGCTTCGGGGCGAATAGGCGGCAAGGGCGCGGATCCTGCTGCGCGCAGCTAACGCCCAGCCAAAGCTCGAACACATCCAACCACTGGCGCCACAGCGGCTGCCGGGTCTACTTTTTCACACTTACGGTAAGCGTCTTCTGACGAACCCGGTGACCCTGCCTGTTCGCAACGCCGACAGTGCCGAATCAGCGCAATTACCAGACGAGGAGGGAGTCCGGTATTTGGGTATTCCACAGGACGACATCTCAGATTTTCTGGTATATCGTATACCGTCTTCTTTATTTCATGAATTTTGATAAAGAATTCACTGAGTGCTGTTGCTCACCTGACATGCAGCAGCTGACCTTGCGTATCCTGCGGAGTGCATTCCCATGAGTCTTTTCCAGAGTACGTCTGCCACAACGACCCGTTCGTTGCTTCTCTCCTCCTGTCTGATGCTGGGTGCCGCTGCATCCAGCGCGGCTCACGCCGACTATCCTGATCGTGTCGTGCATGTCGTCGTAGCATCCACAGCAGGGGGCGCGCTTGATACCTTTAGCCGCATGGTCAGCTCCAAATTGTCTGAACGAATGGGCCAGCCTTTCGTGGTCGAGAATCGTCCCGGCGTCGGGGGCAACATTGGCACGGCAGCCGTCGCCAGATCGGCAGCCGACGGATACACACTGCTATTTGCCATTGACACAACGTTTACGGTTAATCCCAGCGTCTATGACAAGTTGCCGTTCGATCCCGAGAAAGACTTCGCGACTATCTCTGTGCCCGTCACCTATGGGCAGATGCTTGCCGTCGGGCCTGACGTGCCTGCCAAAACACTGCCCGAGCTCCTGGCCTTGGCCAAGACCAAACCGTTGAACTATGGTTCTGGCGGGGTGGGCTCTCCTAGTCACCTGACATTCGCATCGTTGATCGCCGCCACCGGCGTGCCATTCGCGCATGTTCCCTATAAGGCCTCGGGCCCTGCTGTCGTGGACGCCATGGGCGGCCAAGTAGAGGCCGTATTCGCGGTTACACAGGCGGTGCTTCCTCAGGTGAAGGCCGGAAAACTACGCGCACTGGCGGTCTCCAGCAGCACACGCTCGGCATTGGCCCCCGAAGTGCCTACGGTGGCTGAGAGTGGCTTTCCAGGATTCAAAGCGGAGTTCGCCTACGCAATTATGGCGCCCAAGGGCACTCCACCGGCTGTCGTAGAACGCTTGCAAAAGGAAGTCATTGCGGTTCTTAACCTGCCCAGTATCAAGACGCAAAACGTCGAGTGGGACTACACGCCTACCGGGATGACACCAGAACAATCGGCGCAATGGTTGCGCGATACGCGGGCGCAATGGGCCAAAGTTATTACAGCTGCGGGCGTAAAAATGGTGAATTAAACTGGCCGTAAAATAGTATTTAGTATTCTAAATATGAAATCTGCCCGGGATTTTCGTTTGGCGGGTGCCGGGCTGGCGGCGCGAGCCGATGACGTTGACGTTGACGTCTCGTAGCCCCCCCGGTGCCGTTGCCCGGATGCAGCGTGGAGCAGCCACCGAGAAAACACGACCCGGCGAGGGTGGCCAGGCGCAAGCGGGGATTAGCCGTCAAGTTTGAGAGAGGTGTCAGGGTATGAATTTGCGATTACGGGAGCCTCGGAAGCAGAGGCTTTAGGCGGAGCTCAGGGCAAATGCTATTGCTTGTTTTTGACCCTGACACTCGCCACTGACTGGGGTCGAATCATGGACACCCGCCCAGGCTTCGTCAATCGTGATTCGAGACACTTTGTAAACACATATTGACGTTCGTTTGGAAGCGACGACATATCATTTTGGCGTTGATCGTAAATAGAATTTACGTCGTCATCCAGCGCACATTGAATGGCCTGAATATCACGATTCTGCTGCATCAGTATGCAAGAATTATTCGACCGAGCAGCCACGCATTATCCCTCTGTGCGGCAGCTCAAATCCGTGCCTCCGGTCTCTGTATTTTCAGGCTCTATTTTTTGTGGATTGCGATCAATATTTGAATCGCTTCGTAGAGGGGCGTGGTTGTCCGCGTGGGCTGGAAAATGGGAGACTCGCCAAAAAACATGATATATTCATCACATCAGTACTCCAGTCTAAATGACTGGGTCAACGCAGCCTACGCGGCTAAATTGCAGTTTTCAAAATCATCCACATACCCGGATGCAACGCAGCACTGAATAATTCGCTGGAAGCGATAACGCAGTGGTGCCGTGGGTAGCGCTGGGAAGTAGTTCCATTCGAATTGTCCGAAGTAAATCCGGCATTCTGAACCGTATGGTTTTACTGCGTTGGCGACACGCTCGCCAACCGTATTCCTATTGCGCGCGCCACATCGAGCCACGCTCATGTGGCGGCTCCCATTCTTGCTCTCGCAGGGCAGCGACAAGCTGCCATGCTCTTGATAAAAGAATCGTTCGTGTGAATGACACGGCCGGATCAATTATCAAAATCTTGAAACGAGTTGATGTATGACTCTTTCATCAAAATGGAGGAATGTTCTCATTGAAAATGTTTAACCAACTCAGCGCTAGCATGCTGCTAGCCGCCACTGTAATCGGCGCGCCCGCTTACGCCTTTACCCCAGAATCAAGCGACCCGATCAAGATCGTCGACAACAATTGGTCGAGTCAAAAAGTGCTCGCACGCGTTGCGCAGCAGCTGCTTGAAAAAATGGGCTACCAGACCAAAATCGTGCCATCAGACAGTCAGGGGCAATTTGCGGCTATGGGATTGGGCGATCTGCATTTACAGATGGAAGTTTGGGAAGGCACGATGAACGACAGCTTCATGAAGGAAGTGAAGGCAGGTCGTATGGTCGATTTGGGCAGCCACACCGCAACGACGCGTGAAGACTGGTGGTATCCAGATTACATGGAAGAAATCTGCCCCGGCTTGCCCGATTGGAAAGCACTCAACGCATGTGCCGCCAAATTCGCGGCACCTGAGACAGCCCCTAAAGGGCGCTATTTGGCCGGTCCCGTCGATTGGATTAAACACGACAAAGAAAAGATCGAGGCACTAGGCCTGGACTTCACCGTGGTTAATGCAGGCTCCGCCGCCGCGTTGTTTGGTGAATTGAAATCAGCCGCCGCACGTAAAGAACCTATTGTGCTGTTTAACTGGGCACCCAACTGGGTCGGCGCCGCTTTTTCAGGAAAATTCGTTGAATTTCCGGAGTACGAGAAAGCCTGCACGGAAGATCCGAAATGGGGCACGAACCCAGACAAAACCTACGATTGCGGCTCACCCAAGGGTGGCTATCTGAAAAAAGCGGCTTGGTCCGGCTTTGAGAAGAAATGGACGTGTGGTTATGAGTTGATTAAAAACATCAACTTTACCGGGCCGATGATCGATCACGCTGCCGCGCTGGCGGATGTTGACGGTTTGACGCATGACGCTGCTGCCGCTGCGTGGATTAAAAATAATGAGAAACAGGTAGCAGCATGGATGCCAGCTTGCGCTAGCTAATGCGTGATGCGCGAGACTTCATTTACTTGGTCAGACGCCAGGTAAATGGGTCTTCGCGCCATTATGTGTTTTATCCAAACTCAATTCGTACACTTGCCGATACTGCATAGTTTTTTGTTCTGAATCAGCTCTGATTTGGTAATGCCGCTGATGCGGTCGGTAAGTGACTGCGCTTTTGCGCGCTTATTTGACAGGTCCGGCTATGAGCGATTTGGTAAAAATTTCATGTAAAAATCTTTGGCAGTTATTTGGCAAAGGTGCCCCTGGCTTTCTCGAAAAACATCAATACGACCCAAGCGATGATGCGCTGGCATCCGCAGGCCTGATTGCGGCCGTTCGCGACGTCAGTTTTGACGTTCACGCGGGTGAGATTCTTGTCGTCATGGGTTTGAGCGGTTCGGGTAAATCTACGCTGGTACGGTGTCTCACGCGGCTGGTTGAACCCAGTGCCGGCCAAGTGATATTCGACGGCGTTGACCTACTACAAGCTTCACGCCGTAGCCTGACTGAAATTCGTCGCCGCAAAATGGGCATGGTGTTTCAGAATTTTGGTCTACTGCCGCACCGCACGGTGCTGGACAACATCGCTTTCCCACTCGAAATCGAAAACGTTCCGAAAGCTATCCGTTTAGCCAAAGCGCGTGAACTGGTGGCAACTGTGGGTCTCGAAGGGCGCGAGCACAATTTTCCTCGCGAATTATCAGGCGGCCAACAACAACGTGTCGGGATTGCACGCAGCCTGATTGGTGAATGTGATGTCTGGTTTCTGGATGAGCCGTTCTCGGCACTGGATCCTCTCATCCGACGCGAGATGCAAGATGAGTTTTTGAGCCTGCAATCCCGCCTGAACAAATCCATTGTGTTTGTCACGCACGACTTCGACGAAGCCGTACGCTTGGGTGACCGTATCGCCATCATGAAAGATGGCCGCCTGTCGCAAATTGGCACCGCTGGTGAATTGTTGATGACCCCCGCCAACGACTACGTGAAAAAGTTCGTGCAGTACGCGCCACGCGCCAAATTAATCACCGTCCAGAAAATCATGGGGCCTGCCGATCCTGGCGATTTGTCTTTCGCAGGGGATCTGAATGTGGTCAGGAATACGGACGTATTGGAAAAAATAGCAAAGCGTGTAATCGAATCCGATCGAGCCTTGCCGGTCGTGAACGCCGCGGGCTTATTGGTGGGTCGAGTTAGCCGCGAGCATTTGGCACGGGCGTTATTCCAATGAGCCGTATAAGCTTATCGAACGAAAGTCTTCATCAATCGGCTTCCGGTGTGCGCCAATCTACCGAGCCTGCCGCCACGGTTAGCCCCATTACCGCGCCGCGGACGGACAGGGGTGGCAAATCCATTCAGTACAGACTTCTGTTTTGGGTCGCGGCGTTGGCCATTATTGTGCTGGGTCAATTCGCCGTCACACGACTGGACTGGGTCGCAAAGTATCCAACTGGCTGGATGTTGCCCCTTGAAGGCTGGATAGATTCTTTCTTTGAATGGCTCGTGTACGGGCTGCATTTCTTTGAAGGTACATCTATTGCGTTCACGCCTCGTGATCTGACCCGTGGCGTCTCAGCGCTGCTGGCGCATCCCTTGTGGCTGACCGAGTCGTTATTGTTTGATGGTTTCTCAGAGAATGTCCCAGCGCTGCCGTGGGTCACGGTGGTGGGTTTGACGGCGCTGTTGGGGCATTGGCTTGGCGGTTGGAAGACCGCGCTGCTCGGTGCCGTCGCGTTTACGTATTTGGCACTGTTTGGCGTTTGGCAGGCGTCAATGCAGACGTTTTCTCTTGTATTGATCACGGTACCACTGGTCTTTTTGATTGGCTTGGTCGCCGGAGTATTGATGAGTAAAAGCCAGCGCTTTAAAAACGCAATCACCCCCATGTTCGATATTCTGCAGAGCATGCCGCCATTTGCGTACCTGGTGCCGATTGTCGTGTTGTATGGCGTGGGCGATGTGCCCGCCATGATCGCGACTGCCTTATTTGCCGTGCCGCCCGTCGCCCGTTGCATCGCACTCGGGTTGGACGGCGTGCGTCAAGGGGTGCTTGAAGCGGGGAAAATGATGGGCTGCACGCGCTGGCAATTGTTGTGGCGAGTGCAAATACCGGCCGCCCGTGCAGTCTTACTGGTGGGCCTGAACCAAGGCATCATGCAAACGCTGGCCATGATTGTGTTAGCCGCGTTAATCGGGGCGTCCGGCCTTGGCAATGAGTTGCTGACGTCACTACAGTCCTTACGCTTGGGCGAGGCGTTGGAGCAGGGCATTGCAATTGTCGTGATCGGCGTGGTGTTAGACCGCTTGAGTCGGGCGTATGCGTTAAAGAAACCCGTGTACACGGACCCGAGTCTTGCTTGGTGGCGACGTCACCCATATGTGGTGATCGCGCTGGCGTTCCTGGTAACGAGTATGTTGCTTGCTCGTGCGCTGCCTGATTTGGCGCTACTGAGCGACGCGCGCAGCATCACAACCGCGCCGTACTGGAACGCGGGAATCGATTGGGTCAACCTGAATCTATATGAGTCGGTCCAGGCATTCCGCAATTTCACGCTGCTTGAAATCTTGATTCCGACTCGTAATTTTTTCCAGGCGATTCCGTGGATTACCTTTGTGGCTTTGATCGCATTGCTCGGCTATCGCTTGGGTGGCTGGTCTGTCGCGCTGATTGCCGGTTTGCTTGTGTTATTCCCGGCAGCCACTGGACTTTGGAATGAGGCGATGACGACGCTGTACATGATTGGTACGGCGGTCGTGGTTTGCGTAAGTGTGGGTTTTGTTATCGGACTTGCCGCCTCGCGTAGTGCAGGTTGGTCTCGTTTTGCAGCGGGCGTGTGTGATTTTTTACAGATCTTCCCATCATTTATCTACCTGATTCCGGTAGTGATGTTGTTCAAGGTAAGTGATTTATCAGCCATCATCGCCGTGTTGTTGTTTGCCGTGGTGCCGATGATTCGCTACACCATGCTGGGCCTACGTGGTGTACCGGTGCAGATTATGGAAGCAGCCACACAACAAGGTGCGACGCGATTGCAGCGCTTAGTGAAGGTGGAACTACCCATTGCCTTGCCTGAAATTATGCTGGGCGTAAATCAGGTCATTTTCATGGCTTTGTTCATGGTCGCGATTACGGCGCTGATTGGGACTCAGGATTTGGGTGCCTCAATTAACGCAGCGCGTTCGGGCAATCAAATTGGCAAAGCACTGGTGGCGGGTTTATGTATCGCGTTTCTGGGGATTGCCGCAGATCGCTTGATCGGTGCGTGGGTCAAGCGCAAAAAGAAAGAACTGGGCTTGGCTTAAGAAGAGATACGTCAAACCGAGGCAAGAAAGCGACCGTTAACCGCGCGTAACCCGCGATGCATAAACTGCAATGCTGCTGGATACGTGAACTGCAATGGCGCGCGATGCTTGACCAGCATTGGCGCGGCCTTAAGATCGCGGGTTACGCGCGCTTGCCGCTGTCTCAATGGTCAGGCCAATCGCGCGCTCCACCCACGCTACGATACCCATCGTGCTGGTGGCACGACCACCACCCGTGCAACGGCGATCGTTCGTAGCGTGGGTGGAGCGCGAGAAAACCGAGGCAAGAAAACCACCGTTAACCGCGCGTAACCCGCGATGCATAAACTGCAACGGTGCTGGATGCATAAACTGCAATGATGCTGGATATATAAACTGCAATGGTGCTGAATACTTGAACGGTATTGGCGCTGGATACTTCTACTGCAATGGCGCGGCATACTTGAACTGCATTGCCGCGCGATGCTTGACCAGCAGTGGCGCGGGCTTAAGATCGCGGGTTACGCGCGCTTGTCACTGTCTTAATGGTCAGGCCAATTGCGCGCTCCACCCACGCTACGCGATCCGCCCAATATCGGGCGACCAGCGGCGTCGATATTGGCGTCCCTGCAGCATCTTCCGAACATTTGAAGCACCACATTCGAGGCGCAAGAGCGCCACTCGTGCCAGCGATGATTGGACCAATCCCATTGTGACCTACGCCAGGGAAGGCAGTGCCGTGCTTGCTCAACCCGCACAGCGTCAAAAGAACACCAGCCGTCGCAATAGACAACGTCCTCCGACCCCCCCACGGATCAAAAGTGCGAGACAAGCTGCTTGAGCGAGTCGATCTTCAGCACATATAACGCGCCGCGCCTGTCGGATATGAATCCCTCGCGCCGCCACTTGGCGAAGATGCGGCTCAGCGTTTCGGCGCGCATCCCCAATTTGACCGCGATCTGGGAATGCGTAAGCGGCAGCGTTACGGGTTGATTGGTCTGCGGCTTGCCTGCGCGCAGCACGTATTCCGCCAAGCGCTCTTCTGCAGAGCTGGATGTCAGCCAATCGATCTGGTCCGTGTGATGGCGGATCAAGTTGGCGCTATGGGTCATCACGCGGCGGGCGAAGCGTGCATCGTCCAGCCAAAGCTGACGAAATGCCTCGCCATGCAGCAGGCAGCCGTTGCCAGGCGTGCGCGCACGCACGCTGTGCAAATGGCGAGGCACCGTCTCAAATAGCGTCAGCACCGACAGCCAACCCCCGGGGCCGACATGGCCGAATATTTTGTCGTCGCCATCGGCAGTGTGCCGCAATCCCTGCACCGAACCCTCGCAGATCAGCAGACATGACGTGGCTGCCTGTCCCTCGGAAAACAAGGTATCGCCCACCTCGAATTGCAGCCATCGACTGCGTTCGGCCAGTGCGAAAAGGGCGTGTTCATCCACGCCCTCGAACCAAGGATGTTGGCGCAGCGCGGAAATTAGAGAGGGCAGGGACGAATTGACAATAGTCATTTGAGATGGTGGAACGCAGGCATAGAATGAATAGGATTGATTCCTATTACCAATCTTACCACTGCGCACGTTACCCCGACGGGCGCCTGGCTGCATATCCACTCCCTCATGGCTATCTCATTCTTACGCAATGCCGCTGTAGCGGCTTTGTTCCTGCTGTCTGCTTCTGGGCAGGCTGCTCCCATCATGTTCACAGACATGCTGGGCAATGCGGTGACTCTGGCCGCACCCGCAGACCGTGTCGTCACGCTGCCCATGCCCGCCGGTTCATTGCTGATGTCGCTGGACGGCGGTGTGCAGCATTTGGCGGGCATGCACCCGACGGCCTACGCCTTGATGGAAGACGGGTTGCTTGCTCGCATCTTCCCGGCCATCGCCCACGTGCGAACCGACATTACGCGTTCCGGCTTTGTGCCCAATGTGGAAACGCTGCTGCAGATTCAACCGGATCTGGTCTGGCAGTGGGGGCATATGGGCGACGACCTGATCGCGCCGCTACGCAACGCGGGGCTGCCGGTGGCTGCGCTGATCTATGGCACCGAGGCCCGAACTCGTGAATGGATCCGCCTGATGGGCCTGTCAATGGGGCAGGAAGCCCGCGCTCAGACGCAGTTGCAATGGCGTGCACAGGTCCGCGCAGACATCGCCACCGTCACCGGCGCATTGCGTGCGGACGAGCGTCCCGGCGTGCTGTATCTGGCTCGATACGCGCCGCAGTATCGCGCCGCCGGCAGCAACACCAGTTTTGACGACGACATCAAATTGGCGGGCGGACGCAATGTGTCGGCCGCCATCGCCAGTGGTCAAACCGTCAACATCGAACAGATCATGGCGTGGGCACCGGACGTGATCTTGCTGAACAACTTCGAGCCCGGCCTCACGCCAGACATGATCTACCAGGACCCTTTGTTCGCGGACCTTCCGGCTGTCGTGAATCGTCGCGTCTACAAAATTCCGGCGGGAGGCTATCTCTGGGATCCGCCCAATCAGGAGTCGCCGCTCTACTGGCAGTGGCTCAGCCAACTGCTGCATCCAACGCGTTTTCACTGGCCGTTGCGCGATCACATTGCGCAGGCCTACGTCCAACTCTACGGCTATACGCCTGACGCGCGCGAGATCGACACCGTGCTGCGCACACAACTCAATGAGAAGGCCGCGGGCTATGAATACCTACGTTGATATCAGTGCAGCAGCCATCGTCAGGAGCCCGCGTCGTGCGCTGTCCTGGCCCTGGCTGCTGATGGCGCTGGCACTGCCTGCCTCCATGTTGGTGGCGCTGTGCATTGGACGTTATCCACTATCGATCTCTCATGTTTCCAGCGTGTTGGCGGGGTGGGCGTTGCCTGACGATCTGGCGTCGTGGCTGCCTACCGTCAGCGCGGCGGAGCACCGTGTGGTCATGCAAGTGCGTCTACCGCGCGTGCTTCTGTCGGTGCTGGCAGGCTCCAGCCTGGCCTTATGTGGTGCAGCCTTGCAAGGCGCATTCCGTAACCCGCTGGTCGGGCCGCAGATCCTGGGAATTTCCTCAGGTGCTGCGTTTGGTGGCTGCGCGGCGATTCTGCTTTTTTCCTCGCTATGGGCGACGCTGGGCCTGGCATTCGCGGGTGGTTTGCTGGCCGTCACCATCGTTTACCTGTTGGGACGCTCGCAGGGACGCACAACCATTCTGATGCTGGTGTTGGCCGGCGTCGTGACCAGTGCTTTTTTCTCAGCGTTGATCTCGCTCGTCACCTATTTTGCGGATCCCAATGACAGTCTGCCCGCCATCGTGTTCTGGCTGATGGGCAGCTTCGCCACGGCCTCCTATACCAAGTTGGCTGCGGCGGCACTGCCCATCGCGGCGGGAATGGGCTTGCTATATGCGCTGCGTTTTCGCATCAACGTCCTGTCGCTCGGTGACGAGCAGGCCAGCGCCATGGGCATCGCCGTGGAGCCTTTGCGATGGGTGCTGCTGGGTTGCGCCACGCTGGTGGTATCGGCCAGTGTGGCCGTCTCCGGTACGGTCGGCTGGGTGGGGCTCGTGGTGCCGCACATCGCACGCATGCTGGTCGGCCCGGACCACCGCGTGCTGCTTCCCGCCAGCGCGCTACTCGGTGGCACTTACATGGTCTTGGTCGATACCGTGGCGCGCAGCGCAACCAGCGCCGAGATTCCCTTGGGTGTCATCACGGCATTGATAGGTGCGCCGCTGTTTGCGTGGCTACTGCGCCGCACGCAGGGCAGGGGAGCACAGCATGCTTGAACTGGAACATCTGGCCGTGCAAGCGGGAGGACGCCGATTGCTGTCTGGCCTGTCGCTGCATCTACCTGCTGGAAAAATTCTCGCGGTGCTGGGGCCTAACGGGCGCGGCAAGACCACTTTATTGAAAACCATTCTAGGCCTGCAAACGCCCGCTGACGGTGTGGTGCACCTGCAAGGCCATGCCGCCTACGTGCCGCAACGTAGTGATGCGCTGTTCGCCTACGACGTGCTCGCCATGGTCACGATGGGCCGCGCCCGCCACTTGCGCTGGTACGCGTCACCCGGTGCGCGCGACCGGGAGATCGCACGTGAATGCTTGCGGGCGGTTCGGTTGGAGCATCTGGCGGATCGCCCGTTTCAGGCCCTGAGCGGTGGTGAGCAACAACTGGTCTGCATTGCACGCGCCATGGCCAGCGCCAGTCCCATCATCGTCCTGGACGAACCCAGTGCCGCGCTGGACCTGCACAACCAGGACATCATCCTGTCGCTGCTGCGCCGCCTGGCTCGGGAGCAGGGCCTGACGGTGGTGTTCTCCACCCATCAGCCGCAGCACGCGCAACACATCGCCGACCAGACCTTGTTGATGCATACCGATGCCTGCGAAGTTGGGCCAACCGCCGACATGTGTGTCGACGAGCGCTTGAGCCGCTTATATCAGTTGCCGGTGCGCGTGACGACTCTGCGTGGTGACTCCGGTGACATTCACGGCGTAATTCCTGTCTTTCGCTGAACCATGACAAATCCCATCGCTTACTTAAATCATTGGACTGGCGACGGCCCGGCCGCACTAACAGTCGGACCACAGCCGCGCGCAGAGTCCGTGCCGCTCTATACCTTGCACACTCTGAATCTTTCCCGCTATCGGGCACTTCTGGTGCCGTCCAACGCCGACCAACGCTATCTGCTGAGCGCGCGCGAGCAACTGGAAAACTACTTGCTGTCAGGCGGCACCGTGGTATTTAACGGCCACGTTGCGTATTCGTTCCTGCAATGGTTAACGCCTTTTGTGCCTGGTGAGCCTGACGGCTTGGCGGGTTTGCGCATACACACCAGTGCGCCCCATCCAATCTTCGACGGCGTAGACCCGGAGCACCTGACGTTCCGGCGTGGCGTTGCGGGCTTCTATGCCCGAGGGACCAACCCGCCTGCGTCCGGTGCACAGGTACTCAACACACTGGGGCGACACGCCCTGGCTGTGGACTGGCTGATGGCATTCCCTGGCGGTGGTCGCTTGCTCGTGCATTCCGGCAACGACTTGTGGATGTATGCGGGCAGCGCCGACAGCACCGGACGCCTCTTGCCGCAGCTGTTTGACTGGCTCAACGGAGACGTCGCATGACACCACGCTCTCCTGTCATCGCGGCCCTGGATGCCGGTACCTACTATCACCACCGCACCTTCCACACTGCGGCACTGGTGCCCTACATCGACCGCAGCATTTACATCCGTGACCTGGACGACGCCGCACTCGCCGATTGCGACGCCCTCATCGTGTCGTGCCGGACCAACCCCGACCTGCTGATACCTCAGCGCGAGCGTTTCGCCCGCTTTCTGGCGGCTGGCAAGACGCTGGTAGCCATGGGCGAGACCGGTTCTGAACGTTGGTTGGACGGCGTGCGCTGGACGAACTGCGAAGTGAATTTCTGGTGGTGGAAAGAACCAGGAGCCGATTCCGGCTTGCGGCTGGTCTCGCCAGAACATCCGCTATTCACCTACCTCACGCTGTCTGACGCCACGTGGCACCAGCACGGCACTTTCACGCCACCGCCAGGCGCGGTGTCCTTGATCGACAAAGCGGGTGCTGGCTCCGTGCTCTATGAAGACAAGCACAGCACACCGGGCCGCCTCATCGTGACCTCGCTGGACCCGATGTATCACCACGGTAGCTACTTCATGCCCGCCGCCAGCCGCTTCCTGCACGGCTTTCTGCCTTGGTTGAAAGATTCCACCCCCACCACCGGCCCCGCCTGAAGCGGAGCCTGTCCGGTCTTTACTTTTCATAGTGCCCTTGTATGCAACGCCCCTCCAAGCTTGTTCCTCTGGTTCGCGCCGGTCTGCTGACCGCTGCCGTCTCAACCTCCGCCTTCGCTGCAGAAGTACCCCAGCTGCCCGCTGTCACAATCACGTCCGATAGCCCGGCTGACGATGGTCGACTGCGTCCCATGGGTGCCACGCCTGCACCTGCCACCATTGATCACGCCGTCACCCAGTCCGTCAGTGTGGTGGAAAGTCAGGACATTGATCGCGTCAATGCCTTGAGCACGCTCGACCTGCTGAGTCGGGTACCCAACGCCACGGTCAGTCGTAGCGGCGGTATTGCTGGCACGATCTTCCTGCGTGGCCTGAATACCAACGATATGCGCGTGCCGATGTTCATCGACGGGGACCGCTTTCGGGGTCGCAATACGCTGCAATTCATGCTGATTAGTCCGACCGAGATTGAGCAGGTAGAGGTAGTTCGGGGTCCCAACTCGTCTCGCTTCGGCAGCGACGGATTGGGTGGCCTGATCAACTTCGTCACCAAACGCGCGCACGGCAATCTTACTCAGCCCTTCAGCCTGAATGGCGGCGAGGCCTCCGTCACGTACCGCAGCAACGGCAACGGGGTGCAAAGCAACGTGGCGGTGGAAGGCGCAGGCGACGGCTTTGATCTGCGCGTCTACGCTACGGGGCGTCGTTCCAGCAACTATGACAGTGCTACGGGCGAAGTGCCCAACAGCGACTTCCGTGGCGCGGGCGGCGGCATTGTGCTTGGGTACATGCCCGACGCCAAACAGCGTATTGAGGCAAGCGCTCGCGTGGCCTATGTCAAAGATGGCGCCGCGGGCACGGTGCCGCCGTATCCCGCCAGCAGCAGCCGCCGCGACCCCAATCAGGTCAAGCAAGGCAGGCTGGCCTACACCGGCGAATTCGACGGCACTATCAGCGCGCTCAAGGCCAGCGTCTACGTGAACGAATTCAACACCGTCATGGCCGCGCATAACCAGACCAATCCCGCACGTGTGGTCGATACCCGCAGCAACGTGATCGGGCCGGTCGTCTTCGGTGGCAACGTAGAGGCCACCGTGCCGTGGGCCAATACAGAAACCAAGTTTGGCCTGGACTTCATGAACGAGCGCCGTCCCGGTTCCGAGAGCCGCAGCGACATCACTGTGCGCCGGCCTGATGGCACGACAACCACTACCAGCACCAACTACACCAAGACAGGCCCCAATCAATACCAGACCAACGTCGGTGCCTTCCTGACCTCAGAATGGAAGCCCGCACCCAAGTGGACGGTCACCGCGGGCGGTCGATTCGACTGGTTCCGTTCTGACGTTGATCTGGATGCATTGCCATCCCCCAACTTGCTACCTGCTTTCCGCGCCGCGCAAAACAGCACACAAACGGCCACCACCGGCAGCCTGGGCCTGTCGTACAAGGCCACTGAGATCGTCGAACTCTTGGGTAGCGTAGGTACGTCGTTCCGCATGCCGTGGACATCCGAGATGTTCAGCGCGGCCTACACCGGCACCAGCTACACCATCCCTAACCCGGCTTTGAAGCCAGAACGCGGCACGAATATGGAAGTGGGCAGCCGTTTGCATTTCGAAAGCGCCACCGTCGGCCTGACTGCTTTCCGCAGCAACTATCGGGACTTCCTCGAAAACGTCGTCACCACCTACCAAGGCTTGCCCGCGACACAACGCCGCAACGTCGGTGAGGCTCGCATTCAGGGCTTGGAGCTTGACTGGCGCTGGCAGATGACGCGTGAAGTCAACCTGTATGGCAACGCCAGTTACTTGCACGCCACCAACCGCAGCACGGGACGGCCGTTGGCGTCAATCGCGCCCATGAGTGGACTGATGGGCGTGCAGTACATGGGTGCCAACGAGGCCTACGCCTTAAGTGGCGAACTCCAATGGGCCAAAGGCCAAAGCCGCTATGACGCGCGTAACGAGTATCCCGCCAGCGGATTCGGTGTCGTCAATCTTTACGCGCAATTGCAGTTGGACCGCCTGGGCTTGCCACAACTGGGCAACACCCAATTGATATTCGGCGTGAACAACGTGTTCGACCGGGCCTATCGCACGGCCGCCACCTCGTCCAACGTGGCGTACGCCATGACTGACCTGAACCCCTTGTTGGAACCGGGGCGCAGTTTCAGCCTGACCGTGCGCACGCGTTTTTAACGTGCCTCTACCGCTCGTCCCGCCGGCCGCAAGTCGCGGTCGGCCATCTTTCATCATCAGGAGTCATCCATGAATATCCCAACCATTTCTGCGAACCCGTCCTTGCAGGTTCAGGCTGAGCAAGGCCCGCTGAACATCTCATTTGATGCGGTTCATGCCTATCACGGTCAAGGCGCGCTGGCGATGCTGGCGCTGATGTTCCAAGGGCTGCGTGGCGCACTGGCAAGACTGGAGGAGGGTGGTGCACCCGTGCCGCGTACCGAATTGCGCGTCGTCAGCGGGCATCCCGGCCCCGGCGTGCGCGATGCCTTTGAGTTTGTCACGCGTGCCGTCACGCGGAGCTGTTACGTGGTGGATTTGACGCTACCCGAAGCGCGCTACAGCAAAGGTGCTGACAAGTCATACAGCTTTCACCTGCATCGCGGCGAGCGTAGCGTTAAGGCTGTCCTGCGCGAAGGCGTCTTGCCGCCAGCGTTCTTTGACCTGTTGGGCAATCCTGACCCGGTCGCACAGCGTGAGCATGCGGCACTGCGCAGTCAGATTGCGGAACGTGTATTAGGCGAAGCGCCGGAATTGCTGTTTGATTTTGAGATTCGCTGAAGGTAGGTGAGGGAGAAAAACAGGGCGTTGCTTGCCCTGTTTTTCTCATCTGACGTTGCATTTCGAACTGAGCCAGTGACTCGACGACGTTGATCACCGAAAGCAGGGCGTCCATGTTGCGAACCCTCGGAAGAAATTGATCAAAGCATGGCCTCAAACGCCCTCTAGTCGATTGATCTGTGGTGATAGATAAATGATATCTACGGATATAGTTCGCCCCGCGGCCCGGCGTCGGAATCGCTTCACCGTTGCCAAAGTTTGGGACGTTGCATGCAACCTATATGAGTACCATACAAGCCGCAGCAAAGCGCTTGCCCTAGTTTCGGGTCAATAAGCATAAGTCTGTCATGCCTGTGCCGAGACCAGGTTGCATCATTAGCGAACTGATGCACTCTGCGTGCTGGAGTGCCTGGTTTGCAGGAAAAGAACAGAGGCTGCCAATGCAGCAGCCAACGCCCCAACTAGCGGGATGTGCGACAAGCTGCCGAACGCAATGGTGATGCCGCCGAGTACTCCACCCAGTGCTGTGCCCAGGTTGAAGGACGCGATATTCAATCCGGCGGCTACGGCGGTTGACTCCGGGATATAGCACTGAGCCTGTTTCAGCAGGCGCAGTGTCAACATGGTCACGATGGAAAAGAAAAAGACACCCAATGTGCCGACCAAGAGCGTCATCATGAGCGGAGAGTGACCAAACCAATAGAGCCCGATCAAGTTTATGGCCAAGCCCGCCAATGCCAGCGCGGTGCTGCGGTTCGCGTCCATCTTGTCCACCAGATAGCCGCCAAGCAGATTACCCACGATGGAGCACAGGCCAAACAGCAGCATGGCCAAACTCAGCTGCTGCACGTCCACCTCGGTGATTCGTAGCAAGTAGGGAGAGACGAAGGTGAAGAATGAAAAGGTCGCAATGCTCACTAGTACGCCGATGCCGGCGGTGATGAGCAATTGCGGATGGGTGATGGCCTTGATTCCTTTCCATGCGCTCGCTTGCCCGCCGTCCGAACTCTCTGTATTGCTGGTCATGAAAAGCAGTAATCCGAGCATGCTCAACAGGCTGAGTGCCCCGATAGACATGAAAATGTCTCGCCATGACCAGATGCTGCCCAGAAACGTTCCAATCGGGACGCCGAAGGCGAGCGCGAGTGTCAACCCTATCCACACTACGGATAGCGCCCGTCCGGAACGTTTCTGATCAACCAGCTTCGTGGCGGCGTTCGATGCAACCGCCATGAAAACACCATGGCCCAGGCCCACGAGAAACCTGATCGCCAGCAGCATGGGCAGATTCGGCGAAAGGCTCATCAGCACGCTTCCGACAGCGAGGATCGCCATGGCAAGCATCAGAATGTGCTTGTCCCTCCAATGCGAGACGAGGGCTGTGATGAATGGTGCGCCAATGGTTGCGCCAAAGGCATAGGCGGCAATAGCGGTGCCTACTGCGGCAATTTTTGAGTCAAGGTCGGCCGCGATGGCGGAAACCAAACCTGCGACGACAAACTCGGAAAGACCGAATGCAAAGGTACATAATGAAAAGACATAAATTGCGGCAGGCATGGTTGTCCCAGGTTCGGCAATAGTGACGTGACTTGGGATAACTGCGCAGAGAACAGGCATTGCCATGGAAATGACAGGCCTTATTCATGAGTCCAATGCAGTGCTTCGACGTGAGTCACGGGAGTAGGAACGCCCCGTCCTCACTCTGGGATCGGGTGCTGCCGCACAATAGTGCCAACGCTTATGTTCGTAAAATACTGTTTTTATCGCGAAATAAGACGTTGAGCGTCTCAATGAGTCAGTGTCTGAACAGCGCCTCGGACTTCCTCGATTAGCCGGTCCCGGATCGGCGAATCCTGATCCGCGTTCCACGCCATCAGCAGGTCCAAATGCAGCAGATCTTCGGGCGCATCCACGATGATGGGGCGGAAGACAATGTCTTCCTGCGTTCCCATCGTCAGCGATGCGGGTATCAGGGCAATGCCGAACCCGCTGGCCACCAATGCGATCAAGGTTTGCAACTGCCGCGCTTGTTGAATAATGTTTGGCAGGAACCCTGCGGCTTGGCAAAGACGGATAAGTTGATCGTGAAAGCCTTGCCCCAGCGGTCGGGGCGACGCCACGAAAGCCTCGTCCTTGAGCAACGCCAACTCGACGGACGGGTGGTCCTCAAGCCGATGCCCAGCAGGTAGCGCGACGCATATCGGCTCGCGCAGGATAGTCTCGAAGCGCAGATGGGGCGTGGTCGTTCCCGGTGTGCGCATGAAGCCGATATCAGCAGCGCCGCTCTCCAGCGCCTCCACCTGCTCGTGGGTCGTGGCTTCCTTCATGGTGAACGCTACCCCTGGTGACGCGAGCCGAAAGCCCCGTAGCGCACGCAGCAACGGGGTATAGGACACAATGTTGATGAACGTCATCGTGAGGTGGCCCTCGATCCCTTCGGCGACACGACGGGTATGCGTCACCCCCTCATCGAGAGACTGAAGAATGCGCCTGGCAGTCTCCAGAAATGATGTGCCGGCAGGCGTCAACAACACGCTGCGGTTCGTGCGCTCGAACAGCGGGAAACCAATCTCGCTCTCCAGCCGACGAATGGCTTGGCTCAGAGGCGGCTGAGCCATATGCAGACGCACCGCAGCCCGATTGAAGTGCAGTTCTTCGGCAACGGCAATGAACTGCTGTAGCAGGCGAGTTTCTATCATTGAAACCTCCAAAGTCTTATTTATTTTATTTTGGGATATTTTTTATATCAAATAGATTTGCCGATGGTCAGCGATGACGTTAAGCGTCTGAAGGCACTTGAAATCGAGAACACAGGGCTCAAGAAGATGGTCGCTGAGCGAGATCTTGAGATTGAGATCATGTTGCAGATTGGCGCAAAAAATGGTGAGCGCGCAGGTTCGCTATGACCAGGCCTGATGGGCAATGGCGCGGGGGTTGAGTCAACGCAGTCTGGTGCTATGACGTGGAATTTGATGCGTGTGCCAACGGGCCGAAATTTGTCGGTATGGCGCTATTGAAATGGGCAGTTCAGGAGAAAATTGAGACCACGCTCATTCATCTGGGAAAGCCTTGGCAGAACGGCACCAACGAGAGCTTCAAGGGCAAATTTCGTGATGAATGCTTGGCGATGGAGTGGTTTCGAAATCGAATTGAGGCATCGATTGTGATCGAGGACTGGCGTACGCACTACAACGAAGTACGCCCGCACTCGAAATTGCGCTATCAAACCCCTGCCGAATTTCGGCGGGCTGGCGAATGCAGGGCAAGCATTGGGGCCATGAATCTCTAGAAGCCCGAGGTATGAAAAAACCAGTCAGGTCAGGGCGACCGCGGCCGTTCGCGAAATGATTACTCATTTGGCATCAGTAACTCTCGTACAAATCGAACAATTCAACAATTTGTATGAAGCTTGGCGGTAAAATTTGACTGTCTATAGCTAATATGGCGCGCACTCTCCCCACTCCCAACTTCTTTCAGTGTTGCCATTTTTTTAAGCAAACACTAGATGAAGGCCTCTACGGCACCTTCTGATAGCGCTCGCCGCGCTGAGTTTGTCTGGATGCGGAGAGTCGGTGTTCTTCAATCCGGGAGCACAAGGTGGAATCGATCAGCGTGGTCTCACACTCGTCGGAATTGGGCGGATGCTTTTCGTCCTCACGGCTATCGTTCGTTTGTCTTTGCTTGGCCCACGAGTAGTAAATGAAGCTGCTGAAGCAGCGTTTTGAGGAAATGATGAATTTTTGGGTC